>NZ_BDAY01000073.1 GCF_001612685.1 Nocardia altamirensis NBRC 108246
GGCGGCGCTCGACGCGCACGGCGCCGAGCTGCGCCGCATCGAGCGGGATCTGCACGACGGTGCGCAGGCCAGGATCGCGGCGGTGATCATGCAGCTCGGACTGGCCGACCAACTGCGCGAACGTGATCCGGCGGCGGCCGACGGGCTGGTCCGCAAGGCGCAGGACACCGCGACGGCCGCGCTGGCCGAACTGCGCGACGTGGTGCGCAACGTCTATCCGCCGGTGCTTTCCGACCGCGGCTTGGAAGGTGCGATCTCGGCCATTGCCGCGCGCAGCCCGATCCCGTGTGTGCTCGATCTCACCGGGGTGGGCAGGCGGCCGGCCGCGGTGGAGGCGGCGGCCTACTTCGTGATCACCGAGGCGCTCACCAATGCCACCAAACACTCAGGCGCCGAGGGCATTTCCCTGGTGCTCGGCGGGGCGCCCGAACTGCTGACCATCGAGATCAGCGACGACGGCGCCGGCGGCGCGGTGGAGACCTACGGCGGTGGCCTGGCAGGCATCCGCCGCCGGGCCGAGGCGCTGGACGGCCGGATGGTGCTGACGAGCCCGCCCGGTGGCCCTACTGTGTTGCGGGTGGAGTTGCCGTGCGGGTCATGATCGCCGAGGACGACGCCCTGCTGCGCGAGGGCCTGGTCCTGTTGCTGAGCACGGCAGGCATCGACGTGGTCGCCGCCGTCGACAACGCCGACGACTTCCTGACCGCGGTCGCAGCCGATCGACCGGACGCGGTGGTCGTCGATATCCGGCTGCCGCCGACCTTCACCGATGACGGCCTGCGAGCCGCGGTGCGCGCTCGTGAGATCCACCCGGGTCTGCCGGTACTCGTGCTGTCGTCCTGGGTGGAGGACAGCTACGCCGCCGAACTGCTCGGCGACGGCGCTGGCGGCGTGGGGTATCTGCTGAAGGAACGGGTCGGCAAGGTTGACCGTTTTCTCGATTCGCTGCGCCGGGTCGCCGAGGGCGGCACCGCGATGGATCCCGAGGTGATCTCGCAGCTGCTGGTGCGCCGCAGGGCCGACGATCCGATGGCGGCGTTGACTGCCCGCGAGCGAGAAGTGTTGGCGCTGATGGCGGAGGGGCACAACAACGGCACCATCGCCGAGCGGCTGGTGGTCAGCGAAGGCGCTGTGCACAAACACATTCGGAGCATTTTCGCGAAGCTCGGGCTCTCCACGGAGGACGTCGGGCATCGCAGGGTGCTTGCGGTGCTGACCTATTTGAAGGTGTGAGCTGCCCGGACCCGTTGGGGTCCGGGCAGTCTCGATATTCGATCAGTCGTTGCTCGGTCGGCCAAGTCGCATGATTATCGGAATCCGCTGGGGCCCAGTGGATTAGTCCGCGCGGCAGGTGACGTCGGACTCGGGCAGCGTGCCATCACGGAAGTAGGTGTTCACCGCCGAGTACACGCAGGCGTTCGGGTAGCGGCCGAAGATCCAGTGAATCGGCACATCTTGCAAGGTGACCATCCGCGACGCACTCAGGTCCTTGTGCATGGCGACCGCACCGTCGTACGTGGTCCTGGTGTCACCGGTGGACTGCACGATCAGGGTCGGCACCGAATTGCGCACCACCGTGGCCGGTTCGGCGGGCGGCGCCCAGAACGCACACGGCGTGATGTTGTTGGCGAACGCACCGAACACCGGTTGGGTGGCACGCGCGGCCTCGATATTGCGCCAATAGAACTGGGGATCGCGCGGCGCTGCCACGTCGCCGCACAGGATGGCCATCTGCGACGAGCTCTCGTCCGGTTCCGCCTTCAGCGCATGCGTGAGGATGCCGGTCAACTTCTCGTCGGGCCGAACGGCCTTGCCGTCGGCGGCATCGGCGAGCATGCGCACCTGGTCGGACACCATCTCGTACTGCCGCGGGTCGTCCAACCCGACGAACAGCACCAACGGCAACCAGTGATCGTCGATCTCGAATTCGCCGAACCTGATCGGCTTTTCGGCGGCGTGGCGGATCAACTCCACCACGGTGGCCCTGACCTGGGCGCGGGTGGTGCCGAGGCGGTAGGTGCCGTCGTTGGCCGCCGCCCAATCCGCCCACAGATCGAGCGCAGCCTCGTTGGCCGGGCCCATCGCCCGCATCATGCCGACCGTCCCGTACTGGTCCGGATCCACCGAGCTGTCCAACACGATCCGATCGGCGCGGTCGGGGAACATCTGGGTGTACACCGCGCCGAGATAGGTGCCGTACGAGGTGCCGAAGTAGCTGACCTTGTCGGCGCCGAGCAGGGTGCGGATGAGATCCATGTCGCGCGCGGTGTTGCGGGTGGTGATGTAGGGCAGTCTGGCCGCTTCCGTTGTCGCGCAACGCATTGCCAGCTCGCTCTGCATCGCCACGGATTCCGCGAAGCCGGCGGCATCGATGCCTGCCGACTGCAGTCCGAAGCCGCGGGGCCAGTGGCACTTGATCATCGACGAGCGCCCGACGCCGCGCGGGTCCATGCCGATCAGGTCGTAGCGGGCACGCACGTCAGGCGTCATCGCGGCGCCGATATCGACCGTCAGGTCGAGACCGGGGCCGCCTGGGCCGCCGGGGTTGGACAGCATCACGCCCCGCCGCTGCGCCGGGTCGGTGGCGGCCAGCCGGGAAATCGCCACGGTGAGGGTGGCGCCCTGTGGCTCAGCGTAATTCAGTGGCACGGTGACGTCGGCGCACTGCGCGCCTGCCTTGTCGAGTTTCGGGTTGTCGCATGCCTTCCACTGCAAGGTCTGGCCGGTGAAGCGGTCGAGCGCGGACGGCGCCGCGTCGGCTTCGGCGGTGGGTCCGGCGCAGCCGATCAGCCCTGCGCAGGCGGCGAGGGCGGTGACGATGCTCGCGGCGGCCGTCAGTCCTCGGGTGCGTTTCACTGTCTGGTCTCCGATTTCGCTCTGCCGCACCGGAATCGGTGCGGCGGACGGACTGCTTGGGGGGTGTCACGCGCCGCAGAAAGCGGCATCGACTGCGGCGGCGACGATCTCGCTGGTCTTCTCGTCGTCCCCGAGCCGGTTCACGGTCACGGTCACCGCGGTGCCGTCGGCTGCCACACCGTTCCTGGTGCCGAAGCCGGGGATGCTGCCGCCGTGCCCCCACACCTCCTTGCCGCAGGACGCAGGCAGGTGGACCAGCCCGAGCCCGTACGTGGCGCTCGGCATCCGGTCGAAGGATGTTGTCCGCTGCATCTCTGCCAATTGCGCTGGCGCAAGCAGCTTTCCGGCAAGCAGCGCGGTGAAGAACCGGTTCAGGTCGGCGGGGGTCGCTACCATCGCGCCAGCGGCGCCGGCCCAGGACGGGTTGTAGTCGGTGAGATCGAGCTGCTTACCGTTGACGATCTCGTACCCGCGGGCGTGCGGGCCGCGGATCACCGTTTCGCCGGCGGGCGGAAAGTAGGTGTCGCGCAGGCCGAGTGGTTCGAGGATCCGGCGGCTGATCTCCTCGGCGACCGGTCGTCCGGCCACCCGATCGACCAGCATGCCGAGCAGCAGGTAGTTGGTGTTGGTGTAGACCATCTTCGCGCCGGGCTCGAAGATCGGCGGCTGTGCCGCAAGCACCGTGCGCACCAGGTCCGCCGCCTCGAACTGCTGCCAGAACTGGGCTTCGTTGTCCAGTGTCAGTTGCCCCGGCTTGTTTTCCTGGTTGGGGCCGCCGCCGAGGTAGTCCGGCAGGCCGCTGGTGTGCTGCAGGAGTTGGCGCACGGTGACCCGGTTGCCGTCGCTGCCGTTGCCGGTGACCACGCCGGGCAGGTAGCGCTCGATCGGCGCGTCCAGCTCGACCTTGCCCTCCGCCACCAGCTGCAACACCACCACCGCCACGAAAGACTTTGTGTTGCTGCCGATTCGGACCCGACCGTCCGCAGGCATCGGTGCGCCGGTGGACAGATCGCCCGTGCCCGCGGTGTAGACGCGATGGCCGCCTGGCCCGTCGATGACCACCTGGATGCCAGGGATGCCGCTCTGCACCACCTTGTCCATCGCGGCGGCGAGCGCTGCGGGCGGCGTCTTCCCGGTGTCGGCAGGCGCGGTCGAGCTCGCCCCGCCGCACGCGGCCGCAGCTAACATCGCGCCAACGACGACAGCCGAGAGCGTCGCCTTTCCGGAGTAGCGCCGAAATTGGTTCATGAGCAGTGATTTCCTCCAGTTCGAGCCGCAAGCCATGCACGCTTCGGCGACAACTCGAGCCTAGGAATTCGGTTCGCCCGCGCCCATGTCGCAAACACCCGAATGTCGACTACCGCCAGCTGGTGGCGTGTGGTGGCGCTAGCACCACCAAAGACATCTCTGTGGCCCGCGGCAGAACGGCAGGTCGTCGGGCACCGCGACTGTGTTCGGGGCTGAGCGGAAACGGATGATGAATGAAACATGTACATCTGCTGTCTATTTCAAGAACAATCAGAAGAACTCATAGCGTCAGATGCCGCCACATACATGTCCGATACTGAGGGCGAATCAGTCCGAGATCACCAAAATCTCACAAAGTGATTGGTCAAATGTCCGTATCGATGACGTCAGGTCATCAGTGGCTCATCGGTGACGTCGGTCGGCGAGGTCCTCGACGCGGCCGGACGATTGTCTACGTTCTTTACTAGAACGGTCGAAGGTGAGAGAGGGCTCCACATGCTTAAGTTCGCGGTACTGGGCGAGGTTCGTGCCTGGCGAGACGAACTGGAGCTCGATCTCGGGTCCAAGCAGCGCCGAGCCTTGTTGGCGGCGTTGCTACTACGGAGCGGACGATCAGCGACGGTACCCGAACTCATCGACGGTGTCTGGGGTGAGCATCCGACACCGAGCGCGATCGGCGCGCTACGCAACCACATCCTGCATCTGCGCCGGGCGCTCGAGCCGGATCGCCCGTCCGGCGCGCCCGCCACGGTGCTGGTCGGGTTCGGCGGCGGTTATGCGCTGCGCCTTGCTCCCGGCTCGGTCGATGTCGAGCAGGTCGACGACATGCTGCTGGAGGTGCACCCGGATCGGCAGGGCGCGGAGCCACCGCAGGCGGTGGAGCTGGTCCGCGAACGTCTCGATGCCGCACTGCGGTTGTGGTCGGGCACACCGCTGGCCGGGCTGCCGGGGCCCTACGCGGACCGGCAGCGCACCCAGCTGATCGAGCGGCGAGTCACGTTGCTGGAACAGCGCATCGAACTCGATCTGCGGCTCGGCCGCTACACCGAGGTGATCGCCGAGCTGACCCCGCTGTGCGCCGAACATCCTATGCGCGAACAGATTCGCGGATTGTTGATGACCGCGCTCTATCACGCGGGCCGCCAGGCCGAGGCGCTCGCGGTGTACGCCGACACCCGTAAGGTGCTGATCGAGCGGCTCGGCATCGAGCCCGGACAGCAGCTCGCGGAGCTGCACCAACGCATATTGCGCGCGGATCTGCCTGCACCACATCGGAATACCGAAAGCGCGGCGCCTGCGGTGCGTCCGCCGCGGCGCGCGGTCGCCAGGGTCGCGCAGCTGCCCGCCGACGTCGTCGACTTCACCGGCCGCGCGGACATGGTCCGCCGGATCAGCGAATGGCTCACCCGCGCAGACGGTTTCTCGGTGCCGGTGTGCGTGATCGGTGGCATGGGCGGCATCGGAAAGAGCGCGCTCGCGGTGCACGTCGGGCATCTGATCCGGGACCAGTTCCCGGACGGACAACTGCATGTCGACCTGCACGGCTTCGCGGCGGCCCGTGGGCGCGGGCCTGGGGACCGGTCCGGCTCCCCGGCCACCGACACGCTCGGCGACTTTCTGCGCGCTCTCGGTGTGCCCGAGGGTGAGATCGCGCCGACGCTCGCCGAGCGTTCCGCGCAGTTCCGCAGCTTCCTCGACGGCAAGCGGGTGCTCGTCGTGCTGGACAACGCGCGCGACATCGATCAGGTCGCCTCGTTGATTCCCGGCACTCCAGGCTCGGCGGTGCTGATCACCAGCCGCTCGTCCATGCCCGAATTGCCATGCATGGTAGGCACTCTCGGCGTTCGGCTGGACGTGCTCGCCAGGGTGGAGGCGCGCACCCTGCTCGCCGGGATCGCGGGCCTGCGCCGGGTCGCCGCCGAACCCGCCGCGGTGGACAGCGTGCTCGACGCGTGCGGCGGGCTGCCGCTCGCCGTCCGGATCGTCGGCGCGCGGCTGGCGGCGCGGCCGAACTGGAGCATCAGCAGCCTGGCCGAGCGACTTGCCGACGAGAAGCAGCGGCTCGGCACCTTGCGCAGCGGCGACCTCGCGGTCGAGGCGGCCTTCCGGCTCAGCTACGACCAGCTCGATTGTGCACAGGCCAGGGCCTTTCGGATGTTGGCTGTGCCGGAGGTCGCCGAGATCTCGCTGAACGCCGCAGCCGCCATTCTCGGCTCGGATCGGGTGCTGGTGGAGGAACTGTGTGAGTCCCTCGTCGATCTGAACCTGATGGAGACCAGCGCGTCCGGGCGCTACACCTACCACGACCTGCCGCGCCTGTTCGCGCGCGAACTGCACCTCGGCCCCGAGGCGGCCGAGCCGGTGTCCGGTGCGCTGGTGCGGCTGCTCGATTTCTACCTGGCCACCATGAAAAACCTGGTCGTGGTGTGCAATCCGGGGTCGACGCTGCCGGAGTACCTCGGCTCGACCGTCGCGCACGGGCTCTCGTTCGTGGACAGCATCGCCGCGCAGTACTGGCTCGACGCCGAACGCCCGAACCTGATCTCGCTCTACGAGCAGACGGCACGGGTCGGCGGTCCCGCGCTGGAGCGCGCCGCCGATATCGCATGGGCCACCGCGGAATTGATCGACGGCGGCCCGCACTGCCGGGAGCTGTCGCGGGTGCTGAAGAAGCTGCTCGACACAGCGATCCGGGCGGGCAACCGCGGCGTGGAATGCCGGATCCGGGTGACGCTAGGGACGATCTGCTGCTATTCGCTCGGCACGTTGCGTGAGGGTCGCGACCATCAGCGCATCGCGCTGACGCTGCCGCCCGGCTCGGCGAGCGACCTGCGGTTGGTGGCGTTCGCGGCGCAGCTGCTCTCCTCGTCCACCAGGATGGGCACCGAGACCGCGGCGTCGATCGCGCACGCCGAACGCGCGATCCGCTTCGCGCGTCGCGTCGACGATCCGGCGGTCGAGTGCGCCAGCCTGGTGAACATGGCCAAAACACTCTCGGACGCAGGCCAATTCGAGCAGGCGCAGCATCATGCGAGCACGGCCAAGACGCTGGCCGCGAAGATCGGCAACGCCGGGCTGGAAGCGATGGCGACCCACGAGCTCGGGGCGGCCCGCGGCTTCCTCGGCAACCACCAGCAGGCGATCGAGCTGTGCAACGAGTCGGTGCAGCTGGCTCGGCTCAGCGGCGTCGAGCTGCGGGAAGGCTGGGCGTTGGCGCGGCTGGCGCACGTGCACATGATGGCAGGCCAACTACACGAGGCCGAGCCGATCGCCGACGGCGCCATCCGGATGCTCAACCGGGCGATCGGGCCGCTGAGCAGGGCCAGGGTGCTGGTGATGCACGGGCTCATCCTGCAGGCGCTCGGCCGGACCCATCAGGCGTATTGCGTATACCGTTCGGCGGCAGAGGCTTTCGCGCCGATGGGGGACGCGCACGACAGCCACGAACGGCTCGACGGCGAGCTGGAGGGGCCGATCCTCGCGCTGCTGCGCGAACACCTGGACCAGGTGATCACGGAGCGCAACGAGCGGCGTGACCGCGCCGTCGGCGCACCCTCGTAACGGAGACGACAGCAGAAAGCGGGAAGCCCGGAGCCTCGGACTTCCCGCTTCGCGGCGGCTCAGTGGCCGCCCTGGTCCTTCAGCCGCTGCACCGACGCCTCGACCTCGGCCTCGGCCTCGGCGCGGCCGACCCACTCCGAGCCCTTGACGTACTTGCCCGGCTCCAGGTCCTTGTAGCGCTCGAAGAAGTGCTTGATCGCGGCAAGCTCGAACTCCGGCACATCCTTCACGTCCTGGATGTGGTCCCAGCGCTTGTCACCGGCAGGCACGCACAGCACCTTGTCATCGCCGCCCGCCTCGTCGACCATCTTGTACATCGCGACCGGGCGCACCTCGATGAGGCAGCCGGGGAACACCGACTCGGGCAGCAGGACCAGCGCGTCCAGCGGGTCACCGTCCTCGCCGAGGGTGTTCTCGATGTAGCCGTAGTCGGCGGGGTAGACCATGGACGTGTAGAGGTACCGGTCCAGCCGGACCCGTCCGGTCTCGTGATCGACCTCGTACTTGTTCCGAGAGCCCTTGGGGATCTCGATGGTGACGTCGAACTCCACGCCATCTCCTTCGGTGCATCTATAGGCATGAGCAGTAACTACTGCCGACTCGCCAGGTTGTTCGGGGGAACGGTTGCGCAACGAGGATAGTGTGGTCGGCGGGGACATGGGTGCGGCAGGCGGCTGCTGCGGAAATCAGTCGAGGAGAGCTGCGGTCAGTGGTTGGTAAGAACATCGGTGGCTTGGCCTCCCGGCGGCGCCGCAATCTCTGGATCGGCTTCGGCACCACGCTCGCGGTTTTGCTCGCGGCCGGGGTCGGCGTGCTGCTCACAGTGAAGCCGTGGACCGACGAATTCCGGCACGGTGGGTTGACCATCGCGGCGCCGCCCGCGCCGGTGCGGCCGTTCCCTCAGGTGAGTCCGGCGCCCTCGAACGCGCCTGCGCCGAGCCCGGCCGGTGTCGCGGCCGCGCTGGCGCCGGTCATCGGCAATCCGGATCTCGGCGCGTTCGCCGGGCAGGTCACCGACGCCGACAGCGCGACGGTGCTGTGGAGCGGTGATCCGGGCAGGCCGATGATCCCGTCGTCCACGGCGAAGATTCTGCTGACGGCCGCGGCGCTGCTGGCATTGCCCGCGGAGCATCGGGTGAGCACCAAGGTGGTTGCCGGGTCGGCGCCCAACGAGCTGGTGCTCGTCGGCGGCGGCGATCCGACGCTGACCGCCGAGCCGGAAGGCAAGGGGTACTACCCGCACGGACCTCGGGTGTCCGATCTGGTCGCGCAGATCAAGAAGTCCGGCCGGGCCGTCGACACCATCGTGGTGGACACCTCCACCTATGCCGGGCCGACCATGGCGCAGGGCTGGGACCCGGTCGACATCGGTGACGGCTCGATCGCGCCGCTCGAATCGGTGATGATCGACGGCGGCAGGCTGCAGCCGCTTGTCGAATACTCACCGCGCACCCCGACCCCGGCGCTGGACGCCGGGCGACGGCTCGCCTTCGAACTCGGGCTCGATCCGGCGCGGGTCAGGATCGGCGCCGCCGCGCCAGGCGCCGCCCAGGTGGCCGTCGTGCAGTCGGCGCCGTTGCGAGATCGGTTGCGCGACACCATGGTGTGGTCCGACAACGTGCTTGCCGAGGCGATCGGCCGCGAGATCGCGGTCGCCACCGGTTACGAAGCCTCGTTCCACGGCGCGGTCGCCGCGGTGAGCGCCGCGCTGGAGAAGGCCGGATTCGACCTCAGCGGCCTGAGCATGCAGGACAACAGCGGACTTTCGGTGGACGACCGGATCCCGGCCAGGCTGCTCGATCGAGTGATGGCGACCGCGGCCAAGCCGAGCGCCGCGACCGCGATCCAACCGGTCGGGACCATGGCACGCCCCGAAAACGACCGGCTCGCCGCCACTTTGGCTCCGCTGCTGGACGACCTGCCGATCGCCGGTGCGACCGGCTCGCTGACCAGCCGTTACGTCACCGGGAATCGCAATGCCGCAGGCTGGGTGCGGGCCAAGACCGGAACTCTGTCGGTGTCCAGCGCGTTGGTCGGGTATGTGCTCGACGCCGATGGGCGGGTACTGACCTTCGCGCTGATGTCGAACGATCGGCCGCCGGAGGTGAGCAGGCCCGCGCTGGACGCTATCGCGGGCACGCTACGTAACTGCGGATGCTCGTGACGGGTGGTTGACAATGCAGCGAGAAGGTTCCGACCCAGGTGATCATGGGACCGCGTCCGGCGCCAACGGGGCCGATCGCGGGGGTGTGTCAGATCCGGATGCTGCAGGTCGGCCTGCGCGGGCACGCGGTGCGGTGGCGGATGTCACCGCGGACGCGGTCGAGAAGCCGACGAGTCATTCCGGGTTCGCCGGCGCCGTCGATTGGCGGCTCGCCGCGAAAACCGGTGCGGCCCTTGTCCCGTCGGGGCCACGCACCTCGCGCTTCGCGGCCGAGCAGGTCGTCGCCGAGCTGGCCGTCGCCTCCGAACGGGCCGAGGGCCCGGTGCGCGAGGTCAGCGGGCTCCTCGACGACAAGCCGGTGCCCGCCGCGCGGATCGTCGACCGGCCCGGCTGGATCGAGGCGGCCGCCGCCTCCATGTCTCAGCTGACCGGCACCGAGGGCGAGACCGGCGAGCGCGGACTGCTGCAAGGCAAGCCGGCGGGCGTGCAGGCGGGCGCGATGCTCGCCTTCCTGTCCACCGCGATCCTCGGTCAGTACGACCCGTTCACCGGGCCCGACGGCACCCTGCTGCTGGTCGCGCCGAACATCATGGCCGTCGAGCGGGCGCTCGGCGTCTCGCCGAGCGACTTCCGGCTCTGGGTCTGCTTGCACGAGGTGACCCACCGGGTGCAGTTCTCGTCGGCGCCGTGGCTGGCCGACTACATGCGCGCGAATGTCGAGGTGCTCGGCGAGGTCGGCGACGAGCCGCTCAACGAGATGCTGCAGCGACTCCTCGAGGAAGTGCGTGACCGCCGCCGCGGCACCGCCACCGACGATCCATCGGCCCGCGGCGTCGTCGGCCTGCTGCGCGCCACCCAGGCTCCGCCGCAACGCGAGGCCCTCGACCGTCTGCTCATGCTCGGCACCCTCCTGGAAGGCCACGCCGACCACGTCATGGACGCCGTCGGCCCCGCCGTCGTCCCGTCGGTCGAGCAGATCCGCGCCGCCTTCGACCGCCGCCGCAAACGCCCGACCAACCCGGTGCAGCGCATCATGCGTGCGCTGCTCGGTGTCGACGCGAAGGTCGCTCAGTACGTCCGAGGGAAGGCCTTCGTCGACGCCGTGGTCGGCCAGGTCGGCATGGCCGACTTCAACACCATCTGGACCGACGCCGAAACGCTGCCCCGCCCCGAGGAAATCGAAGCCCCCGAACGCTGGGTCGCCCGCGTCCTCGGCTGACCGCTGCCGAAGTTCCGCACCCGTTCTGTGCACTCGCACCCGCTCGGGACGCCCAGAACCGGTGCGGATCCACAGAACCGGTGCGGATCCCGAGGGCTCGCACCCGTGGTCGTCGTGGGAGGGTCGGTACGCTGCGGGTATGAGGTCGGCGCCGGGGGAGCGAGCGGGGGCGCGGCGGTTGCCGGAGACCCCTGCGGTGTTGGCGGTGCGGCAGGCCGTTCGGTCGTGGGCTGAGTGGTGTGCGCCTGCCGGTGCGGTTGCGGTGGCGTTGTCCGGTGGGGCGGATTCGTTGGCGTTGACGGCTGCGGCGGTGGTCGAACTGGGGACCGTCGACGCGCTGGTGGTCGATCATCAATTGCAGGCAGGGTCGGATGCGGTTGCCGCCGATGCGGCTTCGGCGGCGTTGGCGTTGGGGTGCCGATCGGCGCGGGTACTCGCCGTGCAAGTGGGACGGGACGGGGGAGTGGAGGCGGCGGCGCGGCAGGCCAGGTACGCGGCGTTGGATGACGCGCGCGACGGTCTGCCGGTATTGCTCGGGCACACGCTCGACGACCAAGCCGAGACGGTGCTGCTCGGGTTGGCGCGTGGCTCCGGTGGCAGGTCCATTCAAGGGATGGCCGAGTGGGCCGAGCCGTGGGGCAGGCCGCTGCTCGAGGTGCGGCGGGCACAGACCCGTCAGCTGTGCGTGGATCTGGGGTTGGCGCCGCACGAGGACCCGCACAACACCGCGCCGGAATTCACCAGGGTTCGGCTGCGCACCGAGGTGTTGCCGCTGCTGGAGGAGGTGCTCGGCGGCGGGGTCGCGCCTGCTCTTGCCCGCACCGCCGCACAGTTGCGCGACGACGGCGCGGTGCTCGACGCGTTGGCCGAGGAGTTGCTGCACACCGCCAGTGATGGCGCGACTCTCTCGATCGAGACGCTCGCCACTGCGCCGCAGGCGCTGCGCCGCCGGGCGATCCGATCCTGGCTGCTCACGGGCGGGGCGAAAGCACTGACCGGCAAGCATTTACGGGCGGTCGACGAGCTGATCACCGAGTGGCGTGGCCAGGGCGGAGTCGCCGTCGGCGGCGGACAACCGGACAGCAGGTTGGTCGCGGCGCGCGAACATGGCAGGCTGACACTGCGGCATGAGCGTCAGGCCCGAAGCGGTAGCGAAGCGTGACCACGCAGGGCCAGGGAAACGTCGCCAATGTTGCTCAGTCTGCGCCGGTTGATCGACCCACCAATGATCAGCCGTTCGGGAGCGAAAACCACGGAAGGGAACAGCTGACGTGTACGGGGACGACATCGCGTCGGTGCTGATCACCGAGGAAGAGATCGCCACCAAAACCAAGGAGCTGGCCGAGCTCATCGCCAAGCGTTATCCCGCCGATGCCCCCGAGGGCGACCTGCTGCTGGTAGGCGTGCTCAAAGGCGCAATCTTCTTCATGACTGACCTGGCCAAGGCGCTGCCGATCCCGACCCAGATGGAGTTCATGGCCGTCTCGTCGTACGGATCGTCCACCTCGTCTTCCGGTGTGGTTCGCATCATGAAGGACCTGGACAAGGACATTGCCGGCCGCAATGTGCTGATCGTCGAGGACATCATCGACTCGGGGCTCACCCTGTCCTGGCTCAAGCGCAACCTCTCCACCCGCAACCCCGCCTCGCTGGAGGTGGTGACGCTGTTGCGCAAACCGGACGCGCTGCGCACCCACGTCGACGTCGCCCATGTCGGCTTCGACATTCCGAACGAATTCGTCGTCGGCTACGGCCTCGACTACGCGGAGCGCTACCGCGACCTGCCGTATATCGGCACCCTCGACCCGAAGGTCTATTCCTGACTCGCGCGTTCCCGCACCCATGACCTGGGTGCGGGATGTCGGCTAGCGGTCCGGGAGGATGCCGAAAATGGTGGCGGGCGAGCCGGATCCGGCGCGATAGAGCGCAGCGCCGACGAGTATCCACGCGCCGGTCGCCGGTAGCGCCGCGAGGTTGGCCAGGCATTCCAGGCTGATGCGGTGCTCTCGATAGAGCAGCTTGGACACCGCATAGGTGTCGTCGATGCCGAGATCGGGGCCGAAGGTGTCGATGCCGAGCGCGCCACGGTGGCCGAGCCTGCCGGTGTGCAGCAGCCATTCGACCGTCTCGACCGCGAATCCCGGTTGGTGGCCGGCGGATTCGCCGGTGCCGAGGAATTCCGGGGTGCCCCAGTTGGCATCCCAGCCGGTCCAGGCGATCACCGCGGCGCCGTCGGGCATGCGGCCGTGCCTGCCCTCCCAGCGCTTGAGGTCGGCGACGGTGATGGCGTAATCGCGGTCGCGCGCGCACGGTTCGCGGACGTCGATCTTCACGGCGGGCAGCAGCAGATCGTCCAGGTCGAGCTCATCCGCGCCGAGCTCGTCGGCATGGAAGTGTATCGGTGCGCCCCAATGGGTTCCGGTGTGTTCACCCTGCTGGATGTAGCGCAGGTAGTAGCCGTCGTTGGCGACGGTGGCCACGATGTCGGTGCGGAACTCCGGGTCGTCCGGGTAGAGCGGCGTGGTGGCCGGATCGTGCACATGCGACAGGTTCACCAGTCGCCCGAACGGCCGCGGCGAGGTCATCGCGTGCGCTGCGGAATGGTGCGGGCGAGCGCGAGCAGGTCGGCCTCCAGCAAACGAAACATCCGGTAGGTAACCACGAATGCCAGAATGCCACCCACGCTGAGCGCGCGCACCGGAACGATCACCAACCCGAGATCGTTGGCGTCGACGAAGGTCGCGCTCGCCACGCCGAGCAGCGGCACCGACGCGGCCGCCCCGAGATAGAAGTTGGCGCGCCTGGCCAGGTTTCGCAGCTGTCGTTCGTCGCCGGGCCCGATGCCGCCGCGCGCAAGCAACCGTGGATAGACCGAGCGGACGGCGAACAGGGCGGCCGGGAAGAACGGGTAGGCGAGCACGATGACGGCACACACCACCTGCGCGGTGAAGAAATGCAGAAATGTCTTGGGCGGCAGCTCGATTCCGGACAGGGCAAGCCAGGTCGGCCCGACGATCCCGGCGATCATCCAGACGGCGAACGGCACCAACACGGCCCAGTCGCCCATCAGCAGGGTGTCGCGGCGCGCCTTGGCCAGCGTGCGCGCAGAGTATTCGCGCCCGCGCGCCAACCGGTATTCGACGGTCAGTACGCGCCGGGTCAGGTAGATCAGCAGCATGGCGCCGATGGGAAAGAAGATCAGATTGTGGACCAGGCCGATGGTTTCGAATTTCTGCTGGTCCACCGCCGACATGCGATCGATGATGAGGGACTGGTTGAGCCGGATGTTGTACACGCTGGCAAGCACGTTCGGCACGCCGATGCACACCGCTGCCCACGGAACCAGCCAGCCGCGCGACCGATAGGCCAGGCTGGTCGGCGACGGGTCGACCAGCTCACGCGCGTGGGCGTCGAGGCATAGGTCGAGCTGTCCGGCCAGCTCACTGCCGTTGCGCCAGCGCCGTTTCGGGTCGGCATGCAGACATTCGAGCAGGACCCGGCGCAGGGCGGCCGGGGTGTCCGCGGGCAGGCGCGCGAGCGCGTCCGCGCTGACTCCCGCACGACGCTCAGCGAGCATCGTCGAGTAGATGTCGGCGGCCGTCGGACCCGGCGCATCCTCGAAGGGAGTTGTGCCGGTGAGCATTTCCCACAGCAGCACGCCGAGCGAATAGATATCGCTGCGGGCGCCGGGTGCGGGCGCGGCCGGGTCGAGGAGCTTGGCCAGCTGTTCCGGCGAGCGGTAGGGCAGCGAATGATCGGTGCGCTCGGTCGAATCCGCGGCAGCAGGTCGCGGACCTGCTTCGCGCAGCGCGAAATCGGCCAGCTTCGGAATGCCCTCGGCGGTGAACAGCACGTTCGCCGGTTTGATGTCGTGATGCAGCACGCCATGGTGGTGGGCGTGGTCCAACGCGTCGGCGAGCCGCCTGCCCACCCATGCCACCGTCTCCGGCCAGCTCAGTCCCTCGATCTCGGCGCGCACACTCGAATCCGACGGCCGGATCTCGCCTTTCGCCTCCATTGCCGCGTCGATGGCGCGCAGCAGCAACGCGCCACCGGCGGACTCCGGACCGATCCGCCGCTGCTCGAGCACGCCGATCGCGGTGCCGC
The DNA here is from genome assembly GCF_001612685.1 of Nocardia altamirensis NBRC 108246. Taxonomy (GTDB): domain Bacteria; phylum Actinomycetota; class Actinomycetes; order Mycobacteriales; family Mycobacteriaceae; genus Nocardia; species Nocardia altamirensis. The sequence goes on from NZ_BDAY01000073.1 coordinate 15,156, forward strand.
CGGGGAGGTATTGCATGTAGACCAGCCGAGGCTCGGCCGCGGTGTGCAGTGCCTGTTCGGCCGACTCCGGTGCGCCCAACACCCGCTGGTCGAAGACGCGCACGATATGGGGATGGTCGAGCTGCGCCATGGTGTGTGGCGCGCCGGCCCGGCCCGCCGAAAGCCGCACCGCGACAAGCCGTTGCATGGATCGCTGCCTGGCCAGGAAGACTCGGCCGAGCACGCCGCTGCCGAGGTCGGTGAGCAGGTCGAAGTCGTCGATCCGGTGGCCGGGCGCCAGATCCGCAAGTGCCGCAACCGCTTCGGTGGTTTCGGCGATGCCTGCGGAGGTGTCGTCGATGGCGAACGCGGCAAGACGCGCGCGCACCTCGGCGGCGAGATCGGGGTACTCGGCGAGGAAGTCCTCGATTCCGAGCGCGACGGTGCGGCGCCTGGCCAGGAACTCCTCGCACGCCAGGTCCGCCAGCTCCGGACTGTGCTCGACCTCGGGAAACTCCTTGCAGTATTCACTGATTCGTTTACCGAGCGACGCGGCCCAGCGGGCCCGCAGGTCGATCCGGACCAGATCGGTCAGCACCTCGACGCGCGCCTGCGCGCCGTCGGGCACATAGTCCGCCAGCGACGGCGGCACGAATCGTGTGCTGCGCAGGCTGCGTTGCCACTCGGCGGTGAACCTGGCGACTGCATCGACGTGCCCGCTACTCACGTGGCGGTCTCCCGTACCGGGGGCACGCCCCGGTTCCGTGTCATCGCCGACGCCGAATTCTTTCCCACCGATTCCGGCGAGACCACTCGCTCCAACGCGCGCAGATCCGCCTCCAGCGCGCGGAACAGCAGGTAGGACACCACAAACGCGACAATACCGCCTGCGCACAGCACCCGGACGGCGAAGATCACCATCGGGATGTCGGCGGGCGGCAGGAAGGTCACGCCTGCCACCGCGAGCAACGGCACCGACGCGGCCACCGCGAGGTAGCCGTTGCAGCGCCGATCGAGGCCGCGCAGCCACACCGCGTCCTCGGCGCTGATATCGCCGTGCCGGAGGAACAGCGGATAGATGCAGCGCACCATGTAGAAGGTGAGCAGGAAGAACGGGTAGGCCACCGCCATCGCGCCACACACCACCAGCGAGGCCAGGAAGTGCACGATCGCACTCGCCGGGAGGTCGCCGGTGACCAGCTGCAGTGCGATGGGGAAGACGAACCCGGACAGCACCCACAGCGAAAACGCCACGGCCACTGCACGATCGCCGAGCAACAGCGCATCACGCCTGGCATGCCGCAGCGTCTCGGGGTCGTAGCGTCTGCCCTTGGCCAGCCCGTGTGGCACGGTCAGCAGGTAGCGCGACATGTACACCAGCAGCGCGATGCCGAGCGGGAACGACACCGCGTTCACCACGCCGGTGATCACCACGAAGCTGTGCTGGGCGTCCTTGGGGAGCCGGTCGATGATCAGGTGCTGGTTGTGTTGGATGTTGTACAGCGAGGCAAGCACATTCGGCAGTCCCACCGCGAGCGCGGCGACGAGCAGCCGCCACGGCCGCAGGCGCAGTCGCCAGCTGTTCGGCGCCGGGTCGACCAGCTCCCGTGCGCGTGCGTCCTGGCACAGCTCCAGTTGTCTGGCCAGCACGGCACCGGAGGCCCACCGCCGCGCGCGCTCGGGTTCGAGGCAGGTGAGCAGCACCCGCCGCAGCGCGGCGGGACAGTCTTCGGGCACGCGTTCCAGCGCGGCCGCGTCCACCCCACCACTGCGCCGCTCGAGCATGGCCTCGAGCGTCGTCTCGTCGCCTGCGCCACTCCCGCCCGCGGTGCTGTCGTCGAATGGTTTGGCGCCGGTGAGCAATTCCCACAGCACAACGCCGAGCGAATAGATGTCGGCGCGGGTATCCAGATCCGCCGCGGTGCGGTCGAATCCGGGATGACAGGCCTCCAGCTGTTCCGGCGACATATACGCCAGCGACCCACCGAAATAGGCGACCGGGCTCGTCCCTTCCACATTGCGGCTGAAGCTGATGTTGAAATCGGCGAGTTTCGGCACCGCCTCCGCGGTCAGCAACACGTTCGCCGGCTTCACGTCGCGATGCAGCACGCCCTGCGCGGACGCGTAGTCCAGCGCCTCGGCCAGCCTGCGGCCGAGCCAGGCGACCGTCTCCGGCCAACTGAGCCCGGCGATCTCGGCGCGCACACTCGAATCCGTCGGGCGGATCTCGCCTTTCTCCTCCATCGCCGCGTCGACGCCGTCGAGCAGCAACTGGCCGTTGCGTTCGGCGGGCGGGGTGGCGCGCACCCAGCGCAGCACGTCGAGCAGCGTGCCGCCGGGCAGGAACTGCATGTAGAGCAGTCGCAGCCTGCGTGCCGTGCCCGCCTCGGCGTCGTCGAGCAGGCGCTGGTCGAAGACGCGCACGATGTAGTCGTGGTCGAGTTGGGCCAGCGTCTGCGGTTCGGTGCCGTGGTCGGCGGAGATCTTCACCGCGACCAGCCGCTGCAGCGAGCGCTGCCTGGCCAGGAAGACGCGCGCGAACGCGCCGCTGCCGAGCCCGGTCAGCAGGTCGAAATCGTCGATCCGCTGGCCGATTTCGATCCGGTCCAGTGCGGCGAAGTGGCCTGGCCGGGTGGGGATCGTGGTCGGCGCGGACGTCATCGTGCCGGTCGGCACGGAGGTCATCGTTCCGGTCTGGTCGGCGGTCACTCGGGTCACTGACGCTCGGGTCACTTCTGAACTACGAAGCGCCGTGGCCGTCTGGTTCAATTCGCTTTCGACGAAGGTGGCCTTGATGCGGGTGAGTGCCGCGATCGTCGAATCCTCCAGTGCCGCTCGCCTGGTGCTCTGATCGACATCGTCGGCGTTGAGCAGCGCGCGCAGTTCGGTCGCCTGGTGCGGATATTCGCGCAGGCATTCCCGAGGGTCGACCCGTTCGCCGCTGTGCCTGCGGATGACGAACTCCTCGTACACCAGACCCGCCGGGATGATGCCTGGTTCGAGTTCCGGAAATTCGGCGCAGTATTCGGTGAGCCGTTTGCGTGCCGCCGGTTGCTCGGCCCCCGTGCCGAGCATCGTCCTGCGCAACCAGCGATGCCGAAGATCGACTCGGATCAGCTCGAGCAGCGCCTCGGTGCGCAGGGTGTGTGCGTCCGGCAGGTACTCGGCTATCTCGGGCGGCCGCTGCGCGGATTCGGCTGCGGTGTCCGCCCACGCGGCGGAGAACGCCGCAACCGCGCTGAATTCGGCGCTGCGCGAGAGGTCGCCATAAGCGACACCGGCAGGGGTGGAATCGGAACTTCTATCGGAGTTGGCACTCATTCCCGGACCTAGTGGCTCAGCGGATACCGCGAAATCCGCACTGGTCGGTCGTAGGAGGTAGCGGAGAAATTCCCGCCACACCCGACGCCATCGTCCCCCGAGCAGTATTCGAAATGATAACTTGCGGCACAACAGCGATCACCCGAATTCGACAACGATGCGACGGGGGATGACCAGCACATGTTCAACAAGGCCACAGCGGTGGCGGACGGCTCGCTCGCTTCCGAAACCGCTGCCACCGAGAATTCCGCGCAGACACCGACAAGCCACCCGGCTGTCGCGAAGACGCCAGTTGCGCAGCAGCCGACGGTCCGCCGCACGGTCGTCGCCCAGGCACCGCCGAACCACGTCGATCGAGAACTGCCTGGCACGGGCGAACCAGCTGTGGACATCGCCCGCGCCACCGCCACTGCGATCGCGGCGGGCGTCAGGGACGGATCGCTGACCCCGACCGAGGTGGTCGACGCCGCGCTGGCCCGGATCGTTGCCGAGCACCGGATCACCAATGCCTTCAGCGTCATTCGCACCGAGAAGGCACGAACGGAGGCCGCGGCGCTGGAGCAGCGGTCCGACCTCGACGTGCTGCCGCTGGCCGGCGTGCCGATCGCGATCAAGCACAACATCCCGGTGCAGGGCGAGACGATGCGCGCAGGTTCCGCCGCCACCGACGCCCGTCCGGTCGCCGACGATCATCCGGTGGTGCGCAGGGTGCGCGCCGCAGGCGCGGTGATCGTCGGGCTGACCACCGTTCCTGAACTCGGTCTGTGGGGTACCACCGACAGCCCGGACCGGATTACCAGCAACCCATGGAATGTCGCCCGCAGCGCCGGTGGCTCGTCGGGCGGCGCGGCCGCTGCGGTCGCCGCCGGGCTCGTCCCGATCGCGCACGGCAACGACGGGCTCGGCTCGGTCCGCATCCCCGCGGCCTGCTGCGGTGTCTTCGGCATCAAGCCGGGCCGCTACACCGTGCCCGCGGAGATCGGCGTCGACGCCTGGTCCGGCATGGTCGAAAACGGCGTGCTGGCAACGACAGTCGCCGATGCAGCGCTCGCGCTATCGGTGCTGGCCGCCCGGTCGGACCTAGCCGAGGTGGACCCGCCTGGTCGACTACGCATCGGACTAGCCGTGGCTCCGCCGTCCCGCCTCTTTCCTGTTGATCGGCAATGGACCAACGCCGCCCGCACCGCCGCCTCGGTGGCCGCCGCGGCCGGACATCTGGTCGAGCCGACCGCGTTGCCCTACGGCGACGCGATGCTCTCGCTCTTCTTGCGCTGGTTGGTCGTCGGCTCCCGCGACGGCGCGGCGCTACCCCATCCCGAGCGGCTACAGCCGCGCACCCGCCGCCACCTCGCGCTCGGCCGCGCGGTGCAGCGACTACGCCTGGTGCGCCCGTCTCAGGTCGATCGGGTCGAGACCCGACTACTGGAATTCTTCGAACGCTACGACGTGGTGATCACGCCGACGCTCGCAGGCCCGCCGCCGAAGGCGCGGGCATGGCACACCTGCGGCTGGCTGCTGAATGTGCTTGCCGGCATGCGATTCTTCCCCTTCGCCCCGCTGTGGAACCTGGTCGGCTGGCCCGCCGCTTCCCTCCCGATGGGCATGCACTCCGATGTCGGAACGCCGGTGGCCGCCCAGTTCGCGGGCCCGCCTGGCAGCGAATCCACCCTGCTGCGGTTGTCCGCGCAAATAGAGGCGCTGCACCCGTGGCGGCGCACCATCAACTGAGCGGCGTTACGCGCTGACGGCGGGTTGCTGCTGTACCGAGAACCCGCCGTCGGCCGCACGGCCCGCGAATTCAAGGATGGTCGGCCTGGTGTCGTCGGCACGCCACGCGACGGCGAGCTCGCACGGCGCGAGCCCGGCGACCGGTCGGGCGGTGAGCCCGGGCCAGCGGTACATGGGCACGTTGTTCTCGGCGAGCAAACAGACGCCGAGGCCGAGGCTCACGGCCTCCAGCTTGTCCTCCGGGGTCGCCGCCTCGGCGCCGATCTTCGCCGGGCGGCCGTTGCGTGCGTCGTTGCCGAGCCAGAAGTCGCGCACCGCACCGGCTTCGGTGGGCAGCGCGATGAACGGCTCGTCGAGCAGGTCGGCGAACTCGATGGCTTCCCGGTCGGCCAGCGGGTGGTTCTCCGGGAGCAGCACCCAGCGCGGCTCGGTGCGCAGCACCTGCCAGCGGTAGCGGTTCGGGTCGGGCAGCGGCAGCCACACCAGGGCCAGGTCCGCCTGCCTGCCGGACAGACCGCTGGACGGGTCGGTCCACGAGGCCGCGTGCAGGGCGAGCCGGTGGCCGCTCGCGCTCTCCAGGTCGTTGAGCAGTCCGCGCCCGAGCGCGGACTGGATGCCGACGCGCAGCACCTCGCCCGCCTCCTGCAGCGAGACGTTGGTGACCTCCCAGAGCTCCAGGATCTTGCGGGCGCCTTCGAGCAGTTCCTTGCCAGCGACGGTCAGGGCGACGCTGCGCTGGTTGCGGTCGAACAGGACAACGTCGAGCTGACGCTCCAGCTGCCGGATCTGACGCGACAGCGTTGGTTGAGCGATGTGCAGCCGCTGGGCGGCGTTGGTGAAGTGCAGTTCCTCAGCGACGGCGACGAAATACCGCAGGTCGCGCAAATGCGGGTCCATAGCCCCTTGCTATCAGAATCGGTCCTGAATTTCCAGCCTTATCAGGCCAAAAAGTTCGGATACGGGCATCAAAACATTCGACAGGTTTGTTAGGGACAGCATATTGCCTGCGATGGTGTGATGCACCATCGACTCCGCGAATGTTCGGCTTCCGCCCCCTTGTGCCGCCCTCGAAAACAGTTGGGCGCGTGACCAGCATAGATGATCGTTAAGGTGTGCTGTACGGCGGTGGAACGACCGATCGGGATGGTTGCCACTCAGCTGCTGATGGCCCGCTTCTGACCAGTGGGGAGTCATTTGTACCCTCTATAGTGATTTTCGTCACAAAAAGGTTTGTATTGCCGTTTGAATTGCTCCCAAACGTGCGAAAAGCGCTGCGGCCGTGGACGAATCCACGGCCGCAGCGCTCGCTTCGCAGCGACCTGCCCACCGGTCAGGCGCTGCGTGCCCGGTCCTCGTACGCCTTGCGCCGGTCCGAATCGACATCGTCGAGGAACGCGCGACCCGAACCGAGCGCCCTGGCGATGCCGTCACCGACCGCCTCCGGCAGCAGCCCGACCAGCTGCGAGACGAGGCCGGCCACCGCGGTCACCCTGACCTTCGACTTCGGCGCGACGATCAGCGCGACGATGGCATCGGCGATCTCCTCCGGCTCGGCGGGCCGCAACAACTTCGGCGCCGTGACGCCGGAACCGAGCTCGGTGTTGGTGAGCGTCGGCAGCACCGAGGAGAAGTGCACGCCCGAGCCCCGGTACTCCTCGCGCAGGGTGTCGGTGAACCCGAGCACCGCGTGCTTGCTCGCGTTGTAGGTGGCCAGGCCGGGAATGTGCGTCTCGCCTGCGAGCGAGGCGATGTTGATGACATGCCCGCGCTGGCGCGGCAACATCCTGGCCAGGCCGAGCTTGGAACCGACAATGACGCCGTAGACGTTGATGTCGAGAATCCGGCGAGTGAGCTGGTCCGGCTCGTCGACGAACCGCCCCGTCGGCATGATGCCCGCGTTGTTGATCAACACGTCGATCGGGCCGACGGTGCGCTCGACCTCGTCGAGGAAGCTCTCGAACGAGCCGGTGTCGGTGACGTCGAGCCTGCCGTAGTGCTCGAAGCCGCGGGCAGTGCCCGACTCCTTGACGGTGGCCTCGTCGATATCGCCGATCGCCACCTTGGCGCCGAGCGCCTGCAATGCCGTCGCGGTGGCCAAGCCGATGCCACGGGCACCGCCGGTGATCACGACGACCTTGCCGCGAACCTTCGAAGCAGCTGTCATCACTGCGCCTCGCTGGCGCTCGGCTCCGCCATGACAGGGGGTGCTGTGTCTTCGGTTCGCAAGCTCACTTGTTGTCTCCCTTGAGTTTCAGAACGGCAGGAATATCGATGCGGCGCAGGCCGCGGGCACCGGCGGCGCGCATGGCGCCGACCGCGAAGAGCAGCTTGGGCATCTGGTACGGGAACCAGAACAGTTCCTTCTGCTGGGTCGGCAGGATCGGCGTGGTGATCGCCTGCTGGCGGCAGTACTTGCGCACCCCGTTGGCGCCGCCCCAGCGGGCGCCGACACCGGAAAGACCCCAACCGCCCATCGGCAGCGCGAAACTGAACAGGTTGGCGAAAACGTCGTTGATGTTGACCGCGCCCGCGTTCAGCTGCCTGGCGACCCGATCGCCGCGTTCCTTGTCGCCGGTCCACACCGTCGCTGACAGCCCGTAGATCGAATCATTCGCCAGCCGAATGGCTTCCGCCTCGTCGGCGACCTTCATCACCGGCAGGGTCGGCCCGAAGGTCTCCTCGGTGATGCACGACATCGTGTGATCGACATCGACGAGCACGGTCGGCTCGAACGCGGTGCCGAACCCGGCCCGCTTGCCGCCGGTCAGCACCTTCGCGCCGGCCGCGACCGCCTCGTCGACGTGGCGCTGCACGATGTTCGCCTGATTCTCGTTGGCCAGCGCGCCGACGTCGTGCTTGGACTCGCGGTCGTCCAGGCCCTGGCGCAGCGACTTGACGTTCGCGGTCAGCTTGGCCACGAACTCGTCGTAGACCGGCGCCTCGACATACACCCGCTCCACCGAGATACAGACCTGGCCCGAGTTGAACATGCCGCCGAACGCGATGCCGTGTGCGGCGCGATCCAGGTCGGCGTCGGCGAGCACGATGGCCGGATCCTTGCCGCCGAGTTCCAGGCTGTAGGGCACCATCCGCTCGGCGCAGGCCACGGCGATCTTGCGGCCGGTCGCGGTCGAGCCGGTGAACTGGATGTAGTCGGCGTTGGCGACGACGGCGCCGCCGGTCGCGCCTGCGCCGGTGACCACGGCGAAGACCGGCGGGGCGCCGATTTCGGCCCAGCCCCTTGCCATTTCGAGCGCGGACAGCGGCGTCACCTCGGACGGCTTGAGCAGCACGGCGGCGCCGGCGGCCAGCGCGGGGAACACATCGAGCGCGGGCATGGCCACCGGGAAGTTCCACGGCGTGATCACGCCGACCACCGGGTAGGGCTTGTACACCGTGGTCAGCTTCTTGACCCTGGCCAGCGGGCTGTGCGGTGACGGATGATCGTCGGCGAGGAACTTGGCGGCCCGGCGCGCGTAGTAGCCGACCAGGTCGGTCGCGAACGCCGGATCGATGAGCGAATCCACCCGTGGCTTACCGGTTTCCGACTGCACAACGTCGGCGATCTGCTCGGTGTTGTCGATCAGCCAGTCCTGGAACTTCAGCAGCCATTCCTTGCGGCCGTTCGGGCCGATGGCCTCCCACTCCGGCTGGTACAGCCGCAGCTCACGGACCTTCGCCGCGACCTCGTCGGCCGTCGCCACCGGCACCGTGCCGACCAGTTCGCCGGTGCCGGGATTGTGGACCTCGAGCACGGCGGGATCGGTCGTCGGCGCGCTCGGTGCCGTAACCGCCTGCTCCGCAACCGCCTTCGGCGGCGTTGCCTTCTTCGGTGCGGTCTTGCGCGCGGGTGGCTTCTTGGTCGCGCTCGCCGCTGGCTCGGTGTTGGTCACGCTGTTCTCCCACTGACGTTGTGCTGTGAACGCATGCGCTGACTGCTGTGAATCAGGACACTGAACTATGATCGTGACACAACGTTGGGGGACGTTCTTGGCGTAGTTTGTCAATGAGATCGAGCAAAATTGTGCTCGGAGAACAAATCGGAGGAGTTGTGACGGCCGCCTCACCGGAGCGTATCGGACCCAACAGTGAAGTGGTCCGCGATTGGCTGGCGGACTACGTGTACGAGACGATGCGTACCGACTCGCTCGAGCAGGTCGTCAGCCGGCTCGACAGCGCGATCGTCGCCAAGGTGCCGGAACTCTCCGACCGCGACGTGCGCCGCGACCTCGCCGCGAGCACCCGCGCGCACGCCAGGACCACGCTGAGCGGAATCACCAGCGACACCTTCGAATACGTGCTCCCGGAGGAGGCACACGCCTTCGCCCGAACGATCGCCCGTCGTGGTTTCGATCTGCGAGTACTGCTGCGGACCTACCACGCGGGCCTGGACGCGGTCATCGACTACATGACCGATGCGATCGAGGAACGGCCCGCGCCGCAGGAGATCGAGCGCGCGGTCATGCTTCGCATGTTCGACCGGGCGACGAAATGGGTCAACATGTCGGTCGAGCTGCTCACCGACACCTACATGGAAGAACGCGAGCGGGTGCTGCGTGCCGCGCTCAACCGGCGCACCGAGACCATCCGTGCGCTGCTCGCCGGTGACGACATCGATGCGGATCAGGCCTCGGTCCGGCTCGGTTACCGGCTCAACCAGCGGCATCTCGCGTTCGTGCTGTGGACCGACGAGGGCGAGTCGGGCAGCGGGGACGGCGAGGTCATCGGCCTGCTCGAGCGGGTGGCGGCCAAGGTGGCGGCCGAGGTCGGCGCCGGAAGGGTGCTGACCGCCGCGTCCGGTGCGAGCGGCATGTGGGCGTGGGCCGGACTCGACGACTCCGAGCCGGGCCATGGTCGAATCGAGCAGGGCGCCGCCGACATCGGCGCACTGGAGCGCATCGGCGACCTGGTCGACGCGCCGGTCCGAGTCGCGTTCGGTGCGCCCGCCGGTCAGATCGCCGGTTTCCGGCAGAGCCACCGCGAGGCGGTGGCCGCCAGGCAGGTCGCCGAGCGCGGTCCGGTCCGCGCGCACCGCGTCATCGACTATCGCGAGGTGGAGATCGCCTACCTGGCCGGCGCCGACGACGCGGCGATGCGCGGGCTGATCGGCAGGGAACTCCGGGCGCTGTCCGGGCGGGACGCCAACTCGGCACGGCTGCGCGCGACGCTGCACGCCTATCTGAAAAGCCATCGCAGCCCCGAAGCGACGGCGAAACTGCTTGGGGTGCACAAGAACACGGTCCGCTACCGGATTCAGCGGATCGAGGAACTGCTCGGTCGTCCGATCGAGCAGCGCAGCCTTCCGCTGGAACTTGCCCTCGCTTGCCTCGCGGTCTACGGCGTAGATGTGCTGCCTGACCGGCCGGAGGCCCGGTGAACGGTCAGTCGGCCGCCGCTTCGCGGGTTGCCGGGACCGGGCGTTCGGGTAGGTCGGCGAGCAGCTGCGTGGTCGCCGCGGCAATGATCGAGACCGCCTTGTCGACGGCCGCCTTGGTGGTCGTGCTCAGGCCGGACACACCACCGACCGTGCGCACGTACTGCAGTGCGGCAGCATAGATTTCCTGCTCGGTAGCGGCAGGTTCCAGGCCACGAAGGAGGGTGATGTTCGTACTCATGCTTGCGCCTCGCTAGCGCTCGGCTCCAGCACGAGCACGCTCGTAGCTGTGTCTGATGTTCGCTCGCTGCGCTCGCTCATGCGTGCACAGTAGCTCTCTGGCACGCTGCGCGGCAGGGCATGAAACCGATGCGGCGAAAATCGGACAGTGTGCAACAGGTGCGCAGCGTGGCCGGGGGACACGCCCATCAGTGCCGCCGATCAATGCGGACACGCAGAATTCGTTCGGTTACACAGGCTCCTCCAAGATCTATGGGGAACAATCGGTGGCATGCCTGCCCGCGGTGTACCCACGTTGACAACCTTCCCGTACGAGGAGCTGGATCAGCGCGAAGAGGACCACTGGTCCGGCGCCGCGGTCGCCGACGACGAACTGCGAGCGCTGGCGCTCGGTGCGTTCTACTCGGCCCGCTGGGACGCCTTCCACGACGCGTTGCTGCTCGGCCCTGAGCGCGAGCATCCGCTCGGCGACCGCCGCGAGCTCGCCATCGACACGCTCACCGGCGCGTGGGGCATCACCGACGGGACCGAGGCACAGGCGTCGATGGAGCAGTTGCTGGACGGCATGCACGCGCCGCTGTACGCGCTGGTGCATCCGCTGGTGATGGCCTCGATCAATGCCAGCGAGCGGGACCGGTTCGGCGAGCGCGCCGATCGGCACCGGGCGTTCCTGCGGCAGGTCGGCGCGTTCCGCGGGATGGACAACCCGGAGGCGCTTGTCCGCGACTACGACATCTGGTCGCAGGCCATCAAGATAGGCTTCACCGATCATCTCGCCAGGCCGCTGCCCAGCGATATCCACGCATGGGATCTGGCCCGCGTTGTCGCGGTCGCGCGGATGGCTTTCACCGCCGGCTACCTGGACGCCGACCTGGCCTGGGACTACCTGGCGCGCGCACTGCCCATCGCGCAGAGCAAGTACCGCAACTGGCGCCAGTTCGGTGACGCGTATCTGACCGGCTGGACCTACTGGCAGGCCTGCGAAGACCTTGCCGAACTGAAGAACGGCGGCGTCGACCGCCGCATGGAACTGCTGCGCCTGTGGATGCGTCCGACCAGCCCATGGCGGCGCATCGGGCTGACCCCGGTGGCGCAGCCGTAGGTTCGCCTGGTCAGCCGCCGTCGGGCAGCGAGCGCAGGATGCCGCGGCCGTAGCGCTGGAACTGGGCGTCGTCGACCATGCCGAGCGAATGCCGCTCGACGAGCAGCTCCCACTCCGAATACAGCTGCGCCACACCGGGATCGGCCGGGCCTGCGGCACCGTCGGCGGAATCGCGGCGCACCGCGAAGTTCACCGCGCAGGTGACGCGCTCGGTATCGGCCCGATCGGCGCCGGTGAAACGGAAGGTGACGTTGCCGTCGTGCACGTCCATGTTCGCCTCGCCGCGGACCGCGTCGTCGCCGGGCACCAAGGGGGTGCCTTCGGTGTTGCGGGCCCACAGCACGGCGGACACGGGTAACTCGTGCGCGAAGCGATCACTCGCACCGAGCGAGATGAACAGCAGCCGCCCGGTCGTCGCGGCGAGCAGGCCCTGACCGCTGGCGACGGGCGGGTGCGCCGCCGCGATCGCGGTCTCCAGCACGTACTCGTCCGGGGTGACATAGCGATGCAGCGCGGCGATCGCCGTCTTGGCCTCGCGATTCGGCGCCATCCTGCGCACCGCGCGATCGACGTCGGCGCGGGTCGGGCCGGACTTGCCCCAGGTGGGGGCTGGCGGATTCAGGTCGGGGGCGGCGACATCGATGCGCTGGGTGGCCAGGATCTGGCCGTTGATCCGGTCGACGATCTCGGTGGCCGCTGGCACGTCGTGCTCGGCGATGAGGACCGGTAGCGGGGTGCGGTCCGCGGGCACGCCGGTCAGTACCGGGGTCGGGTACCGAAGGTAGATCTCGATGACGACGGCGTCATCGGCGCGCCGGTTCAACCGGACCTTCAGCAGGTCCGTCACCGGAACGTCGAGCACCCGCTCGCCATCGGAGCCAGGACGCAGGACGATCAATCGCCCGCGGCCATGACGCACTATCGCTGTGGGTGTCCGTAGCTCGACTATGTCCATACCCCCTGCGCTCTGTCGGATTGGCGGTGCTCGCGGGGCACTACGTGATTACGCAAGCTACCGCTTTCGTGCCTGTCGTTCGCACCAGCGGTGTTGTGTCGTCGCTCACGATAGGCCGAACATGCCATGATTGTGACCACTTGGAGTAACACAGACGGAGGACTTCGGGAACCACCGACGTCCCTTCGCCGTTGACCTCTTTAACTGCACCTGCAGCCGAACTGCGCGATGTATCGACTAGACCGTACGCGGTAACGTGGCATGTCCGCATCCGAACCCTCCCGGAGCCGGACGCGCCCGACGCATCGCTAGCAAGAACCGGAGACACCGGAAAGGACTGGCCGGCCGGCCGACGCTCTATGAACCGCAAGACTGTGTTTCGCACCCTGGCCATAGTCTCGGGCATTTTGCTCGTGATCTATGCGTTCAGCTACTTCGGCAATGACACGCGCGGCTGGAAGAACGTCGACACATCCGTCGCTTTGAGCCAGCTGACCGACAAGAGCAACGTCAAGAACGTCCAGATCGATGACCGCGAGCAGCAGCTGCGGATCGAGCTGAAGAACGGCAACGACGCGACCGGTGGCCAGAGCAAGATCCTCGCCAAGTACCCGGGTGGCAGCCAGACGTCCGGACAGGTCTTCGATGCAGTGAAGGCTTCGGGCGCGCCGTACAACACCGTGGTCAAGCAGGAGAGCTGGCTCACCCAGATCCTGCTCTTCGTGCTGCCGATGATCATTCTGCTCGGCCTGTTCGTCTTCGTGATGGCCCGCATGCAGGGCGGTGGCCGCGGCGGCATGATGGGCTTCGGCAAGTCGAAGGCCAAGCAGCTGTCCAAGGACATGCCCAAGACCACGTTCGCGGACGTGGCAGGCGCCGACGAGGCGGTCGAAGAGCTCTACGAGATCAAGGACTTCCTGCAGAACCCGGTGCGCTACCAGGCGCTCGGCGCCAAGATCCCGAAGGGCGTGCTGCTGTACGGCCCGCCGGGAACCGGTAAGACCCTGCTCGCGCGCGCCGTCGCCGGTGAGGCAGGGGTGCCGTTCTTCACCATCTCCGGCTCGGACTTCGTCGAGATGTTCGTCGGTGTCGGCGCCTCCCGGGTGCGCGACCTGTTCGAGCAGGCCAAGCAGAACAGCCCGTGCATCATCTTCGTCGACGAGATCGACGCGGTCGGCCGCCAGCGCGGCGCAGGCCTCGGCGGCGGCCACGACGAGCGGGAGCAGACGCTGAACCAGTTGCTCGTCGAGATGGACGGCTTCGGCGATCGCACCGGCGTCATCCTGATCGCGGCGACCAACCGCCCCGACATCCTCGATCCCGCGCTGCTCCGCCCCGGCCGGTTCGATCGGCAGATCCCGGTCGGCAACCCCGACCTGGCAGGCCGCCGCGCCATCCTGCGGGTGCACTCGCAGGGCAAGCCGATCTCGCCCGAGGCCGATCTGGACGGCCTGGCCAAGCGCACCGTCGGCATGTCCGGCGCCGACCTGGCCAACGTGATCAACGAGGCCGCGCTGCTCACCGCGCGTGAGAACGGCGCGGTCATCACCGGCGAATCGCTGGAGGAATCGGTCGACCGGGTCGTCGGCGGCCCACGCCGCAAGAGCCGGATCATCAGCGAGCACGAGAAGAAGATCACCGCCTACCACGAGGGCGGCCACACGCTCGCCGCGTGGGCGATGCCCGATATCGAGCCGGTCTACAAGGTGACCATCCTGGCCCGCGGTCGCACCGGCGGCCACGCCATGACGGTGCCCGAGGACGACAAGGGCCTGATGACCCGCTCGGAGATGATCGCCCGCCTGGTGATGGCGATGGGCGGTCGCGCGGCCGAGGAACTGGTGTTCCACGAGCCGACCACCGGCGCGTCCTCGGATATCGACCAGGCCACCAAGATCGCGCGCGCAATGGTCACCGAATACGGCATGAGCTCGCGCCTCGGCGCGGTGCGCTACGGCCAGGAGGCTGGCGATCCGTTCCTCGGCCGTTCGATGGGCCAGGCCTCGGACTACTCGCACGAGGTCGCGGGCGCCATCGACGAGGAGGTGCGCAACCTGATCGAGGCCGCGCACACCGAGGCGTGGGCCATCCTCAACGAGTACCGCGATGTGCTCGACGTGCTGGCGACGGCGCTGCTCGAGCGAGAGACGTTGCACCGCAAGGAACTCGAAACGCTGCTCGCCACGGTGGAGAAGCGGCCGAGGATCACCGCGTTCAACGACTTCGGCGATCGCGTCCCCTCGACCAAGCCGCCGGTCAAGACGCCTGGCGAGCTGGCGATCGAACGCGGCGAGCCGTGGCCGCCGCCGGAGCAGGTGCCCGCGCCCGCGGGCGCGGCACGGGAAAGCCAGCCTGCCAACGGCTATCCAGAGGAAGGTGGCTACACCACACCGCCGCAGTACGGCTACCCGGCGCAGCCCGCGAGCGGCTACCCGCTGCCGCAGGCGCCGTCGCCCGCCTACCCGCAGCGCGGTGGCACGCACGGCTCACGCCCCGACTACGGCGCTCCGGCCGGTTGGTCGGCCCCCGGCTGGCCGCCGCGGGAGGAGCCGCAGCAGCAGCCCGGTCAGCCGAGCGGCTGGACCGAACCGCAGCAGCGGCACGGCCAGCAGCCGTGGGCTCCGCAGGGCGGCCCGCAGGACGGCGGCTACGACCGCGGTGGCTACGCCGATCGACCCGGCTATCCCGAGCCTGGTCGCGCCAACCCCAACGGCGAGAGCGACAACGGCGAATGGGATGGACCGAACGGTCGACACTGAAGACTGGCGGCACTTCGGCGAGCTCGGCTTGCCGAAGTGCCACGTCCGGGCCCGGCAGAGGTGCGGACACGTCCGGGCCTGACAGAGGTGCGGAATTGGATCGGCGGCGCTTGCGTTACCTCGATGGTTATCCGAGCCGTCGCCTCCGGGCCTCCTGCTCGCGCCGCGCGAGTGGCGACGATTAGGCTCGACCATCGGGGTGCCGAGTAATTGCCGGCACTCGAGATTTTGGAGGTGTCCTCGATTGTCGGCCAATAAACACGTCGGCGGCCACGCGCTAGCCGATCCGGACGGTATCGCGGAAAACGGTTCCGGAAACGGTGTGACCAGGCCAGAGCTGGTCGCCCTCGAGACGGGGCAGCCCTTCGACCAGGCGCGCGCCGAAGCTGCGGTCCGCGAGTTGCTGCTCGCTGTCGGAGAAAATCCCGACCGCCCCGGTTTGATCGATACGCCCGCCCGCGTCGCGCGCGCCTATCGGGAAATGTTCGCCGGGTTGTATGTCGAGCCGGACGCGGTGTTGAACACCACCTTCGACGAAGGCCACCAGGAACTGGTGCTGGTCCGCGACATCCCCATGTACTCCACCTGTGAACATCACCTGGTGTCGTTCCACGGCGTCGCGCACGTCGGCTACATTCCCGGCAAGCACGGCAGGGTGACCGGGCTGTCCAAGCTGGCTCGCGTTGTCGACCTGTACGCCAAGCGCCCGCAGGTGCAGGAACGACTGACCAGCCAGATCGCCGACGCGGTGATGCGCAAGCTCGACCCGCGCGGCGCCATCGTCGTTGTCGAGGCCGAGCACCTATGCATGGCGATGCGTGGCATCCGTAAACCCGGCGCGAGCACCACCACCTCGGCGGTGCGCGGCCTGCTCCAGTCCAGCCCGTCCTCGCGTGCCGAGGCGCTCGATCTGATTCTGCGGAAGTGAGTGACGAACACATGATTGGTGCGCGTGACGGCCGTTCCTGTGTGGTGATGGGCGTCGTCAACGTCACCAGTGATTCGTTCTCCGACGGCGGGCGCTACCTCGATCCCGAACTCGCGATCGCGCACGGTGTCGAGCTCTACGCGGCGGGTGCCGACATCATCGATGTCGGTGGTGAGTCGACCAGGCCAGGCGCGGTGCGCATCGATCCGGAAGCCGAAGCGGCCAGGGTGGTTCCGGTGATCAGCGGCCTGGTCGCGGCGGGCGTCCCGACCAGCGTCGACACCATGCGCGCCCGGGTCGCCGAGGCCGCGCTGGACGTGGGCGTCTCGGTGATCAACGACGTTTCCGGCGGCCGCGCCGACCCCGACATGGTGAAGACCGTTGCCGCCGCTGATGTTCCGTGGATCCTGATGCACTGGCGCGCGGGCGCCGACTACCGGCACACCGGCCCGGCCGATCACTACGACGACGTGGTCGCCGAGGTGCTCGCCGAACTCACCACGCAGGTGGACCTGGCCGTCGCCGCGGGCGTCGACCCGGCCAGGCTCATCCTCGACCCTGGCCTCGGCTTCGCCAAGAACGCCGAACACAATTGGGCACTGCTCGGCGCGCTGCCCGAGCTCGTCGCCGACGGCCTGCCGATCCTCATCGGCGCCTCCCGCAAACGCTTCCTCGGCGCGCTGCTCGCCGACGACGCGGGTCCGCGACCGCCCGACGGCCGTGAGACCGCCACCGCCACCGTCTCCGCGCTGGCCGCCATGCACGGCGCCTGGGGTGTGCGCGTGCACGACGTGCGCGCCTCGCTGGACGCCATCACCGTGACCGACGCCTGGCGGACAGCGGCCGGGCACACCATCGCCAGGCCGTCGAGCTCGTGAGGAGTACCCCACCGATGAACCAATCCCCGGTCGCCACCGAGCACGCTGCGGCGCAGGCACATTCGTCGATCCGCCGCGGTGCCGATCGGATCGAGCTGCGCGGCCTACGCGCGTTCGGGCATCACGGGGTGTTCGATCACGAGCGTCGCGACGGCCAGGAGTTCGTCGTCGACCTGACCGTGTGGGTCGACTTCGCCGTCGCCGCCGCCTCCGACGATCTGGTGGCCACCGTCGACTACGGGCAGCTCGCCGAGAACGCGGTGCGGATCATCCAGGGCCCGCCGCGCAACCTTATCGAGACCGTGGTGTCCGAGATCGCCGACGACGTGATGACCGATCCGCGCATCAGCTCCGTCGAGGTGGTTGTGCACAAACCCGCCGCGCCTATTCCGCACGCCTTCGCCGATGTCAGGGTCGTCACGTCACGCCATCGTGGGGAGCCCGCGGTATGAGTCGTGCTGTGCTCTCGATCGGTTCGAATCTCGGCGACCGGCTCGCGCATCTGCGCAGCGTGGTCGACGGGTTCGGGGACCGGGTCGTCGCGGTGTCGCCGGTGTACACGACCGCGCCGTGGGGCGGTGTCGAACAGGACGACTATCTCAATGCCATTGTCGTGGTGGAGGATCCGGAGCTCGACCGCGCGGATTGGCTGCGGCTCGGGCAGCAACTGGAGCAGGCCGCCGATCGGGTCCGCGAAGTGCGCTGGGGCGCACGCACTCTCGATGTCGACGTGATCTGGTGTGCGGAGCGGGTGGACGGCGCGCTCGTTGTCTGTCGCAGCGACGACCCGACGCTGACGTTGCCGCACCCGCAGGCGCACCGCCGCGCTTTCGTCCTGATCCCTTGGCTCGATGTGGAATCCGATGCGACGCTGGAGGTGGACGGGCACACCGAGGCGATCACCGATCTGCTCGACGAGCTCCCCGTCGACGAGCGGGCCGGCGTGCACCGCACCGAACTCTCGCTGTTACCTGCCGCCGAAGGATCGGCTCTGTGAAGCTGAAGCCGACGCGCGTGCTCGATCTGGTGGCGAATGTCGTGATCGCGGCGATCGTCGCGTGGATCGCTACCAGGATGGCCTACAACAGTTTTCCGCCGATCTCGGTCTTCGCGGGTGCGTCGCTGTATCCGGTCGCGGCCATCGAGGCGGTGCTGGCGTTCGTGATTCGGGCCAGGGTGAACGACAACGAGCTCGGCGACGGCAGGCATCAGCTGCATCCGATCACCGCGGCGCGCGCGGTCGCGCTGGCCAAGGCCTCGCTGCAGGTCGGTTCGATCGCCGCCGGCGTGTGGCTCGGCTTCCTGTGCTGGGTGCTCCCGCAGCGCGGCACGTTGGGTGCCGCGGCAGCCGACAGTCCCGGTGCGATCGTCGGGATGCTGGCGGGGGTCGCTTTGGTTGCTGCGGCGCTGTGGCTCGAGTATTGCTGCCGGGCTCCTGAGGACCCCACCGACGATCCGGCAACCACGTAGCGATTATCTCGTTCGGAATCACCGCGCGATGCTGTGGGCGGGACGGAACGATCAAGCTACCCTGGCGTGCATGGTTTCACCCTCCCGTACCAGCACTTCCCGTCGGCGGCGGGAAGACGCGGGAAAATTGTTCATCGGTGTGCTGATTCTGCTCGGTCTGGTTGCCAGCGTTTTTCTGGTCTTCAGCAACAGCTTGCAGTTCGTACGGATCGGTCTGGTAGCGGCTCTGTGGGCGGCCGTCATCGGCGCGTTAGCTGCGACGAGATATCGCAAGGAAGCGACGATCGACAAAGCCAAGGTCCGCGACCTGCAGACGGTGTACGAGCTGCAACTCGAGCGCGAAGTGACGGCCAGGCGCGAATTCGAACTCGGCATCGAGACGCGAGTGCGCGAGGAGGTGGGCGCCGATGCCGCCGAGCTGGCCGCGCTGCGCGCCGAACTCACCGTGCTCCGGCAGAGCCTGCAGCGGCTGTTCGATGGTGACCTGCTGATGGAGCGCCCCGCATTGCGCGCCGATGCGACCCGAATTCAGGAGCTGACCAGCGCGGTAGGCGATCCGGCGAATAATAGCTCGGCGAATGCCGGCGTCTGGTCCTACCCGGGAAATCAGCAACCGCGCAGCACCGTGACCCCGGTGTTCGTGCCCGACCATCCCGAGCCGCCGCTCTTCGCCAGCCCCTTCGACGATCCGGTCACCGCCGAGACATCTGTTGTCTCACCCGATTACGAGGAGAGCGACGCCGAGGTGACCGACGTCGACCTCACCGACCGTCGGCACGACAACGTCCATCGGTACGAGGAGGTGACGCAGTCCTCGTCTGGTTGGGCCGACGCGTTCACCGAGGGACCGGTCGTCCAGCCTGCGCCCGAGCCACGCTTTGCCCCCGAGCCGCGCCCTGCGCCTGAGCCGCGCCTTGCCCCCGAACCGCGCCTTGCCCCTGAACCGCCCAGTGCCCCCGCGCCCTCGACTCGGCCCTCGGCCTGGCCGACGACGCAGGCACCGACAGTCGGCACCGCAAGCTCGCGCAGGCGCCGGCGCGCCGACTCCGACACCGACTCCGCAACGCCGGAGCGCAGACTCTCGGTCGCCGAGATCATGGCGAACCTGCAGTCGGAAGAACAGAGCCGCGACCGTCGGTGAACGCCCTGCTAGCCGCGCGAATCGGCACTGCGGTGTAAATCACGGCCAGGCCCGTGGCATCCGCGAACGTTAGGCCGATATTCTCGATGACGTAACGTCCGGTACCCGCATGGCGGGACTGGAACGACATCGAGAGGACAACGTTGACCTCGAGAAGCGTGAATCCTGACAACGCGACTTCGGGCTACGACCCCGCGCCTGCACGCCTGACGGTGGGAATCGTCTCGGCGGGACGCGTGGGCTCCGCACTGGGAGCGGCACTCGAGCGCGCCGGACATGTGGTGTTCGGTGTCGCCGCGATTTCCGATGCCTCGGTGCAGCGCGCGCAGAACCGGCTGCCCGATTCGCAGATCCTCCCGGTCGAGGAGATCGCGGCCCGCAGCGAGTTGCTGCTGCTCGCCGTGCCCGACACCGAGCTGGCCGGCCTGGCCCGCGGTTTGGCGAGCGCCAAGGCGGTTCGCCCCGGCACCATCGTCGCGCACACGTCGGGTGCCAACGGTGTCGGCGTGCTCGCGCCGCTCACCGAACTGGGCGCTATGCCGCTGGCCATCCACCCTGCGATGACCTTCACCGGTCACGACGAGGACCTTTCCCGTTTGGGCAACGCGTGTTTCGGCATCACCGCCGCCGACGAGATCGGCTATGCGATCGGCCAGGCGCTGGTGATCGAGATGGGCGGCGAGCCGGTCCGGGTGCAAGAGGAGCACCGCCCGCTCTATCACGCGGCGCTCGCGCACGGCAGCAATCACCTGGTCACGGTGATCGTGGATGCCCTTGCGGCACTGCGGGTCGCGCTGTCGGGACCTGGTTTGCTCGGCCAGCAGATCGTCGATGATCAACCGAACGGGCTGGCCGAGCGGCTGCTCGCGCCGCTCGCCTCGGCCGCGCTGGACAACGCGTTGCGGCGCGGGCAGTCCGCGCTGACCGGGCCGGTGGCCCGCGGCGACGCGGACGTCGTTGCCGCGCATCTGACCGCGCTGCAGTCGGTCGACCCCCGTCTTGCCGAGGGCTATCGCGCGCTGTCGCTGCGCACCGCCGAGCGGGCAGGCACCAATCCCGCCGTCATCGAGCTGCTGAAAGGGCGCTGATGTTCGACCCGAAACTCCGTGGCGCATACCGCCCCGGTGAACTGACCGTGCACCATGACCCTGCGGTGATCACTCAGGTATCCAACGCCTTGCGTGGCGTCGGCCGCACCGTCGCGTTGGTGCCGACGATGGGTGCGCTGCACGAGGGGCATCTGGAAATCGTGCGGCAGGCCAAGCGGACCAACCAGGTCGTGATCGTCTCGATTTTCGTGAACCCACTGCAGTTCGCCGCGAACGAGGATCTCGACAAGTACCCGCGCACACTGGACGCCGATGTCGAGCTGCTGCGCGGGGAGGGCGTGGAGTTGGTGTTCGCGCCGAGCGCGGCCGACATGTACCCGGACGGCCAGCGCACCACCGTGCAGCCGGGCCCGCTCGGTGCCGAGCTCGAAGGCGCAAGCAGGCCAACGCATTTCGCGGGCATGCTGACCGTGGTCGCCAAGCTGCTGCAGATCGCGCGGCCGACCGAGGCGTATTTCGGGGAGAAGGACTACCAGCAGCTCACGCTGATCCGCCAGCTGGTCCGGGATCTGAACATCGACGTGAAGATCAAGCCGGTGGTCACGGTCCGCGAGCCGGACGGCCTGGCTATGTCGTCGCGCAACCGCTATCTCGATGCGACGCAACGTGCTTCGGCGCTGGCACTGTCCGCTGCGCTGGTGGCGGGCAAGCACGCGGGCGGCCTCGGCGCCGACGCGGTGCTGGCCGCGGCCCGCCAGGTCCTCGACGCGATGCCTGGCATCGAGGTCGACTACCTCGAATTGCGTTCCGCCAACCTGGAACCCGCGCCGGTGACCGGCAACGCCCGGCTGCTGGTTGCCGCCAAGGTCGGCCCTGCCCGCCTGATCGACAACGTCGCCGTCACCCTCGGCGCACCGATCGACGGCCATCCCAACGTCTCCGCCCCGCGGAACTCCCAGCCTGCCAAGGCCTAGAAGCAACGAAAGGGCGACGCCATGCTGCGCACCATGATGAAGTCGAAGATCCACCGCGCCACGGTGACCCACGCCGATCTGCACTACGTCGGTTCCGTCACAGTCGACCAGGACCTGCTCGACGCCGCCGATCTGCTCGAGGGCGAGCAGGTCTGCATCGTCGATATCGACAATGGGGCTCGACTGGAGACGTATGTCATCGCGGGCGCCCGCGGCTCCGGCGTGATCGGCATCAATGGCGCCGCAGCGCATTTGGTGCACCCTGGCGATCTGGTCATTTTGATCGCTTATGGCCAGTTGAACGAACAAGAAATCGCGGAATACGACCCTCGCGTTGTTTTCGTGGACGACCGCAATCGTCCGGTGGAACTCGGCTCGGATCCGGCGCATGCGCCAGCGGGTTCCGGCCTGACTTCGCCGCGTTCCCTGTCCATCGCGCACGGCTGAACAGGGCCGGTCAATGCTGCTGACAATCGACGTCCGCAACACCAGCATCGTGCTCGGGTTGTTCTCGGGCAGCGGCGCACATGCGAAACTGGTGCGGCACTGGCGGATTCATACCAATCCGCTGTTGACCGCCGATGAATTCGCCATGCAGGTCCGCGGGCTGGTCGGTGCGCAACTCGATGAGGTGATCGGAGTTTCGGCGCTGTCAACGGTGCCGCCGGTGCTGCGGGAACTGCGGACAATGCTGAGCCAGTATTGGGGCCATGTGCCGCACGTGCTGGTCGAGCCGGGCGTCCGCACCGGTATTCCGCTGCTGGTCGACAACCCGAAAGAGGTGGGCGCCGACCGCATCGTGAACTGCCTCGCCGCCTATCAGCACTATTCCTCGCCCGCGATCGTCGTCGATTTCGGCACCGCGATCTGTGTCGACCTGGTCTCGGCCAAGGGCGAATTCCTCGGCGGGATCATCGCGCCCGGCGTGGAGATTTCGATGGAAGCGCTGGTGGAGCGCAGCGCGCTGCGCCGAGCCGAGTTGGCGCGGCCGCGTTCGGTGCTCGGCAAGAACAGCATGGAATGCATGCAGTCCGGTGCGGTTTTCGGTTTCGCCGGAATGGTGGACGGGCTGATCGACCGGATCAGGGACGAGTTCGCCGCGTTTGCCGGCGACGATGTCGCGGTCGTCGCCACCGGGCCGAGCGCCGCGCTGATCGTGCCGGAGTCGGAGACCATCGACGACCACGACCCCTACCTCACCCTGACCGGTTTGCGCCTCGTATACGAGCGCAACCAACGCCGCAAGGGCACTGTCTGATTCGCGCGATGTCGGATTTGTCGCACCGGCGGGGTCTTGCCGATAATGCCGGTGCGCCTGCTACACTCACCGACGTGTATTTCCGCGTGCGCACCCAGGAGTGTTGTCGAGGCTGACCTGGCCTCGACCGATCGAGGCTGACCACCGCCCTCGACCGTTCACTTACTCCTGGAGATTCGCTCATGCGTTCTTCTGTTCTCTCCCTTACCTCCGCACGTGATGCGTTTTCGGCTACCCCGCCGCTCGAACGTGCCGTCGCTTCCGCATTGCCGACGCGCTTGCGCCCCGCCGATTTGCTCCGGTTGACCGATGAAGGTGCCGAAGACGTACTGGCCGGCCGGTATGACCATCTGCTACCCACAAATGGCATCTGGCCGTCGGATGAACGGTGGGCGACCCGGCTGCTCACCGATGACGAAGTCGATGTCTGGTTGATCAGCTGGACCCCCGGAAAATCCACCGAACTGCACGACCATGCCGGTTCGCTCGGCGCATTGACCGTACTCAGCGGCGCCCTATCGGAATATCGATGGAACGGCACCGAGTTACGTCGCCGCATCCTTTCCGCGGGCGATCAAGCGTCGTTCCCGATCGGTTGGGTGCACGACGTGATGCGCGCCCCCGCGCACGCGGTCGTCGACGCCGCCACCGAAACCGCACTCGATCCCGCACTGCTCGACCCGACGCTCAGCGTGCACGCCTATTCCCCGCCGCTGTCTGCCATGTCCTATTACGAGGTCACCGGCCACGGCACCTTGCGGCGCACCAGAACCGTTCTCACCGACCAGCCCGAAGGTGATATGTAATGAACCGTTTGACCATCGATCAGATGCTCGACAACGCACGGTCCCAGCTGACCAGGATCTATGCCTTCGAATTGCCGAAGGCTCTGGCCAGAGGCGCGATTCTGGTCGACATCAGGCCGCAGGCGCAACGCGCCCGCGAAGGCGCGTTGCCCGGTGCCCTGGTGATCGAGCGGAATGTCCTGGAATGGCGGCTCGATCCGACCAGTTCGGCCCGTTTGGCGCTGGCCACCGATCACGATGTGGAATGGATCATCTCCTGCTCCGAGGGCTATACCTCCAGTCTTGCCGCGGCCTCGTTGCAGCAACTCGGGCTGCACCGCGCGACCGATCTGGTCGGCGGCTACCACGCATTGAAGGCGGCGGGGCTGCTGCACATCGGAATCCAGGCTCCGCACTTCACCCGCGAGGTCGCCTCGCTCGCCTCGCTGTAATTCCCTTTCGCTTCCACTTCGAAACATACGGGCGCGCAAGTGCTTTCGGGCTGACGGCGATGCGCATCCGCTATTTCTTGCGCCAGGAACCTGGCTGGACGTGGTGCCGAAGGTAGCGGGTAAGCAAACGCGGACCGTGCAAATCCGGCGCCGCGGGCGGGTGGGAACCGATGCCGATTCGTTACTACGCGAAGTAGGACGGGCGGCCCGCAAAACGATTTCCGATGCACGCTAGGGTTGTTGGATGTGAGCACCAGCAACACTTCCCCCTCCAGCGATCCCGGATCGGATTCGCGGCCTGCCGTGGCGCCTGACGCCGACGACGCCCCGGAGCAGATACGGATTCGCAAGGAGAAGCGGGAGCGGTTGCTCGCGGACGGCGGTGAGGCCTATCCCGTCGTGGTGCCGAGGACGCATACCCTCGCCGAAATTCGGGCGGCTTATCCCGATCTCGCGGCGGACACTCAGACGGGGCTACAGGCCGGTGTCGCGGGACGCGTCATATTCATGCGCAATACCGGCAAGCTGTGTTTTGCGACCCTCCAGGAGGGCGACGGCACCAAGCTGCAGGCGATGATCAGCCTGAACGGCGTCGGCGCCGAGGCGCTCGCGGCCTGGAAGTCCGATGTCGACCTCGGCGACTTCGTTTTCGTGCACGGTGAGGTGATCTCCTCCCGCACGGGCGAATTGAGCGTGATGGCCGATTCCTGGTTCATGGCGGCCAAGTCGCTGCGCCCGTTGCCGGTGGCGCACAAGGAGATGAACGAGGAGTCGCGGGTCAGGCAGCGCTATGTCGATCTGATCGTGCGGCCGGAGGCCAGGGAAATGGCACGGACGAGGATCGCGGTGGTGCGCGCGATGCGCAATGCGCTGGAGCGCCGTGGTTTCCTCGAGGTCGAGACGCCGATGCTGCAGACGCTGCACGGCGGGGCGGCCGCAAGGCCGTTCGTCACCCATTCCAATGCGCTCGATATGGATCTCTACCTGCGCATCGCGCCTGAGCTGTTTCTCAAGCGCTGCGTGGTCGGCGGGCTGGAGCAGGTCTTCGAGATCAACCGGAACTTCCGCAACGAAGGTTCGGACTCCACGCATTCGCCAGAGTTCGCGATGTTGGAGACGTATCAGGCGTACGGCACCTACGACGACTCGGCGCGGATGACCCGGGAATTGGTCCAGGAGGTCGCCCAGGAGGTGTTCGGCACCCAGGTGGTGACGCTCGCCGACGGCACCGAATACGACCTGCGCGGGGAGTGGGCAACGGTCGAGATGTACCCCTCGCTCTCGGACGCCCTTGGCGTATCCGTGACGCCGGAAACGTCGGTTGCCGAATTACTCGAGCTCGCCGATCGGGTCGGTCTGGAAATTCCGGAGGACAAGGGCTACGGGCACGGCAAACTTGTCGAGGAACTGTGGGAACACCAGTACGGCGACAAGCTCTACGCACCGACTTTCGTCCGTGACTTCCCAGTGGAGACATCACCGCTCACCAGGCAACATAGGAGCAGGGCAGGGGTCACCGAGAAGTGGGACCTGTATGTCCGAGGCTTCGAGTTGGCTACTGGCTATTCGGAGTTGGTGGATCCGGTGATCCAGCGCGAGCGCTTCGTCGACCAAGCGCGACTAGCCGCGCAAGGTGATGACGAAGCCATGGCGTTGGACGAAGACTTCCTGGCCGCGATGGAGCACGGCATGCCGCCGACGACTGGTACGGGTATGGGAATCGATCGTCTGTTGATGGCGTTGACGGGTCTCGGAATCCGGGAAACAATACTGTTCCCAATTGTGCGACCGGTCACTCGGTGACCAGCTGATTGCAAAATTTCGGCCCTGTCTTGGAAAATTTGAATTTCGAGGTATTCTTGCCTCGGGTAATCGGCCTAGTATGCGGGTCGCACGATTTCGAGAGGACGTTCATCTCATGGCAAAGAAGGTCACCGTTAGCCTGATCGACGATGTCGATGGTGAGTCCATCGCGGACGAGACCATCGAGTTTGCGATCGACGGTGTGTCGTACGAGATCGACCTGTCGTCGGCAAATGCGGCGAAGCTGCGCGACGGTCTGGAAGAGTGGGTTTCGAGCGCGCGCCGGGTCAGTGGCCGTCGTCGGGTCAAGGCTGCCGCGACCGCGACGGGTGCCCCCAAGGGCCGGGTCTCGATCGACCGTGAACAAAGTGCGGCAATTCGCGAGTGGGCACGTCGGAATGGACACAAGGTGTCTGCACGGGGGCGTATCTCCGCGGACATCACCGATGCGTACAACAAGGCCGCCAAGGGTTAGTTTCATATTTTTCGCCCGCCGTCCCAGCGAATCGTGCGACGCCGGGGCGGCGGTCTTGTTTCTGCCTCGCCCTCGCACGATCGAGGGTGGAGGTCGTGCGAGACTCGCGCCGACTGTGTTTAATAGGCCTTCGATATAGCTGTACGTCCGGATGACACGCTGCCGGGCGTGGCGCGCGGGTCGATCTTGCTCGTTGTTCCAGGACGCGGCACCATGGATAACGTGCGACGGTCACTGGCGGTATGGAGAGGCGAGGTATCAGCGCAGTGACTGGATTCGTCGGATCTTTTTTACGATTCCAAGATGACACGGGGCGTCAGCAGGAATTCATGCTCGACCCCGACCGCGAGCGGCTGACCATCGGGCGCTCCCCGCAGGCCGATCTCGCCATGCCGTGGGACGCGGAGGTGTCTCGGCTGCACGCGGCGATCGAGTACCTCGGTGCGCAGTGGACGATCATCGACGACGGGCTTTCGCGCAACGGCACATTCGTCAACGGCGAGCGGCTGGTCGGCAGACGCAGGCTCGACCCGGGTGATGTCATCCGGGTCGGCACGTCGCGGGTGTCCTTCCACGAATTCGGCGGCGTCACAGACGACATCACCCGCGTCTCCAGTGGCTCCATCCCAACTTTGCGGCAGCTCACCGACACTCAGCGCGCGGTGCTGATCGCGCTGTGCCGTCCGTACAAGAACAACGCGGCCTTCGCCACCCCCGCCTCCAATCAGCAGATCGCCGAGGAACTGTTCCTCAGTGTCGACGCGATCAAGACGCACCTGCGCGCGCTGTTCACCAAGTTCGGCGTGGAGGACCTGCCGCAGAACGCGAAGCGGGTTCGGCTCGCGTATCTGGCGATCCACAGCGGACTCATTTCCGATCGCGACCTCTGAGCCCGGTGTGTGAGACTCCCGTAGACGATTGCTTAGTCAGCTGAGCGTCCTGGCCATGGAGAGTGGCCTCGGCACCGGCTTGACTGAGAAGCGTCGAACCGGAGCGTTGAGGGCTCCGGTCAGGTTTCACACAGGAGGAACAATGACCGCCGGACGAATCATCGCCCTGGTGCTTGCCACGCTGGCCACCGGCTTGATCGCGGGTCTTTTCTACGGCTACGCCAACTCGGTGATGCCCGCGCTGAATCAGACCGACGATCGCACGATGATCGACGTGATGCAGAAGATCAACGTGGTCATCATCAACCCGGTGTTCATGATCGGCTTCCTCGGCACCGTCGGCTTCACGATCCTGGCGGCGGCGCTGCACCTCGGCAAAGATCAGCGCACGGTACTGATCTGGATCGGTGTTGCGTTGGTGATCAACGTGATCGCGTTCGCGGTCACCTCGGGGCTGAACGTGCCGCTGAACGATCAGCTGGCCGCCGCGGGCGATCCCGCGCAGATCGGTGACCTGGCCGCCGTGCGTGCCGACTTCGAAGCCAGCTGGGTCCGTTGGAACATCGTCCGCGCGGTGCTGCACACGCTGGCCTTCGTGGTGCTGTGCGGCGCGCTGTTCGCCTCGGGGATGCAGCAGGGCAAGGCGAATGCCGCGAGCGGGTCGGCCACGCAGGCGGCACATGGCCACTTCTCCGGCCAGCCGAGCGCCCAGTCCTACCAGCAGCCTTACCAGCAGCGCTAGCACCTACCGCCGCAGCCGCTTTCGCGACCCCGGCGCCCGCCCGACACGAGTCCGGCGCGGCGGCCGGGGTCGCGGCCGTTCAGCGCCGTAATTCGGCGGCAACGGCGGCGCGGGCCGGACCCCAGCGCTTCGCAAGCGCGGTGAGCTCGGCGATTTCGTCGTCGACGTCTTCCGCGGACGACGGCACGGTGACGGTGCCGCCCGCAGGGGGCTCGCCCCGCTGTTTGGCCGTGCAGGCACGCGCGAGCCGAACGGCATAGTGCTCGAGCGCATCTCGGCTCGCGTCGTCGGGCATCGTTGTGCCGTCGGCCATGTCGTATCGCGACAGGATCCGCAGGCAGTCACGGATCTCGATCACCGTGCGATGCAGCAGGAATCGACTGCCGAGCCCGGTGTCCACCGGCCCACCGTAAATGCATTCCGGGCACGCCGAAGTCAGGTCCGACCACAGCGGCAGCAATCGCCTGCGGCATCGGGCCGGATAGTCGATGCCGATCCAGGCCGCGAAGCGCAACCACACCGGAATGGCCGTGACCGCGGCGAACACGATGAGCTGATACAGCATGAAGTCGCGATCGGTGGCGATTTGAATCCTGGTGAAGGCATTGAAGATGCCGAAGTTCTGTTGCATGCCGACGATCGGCCCCCACACGAAACTGAGGAGGTGGATGCTCACCAGCGCGATGCACATCGCAGGCACGACGAGATCCCGCCGATCGGTGCTTGCTCGCAGTTCAGCGATGGCGACCCGAATGAAAAGTACGTCCATCCAGACGATCAACGGGCACAGCGACAGCCAGAAGCCGGTCGCGAACAGGCCGACGTCTTCTTCGATCATGATGCCCGCCGCTCGGGCGCGACTACCGAAGGCAAGCCCGACGCTGATGCAGACCAGTGCGACGCCGAGCAGTGCTGGCGTCGAATAGCGTTTGCCCAGGACGGATCCCAGCGTCACGATGGTGCTGGCCGCCAACAGGACCAGCACGCATATTGCGAGTTGGAAGAGCAGGACTTCCGAAAGCCGTTCCGCAGAAGCGGATACCAGCCAGCTCTGGAATGTCGGTTCGCGCATTGCGGTCGCGACGGCCAGGCCCGCGACCGCGAGGTTGGCCCGACGGTCGAGGTAGGTCGCGCGGAATGCGACAGTCCGCACCACAACCAGCGCCAGCGAAACACCGACGACCGGCGCGGAAAGCGCGGTAGGCCAGGAAGAATGCACCGCAGGGCGCTCAGTCGTGGAACAGCACGCGCCGCAGCGGTGAGTCCGACGTCGCGGTCCGCGCGGTGGACATGATGATCGAGGCGAACAACTCCGCCTGTCGTTCGGCGAGATCGTCGTAGTCGCCGCGATGCAGCACCCGAAGCACCGTATCCGGATTCACGTTGGGGAACAGGATCCGCACCGCCGAGTCCATGGCGTTGGTCGGCTGCCGCCCACCGTGTTCGAGCAGCAGGTGCCCGATTTCGTGCAGGATGATGTGGTCGGCGTGATACTCCGAGCCGGTCGCGTCGTAGGCGATCACCACGTCGTCGGCGCGTTCGAGCACGAGCCCGCACGGCAGTTTCCCTGCCGTGTCCGCCTCGAGCGGGATCAGCCGAATCCGCTTGTGCACCAGCGCCGCGACCTGCGCGAGAAGGGCGGTGCGATCCCACGAGCGCGGCACCGCGAGCGTCCGCACCAGCCGGTGGACCTGTTCGGTCGCCGGATCTCGCTGTCTGAAGTGCACCATGCCTCTTTGTTCGGCTGCCGGGTCGCGATTTCGGTGTCTGCGACGTAGCGGGGCGTCGTAGACGAAACTTTACCGGCCGATCGGTGGCTCCATCATGCGATGGTTCGCGGCAATCCGCACGAGGTTGCCGAAGCCGCAGCGACTTTCGCGACTCGACCGCGGCTCGGTCGCCACCTGCGGTAGCTTTCTGCAACACGTTCTAGATGCTGGAGGCTACCCGTGCGGCACATCCCGGGCCTTTCCCTGCTTGTCATCCTGATCGCCGCGCTGTGCACAACCACCGCGAGCTCCGCGCGCGCGGAGCTACCGGTCGACTACAATTTCTTCGCGGGCATCCCGAACGAGCTGCTGCATCCGGGCGGCTCGCTACCTGGCGCCAACGACTGGTCGTGCCGCCCGAGCACCGAACATCCGAACCCGGTGGTCCTCGCGCACGGCACCGGCGGTGGCGCACAGACGAACTGGGGTGTGTACGCGCCGCTGCTCGCCAACGAGGGCTACTGCGTGTACTCGACCACCTACGGCGCCTACGACCTGCCGTGGCCGATCTCGGCCATCGGCGGCATGCTTCCGATGGAGCAAAGCGCACCGCAGTTCGCGGCGTTCGTGGACCGGGTGCGCGCCGCGACCGGCGCGGCCCGGGTCGACATCATCGGACACTCGCAGGGCAACTTCATCGGCAACTACTTCATCAAGCGGCTCGGCGGCGCCGACAAAGTGGACAAGATGATCGCCCTCGCACCGCCGTGGCTCGGCTCGGATGTCGCAGGCATCGCCGAGGTCGCCGCCTACAGCCAGCGACTCGGCGCCGGACCTGCCTTCGATGCGGTGCTGGGTTCGCTGTGCAAGGCGTGCCGTCAGGTGGTCGCCGGGTCGGACTTCGTCAACGCGCTCAACGCCGACGGCGTCTATCACCCGAACATCACCTATACGAACATCGCCACCCGCCTCGATGAGCTCGTCGTGCCCTACACCTCCGGCCTGGTACCGGGCCCGAACGTCACCAACATCGTCGTCCAGGACGGCTGCGGCCAGGACTTTTCCGAACACGCAGGCATCGCGGGCAGTCCACGCGCCGCGGCCTTCGTCCTCAACGCCCTCGATCCGGCGCACCCGAGGCCGGTGCCGTGCCGTTTTATCGCGCCGTTCACGGGGTAACAGCTGAGCACTGTTCGCTGAGGGCAAAACCCGAGTTGAAACGAATCCGGGAACGCCCACGTTATGAGTGAATGACCGTGCTGACGCCGGTCGCCAATAGGGTGGACTGGCGGCGGCAGCATTCCCTGCCAACTAGAGTGGAGGCGGGGGCCGCAACCCCCGGGCTTCATGGCAGGCTGACGCCCACGGTTGTTACACAGCACACTGCGGCGTCTGTTGCCAGAATGTCGGAGCAGGAGAGTGAGGGAGCGATGTTCGAGAGGTTCACCGACCGCGCGAGGCGTGTCGTTGTCCTGGCCCAGGAAGAGGCCCGGATGCTCAACCACAACTACATCGGCACCGAGCACATCCTGCTGGGGCTGATCCATGAGGGTGAGGGTGTCGCGGCCAAGTCGCTGGAATCGCTCGGCATTTCGCTGGAGGGCGTGCGCAGCCAGGTGGAGGAGATCATCGGTCAGGGCCAGCAGGCTCCGTCCGGTCACATCCCGTTCACCCCACGGGCCAAAAAAGTCTTGGAGCTGAGCCTGCGCGAGGCGCTGCAGCTCGGCCACAACTACATCGGCACCGAGCACATCCTGCTCGGTCTCATCCGCGAGGGTGAGGGCGTCGCCGCGCAGGTGCTCGTCAAACTGGGCGCCGATCTCAACCGGGTGCGTCAGCAGGTCATCCAGCTGCTGTCCGGGTACCAGGGCAAGGAGCCGGTCGAATCCGGCTCCCGCGGTGAGGCGGGCACGCCGTCCACCTCACTGGTGCTCGACCAGTTCGGCAGGAATCTGACCCAGGCCGCGCTCGAGGGCAAGCTCGACCCCGTCATCGGCCGCTCGAAGGAAATCGAGCGCGTCATGCAGGTGCTGAGCCGCCGCACCAAGAACAACCCGGTGCTGATCGGTGAGCCCGGTGTCGGTAAGACCGCCGTCGTCGAGGGCCTCGCGCAGGCCATCGTCAATGGCGAGGTTCCCGAGACGCTGAAGGACAAGCAGCTCTACACCCTCGACCTGGGTTCCCTGGTCGCGGGCAGCCGCTACCGCGGTGACTTCGAAGAGCGCCTGAAGAAGGTGCTCAAGGAGATCAACACCCGCGGCGACATCATCCTGTTCATCGACGAGCTGCACACGCTCGTCGGCGCGGGTGCTGCCGAAGGCGCCATCGACGCGGCCTCGATCCTGAAGCCGAAGCTGGCCCGCGGCGAGCTGCAGACCATCGGTGCGACCACCCTCGACGAGTACCGCAAGTACATCGAGAAGGATGCCGCGCTGGAGCGCCGGTTCCAGCCGGTCCAGGTCGGCGAGCCGACGGTCGAGCACACCATCAACATCCTCAAGGGTCTTCGTGACCGCTACGAGGCGCACCACCGGGTTTCCATCACCGATGGCGCACTCGTTGCCGCGGCGACCCTGGCCGACCGCTACATCAACGACCGGTTCCTGCCGGACAAGGCGATCGACCTGATCGACGAGGCCGGTGCGCGGATGCGCATCCGCCGCATGACCGCTCCGCCGGACCTGCGCGAATTCGACGACAAGATCGCCGATGCGCGCCGGGAGAAGGAAAGCGCGATCGACGCGCAGGACTTCGAGAAGGCCGCGCGGCTGCGCGACAAGGAGAAGCAGCTCGTCGCCAAGCGCCAGGAACGTGAAAAGCAGTGGCGTTCCGGTGATCTGGATGTGGTGGCCGAGGTCGACGACGAGCAGATCGCGGAGGTGCTTGCCAACTGGACCGGCATCCCCGTCTTCAAGCTCACCGAGGAGGAGACCACCCGTCTGCTCCGCATGGAGGACGAGCTGCACAAGCGGATCATCGGCCAGGAGGATGCCGTCAAGGCCGTCTCCAAGGCGATCCGCCGCACTCGGGCCGGCCTGAAGGATCCGAAGCGTCCGTCCGGCTCGTTCATCTTCGCCGGCCCGTCCGGTGTCGGTAAGACCGAGCTGTCCAAGGCGCTGGCGAACTTCCTGTTCGGCGACGACGACGCGCTCATCCAGATCGACATGGGCGAGTTCCACGACCGCTTCACCGCGTCGCGGCTGTTCGGTGCCCCTCCCGGGTACGTCGGCTACGAAGAGGGCGGCCAGCTCACCGAGAAGGTGCGCCGCAAGCCGTTCTCGGTCGTGCTGTTCGACGAGATCGAAAAGGCACACCAGGAGATCTACAACACCCTGTTGCAGGTCCTCGAAGACGGTCGTCTCACCGACGGCCAGGGTCGCACGGTCGACTTCAAGAACACCGTGCTGATCTTCACCTCGAACCTGGGTACCTCGGACATCTCCAAGGCGGTCGGCCTGGGCTTCACCCAGTCCAACGCCGAGGGTTCGAACTACGAGCGGATGAAGCTCAAGGTCAACGACGAGCTGAAGAAGCATTTCCGCCCCGAGTTCCTCAACCGCATCGACGATGTCATCGTCTTCCACCAGCTCACGACCGATCAGATCGTGCAGATGGTGGACCTGATGATCGGCCGCGTCGCCAAGCAGCTGAAGAACAAGGACATGGAGATCGAGCTGGCTCCGCAGGGCAAGGCGCTGCTGGCCAAGCGTGGCTTCGACCCCGTGCTCGGTGCCCGGCCGCTGCGCCGGACCATCCAGCGCGAGATCGAGGACCAGCTCTCGGAGAAGATCCTCTTCGGCGAGATCGGCCCCGGCCAGACCATCGTGGTCGACGTCGAGGGCTGGGACGGCGAAGGCTCCGGCGAGGACGCCAAGTTCACCTTCACCGGCAAAGCGAAGCTGACCAAGGCGGACAAGACCGAGGAGAAGCCCGAGGTCGTGCTGACCGGTGCCGCGGAAGGTACCGCGGAGGCCGCCGCAGGCGAGTAACGCCGTCGCTCCCCTCGGGGAGCAGGTGAAGAACAACGACAACAGCCCGCTTCCTTTCGGAAGCGGGCTGTTTCGTGCTTCGGGCGGTCTGTGTGGGGTTCCACAGACCTTTTCCGCTGTTCACAGAAGCTCCAGCCTCTGTGAACGGTGCGAAGCCTCTGTGATCCCACCGGACCTAAGCGCGGAGGCGGGCGAGGACGGGGGCGAAGGGGGCGGTGAGTTCGCCGGGGATGATTACTTCGTCGATTCCGTACTTCTCCCTTCGGGTTTCGAGTGTTTCGATGGCGGTGGTGGGGTCGGCGTCTAGGACGCCTGCGGCGCCTGCTGCGCGTAGGCCTTCGGCGGTGAGGCCCATGCGGGCGCTGGTCCAGTAGGGGAGCTGGTCGCCGATGCCGACCAGCTGGTGGCTGAATGCGATGGCGCGGTCGGTGTTGTCGCGGACGATGCGGACCATCTCGGCCAGCTCCGCCTCGGTGGCCTGCGGGGCTGCGGCGAGCAGGATGCGGTCGGCGTATTCGGCGGCGGCGGCGAGCATGCGCGGGCCGTTGGCGGCCACGATCACCGGCGGCGCCGGGTCGACCTGAGCCCGGACGGCGGCGACGGTGGCCGCCACCTGCCCGCGGCGCTCGGCCGCGGAACCCCATGGCATGCCGAGGCGTTCGGCCTCCGAGCTCGCATCGGGGCGCCCCGAGCCGACCCCGAGTTCGAAGCGG
Organism: Nocardia altamirensis NBRC 108246; assembly: GCF_001612685.1. Classification (GTDB taxonomy): domain Bacteria; phylum Actinomycetota; class Actinomycetes; order Mycobacteriales; family Mycobacteriaceae; genus Nocardia; species Nocardia altamirensis. The sequence goes on from NZ_BDAY01000073.1 coordinate 49,870, forward strand.
CCGTCCGAGAGCAATTGCAGCGCAGCGGTTTCCCGGACGGTCGCGGCTGCGGTGCGCAGCGGAACGGCAAGGACGTTGGGGCGCAGGCGGATCGTGGTGGTCACGGCGGCCGCGGCGGCCAGCGTCGGGAACGGCGATGGGGTGTAGAGCGTGTCCGGCAGTAGGAGGGTCCGGTAGCCCTGCTGTTCGGCGTCGCGCACGGCGGTGGCCCATTCGGCGCCGGAGCGCGGGGTGAGGACGATACCGAATGTCATGCTCATGGTGGTGATCTCCGGGTGTCGAAAGTCCGCCGCCGTCGGCAGATCCGACGGCGGTCGGCGAGGCATCAGGTGGTCGGAGCGTCAGCTCTTGGCGGGGCGGCTGGGCTCGCGCAGGACCGCGAGCCTGCTGCGGTACTGGTCCTCGGTGATCTCGCCCTTGGCGAAGGCGGTGCGCAATGCGCCGATACCGCTCTGGTGCCCGGCGAACCGTCTGCGCGCGAAGAACACCACGGCGAGGAAGCCGATCCAGAACAGCAGCGGGAAGATCCAGAAGAACGGCCACGGGTGCCAGCCGTCGGAGTGTTCGGCGAGAAAGGTCATCGCCTCGGGTTGGGTGAAAATGGTCATGTCGAAAGCGTGCGCCGAGCACCCATATCTCGGCATCGGTCGAGCGTCGCTCTTCCCCGTACGCCTCGACGCGTACGGTGCGCGGGGTTTGCTGTTTCCTGATGGTGCGGCCTTGCCGCGGGTGCCGATTTGTTGCTCGGCGAGTCGACGGTGGGACGAAGACGCGGGTGTTTCCGGTGACCGGGGGCACCGCGGGCGATCGTCGCAGCGGACACCGATCGATGTTTCCTGGCGGGGGGTACGTTGGATGAGGTTCACCGAACCGACAGTGGGGGTGCTCATGACGAATCCAGATCTGACATTGATTGCCGTGCTGCTCGACCGTTCCGGGTCGATGCAGTCGATCAAGACCGATACCGAGGGCGGCTTCGCCGCGTATCTCGAAAAGCAGCGCGAGCAGCCGGACGGCGTCGAGGTGACCCTCGCGCAATTCGACAACGAATACGAATGTGTCTACGCGAATCGGCCGATCGAGCAGGTGCCGCCGCTCGACCTGCAGCCGCGCGGGATGACCGCGCTGTACGACGCCGTCGGCAGGCTCGTCACCGACGTCGGCGCCGAGCTGGCGAAACGGCCCGAGCAGCAGCGGCCTGGCACCGTCATTGTCGTGGTACTCACCGACGGCCACGAGAATGCCAGCAAGGAATGGACGCATACCGCGGTGAAATCGCTGATCACTCAGCAGCGCGAGGTGTACAGCTGGAACTTCCTCTTCCTCGGCGCCAATATGGACGCGGTCGCGATCGGCAGCGAAATGGGCTTCGACCCGCGCCAGTCGATCACCTATGCCGCTGCGCCGCAAGGTGTCTCGGGAGTATTCAGGTCCGCGGCCAGCTATTCGGCGCGCCTGCGCAGCGGCGGCCCCGCCCCCGCCGGATTCACCGACGCAGAGCGCGAACAAGCCAACCCCGGCACCTGACCGAACCGAAATCCGCACCTCTTCTGTCGATCCGCACCGGTTCTGAGCGCCCAGAACCAGTGCGGATCCACAGAGCCGGTGCGGATTTCGCTTGCTGGCCGCATTTGCAGGGGACCCGTTGTGGTGAGGCGTCTTACTGCCAGCCGGGGCGCACCAGGCCGGATTCGTAGGCCAGCACGACCAATTGGGTGCGGTCGCGGGCGCCGAGTTTCATCAGGATGCGGCTGACGTGGGTTCGGGCGGTCGCGGGGCTCATGAACAGCCGGTCGCCGATTTCGGCGTTGGTGAGTCCCTCGGCGACCAGCACCATGACCTCGCGTTCCCGCTCGGTGAGCTCCGAAAGGGTCGCGGGCGGCGGGGTTTTGGCGTGTGCGGAGAATTCGGCGATGAGGCGGCGGGTGACGCCGGGGGACAGCAGCGCGTCACCCGCCGCGACCACGCGAACGGCCCGGACCAGGTCGGCGGGCTCGGTGTGCTTCACCAGGAAACCTGTTGCGCCGGAACGCATTGCCTCGAAGACATACTCGTCGAGCTCGAACGTGGTCAGCACCACCACCTTCACGTCGGCGAGCTTGGCGTCCTCGGCGATCATGCGGGTGGCGGCGAGCCCGTCCAGGATCGGCATCCTGATGTCCATCAGCACGACGTCCGGGGTGAGTTTGCGGGTCATCCGCACGGCCTGTTCGCCGTTGTCCGCCTCGCCGATCACCTCGATGCCGTCCTGCGCCTCGAGCAGCGCCACGAAACCGCCGCGTACCAGCGCCTGGTCGTCGGCTACCAGGACCCGAATGCTCATCGTGTCTCCTAACGGCTGCCCGGTGCGCTCGGCTGTTGCGTCGCCGCGTCGCCGGGCCGGATCTGGCGCACGTTGTCGGGACGCGGCGCGGTCTCCTCGTCGGATCGGCTCGGCGCGGGGGTGCGCTCGCTCTGTTCCAGCGGGCGCAGCGGCAGCCTGGCCGCGACCCGGAATCCGCCGCTCGGGCGCGGACCGGCGGTGAGTGCGCCGCCGAGGGCGTGGGTGCGCTCCCGCATCCCGATGATCCCGTTGCCGCCGCTGGTGCCCGACCTGGTCGCTGTCGAGGTCGGGCGGGAATTGTCGACGGTGATGTCGACCGATTGCGCCGCGTAGCGCACGGTCACCGTTGCCTCAGCGCCCGGCGCGTGCCGCACCACGTTGGTCAGCGATTCCTGGATGATCCTGGCCGCCGCGACATCGATGACGCTTGGCAGCTGCTGGGGCGTGCCGATGATCTTGGTGCCCACCGACAATCCCGCGCCACGGGTGCGCTGGAGCAGCATGTCCAGATCGGCGATGCTCGGTGCGGGTGTCCGCGGTGCGGCGGGCCGCGGCGCCTCCTCGACGGAATCGGCACCGGCAGCACGGGTCTGGTCGTCCTCGGCCGGAACACGCTCGGCGCCTGCGGAATTGCGGCCGACCCAGCCGCGCCCGCGGCGTCGGCTCCCGCGCTGGGCGTCGGCGGGTGGGTTGTCGGGAAACTCGGTGTCGGCGAATTCCTCGGCCACACTCTCGGATTCGCCTGCCACCGCGCCGCCGGTGCGGATCGAATGCAGCAGGGTGTGCACCTCGGCGAGGGCGTCGCGGCTTGCGGTCTTGATCGCATCCAGCGCGGTGGCCGCCTGCTCCGGCTTCTTGTCGAACAGTTCGAGCGCCACCGAGGACTGCACATTGATGAGCGAAAGGCTGTGCGCGAGTACGTCGTGCAGCTCGCGGGCGATGGCCAAGCGTTCCTCGCTGGCCCGCCGCTCCCGCTGTGCTTCCTCGTCACGGCGCGCGGCCTCGGCCCGCTGCCTGCGCGCGACCAGCACGACATTGCGCTGCCGAATCCCCTCGACCACCGCGAGCAGCACGGTGAGCCAGGCCATCAGCGCGAACACCTGCCACACATTGGCACCGCGCCCGAACAGTTCGGGCAGCGGCCAGACCAGCACGAGATACCCGATCGGCACGAGCGGGTATGTCCACCAGCGTGATCCGGTGCTCGCCGCGGTCAGGAAGGCGATGACGAGCGAGAAGAAGATCGGCCCGTAGCCATAGCCGAGGGTGAGGTAGGCGATGCAGGCGCCGAGCGCGACGAGCAGCACCGGAATCGGCTTGGCTCTGCGCCAGATCAGCGCCACCGGACCGGCAAGTAGTAGCAGGTAGCCGAGCGCGTCGAGCGAGTTGTCGCCCATCCTCATGTTCGCGAATGTGCCGCCGACGATCTGCAGCGCGGCCACCACAAGTGCCACGCCCCAGTCCCATCCAAGCGAGCTTCGACTCGCAATGCCTGCCCTCACCCCCAGCAGCCTATTCGGATCGCGCCGCGATCGGCGTCCGCCTCGCTACGTATTAGTCAGGTAAGGCATTCGCGTAAGCCGCGTTACGTACCTGTGCGATGGTCGCGCGGCGGATGTGGCGGGGTGGGGCGGCGGCGGATTCTCGATGCATGAAAGATTCGATCGTGGTCACCCGAGGGCTGACCAAACGCTATGGCGCGAACACCGCGGTCGACGGCGTGAGCATGCGCGTCGCGGCCGGCGAGATCTACGGGTTCCTCGGTCCCAACGGGGCGGGCAAGACGACAACGCTGCGGATGCTCGTCGGGCTCATCCGCCCGAGCGAGGGCAGCGCGACGGTGGCCGGGCACGTGCCCGGCGATCCGGATGTGGTCCGCAAGCTCGGCGTTCTCATCGAGGGCCCCGGCTTCTATCCCTATCTTTCCGGCAGGGACAACCTGCGGGTGCTTGCGAAATACCGCGGGATCGGCCGGACCGACGTCGAGGATGCGCTGGACCGGGTCGGTCTCGCCGCCCGCGCCGACGACAAGTTCCGTACCTACTCGCTCGGCATGAAACAGCGTCTCGGGGTCGGCGCCGCCCTGCTCGGCAGGCCGGACTTGCTGATCCTCGACGAGCCGACCAACGGCCTCGACCCGCAGGGCATGGCCGAAATGCGGGAGTTGATCACCACTCTGGCCGATGACGGGCACACCGTGCTGCTGTCGAGTCACATGCTCAGCGAGGTGCAGGAAATCTGCGACCGCGTCGGCGTGATCTCGCGGGGCCGGTTGATCGCCGAGTCCACCATCGCGGAATTACGCGGCGCCTCTTCGCTTTTGCTCAAGGCCGAACCGATGGAGGTGGCATTCCCGGCGGTACGCGGGGTCGTCGGCGACGCAATGCTGACCTCAGGCGGCATCCGGATCGAAGCGGGGAACGGTACCGCGGCGGCGGTGGCTCGCGCGGTCGTCGAGTCCGGCGCGGACCTGCTCGAGCTGCGGCTCGACGAAAAGTCCTTGGAAGAAGTGTTTTTCGAAATGACGGGCGGACAATGACATGAAGGACCTGATCGCCAGCACGCGAGCGGAGGCGCTGCGACTGCGCAAGTGGCCCGCGTTCTGGATCATTCTCGGCACCTGGATTCTGCTGAATCTCACCTTTTCGTATCTGTTCAATTATCTCGCCTACACCTCGGGCGAGTCGGGTCGGATGTCCAACGGCCTGCCGAAAGACCAGCTGCTGCAGCAGATGTTGCCCGCCGCGGTGCCTGGCGTGTTCACCCAGGGCATGGCGATGTTCGGCGGTGCGCTGATGCTGGTGCTCGGCGCGCTGGCCACCGGAAGCGGCTACGGCTGGGGCACCTGGAAGACCGTGTTCACCCAGGGACCGTCGCGGATCGCCGCGGTCGGCGGTGTCGTGGTGAGTCTGGTGGTCGTCGTGGTCGGGCTGGTGCTCACCGCGTTCGTCGTCGACATCGGGGTGGCGTCGGTGATCGGGCTGTCGCAGTCGCAGTCGCTCGCGTTGCCGACGGTGCATCAGTCGGCGCTCGGAATCCTGACGGGCACGGCCATTCTCGGCATGTGGACGCTGGCGGGCGCGCTGATCGGGGTGATCGCCCGTGGCCCCGCGCTAGCGGTCGGTCTCGGCCTGGTGTGGGTGCTGGTGGTGGAGAACCTGTTGCGCGGCGTTGCGGCGATCTTCGAGCCGATCAAGGTGCTTACTGATCACCTGCCCGGCACGGCGGCCGGGTCGATGGCAGGGGCGATGCGGACGGTCGGCGCAGGCACGCCCGGCGTGCTGGACATCCTGTCCCGCACCGAGGCCGTGGTGGTGTTGGCGATCTACATCGCGCTCTTCGTTGCAGGCACGCTGTTGTTGATGCGCAGGCGCGATCTGGTCTGACCGAGCGGGTGCAGTCCGAAACCGTTGGCAGAAGTCTGCCAACGGTTTTCGGCGTCGGTGTGGGTCGTCGACCGGCAAGGATCCGATTCGTGCGGCTGGCCGCGCTAACCGGCGCGATCCGACGACGAGGTGCCGAGCACGGCGTGCGCGAGGAGGCGCAGCGCGTCCGTGATCTGGGTCGAGGTCAGTCCGCGGCTGCGCTGCTGCTGATATACCTCGGCCGCGAGCGGGGCAAGCAACGGATCGATGAGCGCGTCCGGGTCGCTGATCTCGGCCGCCTGCAACAACGTTCGCACATGAACGGACCAGAATCCGTACGCACCGGTCGCGAATCGCGCACCACCGGTTTCCGCGCCGAGCGCCAAATAGGCGTGCGCGTCCAGCAATTCGACCATCGCGGCGTAGAAGGCGGCCAGCCGTTCGGCGGGCGGCGCACCGGGCCCGAGTGGCGGTTCGCCGCCGATCAGCTGTTCCTGCAGCGCCCGCTCGTGTTCGTCGAGCAGGGCGACGGCGATCGAATTCGTGTCCGGGTAGCGGCGATACAGCGTGCCGCGCCCGACGCCTGCGGCCTTGGCGATGTCGTCCATGGTCACCGTGCGCGGATCGCGGGCGGCGAACAGCTCGACGGCCGCGGCGAGCACCTTGGCCCGGTTGCGCGCAGCGTCCGCGCGCTCGGGCGGCGCCGCGGGTGCCGGCCCGCCGAGCAGGTCATGGTGGCTGGTCATGGTGCCGACTGTACCCGATTTCCGAAATAAGTGGACATGTTGTCCAGTTGTCGCTACAGTCGGTCCCGGCGCTAAGTGGACATGACGTCCATTTGATGTCGAGGGGTCGTCCGCCCCACGGACGACGCCGCCGACCAGCTGGAAACCGCAGAGTGAGGCCTGATCATGACCACGTTGTTGCACCTGGACGCGAGCGCACGCAGCCGTTCCATCAGCCGGGAGCTGAGCACCGCCTTCGCCGACGAATGGCGCGCGGCCAACCCCGGGGGTGGCTACCGATACCGCGATCTCGCGGCCGAGCCGGTTCCGTTCATCGGCGAGGCGTGGACCGAACTGTGCGACGAGGTGCTCGCGCTCGGTAGTACAGACCCTTATCGGCTCGGTGAGCTGGTGGATACGCCGGAGCAGGCTGTGGCATGGGCGATCGTGGAGCCGCTGCTCTCAGAGGTGCTCGCGGCGGACGTCATCCTGATCGGCACCCCGATGTACAACTACTCGATTCCGGCCGCGCTCAAGGCGTGGCTGGACCAGATCACCTTTCCCCGAATGTCCTTGGGGCACCGACGATTCGTCGTGGCAACCGCCCGCGGTGGCGCCTACTCGCCCGGCGCGCCGAAGGCCGCCTACGACTATCAGGAACGCTATCTGCGCGACTTCTTCGCAGGCCACTTCGCCGTCGAGGACACGGTTTTCGTCAACGCCGAGCTGGCCAACGCGCGACACGATCCCGCGCTGGCACACCTGCGCGGCAAGCATGACGAGTCGTTCGCGCTCGCCGTGGAAACGGCGCGTCGACTCGCGAAGGAGTACTGAAATGAACTGGGTCGTCTTAGGTCTCGCAGGCCTGGTCGAGATCGTCTGGTCGCAGAGCATCAAGCCGACGGAGAACTTCACCCGCCTGTGGCCGACCGTCCTCTGCTTCGTGCTCGGCGTCACCGCGGTGTACCTGCTGTCCAGGGCGATGCAGACGCTGCCGGTCGGCACCGCGTACGCGATCTTCACCGGGATCGGGGCGGTCGGCGCCATCGGCCTCGGCATCGTGCTCAACAAGGACCCGCTCAGCGTCGGCCGCGCGCTGGCGCTGTCGATGATCGTCGGCGGCATCGTGCTGGCCAGGGTCACCAACCCCGAATAGCCACCGGCGCAGCGTGACAACTGGTTTCGCGTGCACTCGGGCAGCTCGCCGGGCACGGGCCATATCCGTCGACGGCTGTGCTGCCCTGGCACCGATGTTGCTAAGCCTGCACTCGAGTCCGACGCTGAGACGCGGCTACGCGGACTGGCTAGGCTCGGTCTGCACCTTCACATCGATTTTCAGCGAAAGGATTGTGATGCCTACACGTACCGCGCGTACTGCCTGGACCGGCACTCTGCAGGAGGGTTCCGGACAGGTCGAGCTGGCCAGTTCCGGTGTCGGCAAGTACGACGTGTCGTTCCCGAAGCGGTCTGCCGAGGACGCCGACGGCACCACCAGCCCGGAGGAACTGATCGCGGCGGCGCACTCGTCCTGCTACGCGATGGCGCTGTCCGCGCAGATCGGCAACGCGGGCGGCACCCCGGAGAGCCTGGACGTTTCGGCTGACGTGACCCTCGGCCCCGACCCGGCGGGCGGCTTCCGGATCAGCGGCATCAAGCTGACCGTGCGCGGCAAGGTCTCCGGCATCGACGCCGACGCGTTCGCCGCCGCGGCCGAGGCCGCCAAGGCAGGTTGTCCGGTCAGCAAGGCCCTCGCCGGCGTCGACCACATCACCCTCGACGCAGCGCTCGCCTAATTCGACGCGTGGCTTTCCGAATGCCCGGCTTCTCCTGCGAGGAGCCGGGCATTCGGCTTCATGAAGTAGGCACGGGCCGCCGGGTGGTACATCGCGGGGACGGCCACCAGGACGGCGACGATGTGCACCGCGCGGAAGACGCCGATCACCGCGGATTCGGCGGTGATGTTCACGAACAGGTCGCCGAATTTATCGGCGGACAGCAGCGCGGCGAGCGGTTCGACGATCAGCGAGGCCAGGCCGATCACGCCGATGCCGAAGGTCAGCAGGAGGCGAGCCCAGCGCGCGCCCTTGGCCATTCGGAGGGCGACCAACAGCACGACCAGATAGACGCCGAGCCGGATGGCGAATCCGGTGGCCGGGTCGGCCACCGCGACGTCGTCGCGCTCCAGCAGCCGCGCGGTCTGCACGATGGCCTCGGCAACGCCGGCGAGCAGGGCGACGACCAGGCCGGTGAAGGCGACGCGGACCGCGCGCGGCGGCCGGTAGCCCGCGGCGGCGGAGCGGTCGACGGTGCCCGAACGATGCGGTGCGGGCCATAACGAAAAGGCAGTGCCGGTCATGACACCGACACTGCCCTTCGAATTCCGGATCCGGATCAGCCCGCGGTAGCGATCGACTCTCGTACCGGAGTATCGGTGCGCGAGGCGAATTCGGTGAGCGCCGCGAATCCGAGAGCCAGGCAGGCCCACAGCGTCGCGGTCTCGGCCAGGGACGCCACCCGGAACTCCCACAGCAGGCTGGCCGGGAAGCCGGCCTTCACCTCGTTCACGCCGGGCAACAGGATGTAGCCGACCGCCGTGACGAACACGAACGCGCCGACCCCTGCGATCAGTCGCACCGTGCTCAGCTGAGCACGCAGCAACCTGTAGACGTACACGCCTGCGCCGACGGCCGCGAGGCCGAGCAGCACCGCCGCGACCCACAGCAGGGTGCGTTCGTTGATGGTCTCCGGATCACCCACCGCAGGAGGGTTCGCCGGATATTTGAAGAACGGCACCGCCACGATCGCCGCCCAACCGCCGAGGCCGAGCGCGAGCGCAAGCCGCGGTCCGGACAGCGTGGTGAAGCGGCGCGCGAAATGCGCCACCGAGGCGAAGATCGCGCCGAGCGCCAGGCCGGCCAGGCCGAGCGCGAGGAACTGCCCAGCCTTCTGGCCGGTGCGGCTGACCAACGGTTCTTCTTCGTCGCCGTGCGAATGTCCGCCCGCCGCTTCCGGTTCCGCGCCTGGCGCGTGCTCGGACGCGGCGGCACCGGCTTCCTCGATGGCGATGGCGGCATCGACCTTCGGTTCGCCGACGAAGAAGCCGACGGACGCGGCGAGCAGGCCTGCGATGAGTCCGGCGAGCAAGCCGCGCAGCAGCAGGGTTTTCAGTGATCCGATCAGTGGCACGGAAGCCCCAGCAGGTGGCGCCCGTCGTGCATCAGCTCATGCAGGTACATCCCGCTGCGCGAGATGACGCCCTGATCGAAGCCGACCAGGTACAGCGTGAGCAGTGCCAGCAGTACGACACCTACCGTGACGAGCACAGTGGCGAGTGAATCGGTTGCCCGGCTCGGCGAATGCGCGATGGCCATAGCGAGTTCCTCCCAGGGATGCGCGCGACCGGACGCTCGTCCGCTCGGGCGCTTTCCGCGTCCCATGTCGAGTGGTCACCGCGAAGGCGCCGGTGTCTGGCTTTCCGGCACCCGAGAACTGGGTGCGTGGAACACAGTGGCGCGACCGCTCCGGAATCACACCGGAATTACCGCGTCACCCTCGCGTTTTGTCCTTCGAACTGTGACACCTGCGTGCGCCCGACGTCAATACGACGGGTGATCGACACGCCACGGGGCCGGGCGCGGCGAGCGGTGGACTCGGTCGGCCGTTCGCTCAGGAGGCCGACTTCGGGGCGACGTCGATCGCGACCTCGAATTCGAGCAGCGACGCCCCGGTGGAGACCGGCTTTGGCCGCTCGCCTGCGTGTGCCGCTTGCCCGGTGCCGTCCCGCCACGCCTCGAAGGACTCCTGCGAATCCCATTGGGTGACAACGAAGTACCGGGTCTCCCCGGCGACCGGGCGGAGCAGCTGGAAACCGAGGAACCCCGGCGAGCCCTCGACCGCGTGCGCCCGGGCCGCGAACCGCTTCTCCAGCTCTTCCCCGGCGCCTTCGGGAACCTCGAGCGCATTGATCTTCACAACAGCCATGGGAACCAAGCTAATGGTTGCCGCGAACCGGTCGGTCGGGGACTCGTATTGTCGAGGTGATGTTGTATGACGAAGGCGGCATAGGTGTGCCGATTCTGCTGCTGCACGGGCTGATGGGTAGCGCGCGGACTTGGCGTGATCAGGTGGGTTGGCTGCGCGAATTCGGCCACATCTATACCTTCGACGCCGCGGGGCACGGCCGCCCCGCCCCGGCGGAGCTGACCACCGAGGCCTTCGTCGCCGACCTGGCGGCCGCGACCGCCGACATCGCTGAGCCGATGGTCGTCATCGGACATTCGATGGGCGCGCTGCACGGCTGGGTCTTCGCCGCTGCCAACCCCGCGCGGGTGCGCGCGCTGGTGGTCGAGGACATCGCCCCGGATTTCACCGGCCGTACCGCGGCGAACTGGGCCGCGATGATCGAGGCGTGGCCGCAGCCGTTCCCGGACGCGGACGCGGTGCTCGACTTCTTCGGACCGGTCGCCGGTCGCTACTTCTTGAACTCGTTCGAGCACGGCCCGGACGGTTATCGGCTGCACGGCTCGGTCGCCACCTTCCGCGATATCTCCGAGGAATGGGGCAGCCGCGACTTCTGGCCGCAATGGCAGGCCGTTCGCGTGCCTGCCCTGCTGCTCGAGGGCGAGCACACCATCACCCCGCCGGGTCAGATGCGCAAGATGGCAGAAGTTCACCCCGACGCCGAACACGTACTCGTCTCCGGCGCAGCCCATCTCGTGCACGACGACCAGCCCGAGCGCTATCGCGCCGAAGTCGAGCGCTTTCTCCGTCGCGTGCTCAGCAGCTAGTCACCCTGCGCGAAGCGGCAGCCGAACGGACGCCGCCGCGCGGCCGAGTCAGGTCGTCGAGCCGCCCTCACCAGCGAGGGCGAACAGGCCTTCGGAGGTTTGCTCGATGAGTCCGTCGACCAGCAGCGAATCCAGCGCGCGGTCGCGCTGGCCCGGGTCGCGGGTCCACGCGAGGTCGAGGCGAACCCGTTCGACCGGTCCGGTCGCCCCGCGCAGGACATCGAGCAGCCTGCCGCGTGCCTGGCGATCGGTGCCCTCGTATTTCTGGGTGCGGCGGACCACGTCGGCGACGGGACGGCCCGCGGTGACCCAGGCGCAGGTTGGCAACGGGCAGCGGGCGCAGTCGGGGGTGCGGGCGGTGCACACCGTCGCACCGAGTTCCATCAGCGCGGCCGAGAACACCGCGGCACGGTCGATCCGGCGCGGCAGCAGTGCCTCGGTCTCCGGCAGGTCCCGCGACGACGGGTTGCCCGCCTCCGCGCGGCCGTGCACCGCGCGAGCGACCACCCGGCGCACATTGGTGTCGACCACCGGAACCCGTTGCCCGTAGGCGAAACACGCGACCGCGCGCGCCGTGTACGCGCCGATGCCAGGCAGGCTCAGCAGCACATCGACATCGGCGGGCACCTCGTCGCCGTGTTCGGCGGCGAGCACCCGTGCGCATTCGTGCAGCCGCAGCGCCCGCCGCGGATAGCCGAGCTTGCCCCACGCACGCAGCACATCGGCCTGCGGCGAGGCCGCCATCGCCGATGGCACCGGCCAGCGCACCACCCATTCCCGCCAGATCGGCTCGACCCGGACCACTGGCGTCTGCTGCAGCATGATCTCGCTCATCAAGATCTGCCACGCGGTCACGCCCGTCCGGCGCCACGGCAGGTCGCGTGCGCTCTCCGCATACCAGTCGAGCAACACGTCCGCATCGATGCTGTTCGGCGCTTTCCTCACACTTCCTGCCCTACTGTCTGCGGTCGGTATTTGCGGACCCGTAACCAAACCGACTCGCTGGTAACTCCAGCCGTGTGCACAATGGCTGGTATGCCTGATTCCAATCCGATCAGCGCCTGGAAGTCTTTGCGCGAAGGCAATGATCGCTTCGTCAACGGCACGCTGCTGCATCCTAGCCAGGGCGCCGCCGACCGGGCCAAGCTCGTCAGCGGCCAGCATCCGTCCGCGATCCTCTTCGGTTGCGGTGACTCCAGAGTCGCCGCCGAGTTGATCTTCGACCAGGGGCTCGGCGACATGTTCGTCGTGCGTACCGCGGGCCACGTGGTCGACAGCTCGGTCCTCGGCTCGATCGAATACGGGGTGCAGGTGCTCGACGTGCCACTGATCGTGGTGCTCGGGCACGACAGCTGCGGCGCCGTGAAAGCCACCATCGACGCCCTCGACGGCGGTGAGGTGCCCGGCGGATTCATTCGCAGCGTGGTCGAGCGGGTCACACCCTCCATTCTGATCGGCCGCCGCGAGGGCCTGTCCACCGTCGACGAGATGGAGGCCAGGCACGTGGTCGAGACGAGCAGGCTGCTCATGCAGCGGTCGATGATCATTTCGCAGCGTGTTGCGACCGGTGAATGCGCGATTGCCTGTGTCACATACAAGCTCGCCGAGGGCAAGGTGAAATTGCAACGCGTCGTCGGCAATATCGGCGAGCTCGCCTGACCGGGCCAGGTAGCGTTTCCGCAGGGCCCAGCCGACACGCCGTGGCCCTGAGTCCTTGTGCCAGGCGCTGCCTTTACCGTTGAGGCGTGCTGGAACCGAATGGACCGCTGCCACCGGAGATCTATTGGCGTCGTCGTGCATTGGCGATCGGCGCCCTGGTGGTGGCGCTGGCGCTGGTGATCTGGCTGGTGCTGACGGTCTCCCGCGGCGGTAACTCGCCGGGTGACTCGAAGCCCGTCGCAGCCGGTTCGTCGACGTCGGCGCCGAGCAAGGCGGCCGATAGCTCGACGGCGAAGCCGGCGGGCGCCGGGGAATCCGAGGCGCCCAAGTCCTCGGCGTCCGGCAGTGCGACGGCGACACCGAGCGGCACCACCGCCGCGGCGGCTGGGCAGTGCCCTGATCAGTCGCTCGCGGTGAAGGTGACGATCGAGCAGCCGACCTACAAGGTCGGCGAGCAGCCGGTGTTCTGGATCGTGATCACCAACATCTCGCAGGCGGCCTGCGCGCGGGACATGGGCTCGGGCCTGCAGCAGGTGTCGGTGTGGACGCTGGACGGTCAGCGGCGGCTGTGGTCGAGCGCCGACTGCTACCCGGACGGCCAGCCCGACGTGCGCACCCTGAACCGCGGTGAGCAGGCGAGCTTCACCGTCACCTGGTCCGGCTCGACCTCGCAGCCGAACTGCGCAGGTGATCGGGTCCAGGTCCCGCCCGGCGCGTACAGCGTTGTGGCACAAATGGGTTCGGTCCGCAGCTCCATCGAGCCGTTCAATATTGCCTAGCGCCTAGAAGTCCGGAGCCACTTCTTTTTCTTCTTTCGGCGCGCGCTTCTTGCGCGTGCCTGTGATGCGCAGGGCCGCGCTGACGTCGGCGACCTCGCGAATCTTCATGCCGCCGCGTTTGAGCGGCGCGTAACCCGGCGGCACCAGCGCGGTGGTGAAGCCGAGCCGCTCGGCCTCGGCCAGCCTGCGTTCGAGGCCGGTCACCTTGCGCACTTCACCGGCCAGGCCGACCTCGCCGAGGATCACCCAGCCCGGCGGAATCGCGACCTCGGAGTTGGCGCTGGCGATGGCGAGCGTGACGGCCAGGTCGGCGGCGGGCTCGTGCAGGCGCATGCCGCCCACCGTCGCCGCGTAGATATCGGACTTGCCGATGAACACCTTGCCTCGGCTCTGCAACACGGCGAGCACCATCGCGACCCGGTTGTAGTCGAGGCCGCTGACCGCGCGGCGCGGATTCGGGATCTCGGTCTCCACCGTCAGCCCCTGCACTTCGGCGACCAGCGGCCGCTTGCCGTCCATCGCCACGGTGACCGCGGTGCCCGGCACCGAGTCGGTGCGGTGATGCAGGAACAGGCCCGACGGGTCGTCCACGCAGGCGATGCCGTCCTCGTGCAGCTCGAAGCAGCCGACCTCGTCGGCGCTGCCGAAGCGGTTCTTGATGCCGCGCACCATGCGCAGCGTCGAGTTCTTGTCGCCCTCGAACTGCAGCACCACGTCGACGAGGTGCTCCAGCGTGCGTGGGCCTGCCACATTGCCGTCCTTGGTGACGTGCCCGACCAGCAGCACGGCGATCCCGCTCGCCTTGGCCAGCGAGGTCAGCGCGGCGGTCACCGCACGCACCTGGGTGACGCCGCCGATCACACCGTCCACTTCGGGCGCGAGCATGGTCTGCACCGAGTCGACCACGAGCAGCGTCGGCCGCACCTGCTCGACATGGCCGAGCACGATCGACAGATCGGATTCCGCTGCCAGATACACCCTTTCGTGCACCGCGCCGGTCCGGTCCGCGCGCAGCCGCACCTGCCCCGCCGATTCCTCCGCGGTCACGTACAGCGATTTCGAGTCCTGCGCCCGCGCCCACCGATGCGCGACCTCGAGCAGCAGTGTCGACTTGCCGACGCCTGGCTCGCCGGACAGCAGCACGACCGAGCCGGGGACGACGCCGCCGCCGAGAACCCGGTCGAGCTCGCTGACACCGGTCGACTTGGCCCTGGTGATCTGGGAGTCGATGCTGGAGATCGGGGCGGCGGCCGTGCTCGGCAGCATCGCGCGCCGTGCGGGCGCGCCTGGCCCCGCCGACGCGACGGCCACCTCGTCGACGGTGCCCCACGCCCCGCAGTCCGGGCACTTGCCCACCCACTTGGCCACCTCGTGCGTGCATGCGGAGCACCGGAAAATCGACTTGGTCTTGGCCACACGCGCACCTTACGTACCGCAACCGACAACAAGCGTGCGCGCGGCCGCGTCGGGCCGAGCGACACCGCCGGGATAAGCGAATGGCTGCCGCACCGTTGGTGCGACAGCCATGCCAGCCGTTCAGGGGGCTGAACGCCTCAGTGCCCGCCGGACTTCTTCGGCTCGGCCTCCGACGCGCCCGACTTATCGGACTGGTGCCGCTCGGCGACGGTGCCCGCGTCGACCGGAACCTGGACCTGGACGGTGCCGTTCTGCTTGAAATTGAACGAAACGTTGTAGGTGAGGCCCGGGGTGATGTCCTTGGTCAGCCCGGTGATCTCGATCAGGATCGGGTTGCTCTCGGGATCCTGCGCGGTTGCCGGCTCGGTGCCGTGCGCGGCGGACGTCGGCGCGGCGGCCGAGGTC
>NZ_BDAY01000074.1 GCF_001612685.1 Nocardia altamirensis NBRC 108246
ATACACCGACAAGCCCGCGATAGCCCGACCGATCACCGAACCAGTCGCCGCGGCAACCGTTTCGACGTCAAGTACGCGATGCGTCACGTGCACGGTGGTCTCGGTGATGCCGTACATGTTCACCAGTCGCGGCCCGGTCGCGCCGGGCGAACCGTCGCCGTGGCGTGCCATCCAGTCGCCGAGGCGACGCAAATCCAGTGCCTCACCACCGAACACCACGTACCGCAACGCCAAAGGTGTTGCGACACCGGCACTCCGGTCGGCCTCGATCAGTTGGTAGAACGCCGACGGGGTCTGGTTGAGCACCGTCACCCGCTCGCGGTGCAGCAGCTCGAGGAACTGCTCGGGCGAACGCGACACGAAATAGTCCACCACCACCGAAGTGCCGCCGTAGAGCAGGGCGCCCCAAAGCTCCCAGACAGAGAAGTCGAAGGCGCTGGAGTGGAACAGCGTCCATACATCGTCGGGTCCGAAACCGAACTCGCGATCGGTGTTCGCGAACAACCGCACCACATTCCGGTGCGACACAACAACACCCTTCGGACGGCCGGTCGACCCCGAGGTGTAGATCACGTAAGCGGTATTCCCGGCACGCAGCGGCGCGAGCCGATCGGCATCGGTGATCGAGCCCTCGCCCGCGTCGACCAGATCACCGGTCTCCACACCGAAGCCGTCCATCGACACGACCGTCAAACCGTCGAGCAACTCGGTATCGGCGCTGCCGTCGACGATCACGCTCGACGGGGCGGCGTCCGAGAGCACGTAGGTGATGCGATCCGCCGGGTACGACGGGTCGATCGGCACATATCCCGCGCCGGACTTGACCACCGCAAGCAGTGCCACCACCAGATCCAGCGAGCGCGGCAGCAGCACCGCGACCAGCTGTCCCGGCCCCGCGCCCTTGGCGATCAGCTTGCGCGCCAACTGATTCGCCCGCTGATCGAGCTGCGCATAGGTCAAGCCGTCGTCGCCGAACCGCACCGCGACCCGGTCGCCGTGCGCCACCACCGCCGCATCGACCAGCGACGACAGCGTGGTGTTCGGCTCAGCGAACAGACCCGTGCCGCCTTCACTACCGGACGACACCCAGTGCTGCAACACATTCGAACGCTCAGTCGCACCGAGCACGTCGATGTCTCCGACGGGCGCGGTCGGCGCGGCGACCAACGCGGTCAGCACCCGGACCAGCCGATCGGCGATACGGGCCACGCTGTGCTCACCCACCGCGTCGGCTCCGCCTCCGGCCGTCCCCGAGTCCGCACCGAACAAGTCAGTCAGGTAGCTGGCCCGAATACGCAAACGCGAGTCCAGCGAAGCGATCAACGTCAGCGGATAGTGCGTGGCATCGGCGACCTCCAAGCCCGCGACCGCCATCCCGTCGATATCGGCCGCCTGCGCCCGGATCCCTTCGGCGTCAACCGGATACGACTCGAACACCATCAACGTGTCGAACAGACCACCGACACCGGTCGCGGTCTGGATCTCGGTCAACCCGATGTGATGATGGTCGAGCAGATCGGCCTGTTCACCCTGCAAGCGGGTAAGCAACGCACGCGCGGGCTCCGCGGGATCGAAGGCCACCCGCACCGGCACAGTGTTGATGAACAAACCGACCATGTTCTCCACACCGTTCAACTCGGCCGGACGGCCGGAAACGGTGGTACCGAACACAACGTCCTGCTGGCCGGTCGACCGGCCCAGCACCAGACCCCACGCCGCCTGCAGCACCGTATTCACGGTGACACCCAGCTCGGCGGCGAGCGCGGTGACGCCGCCGGTTACGGCCTCGTCGAGCTCGAACCGGTACTCGTCGGACAGCGTGGTGATCTCACGCCCGGTCTGAGGCCTAGCCAGCAGCGTCGGCTCCGAAACACCTTGCAGTGCAAGGGTCCACGCCTCTAGCGAGGCGGCACGATCCTGCTGCGCCACCCAGTCCAGGAAATACCGGAAGGACCGCACCGGCGCCAACCCCGCCGGATCGGCATTGGTCGCGTACAGCACCAGCAGATCCCGCATAAGCAACGGCATCGACCAGCCATCGAGCACGATGTGATGATTCGACACCACCAACGACCACTCGTGCTCGCCGACCTGGATCAGCGTGAACCGGATCAACGGCGGCGCGGTCAGATCGAACCGCCGCAAACGATCAGCCTCGACCAGATCATCCGCTTCACCGGTCGACCTGCGATCGAGCTCGACCCACGCCACCTCGACACCCTCGAGCACCAGCTGCACAGGGTTACCGTGCGCATCGGTCACGAACGCGGTACGCAGGTTGTCGTACCGATCGACCAACGCCTGCGCCGCAGAACGCAACCGGACCGGCGACACCCGCCCGGTCAAGGTGAGCACTGCCTGCGAGGTGTACACATCCACCGAGGACGCCGCCAACTGCGCATGGAAAAGCAGACCCGCCTGCAACGGCGACAACGACCATGCATCAGTGAGCGCGGGGAAGCGTCGCTCCCAGGTGTCGATATCGGCCTGCGTGCTGCGCACGAGCGGGAAGTCGGACGGTGTGTAACCACCCGCTTCCACCGTATCCGCATGCCGCGCAACCGCTTCCAGCGCCCGTACCCAGAGCGCGGCGAATTCGCGCACTCGTTCGGCATCGAGAAGTGTTGTGGGATAGGCGATCCTGGCGCTCAGTCGGCCGTCGGCCACACCCGCGTTGATGTCCAGCGGTGCCATCGCGGGCAGATCCGCATCGCTGACGCCCGCCAGGTCCGCGAGTTCCGGCGCGGGGAGCCAACCGAATCCACGCAGCGCCTCCGGCACCGCGCTCTCGGCGAATTGACCCAGGTAGTTGAAGCTGATCTGCCCTGGCATCTGGTCAGGCAACGACCCGGCGGTCTCCGCGTTCAGATACCGCAGCAGCCCGTAGCCGACACCCCGGTCGGGCACGGCAAGCAGTTGTTCCTTGACCGCCTTGATAGCACGGCCCATTTCAGTGCCGCCCGCCAGCGCGGCACCGAGGTCGATGCCCGCCAGATCGAACCGCACCGGGAAGATCGCGGTGAACCAGCCGACCGTGCGCGACAGATCGGCACCGGGCACCACCGCTTCTTCACGGCCGTGACCCTCCAACCGGATCAGCGTCGCGGAGCGACTCGTCGAGGGGTGGTGGTCGGGCGACGGGTGAGCCAGCGCGGAATCCTCGCGGATACCGAGCTGAGCACGCCAGGACGCGACCGCCACCGCCAAAGCGGTCAGCAGGCCATCGTTCACGCCGCCGTGGAACAGCGCGGGAACCGTGGTCAACAGGGACTGAGTGACCTCCGCCGACACCTCGACCCGCACGGTCTCGACCGTCGCCGCGACGTCGATGGTCGGGTCGAATGCCCGCGCAGACAGCAACGGGTCGGGCCCGTCGACCACGCCACGCCAGAACTCCAGGTCCCCTGCACGATCGAGAGCCGCCTGCTCGAGTGCGTGCGCCCAGGTGCGCATGCTCGTCACCGGCACTTCCAGCTGCGGGTGCTGCCCGGCAGTCAGCTGGCCCCACGCAGCGACGAAGTCCGGCACCAGCACACGCCAGGACACGCCATCCACCACCAGGTGATGCGCGACCACGATCAAGTACCCGGCCCTATCCGTGGCACCGGCTTCACTGTCCGCCGCGGTGACCGGGTTCAGCCACACGAACCGGATCACCACGCCCGCTTCCGGATCCAACCGATCCAGCGCGGCATCCAATGCCGCCGAAGCGATCTCGACCAGTTCAGCCTCGGACGCGGCGGCATCGAATTCGAGGTGATCGATCAGCGCGTCCACCTCGACCGTGCCCGGCGCCGCGGTCTCCACACGCCAGCCACCATCCGCATGCCCGCCGAGCGGGGCGGTCGGTGCGGACAGCCGCGCGCGCAGCATGTCGTGCCGATCGATGACGGCCGCGACCGTCGCTGCGATCCCCGCCCGATCGATACCGGCAGGCAGTCCCAGCGACACTGCCTGATGGAACCGGCGGTAGGAACCCGGGCGCGCCACCATGAAGCGCTCCACCGGAGTCAGCGGCCGGACACCGACGCCACCACCGGACAGTTCCTCCAGCACCGGCACCGAATCCGAATGTGCCGCCGCGGTTTCCGCGACAACAGCCAAGCCAGCGACGGTGCGCTGTTCGAACACGTCACGCGCCGAGAACAGCACACCACGCGCTTTCGCCCGCGACACCAGCTGAATCGAGACGATCGAATCACCGCCGAGGGCGAAGAACGAATCATCGACACCGACCCGCTCCGCCCCGAGAACCTCGGCGAACAGTTCGGCGATGAGATGCTCGATCGGATTACGCGGCGCGCGATAGGCCGTCTCGGTGGTGAACACCGGCTCCGGCAACGCACGACGATCCAGCTTGCCGTTGGCGTTCAACGGCAACGCATCCAACACCATCAGCACCGAAGGCACCATGTGCGACTGCAGACGACCCGCCAGATACGCACGCAGCGTCGCCACATCCACCACCTGCTCGGCGGCCGGGACGACATAGCCGACGAGCTGGTCGGTACCCGCGTGCGCGACCACGACGACAACAGCTTGCTTCACCGATTCGTGTGCGGTTAGCGCGGATTCGATCTCACCGAGCTCGATGCGCATACCACGCAGCTTCACCTGGAAGTCGGTACGACCCAGATAAGTGATCGCACCATCGAGACCGCGGCGCACCAAGTCGCCGGTGCGGTACATGCGCGCACCCTCATCACCGAACGGGGCAGCCACGAACCGGTCCGCGGTCAGATCAGCACGCCCGAGATAACCGCGTGCGAGCTGGTCACCGGCCAGATACAACTCACCAGCGACACCGATCGGCACCGGGTGCAACCGTGCATCCAGTACATACGCTTGCGCGTTCCAGACCGGCTTGCCGATCGGAACCGCACCGACCACACCTGCCGTGGGCGCGTGCGTGGCGTGCACGGTGAATTCCGTTGGCCCGTACAGGTTGTACAGCACGGCCGAGCTCACCCGGCCGAACGCGGCGGCCGTGTCGGAGGTGAACGCCTCACCGGCGACCAGCACGGCGCGCAGCGATGACAACGCCGCACCCTCGACCGCACCCGCGAACACCGCGAGCATCGACGGCACGAACGAGGTCATGGTGACCTGTTCCTCAGCGATCACCGTGGTCAGATACTGCGGATCACGATGCCCGTCCGGCGCGGCCACCACGACGCGGCCGCCGACGGTCAACGGGCCGAACAACTCCCACACCGACACGTCGAAGGTGACCGGGGTCTTGAACAGCACGATGTCGGCGGCGTCGATGCCGTATTCGCCGGTGATCCAGCGGATCTGGTTCACCACCGCCGAATGCGGCACCAGCACACCCTTCGGCCTACCGGTCGAGCCCGAGGTGAAAATCGCATACGCCGGGTGCGAAGGACGCAACGGCGCACGCCGATCCGCATCGGTCAACGGCGTCGCCGGGTACGCCGACACATCGAGCGTGTCCAGGACGAGCATGGACTCGCGCGGCGGCAGAGCGGCGCCCGCCGCCGAGGTGGTCAGCACACAGGCCGGATCCGCTGTCGCCAGCACGTATTCGATCCGTTCGGCGGGCTGTTCCAGATCCAGCGGCACATAGCCGCCGCCTGCCTCGAGGATCGCGTAGATCGCGACCAACAGGTCCAGCGACCTGGGAATGCCTACTGCGACAAGGACTTCCGGGCCGACACCCGCCTCGACCAGACGGTGCGCCAAACGGTGCACCTTCGCCGCGAAGTCCCGATACGTGAGCGTCACGGAGTGACTCGATGAGGGGTGGTGGTCGGGCGACGGGTAGGCCAGCGTCGGGCCTGCCTCCGGATCCACCACGGCGACCGCGTCCGGAGTGCGCGCCACCTGATCGGCGAACAACTCCACAACGGTGGCACCCGGGCCGAGCTCACGCCAGGACTCGTTCCAGCCCAACAGTTCGCGCGCCGTTTCTGCGGCATCGAGCAGCGGAATATCACCGACCGCGATGTCCACGTCGGCGGCGACAGCCGTCAGCACCCGAGTCCACTGCCGCAGCATCGCTTCGGCGGTGGACTCGTCGAACAGACCGGTGGCATAAGTCAAAGTCACCGCCATGCCCGCGGACCGGAAAGCGGCGCCCGGATCCTCGGCCGGGATTTCCGACAGCGTGAACTGCAGATCGAAGCGCGAGGTCGAGATCTCGACCTCCAGCTCCGAGACAGCAAGACCCGGCAGCTCCAGGGTGGCGCGGTCCAGGTTCTGGAACGCCAGCATCACCTGGAACAGAGGATTGCGCGCCTGCGAGCGCTCCGGCGCCAGCAA
Organism: Nocardia altamirensis NBRC 108246; assembly: GCF_001612685.1. Taxonomy (GTDB): domain Bacteria; phylum Actinomycetota; class Actinomycetes; order Mycobacteriales; family Mycobacteriaceae; genus Nocardia; species Nocardia altamirensis. Next base: position 6,283 of record NZ_BDAY01000074.1, read on the forward strand.
CTCCACCAGCCGCTCGAACGGCACATCAGCATGACCGAACGCCTCGAGATCATCGTGCCGTGCACGCGCGAGCAGCGCACTGAACGACTCAGCGAGACTCAGTTCGGTACGCAGCACCAAAGTGTTGACGAACATGCCGACCAGCTCATCGAGCGCGGCCTCACCACGCCCCGCGACCGGTGTACCGACCGCGACATCGTCGGTGCCCGCCAGACGGCCGAGCAGCACCGCCAAAGCAGCGTGCGTCACCATGAACAACGACACGCCCTGTGCACGAGCAACGCCTTCGAGCGCGGCGATCAGATCCACCGGCAACGTGGTCGTCACCGTCGCGCCACGGTACGACGCGATCGCAGGCCGCGGCCGGTCGGTCGGCAACGTGAGTTCCTCGGGGCTGCCCGCCAGCTGCCGCTGCCAGTAGCCAACCTGCTTGGCCAGCAACGACTCCGGATCATCCTCGGCACCAAGCGTTTCGCGCTGCCACAGCGCGTAATCGGCGTACTGCACCGGCAGCGGCGCCCACTCCGGCGCCGCACCCTGGGTACGCGCGACGTAGGCGGTCATCACATCCCGGGCCAACGGACGCATCGAGAAACCGTCCGCGGCAATGTGATGCACGACGACGACCAGCACATGCTGCGTCGCGGAGCGATTCGATGAGGGGTGGCGGTCGGGCGACGGGCGGGCATCTTCTGCTTGCAGCTGGAACAGCCTGGCCCGAACCGGCACTCGTTCGGCCACATCGAAACCGGCGTCGACGAAGTCGGTCGCCGCGGCCAGCAGCTCGCCCTCCGAGATCGGATAGACGCCCAGCTCGACAGCGAGCTGCTCGGCCGGGACGACGACCTGCATCGGGGTGCCGCCGTGCTCCGGGTAGCGGGTACGCAGCGACTCGTGCCTGCGCACCACATCCACCATCGCCAATTCCAGTGCGGCAGTGTCGAGTTCGCCGGTCAACCGGATAGCCAGCGGCAAGTTGTAAGCAGAGGACGACTTGTCGAACTGGTTGAGGAACCACATACGCTGCTGCGCGAACGACAACGGCACCAACTCATCCGCCGACCGCACCCGCGCCACCAACCGCGCACGCGCACCCTGACCGGCATGCGACTCCAGCCGCGCGGCCAACGCCTCCACCGTCGAGGCGTCGAAGAGGACACGCACCCCGATCTGGGTGGACAGCGCCGAGCCGAGCCGAGCCACCACCTGCGTGGCGACCAGGGAGTTACCACCCAGCCCGAAGAAGTCGTCGTCCAGACCGACCTGTTCGACACCGAGCACGTCGGCGAAGATGCCTGCCACTACTTCTTCGGTCGGCGTCACCGGCGCGCGGAACCCGCGCACCTCGAACACCGGCTGCGGCAACGCTTTCCGATCCAGCTTGCCGGAGGCGTTGAGCGGGAACGCAGCCAAGGTCACGAAGGCCGACGGGACCATGTACCCGGGCAGCAGCGCCGCCAGCGTCACGCGCAGTGCGTCGGTGTCGATCTCCGCATCGGCGGCGACCAGGTAGGCGACCAGCTGCGCGCCGGTGCGCTCGTCCTCACGCACCACCACCACCGCTTGGGCGACCGACTCCTGGGCAATGAGCGCGGATTCGATGTCACCGAGTTCGATGCGCAGACCACGCAACTTCACCTGGAAGTCGGTGCGGCCCAAATACTCCAGCTCACCAGTGGCGCCCGAATCCTCGCCGACCGGAGCAAGCCAGCGGACCAGGTCACCGGTCCGATACATCCGCTCACCGTCGGCGAACGGGTTGGCCACGAACCGATCCGAAGTCAGCTCCGGCTGCCGCACGTAGCCGCGCGCCAACTGCGCACCGGCCAGGTACAACTCGCCGGGCACGCCTGGCGCGACCGGGTGCAGCCGCGCGTCGAGCACATACACCTGAGTGTTGAACACCGGACGACCGATCGGCACCACCACCGTGTCCGCATCGACGACCTCGTGGAAAGTCACATCCACCGCAGCCTCGGTCGGCCCGTACAGGTTGTGCAACAACGCACCGGTCAACTCACGCAACCGCTGCGCGGTCGGCGCGGGCAACGCCTCACCGGAGGCGAAAACATTACGCAGACTGACACATTCACCGACCCGCAGATCAGCAACGAACACCGCGAGCATCGACGGCACGAAATGCGCCGTCGTGACGCCCTCGTCCATGATCAACTGCGCCAGATAAGCCGGATCACGATGCCCATCCGGATTAGCGACCACCAGCCGCGCACCAACCTGCAACGGCCAGAAGAACTCCCACACCGACACATCGAAGGTAGCAGGCGTCTTCTGCAACACCACATCACCCGCCGTCAAACCGTACTGGGCATGCATCCACACCAACCGGTTAACGATCGCCGAATGCGACACCGCAACACCCTTGGGGCGCCCGGTCGAGCCGGAGGTGAAAATGACATACGCCGTGTTATCGGGATGCAGTGGCGCGAGCCGGTCCTCATCCGTCACCGGGGCATCGGAGAACGCGGAGACGTCCAGGGTGTCGATCTCCACCCGACGCACCGACTCCGGCAACACCAACCCGTCACCGGAGGTGGTCAACACACACACCGGTGCCGCAGTATCGAGAACGTGAGCGATGCGCTCGACCGGATGATCCGGATCGACCGGCACATACGCACCACCGGAAACCACCACCGCATACATCGCCACAACCAACTCAGTCGAACGCCGCATACCAAGCGCCACAAGCGATTCCGGACCAACACCTTCGGCGATCAACCACCGCGCAAGCCGCCGCGCCTGCACCGCGAACTCCGCATAGGACAGACTCGCCCCCTCGAAGGTGACCGCGACCGCATCCGGCGTCCGCTCCACCTGCGCCTCGAACAGCGACACCAACGTCGCCGGATCAATCATGTACTCAGTGGCGTTCCACCGGCGCAGCACCAGCGTCCGCTCGTCGTCCTCGAGCAGATCGATATCGCCGATCGCGATATCGGCATCGGCGGCCATGACCGCCAGCACCCGATCGAAGCGCCTGGCGAAATCGGCGATAGTGGACCGGTCGAACAGATCCTCCGAATAGGAGAACGCAGCCGACATCCCCGCGGGTTCACCCGCGGCGTCCATCGTTTCCTGCACCATCAGCTGCAGATCGAACTTCGCCAGACCGGCGTCGTATTCCACGCCACGCGCTGTGAGCCCTGGCAGCTCCAGGCTGGTCTGCTGCAGGTTCTGGAACGACAGCATCACCTGGAACAGCGGGTGCCGCGCCTGCGAGCGCGCCGGGTTGAGCACCTCGACGAGGCGTTCGAACGGCACATCGGCGTGCGCGAACGCCTGCAGATCGGTATCACGAACTCCGGCAAGCAGATCCGCGATGGTGTGCTCGCCACGGACCTGGGTGCGCAGCACCAAAGTGTTGACGAACATGCCAACCAGATCATCGAGCGCGGCCGCACCACGCCCCGCCACCGGCGTGCCGATCGCGACGTCGTCGGTACCCGACAACCGCCCGAGCAACACCGCGAGCGCGCTGTGCACGACCATGAACAACGACGCGTTGTGCGCACGACCGACCTCGACAAGGCGACGCTGGGTGTCGGCCGAGATCGTGAACGGGTAGGTGCCGCCGCGGTAGCTGGCCACCGCCGGACGCCGCCGGTCCGACGGCAATGCCAGCTCTTCGGGCAGCTCCGCCAATTGCCCGGCCCAGTACCGGATCTGGCTCGAGATCAGCGACTCCGGGTCGTCTTCCGCACCCAACACCGCGCGCTGCCAGAGCGCGTAGTCGGCGTACTGCACGGCCAACGGCTGCCAGCCGGGTTCGCCGCCCGCGACGCGGGCGGTGTAGGCGACCATCACGTCCCTGGTCAGCGGTCCCATCGAGAAACCGTCGGCACTGATGTGATGCGCAACCAGCGCGAGCACATGCTCGGTGGGGCTGAGCTCGAACAGCTCGACCCGCAACGGCACCTCGGTGGTGACGTCGAAGGCGGACAGCACCAGCTCGATAAGGTGTTGCGGCAGTTCGCTTTCGGAGACAACAGTCGCCGTCAGCTCGCGGGTGCCGTGGCCGATGGGCGCGATCTCCTGATACGGCTGCCCGTCCAGCTCGGGGTAAAGGGTGCGCAGTGATTCGTGCCGGTCGATGACATCGCGGACCGCGATCTGCAACGCGGCCACATCCAGCTCACCCGAGAGCCGGATAGCGACCGGAATGTTGTTGACCGCGGATTCGGCGTCGGCACTACCGGCGGAGAACCGGTTGAGGAACCACATCCGCTGCTGCGCCAACGACAACGGCACCCGCGCGGGACGCTCCTGCGCCACCAGCTCGCGGCGCGCTCCGTCGCCGACATGGGATTCGACCCGAGCCGCGAGTCCGGCCACCGTCGACGCCTCGAACAGCAGTCGCACCGGCACCGAGGTGTCCAGCGCGCTACCCAACCGCGACGCCACCTGAGTGGCGATCAGCGAGTTGCCGCCGAGGGTGAAGAAATCATCATCCACGCCAACACGTTCGACGCCGAGTACCTCGCTGAAGACCTGAGCGACGATCTCTTCGATCGGTGTCGAGGGTGCACGGAACTGCCGCACCTCGAACACCGGCGCAGGCAACGCACGACGATCCAACTTGCCCGTCGGTGTCAACGGAACCTGATCGATCACGATGATCGAGGACGGCACCATGTAGTTGGGCAGACGTCGGCCCAGGTCCCCGGACAATTCCGCGATATCAACCGAATGTCCTGGCACGAGAACCACATACGACACCAGCATCGTCACACCGGTGCTGCCGGCGTGACCAACGGTCACCGCGAAGTCCACGCTCGGATGCGTGGTCAGCGCCGCGTCGATCTCACCGAGTTCGATGCGGAAACCACGCACCTTCACCTGGAAGTCCGAACGGCCCACATATTCGACCGCACCAGAAGCGGTCCAGCGCACCACGTCACCAGTGCGATACATCCGCACGCCATCGGCGAACGGATTCGCCACGAACCGATCAGCGGTCAAACCGGCACGGTCGAGGTAACCGCGCGCCAACTGAATGCCCGACACATACAGCTCACCCGCAACGCCCACCGGCACCGGCTGCAACCGCGCATCCAGCACCAATGCCTGCATACCGCGAACCGGACCACCCACGGTCACCCGATCACCCGGCGACAACGCATCACTGATATTGCTGGCGATGGTCGACTCGGTCGGACCGTACGCATTGAAGAACTGTCGACGACCCGCGCTCGCCGGATCACCGACGGCAGCGAACTTCGCGATCAAATCAGCCGAAACCGCTTCACCACCGGCGATCACGACCTGCAAACCGGCCAACGCCGCCGGGTCCATCGACGCAAGCACCGACGGCGTCAACATCACGTGCGTGACCCGCTCGCCGCGGATCAAATCGGCCAGCTCAGCACCGCCGTACATCCCCGGCGGCACAACGACCAGCGCGCCGCCACCACCGACCGCGAGCAGGAACTCCAGAATCGAGGCATCGAAGCTCGGCGAAGCGAAATGCAGTGCTCGAGTAGCACTATCGAGCCCATACCGCTCATTCTGCTCAGCCCGGAAATTCGCCAGACCGGCATGCGTGAGCACCACGCCCTTCGGCCGACCTGTCGTACCCGAGGTGTAGATCACGTAGGCCGGATGCTGTGGCAGCAACGCGCGCAGGCGCGCCGAATCCGTCACCGCCGCATCGGAATACCCGTCCAGATCCAGCTCGTCGAGCACCAGCCAGTCCACCGAATCCGGCAACTCGGCCCGCACCGCAGACACTGTCACACCGACCCGAGCACCCGAATCGGCAAGCATGTATTCGATGCGATCACTAGGCAGATCCGCGGCAATCGGCAAGAACGCCGCGCCCGACTTCGAGATCGCCCACGTTGCCAGGTACGACAACTCCGACCGCGGCACCGTCAACGCAACAATGTCCTCAGCACCGACACCGCGCTCGATCAGCAACCGCGCCAAACGATTCGAGCGAGAATCCACCTCGCCATAGGACAGACTTGTCCCCTCGAACACCACCGCAGGCGCGAGCGGATCACCGGAAGCGACCTCCGCCAACAACTCCGGCAACGTCCGCGCAGGCTCCGCAGCGGGTCCACTACGCGCAATCAATTCCGCGCGTTCATCCCCGCTCAGAATATCGATGGCGCCCACCGCCACCGACGCGTCGTCGGCGACGGTCTCGAGGACGCGCACCCACCGCTCGGCAATACCGGCAACGGTCGACTCGTCGAACAGATCCGTGGCGTAGGTCAGGTCCAAAGTCCAACCGCCGCTGGCGGCTTCGAGCAGGGTGAACTGCAGATCGAACTTCGCCAGCGCGACGTCGAGCTCCTCGGCGCGTACCGCAAGACCGTCCAGCTCCAGGGTGGGCATTTCCATGTTCTGCACTGCGAGCACCACCTGGAACAACGGATGCCGCGCCTGCGAACGAGCCGGATTCAACACCTCCACCAGCCGCTCGAACGGCACATCCGCGTGTCCGAACGCCGCGAGATCCGTCCCCCGCACCCGACCGAGGAACTCGGCGAACGACTCGTCGCCCGCGATCCGCGACCGCAGCACCAACGTGTTGGCGAACATGCCGACCAGATCATCGAGCGCCTGCATGCCACGACCCGCCACCGGGGTACCGATCGCCACATCATCGGAGCCGGACAATTGCGCCAACAACACGGCCAACGCGCCATGCAGCACCATGAACACCGACGCATTGTGCTGACGGCTCAACACGACCAGACGTTGCTGAATGTCAGCAGAGATTTCCGCCGTCAATCGACCGCCGCGGGAACTCGCCACCGGCGGCCGCACCCGATCCACCGGCAACACCAATTCATCGGGCACATCCGCCAATTCGTTGGCCCAATAGCGAATCTGCTGAGCGATCAACGACTCCGGATCGTCCTCCGAGCCCAACACCTCGCGCTGCCACACCGCGTAATCGGCGTACTGCACCGGCAGCGGCGCCCAGCCCGGCGCCGCGCCCTTGGTGCGCGCGGTGTAGGCGAGCATGACGTCGCGGGCCAGCGGCGCCAAAGACCAACCGTCAGCGGCGATATGGTGCACCACCAGGGCAAGCACGTGCTCCGACGGGCTGAGCTGGAACAGCCGTGCATGCACCGGCGCCTCGGTGGCGACATCGAAGCCGGTGGCCGCCAACGTGATCAGCTGCCCCATCAGGGTGGCTTCGGTGACCTGCAGCACGTCCAGATCCGGCACGACCCCGGTCGCGTCGAGCACAACCTGCGCGGGCTCGGCGTCGGTATCGGGGAAGACGGTACGCAGCGACTCGTGTCGCTCGATCACGTCACCGATGGCGGCCTGCAGCGCGGCGACGTCCAGGTCACCGGTCAACCGGATACCGACCGGCAAGTTGTAGATCGCCGAGTCGGTGTCCAGGCGGTTGAGGATCCACATGCGTCGTTGCGCGAACGACAGCGGTATCTGCTCGCCTGCCGCCCGCGGCCGCGCCACCAACCGGGCACGCGCGCCATGACCGATGTGCGATGCCAGCCGCGCGGCCAACGTCTCCACCGTCGAGGCATCGAACAGCGCCCGCACCGACACATCCACGTCCAACGCCGCACCCAACCGTGCGGTCACTCGCGTCGCGATCAACGAGTTGCCGCCGAGGGCGAAGAAATCGTCGTCCAGGCCGACCCGGTCCACACCGAGCACGTCGGCGAAGACGCCTGCCACCACTTCCTCGGTCGGCGTCGTCGGCGCGCGGAACGCGCGCACCTCGAACACCGGCGCAGGCAACGCCTTTCGATCCAACTTGCCGGACGTGTTGAGCGGGAACTCCGCCAACACCACCATCGCCGCGGGCACCATGTACGCCGGCAACCGCTCGCCGCCGAACCGCACCAGCTCCACCGAATCAACCGACAACCCAGGCGCGGCAACCACATACGCCACCAGCTGCTGACCGGTCGCGGTATCGACCACCAGCACCGCCGCCTGCGACACCGCAGGATGCGCGAGCAGCACGGTCTCGATCTCACCGAGCTCGATCCGCTGACCACGGAACTTCACCTGGAAATCGGTACGTCCGATGTACTCCAGCACCCCGGAAGCGTGCCAACGCACCAGATCACCGGTCCGATACATCCGCTCGCCCTCAGCACCGAACGGATTGGCGACAAACCGGTCGGACGTCAGATCCGGCCGACCGCGGTACTCGCGGGCCAACTGCCGCCCGGCCAGATACAGCTCGCCGTGCACACCCACCGGCACCGGCCGCAGCCGCGCGTCCAGCACGTACATTTCGACGTTCCACTCCGGCACGCCGATCGGCACCGTCACCGTGTCGGCGGCGGTCACCTCCCACGAGGACACCGACACCGCAGCCTCGGTCGGACCGTACAGGTTGTGCAGACCCGCCGAGCTGATGGCGCGGAATCCGGCGGCGGTCTCCGGAGGCAACGCCTCGCCGATCACGAATACCGCACGCAGCGAGGCACATTGCGCCGCGGTCACGTGCGCGGCGAACACCGTCAGCATCGACGGCACGAAGTCGGTGACGGTCACGCCGTGGCGCTCGATCATCTCCGCCACATACAACGGATCCCGATGCCCGTCGGGCGCGGCGATGACCAGTTTCGCGCCGACCATCAGCGGCAGGAAGTAGCCCCACAGCGACACGTCGAAGGTCGTCGCGGTCTTCTGCAGATACACGTCATCCGAGGCCAACCAGTACTCGTCGAGCATCCACAGCTGCTGATTCACGATCGCGTGGTGGGTCACCGCGACGCCCTTGGGCCTGCCCGTCGAGCCGGAGGTGTAGATGACGTACGCCGTGTTCTCCGGCCGCAGCAGCGACAACCGATCCGCGTCGGTCACCGGAGCATCGGAGAAGTCGGACACGTCCACGGTGTCGATCGCCACCCGGCGCACCGTCTCCGGCAACGCCAGCGCATCACCGGACGTGGTCAGCACGCACACCGGCGCCGCGGACTCCAGGATGTAGGCGGTGCGCTCGGCCGGATGATCCGGATCGAGCGGCACATACGCGCCACCGGCCTTCAGCACCGCGTGCATGCCGATCACCAACTCCAGCGACCGCCGCATACCCAGCGCGACAAGCGATTCCGGACCGACACCGTCCGCGATCAAGAACCGCGCCAGCTGGTTGACTCGCGCACCGAACTCCGCATACGTGAGTTCCGCGCCCTCGAAATCGAGCGCGACATTGTTCGGCGACAACGGAATCTGCGCATCAAGCAGCGCGGGCAGGGTCGCGGGCGCGAGCTTGTACCCGGTGGCATTCCACCGGCGCAGCACCAGCGTCCGCTCGTCGTCCTCGAGCAGATCAATATCGCCGATCGCGATATCGGCATCGGCGGCCACGGCCGCCAGCACTCGATCGAAGCGTCGTGCGAAACCAGCAATCGTGGACCGGTCGAACAGATCCTCCGAATAGGAGAACGCCGCCGACATTCCCGCGGGCGCACCCGCAGCATCCGACACTTCCTGCATCGTCAATTGCAGATCGAACTTCGCCAGACCTGGCTCGTAATCCAGACCCCGGACCGTCAACCCGGGCAGTTCGAAGGTGCTGTCCGGCAAATTCTGGAACGCCAACATCACCTGGAACAACGGGTGCCGGGCCTGCGAGCGCGCCGGGTTGAGCACCTCGACCAAACGCTCGAACGGCACATCGGCGTGCGCGAACGCATGCAAGTCGGTATCCCGAACTCCGGCAAGCAGTTCGGCGATGGTGCGCGCACCACTGACGTTCGTGCGCAGCACCAAAGTGTTGACGAACATGCCGACCAGATCGTCGAGCGCCGCCTCACCACGCCCGGCGGCAGGCGTGCCGATCGCGATGTCGTCGGCGCCGGACAACCGCGCGAGCAATATCGCCAGCGCGCTGTGCATGACCATGAACAACGACGCATTGTGCTTGCGACCGATCTCGACCAGGCCGCGCTGGGTCTCGGCCGAGATCACGAACGGATAGCTACCACCGCGGTAGCTGGCCACCGCGGGACGCCGCCGGTCCGACGGCAACGCCAGCTCGTCGGGCAGCTCGGCCAATTGTCCGGTCCAGTACCGGATCTGGCTCGAGATCAACGACTCCGGATCGTCCTCCGAACCCAGCACCTCACGCTGCCACAACGCGTAATCCGCGTACTGCACCGGCAGTTCGGTCCACGCCGGGTATTCCCAGTGTGCGCGCGCGGCGTACGCGACCATGATGTCGCGGGCCAGTGGCGTCATGGACCAGCCGTCGGCACTGATGTGGTGCACCACCATGCCGAGCACGTATTCGGATTCGTTGATCTCGAACAGTCGCGCGTGCAAGGGCACCTCGACGGTGACGTCGAAGGCCAGGGACGCCAGCTCGATCAAATGCTCGAGCAAGGTGGTTTCGGTGACCGGGACGGGTGTCAGGTCCGGAACGATCTGTGCCGCATCCAGAATCACCTGCACCGGTCCGCTTGTGGTGTCCGGGAATACCGTGCGCAGCGATTCGTGGCGGTCGATCACATCGATGACAGCAATCTGCAACGCCGCCACATCCAGCTCACCCGAGAGCCGGATAGCGACCGGGATGTTGTTGACCGCGGACTCGGCGTCGGCACTACCGGCGGAGAACCGGTTGAGGAACCACATCCGCTGCTGCGCCAACGACAACGGCACCCGCTCCGGCCGCGCACGCGCCACCAATTCCGGCCGCGCCCCATCCCCCGCATGCGACTCGATCCGCGTCGCCAACGCCACCACCGTCGACGCATCGAACACCATCCGCACCGGCACCCGCGTATCCAACGCAGTACCCAACCGCGACGCCACCTGGGTAGCAATCAGCGAGTTGCCACCGAGAGTGAAGAAATCATCATCCGCGCCAACACGTTCGACGCCGAGAACCTCGCCGAAGACCTGCGCGACGATCTCTTCGATCGGCGTCGAGGGCGCACGGAACTGCCGCACCTCGAACACCGGCGCAGGCAACGCCCGACGATCCAACTTCCCCGTCGCCGTCAACGGCACCTGATCAATCACCACCACCGACGACGGCACCATATAACTCGGCAAACGCCGAGCCAACGCTGCGGTCAATTCGGCAACGTCAACGGACCACCCCGGCACCCCCACCACATACGACACCAAGACCGTCCCACCGGCAGGCCCCGTATGTCCCACTGTGACAGCGAAATCCACACTCTCATCCGCAGTCAGCGCCGCATCGATCTCGCCGAGTTCGATGCGGAAACCGCGCACCTTCACCTGGAAATCGGAACGACCGACATACTCGACCGCACCATCAGCAGCCCAGCGCACCACGTCGCCGGTGCGATACATCCGCTCGTCGACCGCAAACGGGTTGGCCACGAACCGCTCAGCGGTCAAACCAGCCCGCGCATGATAACCACGCGCCAGCTGAATACCCGACACATACAACTCACCAGCGACACCCACCGGCACCGGACGCAACCGCGAATCCAACACCAGCGCTTGCATACCCCGGATCGGACCACCGATGGTCACCCGATCACCCGGCCGCAAAGCACGGCTTATGTTGCTGGCAATAGTCGCCTCGGTCGGACCATACGCATTGAAGAATCGACGCCCACCCGCCGAGAACTTCGCAAGCAGATCAGCCGAAACCGCCTCGCCGCCAGCGATGACCACCCGCAAGCCCGCCAACGCCGCCGGATCCATCGACGCCAACACCGACGGCGTCAACATCGCATGTGTCACCCGCTCGGCACGAATCAGATCAGCAAGCTCCGCACCGCCATAAACCCCCGGCGGCACCACAACCAGCGCGCCGCCCCCGCCGACCGCGAGCAGGAACTCCAATATCGACGCATCGAAACTGGGCGAGGCGAAATGCAGTGCCCGAGTAGAACTGTCGAGCCCGTACCGCTCATTCTGCTCAACCCGAAAATTCGCCAGACCAGCGTGGGTCAGTACCACACCCTTCGGCTGCCCTGTGGTGCCGGACGTGTAGATCACATACACCGGATGCTCCGCCGACAACGGCCGCACACGATCCGAATCCGTCACTACCGCATCGGAATACGAGCCCAGATCCAGCTCGTCGAGCACCAGCCAATCCACCGAATCCGGCAACTGACCGCGTACCGCCGACACCGTCACACCGACCCGCGCACCCGAATCGGACAGCATGTACTCGATGCGATCGCTAGGCAGATCCGCGGCAATCGGCAAGAACGCCGCACCCGACTTCGACACACCCCACGTCGCCAAATACGACAACTCCGACCGCGGCACCGTCAACGCGACAATGTCCTCAGCACCGACACCGCGTTCGATCAGCAACCGCGCCAAACGATTAGAGCGAGAATCCACCTCGCCGTAAGACAGACTTCTCCCCTCGAACACCACCGCAGGCGCGAGCGGAGCGCCAGAAGCGACCTCCGCCAACAACTCCGGCAACGTCCGCGCAGGCGCAGCGAACAGCCCGACGCGCGTGATCAGGTCGGCGTAATCGTCGGCGTCGAGGATGCCGATATCGTCCACCGGGATAGCGGCATCGGCGGCGACCGTCTCCAAGACCCGCAGCCAGCGCCGCATGATCTGTGTCGCGGTCGTTTCGTCGAACAGATCGGTGGCGTAGGTCAGCGTGAGCGACATTCCGCCTGCGGCCGAGTCGACAGCGGGATTCTCCGATACCGCGAACTGCAGATCGAATTGCGCGACATCGACAGGCAATTCCTCGGCGCGGACCGTCAGACCGTCCAACTCGACGGTCACCCGGTCGAAGTCCTGCACCGACAGCATCACCTGGAACAGCGGATGCCTGGACTGCGACCGGCGCGGGTTGAGCACCTCGACGAGCCGCTCGAACGGCACCTGCGCATGCGCGAACGACGACAGGTCGGATTCCCTTGTGCTGGAAAGGAATTCAGCGAACGACTCGGTCCCGTCGACCTGCGTCCGGAGCACAAGCGTGTTGACGAACATGCCGATCAGATCGTCCAGCGCCGCCTCGCCGCGACCCGCTACGGTGGCGCCCACCGCGATATCGGTGGTACCCGACAACCGGGCCAGCAACACCGCGAGCGCACTGTGCAGCACCATGAACACCGACGCACCCTGGGCCCGGCACACACCGAGCAGGCTGGCATGCAGGTCTGCCGGAATCTCGCCGAAGACCCGCCCGCCCTGGAAGCTCTGCACCGGCGGCCGCGGCCGGTCGGTGGGCAGCTCGAGCTGGTCGGGCAGCTCCGCCAGCGCCGAACGCCAGTACGCGATCTCACGGGCAGCGGTCGACTCGGGATCCTGCTCGGACCCGAGCAGCTCACGCTGCCACAGCGTGTAGTCCCGGTACTGCACCGGTAGCGGTGTCCAACTCGGTTCCTGCCCAACGGCCCTGACCAGGTATGCCTGCGCCATGTCCCTGGCCAGCGGCCCGAAGGAGAATCCGTCGACGGCGATATGGTGCAGCACAACCGCGACCACAAGCTCCTGGCCACCGGTGATCTCCCAGAGCCGGACCCGGATCGGTACCTCGCGAGTCACGTCGAAGCCGTTGCGCGCGAAATCCAGCAACTGGCCGGGCAGCTCGGCTTCGTCGGTACGGCGGACCTCGATGCCGAGATCGATCTCCGACATCGGCAGCACATGCTGATAGCCGCCCCCGCCGGACTGGGGGAAGATCGTACGCAGCGATTCCTGCCGCTCGAGCACGTCGGCGAGGGCCACACCGAACGCATCGATATCGGCCTCGCCGCGCACCCGGACCGCGAAGGGGACGTTGTAGGCAGGCGTGGTCGGATCGAACTGGTTGAGGAACCACATGCGCTGTTGTGCCGGTGACAGCGGAACCTGTTCCGGCAGTTCCCGAGCCACCAGCGGCGTCGCTGCGGCCGGCGCGGCCGTCGCGAGCCGCGCGGCGATACCCGCCACGGTCGGCGCCTCGAACAGCACGCGCACGCCGAGCCGGACGCCGAACGCTGCGGACACCCGCGCCATCACCTGCGTGGCGACCAGGGAGTTGCCACCGAGCTCGAAGAAGTTGTCGTCGATACCGACCAGATCCTGGGACAGCACCTCGGCGAACACGCCTGCGACGATCTCCTCGGAGTTGTCGCGGGGTGGCCGATAGTCGGCGGTCCTGGCCGTGAACACCGGTTGCGGCAGCGCCTGGCGATCCAGTTTTCCGGATGCGTTGAGCGGGAAGGTATCCAGCACCATGATCGAGGCAGGCACCATGTAGGCCGACAGCTGCGTACCGGCGTATCGGGTCGTCTCCACCGGATCGACCACGGATCCCGGCGCGGGCACGACGTAGGCGACCAGTTGCTGCCCGGTGGCGGTGTCGGCGACGAGCACCACGGCTTGACCGATCGCCGGGTGGGCGAGGAGCACGGATTCGATCTCACCGAGTTCGATGCGCTGGCCGCGGAACTTGACCTGGAAGTCGGTGCGGCCCACGTATTCCAGCACGCCGACCGGCTCGGTGCCGACCGGCTGCGATCCGGCACTCGGGTGCGGTGCGGCACCGGAGGGGCGCTCGACCCAGCGAACGAGGTCACCGGTGCGATACATGCGCTGCCCCGGCCGAAATGGGTTGGCGACGAACCGATCCGAGGTCAGATCGGGGCGAGCGTAGTAGCTGCGGGCCAATTGCCGTCCGCCCAGATACAACTCGCCCTCGGCGCCGATCGCGACCGGACGCAGCCGCGAATCCAGCACGTAGACTTCGACATTCCATTCCGGCACGCCGATCGGCATACTGGCCGTGTCGATGTCGGTGTCGGTGACCTCCCAGTAGGTCACCGACACCGCGGCCTCGGTTGGGCCGTACAAGTTGTGCAGCTCGGCGCCGGTGCGGGTCCGGAAGGCGGCGACGGTCTGCGGCGGCAAGGCCTCACCGATCACGAAAACCGCACGCAGCGTGGCACACTGCTCGGTCGTCGCCTGCGCGGCGAACACGGTGAGCATCGACGGCACGAAGTCGGTGACGGTGACCGAGTTGCGCTGCATCACCTCCGCGACATACAGCGGGTCACGATGCCCGTCCTGACTGGCCAGCACCAGTTTGCCGCCAACGAGCAGCGGCAGGTAGTAGCCCCACACCGACAGGTCGAAGGTGGCCGCCGACTTCTGCAGGTAGACGTCGTCAGCGGTGAACCGGTACTCGTTCAGCATCCACAGTTGCTGGTTGACGACGGCGTGGTGGGTGACCGCCACACCCTTCGGCCGACCGGTGGAACCGGAGGTGAAGATGACGTAGGCGGTGTTCGACGGCCGCAGCGGCGCACGCCGATCCGCATCGGTCACCGGCGCATCGGAGTACGACGACAGATCAATGCCATCGAGGTCGTCGCGCCGCATCGCCTCCGGCAACTCCAGTTGGTACTCGGCCAGGCTGAGCACCAGCACCGGTGTGCCGGTTTCCAGCACGTACGCGTTGCGCTCGGCAGGATGGTCCGGGTCGATCGGCACGTAAGCGCCACCGGCGCGCAAGATCGCCTGCATAGCGACGACGAGCTCGAGCGATCGCGGGATAGCCAGTCCGACAAGCGATTCCGGTCCGACGCCGGCGGCGATCAAGTGGCGGGCAAGACGATTGGCGCTGGCGCCGAGTTCGGCGTAGGTGAGGGTGTCGCCCTCGAAGTCGACGGCGATCCGGTTCGCGGCAGCGTCGACCTGGCCGTCGAGCAGTGCGGTCAGCGTGACGTCGGGCACCTCGTGCGCAGTGTCGTTCCACCGCACCAGAGTTCGGTCGAACTCGTCCCCGGTGGTGATCGGCAGCGCCCACGCGGGTTGCGCACCGTCGGCGGCCAGGAACCGGTCGAAGAATTCCAGGAAGCGCGCGTGGTGGCGGCGGGTCTCGTCGTCGGTGTAGTTGTCCGGGTTGGTCTGCAGATCGATGTGGGTACGCGCACCGCCCTGCGAGCGGTAGAAGTTGATCGCCAGATCGGCGACCGCGCCCGTCGCCAGCACATGCATGTGGCCGGTAGCCGGTCCGAGCACGACCTCGTCGTGGAACAGCATGATGTTGACCAGCGGTCCGAAGAATCCCGCGTCGATGTGGGCCGTTCCGGATTCGCCTGCCGCGACCCGGCGAATATCCTCGTGCCGGTACCGCTGATGGCGCAGCGCGCCGGACACCGCGACGGTGACCTGCTTCAGCAACTCGGCGACGCTCGTCTCGGGACGCACTGTCAGCCGCAGCGGCACGATGTTGGAGGCCACACCGCCTGCTCGGCGCATCCCCACCGTGGTGCGGGCCGTCACTGGCAGGCTGAGGGTCACATCCTCGTTGCCGGTCCACTGCGCCAGGTAGGCCGCGGTTGCCGCGATCAGCAGCGCCGCCGGCGTCGAATCATGCCTGGCACCTGCCGTTTCCAGCAGTTCGTCCTGGTCCGGCGACAGCGCCGCGTTGCATGTCTGCAGGAGCAGCCCGGCCGACACGGACCGGGTGGACAGGCTGTTGCCCGACCCTTCGAGTCCGGCGATCTGCGCCATCCAATATTGCTCGTCGGTCTGGAACCGCCGGCTCTCGCGGTAGTCGATTTCGGCCTGCACCAGTTCGGGCAGGCCCGCAGGCTGGAACGCTGGCGCCTCGGTACCGGTGATCGCTGCGGTGTACAGCTCGCTGATGCGTTTGACGAAGGTGCCCGCACTGAATCCGTCGAGGACGATGTGGTGCGCGCGCAGGTACCAGAACCAGCGGTCCGGTGCCAGCTGCAGGGTGGCGATCCTGATCAAACGGTCGGTCAACAGGTCGAGCGGGCGGCCGTACTCGGCCCGCATCCACGCCTGGGCCGCCGCCTCGGGGTCGGCCTCGTCGCGCAGATCGAGGTAGAACACGTCGTCACTGTCGGGGATGGTCTGGTCGATGTACTGCATCGGCTCACCGTCCCGCTCGGTGATGGCCAGGAAGCCCGAGCCCAGCTCGTGCGACGCATCGATGCACGCCTGGCGCAGCGCCTTGCGATCCAGATCGCCGCGCAGTTCGACGTACTGGGCGATGTTGATCGGCGTCCGCGGGTCCAGGTGCTGGGCGTACCAGATGCCGAGCTGCGCCGGCGACAGCGGGAAGAGAGCTTCCGCCGAACGCGGCGCATCGACCGCGCTCTCCCGCTTGCCGTTACCCTCGAAATCCACCCGATCCACCCTTACCCTCACATCTGCAGCGCTCAGTGAGCGCAGTCAACGGTTGTTGCCAGTATTCGGACGCGCGGCGCACGTCGACATATGTGTCAACATAAGTTCAGCTCGCGGTTCAGCACGGTCGCCAGCGAGGCGGCCCCCTCCGCACCGACGTATTCGTCGATGTATGGCTTGGTGAACACTTCGGGAATCCCACAGCCGCAATCCGAAGGGGAACCTGCCTCGGCACGCCTGCGCGGCGAGACCGCCTGCGATGCGGCGTCGAGGCCCAGCTCGCCCCCACGATCAACACGTCGATCACCGCAACCCCGTGATGAGGACCACGGTCGCCTGCCTCGCGCGAGCGGACACGGCCCCCCTTTCGATCACAGCGTCCAGGTACAGATAGGTAGGATGTCTTAGCGGCCAGGGTGATTGCATCGCCGCACAGGGTGAGGCACGGATGCGCCCGCGCAGTCCGCGCTCCCGCGACCGGCGAAGCCATAAGCACTGGTCAGCGCCGTTGCCGCGAACGCGACAAGCCGGGCATCACCGACGGCGACGCGACCGCCGCGGACAAATCACCCCGCCGGGGTGACGACGTCACACCAATCGCGGGGGTCAGCATACCAATAAACAGGGACCGAGTCGGTTTACGACCAGTGGGCCGACCCCACGTTGACAAACCGACTCGGCTGACGCTGACCCGGTCGGTGAATCCCCCGGTTCTCGGCCGCCGCTCCCGGTCAGGGCTGAATGAGCTCGTAGGAGGTGCTTCGGCCGCCGGAGTTCGAACGTTGCAGGACACCGAGTTCAACGAGCTCGTTGATGTCGCGCAGCGCGGAGTCTTGCGAGGACTTTGTGATGATCGCCCACTTCCGGGTGGTGAGATTGCCGTGGAATCCGTCGAGGAGGCGGTTGAGCATGGCGATCTGGCGGGCGTTCATGGGCGTCTGCACCCAACGCCGCCAAAACCGGGCCTTCGCCAGGACGGCGTCGACTGTGCCGTCGGCGTGGGTGATCGCGCGCTGCAACGCGGCGAGAAACCACAGCAGCCAGTCGGTCACATCGAGCGTGCCCTTCTGGGTGCGCTCCAGAATCGTGTAGTAGGCATTGCGATCTCGTTGGATCTGCGCCGAAAGGCTGTAGAAGCGAAGCGAACTGTGGTCGGCGCGCGCCAACCACAGGTCGCCGAGCGCGCGTGCGATGCGTCCGTTGCCGTCGTCGAAGGGATGCACGGTCACGAACCACAGATGTGCCAGACCGGCTTTCACGATCGGCGGTTCGGTCGCGTCGCGATTGAACCAGTCCAGAAACCGCGCCATTTCGGTGTCGAGCCGGGTGGCGGGCGGGGCTTCGAAATGCACGCGCTGGCGACCGTAGCCTCCGGAGACCACCTCCATCGGACCGGTTTCATCGGTGCGCCATCCGCCGACGCGCACACGTGAGATGCCGGAATGTCCCGTGGGAAAGAGTCCGGCATGCCAGCCGAAGAGCCGATCGGCGGTCATCGGCGTGTCGTGGTGGACGGTCGCGTCGAGCACCATTTGCACCACCCCGTCCACGTTCCGGTCGGCGGGAACGAGTGCACCGATGTCGACGCCTAGGTGGCGGGCAATCGAAGAACGAACCGACCCGACATCGAGCAGCTCACCCTCGATCTCACTGGTCTTGACCACGTCCGAGGTGAGCGCTGCGAGACCGGCCTGATCGCGGACCGCCTCGTCGGTGTCGGCGAGCCTGCCGAGCAGGTGTCCTTGACTCTGCGCGACCTCGACCAGTGGACCGGCCAGCCGTTCAGCGTCGTATCGCAGGTCTGGCCAGTCTCGGTCCTCCCAGATGTATGTCCGATTTCCGTCTGACATGCGGTGATCATACGCCTTATTCACCGCAGAATCTGCGGTGAATAGGAAGGCATTCGCCGCATCGGGGTCAAGGGAGGTCGGTTAGGTGGGTGTTGTGGGCTTGGGCGGTGACTTGGAGGCCGGCGGGGGTTGGTTGGATGGCGGTCAGGCGGGCGCCTAGGGGGAGGCGTTGGAGAGGGATGGTGAAGGTCAGGGTGCGGCGGAGGAGGGCGAGGGGGATGGTGGGGCCGCCTGTTGAGGGTTGGGCGGAGATCGGGGTCACTTCGATGCCGTTGTCAGTGGGGGCGACGGTGACTATGACTGTGGCGGGGATGGGGATGCCTTCTACCGAGAAGGTGCCGGTGATGCGGAGGCCGTCGGGGGCGTAGGAGATCGAGTCGACTTCGGTGGGGGCGAAACCGCGGACGGTGTCGTAGGGGACGACCGCGGTGGCGGTGGCGGTCGCGGCGACGAGGTTCGAGGTGCGGTTGTTGAGGATGTCGGTGAGCGGGGCGGAGACGTCGGTCATGGTGACGTTGAGGTCGGCGACGGTGAGGCCCTGGCCGGTCCATGTGTCAGCGTGGACGCGGACGTCGCGATAGGTGCCGTCGACGGCTTGGGTCAGGAAGGGAAAGCCGCCGATGTCGACGCGTGGCTCGTTCTGGAGGTGGTATTCGGCGGCGATTTTGCGGGCGATCTCGTTCTGCGCCATGGCGACAGCGATTCGGTCACCGGCGAGCAGGGCGATCACCAGCACGATGATCAGTATCAGCAGTCCGCGCATGCGCTCACTCGTTCATCCATCCCACCATCATGCTGTGCATCCCGGGCGGCCGCCTCGGAGCCGGAGTCGAGCTCATCGTGCGGCGCTCCCATCGGCGCAGGGAGGAACCCGATCTCGATGAAGTAATCGAAGTAGCGGCTCAGGATTGCCTCATCGACCGGCGCGAGGGTGAAAGCAGGCTCGCTGCCCTGCTCAGCGGCGGTATCGGGTTCGCCACCGGGTGCCGCGTAATTGCCGATGAGTGCTGCCGCCCGGAGCAGGGCATCGTCACCGACCGCAAACGCCGTCTCGGCGGCATCGGCAACCGCCTCGGCGAATTGCCCCGGCTCGACCACGGTGACCGGGAAACCGCGCCGCCTGGCCTGCGCCGCGATCGCCTGCCAGATCCCCTCGCTCGAACCGGTCAGATAGTGAATGTTGCTCAGCGCGTGCGGATCCCGCGAGAACCGAACGAGCTCGGCGGCGGCGTAGTCGACCGGCGCCATCGGCAGGTCGACGGCACCGAATTCCGGCCACACGCCGAGCACCACCATCGCCCGGATCATCGTCGTCACCGCGTCGTCGATCGGGCCGGCGCCAGTGCGGGAATCGCCGGTGAGCTGGCCTGGCCGATAGATGGTTGCGGGCAGGCCACGGTCGATACTGGTCAGCACCAACTGTTCGGCGACCCATTTGCTGAGTGTGTAACCTCCCAGTCCGGCCGGAACGCGGTCGTCGCCCGGCATCCTGTCAACCACGGACGCTGTGGACACATAGTGCACAGGTTTGACCCGCGTGGTGCTCGCCAACCTCAGCATCTCGGTCGTGCCAGCGACATTCGCCGCTCGCATCCGGGAATACGGTTCGAGATGGTTGACCTGAGCACCGTTGTGATAGATCACGTCGATCCGCTCGGCCAACTCGGCGAACCGGGCCGGTTCGACCCCGAGTAGCGGGCGGGCCAAATCACCTCTGACAGCAACGATCCGGTGCCGATCGGCAGCGACATCGACCCGATACTGTTGCGCGACAGCGTCGATACGCGCCGCCGCGGCACCATCGTCGGCCGCGCGAACCAAGCAGTAGACGGTGGCCGTCGACCGTTCCAGCAACTCTCGCAGCAAGAAGATTCCGAGAAAGCCGGTGGCGCCGGTGAGCAGTATCGCTTCCGGCTCGCCCTGATGCGGTGCGGCGCAATGATCAACGCTGATAGCGGGATCCAGCACCGCATCGGCGGCCGGGTCGGCCTCGTCGGCACCGTCGAACCCGTCGCGCAACGCCGTGGCCAGCGCGGCAACGCTGGAGTGCCCGAACAGCATTCGCACCGATACCGGCGTGCCGAGCGCGGCGGTCAAACCCGCGCACGCCCGGATACCCGACAACGAATTACCGCCCAAGGCAAAGAAGTCGTCGTCCAATCCGACCTGCTCGGCACCGAGTACGTCGGCGAAAACCTTGGCGATGGCCTGCTCCTCCGGGGTGCCGGGGGCACGGTACTCGCGCAGGACGATACGCGGAGCAGGCAACGCCGTCCGGTCCAGTTTGCCGTTGACCGTGACCGGAAGCGCATCCAGCAGCACCCACGCCGACGGCAGCATGTGCGCAGGCAACCGCCGCGCCAGCGCCGCTCGCAGCTCATCGATGACGATCTCGGAGCCAGGCACGGCCACCAGATAAGCAACCAGCTGATCACCCAACCGCTCATCGGCCCGAACCACCACAACCGCTTGCGCCACCGATTCGACGGAGACGAGCGCGGACTCGATCTCCCCCAGCTCGATACGCAGACCACGCAGCTTCACCTGAAAGTCGATGCGGCCCAGGTAATCCAGCGTGAACCCGGCGACGGATTCCGGCCCATGCGCAGGCACCCAGCGGACCAGGTCCCCGGTCCGATACCACCGCGAACCAGGCTCACCCCACGGGTTGGCGACAAACCGCGCGGATGTCAGACCGGCACGATCGTGATAGCCACGCGCCATCGCCGCCCCGGCCAGATACAACTCACCTGCCACTCCGGCAGGCACCGGATTGAGCCGGGAATCCAACACGAACGCCGTCACACCAGGCAGCGGTGGGCCGATCGTCACCGGTTGACCCGCAACAAGTTCCGTGTAGGTGGCACCGATCGTCAGCTCCGTCGGGCCGTAGCTGTTCACGTAGCGCCTGCCCGGCTGCCAGACCGACACCAGTTCCGCGGTCGCGGCGTCACCGCCGGTCATCACGACTTCCAACCGCTCGAGGCCCGCCGGGTCGATGGTGCTCACCAATGCGGGCGTGATGATCGTGTGCGTCACCTGCTCGGTGTGCATCAGCGCGGCCAGTTCGGGCCCACCGAGCAGCGACGACGGCACCACTACCGATGTGGCCCCATTGGCGAAGGCGCACAACAACTCCTCCACCGATTGATCGAAGCTCGGCGAACAGACATGCAGCACCCGATGCTGTGGCTCGATCCGGTTTATCCCGGTCGAGTAGTCGGTCAGCGGAGCCAAACCGGCATGGGTGGTGACGACCCCCTTGGGCAGCCCCGTCGAACCAGAGGTATAGATCAGATACGCAGGATGCGCCGGGGACAACCGCCTGATCCGATCGGCAGCACCGACCGGAGCCGCGGACGCCGCAGCACACCGCTGCTGCGTCAGCGCATCGTCGAGCACCAACCACGCCACGTCGCCAGGTAACTCATCGACCAACTCCGCCGTGGTCACACCGATGACCGCACCTGAATCAACCACTATGTGCCGCAACCGATCCACCGGATAATTCGGATCGATCGGCACATAGGCCGCACCCGCCTTGGCCACCGCCCAGATCGCCGCGATCATCTCATAGGACCGCGGTAACGCAAGTGCCACATATGATTCCGGGCCGATCCCCTGCCCGATCAATACTCGCGCCAACCGCGACGAATACTCATCGAGTTCCCGATAGGTGACCGACCGGCCACGATCACGCACCGCGACCCGATCCGCGCCGAACGCCATGCCGCGCAGCAGCAGATCCGGCAGCAACACGACATCCGCGGGCGCACCACCAGTCATCTGCGTGAGCTGCCTGCGCTCGTCCTCGGCCAACAGCGGCAGGTCGCCGACCGCCGACTCCGGTTGGTCGACCATCGCCGACAACAACCGCGTGAATCGCTCGGCGAAACCTTGCACAGTGGCTTCGTCGAACAGATCACGCGAGAACGACAAGACGCCGACCATGCCGGCAGCGCCGTCGCCGGCCGCACGGATGGTCAGTGACAGATCGAACTGCTCGGTGCCCGCCTCGTAATCGACCGCGCCGATCCGCAACCCGGGCAACTCGAAATCGGCATCCGGCAGATTCTGGAACGACAACATCACCTGGAACAGCGGATGGCGCGCCATCGACCGCGCCGGATTCAACAGCTCCACCAGGCGTTCGAACGGCATGTCGGCGTGCGCGAAGGCGGCAAGATCCACTTCCTTGGTGCGCGCCACCAATTCGGTGAAACCGAGCTCACCCGGCACCTGGGTCCGCAGCACCAGCGTGTTGACGAACATGCCGATCACATCATCGAGTTCGGCCTCGCCGCGACCCGATATCGCGGTACCGATCGAGATGTCGTCGGTGCCGGACATGCGCGCCAGGAACACCGCAAGCGCGGCATGGACCACCATGAACAACGTCGCGTTCTCCGCACGCGCGATGGCCAGCAAGCCCTCGTGCACCTCGGGCTCGACCTGGAAGACCACGTGCCCACCGGCCGAGGACTGCACCAGGGGCCGCGGTCGATCTGCCGGTAGCCTCAATTCGTCTGGCGCACCGGCCAATGCCGCCCGCCAGAACCGCATCTGCTCCGAGAGCACGCTGTCCGGATCGTCCTCGGACCCGAGTACCTTTCGCTGCCACAGGCTGAAGTCGGCGTACTGCACCGGCAACGGCGGCCATGCCGGTGCCTCGCCCGCCAATCGTGACGTGTACGCCGCCATCACGTCGCGAGTCAACGGACCGATCGACCACCCGTCGGCGGCAATGTGGTGCGCGACCACTACCAGGACATACTCGGCGACTTCGGAAGTCACGTCAGCGGCGGCGACTTCGAAGAGCGCTGCACGTAGCGGTACTTCGGTGGTCACGTCGAAGCCAGCCGATACCATTTCGGCGACTCGCGCCGGAAGTGCTTCGACGACAACAGATTCCGAGACAAAGTCCAGCGCCGCCTCCGACACCGGCAGAATCACCTGCACCGGATCCGAATCGGTCTGCGGATAGATCGTACGCAGAACCTCATGGCGGGCAACCACATCGACCACCGCCGACCGCAAAGCGGCAACGTCGAGCTCACCGGTCAGCCGCAGCGCGGCCGGGATGTTGTAGGCCGCCGAAGCGGGATCGAACCGATTGAGGAACCACATCCGCTGCTGAGCCAACGACAACGGGACACGCTCCGGCCGTGGACCAGCCACCAACGCCACCCGCCCGGCCCGCGCATGCTGTTCGACCCACCCAGCCAATGCGGCAACCGTCGAGGCCTCGAACACCGCACGCACCGCAACACGCACACCCAACGCAGCACCCAATCGTGCAGTCAACTGGGTAGCGACGAGCGAGTTGCCTCCGAGGGCAAAGAAGTCGTCGTCGAGCCCGACCCGCTCGACACCGAGCAGGTCCGCGAACACACCGGCCACCGCCTGCTGCACGGTAGTCTCCGGCGCACGGTACTCACGCACCTGGAACACCGGATCCGGCAACGCCTTCCGATCCAGCTTGCCCGAGGCGTTGAGCGGCAACTCCGCCAACATCACCAATGCCGACGGCACCATGTAGGGCGGCAACCGACGGCCTAGCGCCGCCCGCACCGCCTCGACATCAACCTCGTCGGCCCCAACCAGGTAACCGACCAGCTGATCGCCCGCCGCCGTCGTCACGACCTGCACCACCGCCTGGCGCGCGGTCGAGCACGCAAGCAGCACGGCCTCGATCTCACCCAACTCGATCCGCTGACCACGGAACTTCACCTGGAAGTCGGTGCGACCGAGGTACTCCAGTCCCCCAGCGGTGTGCCCACCCGTCGCCCGACCGCCACCCCTCATCGAATCGCTTCGCGATGCAGGCACCCAACGCACCAGGTCACCGGTGCGATACATCCGCTCACCGGCCGCACCGAACGGATCAGCGACAAACCGATCAGCGGTCAAATCCACCCGGCCCTGATAACCACGCGCCAGCTGTGTCCCCGCGAGGTACAACTCGCCCTGCACCCCGACCGGTACCGGCCGCAACGCCGAATCCAACACATACGCCCGCGAATTCCATACGGGAGCACCGATCGGCAACGACACGGGCAGCGCCTCGCCAACTCGCCACGCGGTGGCAGTAATGGTGAACTCGGTGGGGCCGTAGCCGTTGTACACCGCCGCGTCCGACACCTGACGGAAAGCAGCAACGGTCGCAGGCGACAACACCTCACCACCGGCGAAAACTACACGTAGCGAACGGTATTCGGCAGATGACGCCGCGGCGGCGAAGACCGCGAGCAAGGAAGGGACCACTTCGAGCACGGTCACCCCGTGCCGTTCGATGACCTCGGCTTGATACGCCGGATCGCGATAGCCGTCGTGCGTGATCATGACGGTACTTCCGCCGATCATCAAGGGGCCGAACATCTCCCACACAGACGGATCGAAGGTGAACGGCGTCCGCTGCAACATCACATCGGTCTCGTCCAACCCGAGCGCATCGACCATCCAACCCATCTGGTTGACCAGCCCTGCATGGCTGACAGCCACGCCCTTCGGACGACCGGTCGAACCCGAGGTGTACAGCACATAGGCGGTATTGCCCGCACGCAACACCCCGCGCCGCTCGCCTGCCGCCACCGGCGCACCGGAATGTCGCGCCAGGTCCACTTCGTCGACGTAGAGCACGGGCAAGACACCGGCAGCTCCCACACCGACGCCACCCGACGCGATCTCGTCACGGCGGGTGGTCAGCACACACACTGGCTTCGCACCGGCCAGCACATGCTCGATCCGCTCGGCGGGATGCTCCGGATCCACCGGCAAATAACCACCACCAGCGGTGAGCACCGCGTAGACCGCGACCAGCATATCCACCGAACGGCGAATACCGACCGCAACCAAAACCTCTGGACCGACACCGATCTCGATCAGCTCCCGAGCCAACCGGTTCACCCTGGCGGAAAACTCCGCATACGACAGCGTCACGCAGTGACTTGATGAGGTGTGGCGGTCGGGCGACGGGTGGGCCTGCCGGGCCAACGCCTCGGCACCCGGATCGAAGACGACCGCAACGGCGTCCGGGCGCGCCCGCACGTTGGCCTCGAACCAATCCAGCACACTCACCGCGTCGGGCACCACGTGCGCGGTCTGATTCCATTCGCGCAACACCACCGCCCGCTCGGCATCGTCGAGCAGATCGATATCACGCACCCGTCGCTGCGGATCCTTCGCGATGGCCTGCAATACCCGCAGATAGCGGTCAGCGAAACCGGCAACTGTCGCGGCGTCGAACAGATCAGTGGCATAAGAGAATTCGACTGAGAGACCGACCGCACCCAGTTCGCCGCCAACACCGACAGCCTCGCCGATGGTCAGCGACAGGTCGAACTTCTCGGTCACCTTCGCGAATTCGACTCCGGAGATCCGCAGCCCCGGCAGCTCGAACGCACCCTCGGGCAGGTTCCGCACCGTCAACATCACCTGGAACAACGGGTTGCGGTTCAGCGAGCGCTCCGGAGCGAGTAGATCGACCAGACGCTCGAACGGAATATCACTGTGCGCGAACGCCTGCAGATCGCTGTCACGGGTAGCGGCGAGCAACTCGGCGATGGTCAGTTCACCACGAATCCGCGTGCGCAGCACCAGCGTATTGACGAACATGCCGATCACATCATCGAGTTCGGCCTCGCCGCGTCCGGCCACCGGAGTGCCGATGGAGATGTCGTCGGTGCCGGACATGCGCGCCAGGAACACCGCAAGCGCGGCATGGACCACCATGAACAACGTCGCGTTCTCCGCACGCGCGATAGCCTGCAAGCCCTGATACACCTCGGGCTCGACCTCGAACCGCACCTGCCCGCCTGCCGAGGACGGCACCGCAGGCCGCGGCCGATCCACCGGCAGCGTCAATTCATCTGGCGCACCGGCCAATGCCGCCCGCCAGAACCGCGCCTGCTCCGAGAGCACACTGTCCGGATCGTCCTCGGACCCGAGCGCTTTTCGCTGCCACAGGCTGAAGTCGGCGTACTGCACCGGCAACGGCGCCCACACCGGAGCCCCGCCCGCGGAGCGGGCAACGTAGGCGGTCATCACATCACGAGTCAGCGGGCCACCCGACCAACCATCGGCGGCAATATGATGCGCGACCACCACAAGGACGTACTCAGCGCCTTCGGAAGTCACGGTCGCCGTGTCGGCACCGACAACGTCGAAGAGGGCTGCACGCAGTGGCACCTCGGTGGTCACATCGAAGCCAGCCGAGACCATTTCGGCGATCCGCGCCGGAAGCTCGTCGACGGTAACCGATTCCGAGACAAAGTCCAGCGCCGCTTCCGACACCGGCAGAATCACCTGCACCGGATCCGAATCGGTCTGCGGATAGATCGTACGCAGAACCTCATGGCGGGCAACCACATCGACCACCGCCGACCGCAAAGCGGCAACATCGAGCTCACCGGTCAGCCGCAGCGCCACCGGGATGTTGTAAGCCGCAGAAGCCGGATCGAACCGATTCAGAAACCACATCCGCTGCTGAGCCAACGACAACGGGACACGCTCCGGCCGCGGACCAGCCACCAACGCCACCCGCCCCGACCGCGCATACTGCTCGACCCACCGGGCCAACGCGGCAACCGTCGACGCCTCGAACACCGCACGCACGGCAACACGCACACCCAACGCGGCGCCGATCCGCGCGGTCACCCGCGTCGCGACCAACGAGTTGCCGCCGAGTTCGAAGAAATCATCATCCAACCCAACCCGCTCCACGCCGAGCAGGTCCGCGAACACACCGGCCACGGCCTCCTGCACGGTAGTCTCCGGCGCACGGTACTCACGCACCTGGAACACCGGATCCGGCAACGCCTTCCGATCCAGCTTGCCCGAGGCGTTGAGCGGCAACTCCGCCAACATCACCCATGCCGACGGCACCATATAGGCAGGCAGCCGCTCGGCCGTGAACTTTGTCAGCGCCACGGCGTCGACCGAAAGATCCGGCACCGCAACCACATACGCCACCAGTTGCGGACCGGTAGCGCCATCGACCACCAACACGACCGCTTGACTGACCGCCGGATGCGCGAGTAGTGCAGCCTCGATCTCACCGAGCTCGATGCGTTGACCACGCAACTTCACCTGGAAATCGCTGCGACCGACGTACTCCAGAACACCAGAGGCATTCCAGCGCACCAAGTCACCGGTCCGATACATCCGCTCACCAGCCGCGCCGAACGGATCAGCGACAAACCGATCAGCGGTCAGATCCACTCGCCCTTGGTAACCGCGCGCCAACTGTGCACCGGTCAAGTACAACTCACCACGCACGCCAACCGGCACCGGTCGCAGCGACGCATCCAACACATAGGCCCGGCAATTCCACACCGGGGTGCCGATCGGCACCGAACCGAACACCACCTCATCCACCCGCCACAAGCTCGCGGTAATGGTGAATTCAGTAGGGCCGTACGAGTTGCACACCACGGCATCGGACACCTGACCGAAGGCAGCAACCAAGGAAGGTGGCAACACCTCACCGCCAACGAAAACCAGGCGCAGCGAACGGCATTCATCGGGCGATGCCGACGCGGCGAACACCGAGAGCAACGACGGCACGAACGAGGTCACCGTTACCCCGTACCGCTCGATCACCTCAGCCAGATACCGCGGATCACGGTGCCCATCGTGCGCGGCGATAATCGTGCGCGCTCCGATCATCAACGGGAAGAACAGCTCTCGAACCGAGGGATCGAACGTGAACGGCGTCTTGTGCAACACGACGTCGGTACTGTCCAACCCGAGTGCACTGATCAGCCAACCCAGCTGGTTGACCAAGGCGGCATGGCTGACCGCGACGCCCTTGGGGCGGCCCGTCGAGCCCGACGTGAACATCACATACGCCGTGTTCGAAGAACGCAACGGCGCCAACCGATCCGCATCCGTCACCGTGGCATCGGAACAGCCGGACATGCCCAGCGTGTCGATCTCCAGCCGACGCACCGTCCCCGGCAACGCCAACTCATCACGTGACGTGGTCAATACACACACCGGCGACGCGGTCTCGAGAATATGGGCGATCCGCTCGCCGGGATGATCCGGATCAACCGGCACATAGGCACCACCGGCGGTCAGCACCGCATACACCGCGACCAGCATGTCCACCGAGCGACGAATACCGACCGCAACCAAAACCTCTGGGCCGACGCCGATCTCGATCAGCTCGCGCGCCAGCCGGTTCACCCGCGCGGCGAACTCCCCATAGGACAGCGTCACGCAGTGACTCGATGAGGGGTGGTGGTCGGGCGACGGGTGGGCAAGCGTGGCCACCCGCTCCAGCGCCGCACCCTCTCCCGGATCCGCCACCAACGCAACAGCATCCGGCCGCGACCCCACATGCGCCTCGAACCGGTCAAGCACCGTGACCATCTTCCGCAGCGCATGCGCGGTCCGGTTCCAGTCCCGCACCATCATCGCTCGCTCACGGTCATCGAGCAGATCGATGTCACGCACCCGTCGCCGCGGATCGCCCACCAACGACTCCAACACCCGCACGTACCGCTCAGCGAGCCCGGCCACCGTCGCGCCGTCGAACAGATCAGTGGCATAAGAGAACTCAGCCGACAGACCGCCACCACCCGACTCACCGAGGGTCAGCGACAGGTCGAATTTCTCGGTGACCTTCTCGAATTCGACACCCGAGGCCCGCAGCCCCGGCAGCTCGAACGTGCTCTCGGGCAGGTTCTGGAACGACAACATCACCTGGAACAACGGGTTCCGGTTCAGCGAACGATCCGGCGCGAGCAGATCGACCAGCCGCTCGAACGGAATATCGGCATGCGCGAAGGCATGCAGATCAGTGTCACGGGTCGCAGCCAACAAGTCCGCAACTGTCAGCTCACCACGAACCCGCGTACGCAGCACCAACGTGTTGACGAACATGCCGATCAGATCGTCGAGCGCGGCCTCACCGCGCCCGGCCACCGGAGTGCCGATCGCGATGTCATCGGTACCCGACACGCCCGCCAACAACACCGCAAGCCCAGCGTGCAACACCATGAACAGCGAGCCGTGATGTTCGCGGGCCACGACTTGCAGCCGCCCGTGCAGCTCCGCTCCGATCGAGAACCGCACGTGCGCACCGGAGAACGACCGGGTCGCCTGGCGCGGCCGATCGAACGGCAGCGGCAACTCGTCCGGCACACCGGCCAATGACGAACGCCAATACTGCGCCTGAGCCGAAAGCACGCTCCGTGCATCATCTTCCGAGCCGAGCACACTGCGCTGCCAAATACTGAAATCCGCGTACTGGACCGGCAACGGCGACCACGCCGGTACCTCGCCTGCGGCGCGCACGGCGTAGGCGAGCATCAGATCGCGTGCCAACGGGCCCAAAGACCAACCGTCACCTGCGATGTGATGCACCACGCACACCAGCACATGCTCGGTCTCGCTCACCCGCAACACGCGCAGCCGCAGCGGCGGCGCCACGGTCACATCGAACGCCGTGGCAAAAGTCTCCACGATCAACCCGCGAACCGGCTCCAGATCCACGGAGGTGACCACGGACTCCGATCCCGCCCTCGGATCGTCGACAGCAGCCACTACCGCAAGCTCTGGTGTTGCCCGCGGATCGGCGGCGGCGAGTACCACCTGATAGCCCTCGCCGTCGCGGGACGGATAGATGGTGCGCAATACCTCGTGCCGCTCCACCACATCGCCCACCGCAGCACGCAACGCATCCAGATCCAGCGCACCGGACAACCGCACGGCCATCGGGATGTTGTCCACGACGCTCTCGGGATCGAACTGATTGAGGAACCACATCCGTTGCTGGGCATACGACAACGGAATCCGCTCCGGCCGCGGCATCGGCCGCAACGGCAACACCCCGTCACCTCCGGCCAACCAGGCGTGCCGCTCCACCTGTTCAGCCAACCCGGCCACGCTGTCCGACTCGAACACCAGGTGCAGCGGAATCCGAGTACCGAGCGCGGCACCCAACCGTGCCGCAACCTGGGTTGCCAGCAACGAGTTGCCGCCGAGCGCGAAGAAGTCGTCGTTCGCACCGACCGGCTGGCCCTCGTCCGGCCGCAGCACTGCCGCGAAGACCTCGGCCACGATCTCCTCGGTCCGCGTGGCAGGCGCTCGGAACTCCCGTGCCGTGAACACCGGCTCGGGTAATCGAGCCCGATCCACCTTGCCGACCGGGGTGAGCGGCAGCTCATCGAGCACCATGATCGACGCCGGAATCATGTACGCAGGCACCGACTTCGACAGGAACTGCGCAAGTTCGGACGGCTCGAGAGTGACGCCGGGACACGCGAGCACGTACGACACCAACGCGATGGCGCCCGAAGGCAACGCACGACCAACGGTGACCGCGAACGCCACATCAGCATGCGCGGACAAAGCGCTGTCGATCTCACCCAGTTCGATCCGCAACCCACGGATCTTCACCTGAAAATCGACCCGACCCAAATGCTCCAACTGGCCGCCGTCGTTGCGGCGCACCAGATCACCGGTGCGATACATGCGCGCCCCGGACAAACCGAGTTCGGCCGCGAACGGATTGGCAACGAACCGTTCCGCGGTCAACCCGGAACGCCCCGAATACCCTTGCGCCAAGCCAGATCCCGCGATATAGAGCTCACCGGCCACCCCACGCGGCACCATCCGCATCCGCGAATCCAGAATGAGCAGACGGGAGCCATCGGTATCCCGACCAAGGGTGACGGACGCACCCGCCGTCATCGGCCCGGTGGTGACGATCACCGTCGTCTCGGTGGGACCATAGGCGTTGAACACCACACGGTCGGCCGTGGTCCACCGCTCCACCAGCGCGGGGTTCAAGGTGTCACCCCCGCAGATCACCGCCCGGAGCTCCGGAAACGCCTCCAGCGGTACCGATTCCAGTGCACCGGGGGTGATCGTCAGGTGGGTGATCCGCTCCTGCTTCAGCAGCGCCGCCAGATCATCGCCGCCGAAGACCGTCGGCGACACGACAACCAGCGTGGCGCCCGCCGCGAAGGTGTGGACGAACTCCAGGATCGAAAAGTCGAAGCTGGGCGAGCTCAGGTGCGTCACGCGCGACGTTGCCGTAATGCCGTACTGCGCACTGGCCACCCGCGCGATGCCGTCGCTGGTGACCACCACCGCTTTCGGTCGTCCGGTGGAACCGGAGGTGTAGATGAGGTAGGCCGGGTGCTGCGCGGTCAACGGCCGAACACGGTCGCCGTACCAGAACTCGTGCGTCGGCTGCGCCGAAACCTGTTGCAGCACAGCCGGATCATCCAATTCCAGCCACTCGACATCGTCGCAGAGCCCAGACCTGTGCGCCGAGGTGGTGAGCCCGAGCACCGACCCGGAATCGGCAAGCATGAACTCGATCCGGTCGCGCGGATACATCGGGTCAACGGGCACGAAGGCCGCACCGGTCCGAGCGACCGCCCACACCGCAAGCACCGACTCGATGCTGCGGGCAATCGCGATCGCCACCACGTCACCGGGGCCGAGACCACGAGCGATCAACGCACGCGCCCACTGCGCCGAACGCTCATCGAGCTGCCGGTAGGTGAGCTCACGATCCGCACACCGCACCGCCACCCGCTCGGCAGCCGACTCCCCCGCCCCAGTCAACACATCGCCGAACAACGGAACAACCGCCCTACGACGACGACCAGAGCGCACCTCTCGGCGCGCGTTCATGCCAAACCCTCACTTGTCGAACCACACGTCACGAACAACGGACCCACCACCCCATGCCGACCACAGCGGACGGACGGGACGAGCCACGCTCAGGTTGTATAGCCTGGCTTTCCCCAGACCACCTAAACGCCGGAAATGTGGCCGATTGCGGCCCACCGAACCAGAGTTTCGCTAGTCTTCCCTGGTCAGAGGGCCGCAGGCGGACCGCTCACCGCGAAAGTCATCCCATGTCCTTCTAGAGCATCGGACAAAGTTCACGAAAAGTTACGCCCGCGACGACGCCAGCGACTCCGTCAGCACCGATCCGATCCGCGCCAGGGCGGCCTGGTCGCTCATCCGCCAATGCGTCACCGGAACCGGGTAATCGTGCACCGTGCCGTCCACCGCGCCCGCCCAGGTAGCGGCCCCCGCCAGACCGGCTGGAGCGGTCTCGGTCGCGGTGAAGTACACGACATCACCATGGAACTTCGCGGCCTGATACCCGACCGTCAACGCCGTCATCTCGACGTTCGCCTGCACGAACCGGGTAATCCGCTCGACGCCGAGCGAGGCGAACGGCTCCGGCAAACCGGCCAGCTGTTCGGCGATGGCAGACACGTCTGACGTCTCGTCGAGTTGCAGCTCGACCGCGTTGCCACCGAGCAGGCCACCGAGCAGTTCCTGGAGCGGGAAGGCGCCGACCGCGGTGTTCTCGTCGATCGTCACTCGCTCCGCCTGCAGGTGGCTGTCCATCATCGCCAGCAGGGCGACCTGTTCGCCGTCTTCCTGCAGCTGAACCGCCATGGCATGGGCGAGCACACCGCCGAGCGACCAGCCGAGCAGGTGGTACGGACCCGTGGGCTGCACCGATCGAATTTCCTTGACGTAGCGCTGCGCCCACTCGTCGATCGTCTCCGGCAAGGACGACGGGTCCGACAGTGCAGGCGACTGCAGCCCGTAAATCGGACGATCGTCGATGTGTGCGGCCAGTCCGGCGAACGACCAGGCGATGCCGCCGAAGGGATGCACACAGAACAGTGGCGCACCCGAACCGGAAGTACGCAGCGGCAGTAGGACATCGAAGGCGGCGTCCAGGTCGACCCGACCCGAGCGGCGGTTCTCCAGTGCGTCCGCCAGCTCACCCGGTGTCGGTGCGGTGAACAACCACACCATCGGAACCTTCTCCCGCAGTTCGGCACTCAACCGTGCCGCCGCGCGGGCAGCCAGCAGCGAGTTGCCGCCGAGCTCGAAGAACGAGTCGTCCAGGCCGATCCGCTCGACCTCGAGCAGTTCCGCGAACACGCCGGCCACGGTCTCCTGCACCGGCGTCTCCGGCGCGCGGTACTCGCGCACCTTGAATACCGGCGCGGGCAAGGCATTCCGATCCAGCTTGCCCGAGCTGTTGAGCGGAAGCTCCGCCAGCACCACCGCCGCCGCGGGCACCATGTAGGCGGGCAACCGCTCGGCGGCGAACTTGGTCAGCTCTGCCGCTTCGATTGAAAGATCCGGCACGGCAACCACATACGCCACCAGCTGTTGACCGGTCGCACTGTCGGCCACCAGCACGACGGCCTGGCTGACCGCCGGATGTGCGAGCAGCACGGTCTCGATCTCGCCCAGCTCGATGCGCTGGCCACGCAGCTTCACTTGGAAGTCGCTACGACCGATGTACTCCAGGGCGCCAGAAGCGTTCCAGCGCACCAGGTCACCGGTGCGGTACATCCGTGCACCGTCGCTACCGAACGGGTCGGCGACGAAGCGATCGGCGGTCAGATCCACCCGCCCCTGATAGCCACGTGCCAACTGCGTTCCGGCCAGATACAACTCGCCACGCACCCCGACCGGCACCGGCCGCAACTCCGAATCCAGCACGTACGCCTGCGAGTTCCACACCGGACCACCGATCGGCACCACCGAACTAGACGCCGTCTCGTCCGCTGGCCACGAGGTAGCGATGATGGTGAATTCGGTAGGACCGTACGTGTTGTACACCGCCGCATCCGACACCTCACGGAACGCGGTCACCGTCGCGGGCGGCAGTACCTCGCCACCCGGGAAAACCGCACGCAGCGAACGGCATTCGGCGGGCGATGAGGTGGTGGCGAGCACCGAGAGCAGCGAAGGGACCACATCGAGCACGGTCACGCCGTGCCGCTCGATCAGTTCCGCCTGCTGCCTCGGGTCGCGGTGGCTGTCGTGACCGCCGATGATCAGGCGCGCACCCGTCATCAGCGGTGTGAACATCTCCCACACCGACGGGTCGAAGGTGAACGCCGTCTTCTGCAGCATCACATCGGTCTCGGCGAAACCGAATTCGCCGATCATCCAACTCATCTGGTTGACCAACGCGGCATGGCTGACCGCGACGCCCTTCGGACGACCTGTCGAACCCGAGGTGTAGATGACATAGGCCGTGTTGTCCGACCGCAACGGCGCCAACCGATCCGCATCCGTCACGACAGCATCGGAGAAACCGGACACGTCCACAGTGTCGATCTCCAGCCGCTGCACCGTCTCCGGCAACGCCAGCACATCGCAGGACGTGGTCAACACACACGCCGGCGCCGCGGTATCGAGAATATGGGCGATGCGTTCGGCCGGATGATCCGGATCGATCGGCACATACGCACCACCGGCAGCCAGCACCGCATAGACCGCAGCGACCGTATCCACCGAACGACGGATGCCGACCGCCACCAAAACCTCGGGGCCGACCCCGGCCTCGATCAGCTTGCGCGCCAACCGATTCACCCGCGCAGAGAATTCTGCGTACGTGATCTCTTGCGCCGCACCGTCTCCCGGATCCGACACCACCGCAAGCGCATCCGGCCGCGACCGCACGTTGTCCTCGAACCGGTCGAGCACGCTCACCAGCTCCGGCACCGCGTGCGCGGTCGAGTTCCACTGCCGCAGCACCATTGCCCGCTCGGCGTCGTCGAGCAGCTCGATGTCGGACACCCGCCGCTGCGGGTTCGCCGCGATCGTCTGCAGCACCCGCAGATAGCGGTCCGCGAAACCCGCCACCGTCTCCGCATCGAAGATGTCGGTCGCGTAGTTGAAGCCGATGACCAGCTCACCGAGCGTGCGGTCCGCGTGCACGATCGGCTCGACGCCGATGGTCAGGTCGACCTTGGCCGCCGCGTCACCCTCGTGCACGCCTGCGATGGTCAGCCCGGGCAGCTCCAGCTGAGCGGACTCGGTGTTCTCGAACGCCAGCAACACCTGGAACAGCGGATTCTGATTGCGCCCCCGATCGGGTGCGATCTCGTCCACGATTCGTTCGAACGGGATGTCGGCGTTGTCGAAGGCGGTCAGGTCGGTCTCGCGCACCCGATCGACCAGTGCGTCGAAACCGATCGCGCCGTCGACCTCGGTGCGCAGCGTCAGGGTGTTGACGAACATGCCGACCAGGTCGTCGAGCACGCGTTCGCCGCGACCGGCGACCGGCGTGCCGATCGCCACGTCGGTGCGGCCGGACAACCGGGCGAGCAGCACCGCGAGGGTGGCGTGCACGACCATGAACAACGTCGCATTCCGTTCCCGCGCAAGATGTTCCAGCGCTCGGTGCACCTCTGCGGGCACCGTGAGCATGGTCACCGCGCCACGATGAGACGCCGTCGGCGGATGCGGGCGGTCCTGCGGCAGCCCCGGCATCGCGGTCAACCCGGCCAAGTGCTCGCGCCAGTAGGCCAATTGACTTGCCGCCACCGAGTTTTCGTCTTTTTCCTCGCCGAGCACTTGACGCTGCCACAGCGCGTAGTCGGCGTACTGGATTTCCAGTGGCGCCCAGGCGGGGGCACTGCCGGTGCTGCGCGCGAAGTACGCCGTCATGAGGTCGCGCGCCAGCGGAGCCTTCGACGACCCGTCGCTCGCGATGTGGTGCACCACCATCGCGAACAGATACTCCTGGTCACCGCCCGGCTCGGCGGCGCCGAGCGTGAACAGCACCGCGCGCATCGGAACCTGCTGTGTCACATCGAATCCGATGGACATCAGCGCGAGGGCGTCGGCCAGCGGGTCGGCCGTCGACCGCACATCGAGCCCGCCGGGCAGCGCCTCGCCTGCCGAAAGGATCTGCTGATAGGGCAGTCCGGTCGCACCGTCGGTCGGGTACCTGGTGCGCAGCGACTCGTGCCGTTCCAGCACGTCACCAACGGCCGCGCGCAGCGCCGCCACCTCCAAGGTGCCGGTAAGCCGTAGCGCCAGTGGGATATTGAACGCGGTCGAGGCGGGATCGAGCTGGTTCAGCGTCCACATCATCTGCTGGGCCAGCGACAGCGGTATCTGGTCCGGCCGTTCCTGGGCGACCAGCTTCGGTCGCGCCGTCGCGACGGCTTCCGACTCGAGGCGTTCGGCGAGCGCGGCAACGGTGGACGCTTCGAACAGCACCCGCACCGCCACGCGCCCCTCGATGGCCTCGCCGATGCGCGCCGCCACCCGGGTGGCCAGCAGCGAGTTGCCGCCGAGGGCGAAGAAGTCGTCGTCGAGCCCGACCCGCTCGACACCGAGCAGATCCGCGAACACACCAGCTACGATCTCCTGCACCAGCGTCACCGGCGCACGGAATTCGCGCGCCTCGAACACCGGCGCGGGCAAGGCCTTTCGATCCAGCTTGCCGGAGGCGTTGAGCGGGAATTCCGCCAACACCAGCAAGGCCGACGGCACCATGTACGACGGCAGCTGACGACTCAGCGTCGCCCGCACGGCGTCCACGTCCTCGGTGCCGACCAGGTAACCGACCAGCTGATCGCCTGCCACCGTCGCCACGACCTGCACCACGGCCTGTCGCACGCC
This sequence comes from Nocardia altamirensis NBRC 108246, assembly GCF_001612685.1. GTDB lineage: Bacteria > Actinomycetota > Actinomycetes > Mycobacteriales > Mycobacteriaceae > Nocardia > Nocardia altamirensis. Next base: position 43,635 of record NZ_BDAY01000074.1, read on the forward strand.
GGGGCAGCCGAGCAACGCGGTCTCGATCTCACCGAGCTCGATGCGCTGACCACGGAACTTGACCTGGAAATCGGTGCGGCCGAGGTACTCCAGTACCCCGGCGGTGTGCCAGCGCACCAGGTCACCGGTGCGGTACATCCGCTCGCCTGCTGCACCGAACGGATTCGCGACGAACCGGTCGGCGGTCAGATCGACCCGGCTGTGGTAGCCACGGGCCAGCTGCACTCCTGCCATGTACAGCTCGCCGCGCACGCCGACCGGCACCGGCCGCAACGCCGAGTCCAGCACGTACGCTTGGGAGTTCCACACCGGGCCGCCGATGGGCACCGACGCCGATTCGGTGTCGCCCACCAGTCCCAGGCTCGAGTTGATGGTGAATTCGGTGGGGCCGTACGAGTTGTACAGCGCCGCATCCGAGATCTGCCGGAACGCGGCGACCGTCGCGGGCGGCAACACCTCACCACCGGCGAAAACCGTTCGCAGGGAACGGTTTTCCTCATATGAGGCGGTGGTGGTGAAGACCGAGAGCAGGGAAGGCACGAACGAGGTGTCGGTGACCTCGTGGCGCTGGATGAGCTCGGAGAGATACTGCGGGTCGCGATGGCCGTCGTGGGCGGCGACGATCGTGCGGGCGCCGACCATCAAGGGGGCGAAGATCTCCCGGACCGACGGGTCGAAGGTGAACGGGGTCTTGTGCAGCACGACGGAGGTCTCGTCGAGTCCGACGATGTCGGTCAGCCAGCTCAACTGGTTGACCAGCGCAGCATGCGTGACAGCCACGCCCTTCGGCTTGCCGGTGGAACCGGAGGTGTAGAGCACGTAGGCGGTATTGCCCGCGCGCAGCACCCCACGCCGTTCATCGACCGCGACCGGCGCGCCGGAATGCCGTGCCAGGTCCAGCTCGTCGATGTACAGCACCGGCAATGCGCCGGCTGATCCCACACCTGCTCCGCCGGAGGCTATTTCGTCACGGCGGGTGGTCAGCACACACGCAGGCGCGGCACCGGCCAGCACGTAGTCGGTCCGCTCGGCCGGATGATCCGGATCCACCGGCACATACGCGCCACCGGCGGTCAGGACCGCATAGATCGCGACCAGCATGTCGACCGAACGGCGGATACCGACCGCAACCAAAACCTCTGGGCCGACACCGATCTCGATCAGTTCGCGGGCCAACCGGTGCACCCGGGCGGAGAACTCCGCATAGGTGACGGGCTGCGGCGCGGCACCGTCGTCGGGATCGAACACCAGCGCAACAGCGTCCGGCCGCGACCGCACCTGGTCCTCGAACCGCTCCAGCACCGAAACCAGCGCAGGCACCGCGTGCGCGGTCTGGTTCCAGTCCCGCAGCACCACCGCGCGCTCGGCGTCGTCGAGCAGATCGATGTCGCCGACCCGCCGCTGCGGATCCGCCGCGATCGACTCCAGCACCCGCAGGTAGCGTTCGACGAAGCCCGACACCGTCGCCTCGTCGAACAGGTCAGTGGCATAACCGAATTCGGCAAGCAAGCCAGCAGGCTCACCGTCGGTGCCTGCTTCGCCGATGGTCAGCGTCAGGTCGAATTTCACGGTCGGGTTGTCGAGTCCGACGCCGGAGACCTGCAACCCCGGCAGTTCCAGGGTTGTCTCGGCCAGGTTCTGCAACGACAGCGACACCTGGAACAACGGATTGCGGCTGGCAGTGCGCTCGGGGGCGAGCAGGTCGACCAGTCGCTCGAAGGGAATATCGGCGTGCGCGAACGCCTGCAGGTCGGTGTCACGAGTCGCCGTCAACAACTCGGCGACGGTGTGTTCGGCGCGGATCCGGGTGCGCAGCACCAGCGTATTGACGAACATGCCGATCAGATCGTCGAGCGCGGCTTCACCGCGCCCGGCCACCGGGGTGCCGATTGCGATGTCATCGGTGCCGGACAGCCCGGCCAGCGTCACTGCCAATCCGGTGTGCAGCACCATGAACAGCGAGCCCTGCTGCTCCTTGGCCACCTGCTGCAACCGCTGGTGCAGCTCGGCCCCGATCGAGAACGCCACGCGGGCACCGGAAAACGATCGGGTGGCCGGGCGCGGCCGGTCGAACGGCAGCGGCAATTCATCCGGCAGGCCGGCCAAGGCCGCGCGCCAGTACTGCGCCTGGGCCGAGATACGGCTCTGCGGATCGTCTTCCGAGCCGAGCACGCTGCGCTGCCAGATGCTGAAATCGGCGTATTGGACCGGCAGCGGCGCAAGGACGGGGGTCTCGCCTGCGGCGCGCACGGCGTAGGCGGTCATCAGATCGCGGGCCAAGGGCCCGAGCGACCAACCGTCACCGGCGATGTGGTGCACCACGCACACCAGCACGTGGTCGGTCTCGCTGATCTGCAAGGCCCGCAACCGAACTGGTGGCGCCGCGGTGACATCGAAGCCAACGGCAACGGTCTCGATGACCAACTCGCGGATCCGCTCGGGATCGGCTGCCACAGTGGCGAACTCAGGTATCGCCCGCGGATCGTCGAGCGGGAGCACCACCTGGTAGCCCTCGCCGTCGGCCGCGGGATAGAGGGTGCGCAGCACCTCGTGCCGCTCGACCAGGTCACGCACGGCGGCACGCAAGGCGTCCAGATCCAGCTCACCGGTCAACCGCACCGCCATCGGGATGTTGTCCACCACACTGTCGGGGTTGAACTGGTTCAGGAACCACATGCGTTGCTGGGCATAGGACAACGGAATACGTTCCGGGCGCGGCATCGGCTGCAACGCCAAGACCTCGTCCTCGCCTGCCGACCCGCCCAGCTGGTCCACCTGCTCAGCCAACGCGGTCACGCTGCTCGACTCGAACACCAGATGCAGCGGAACCCGGGTACCGAGCGCGGCACCCAGACGGGCTGCCACCTGGGTGGCGAGCAACGAGTTGCCGCCGAGCTCGAAGAAGTCGTCGTCGGCGCCGACCGGCTCGTCCTCATCCGGCCGCAGCACGCCAGCGAAGACCTCAGCCACAATCTTTTCGGCCTGGGTCACCGGTGCCCGGAACTCCCTGGTGGCGAAGACGGGTTCGGGCAGTGCCGCCCGGTCCAGCTTGCCGACCGGGGTCAGCGGAATCTCGTCGAGCACCGTGATCGCGGCAGGAACCATGTAGGCGGGCAACGAGGTCGAGACGAACGTCGCCAGCTCCGCAGGCGCGAGGGTGGTTCCTGGGCGCGCCGTCACATACGACACCAACGCGGTCGCGCCCGACGACAGCTCCCGGCCGAGGGTGACCGCGAAGTCGACGTCCGGATGCGCGGACAGCGCGGTGTCGATCTCACCCAGCTCGATCCGCAGACCACGGATCTTCACCTGGAAATCCGAACGACCGAGGAATTCCAGCTCACCGTCGTCGTTCCAGCGCACCAGGTCGCCGGTGCGATACATCCGTACGCCGGACAGTCCGAGCTCGGCGGCGAACGGGTTGGCCACGAAACGCCCTGCGCTCAATGCCGGACGCCCCAAATACCCTTGCGCCAGACCGACTCCGCCCAAATACAACTCACCGGCCACCCCGCGCGGCACCATCCGCAGCCGCGAATCCAGGATGAGCGGAGTAGATCCCTCGGTGACCCGGCCCAAGGTCACCGGTTCGCCCGGTGTCATCGGCCCGGTCGCGAGGAAGACCGTCGTCTCGGTGGGGCCGTAGGCGTTGAACACCACGCGATGGTCAGCGGTCCACCGATCCACCAGCCTGGGGTTCAAGGTGTCGGCACCGCAGACCACAACCGCCAGATCGGGATACTCACCCACCGGCACCGACTCCAGTGCGCCCGGCGTGATCAACAGGTGGGTCACGCGCTCCTTCTTCAGCAACGCCGCAAGCGCCTCACCACCGAAGTCGGTCGGCGGCACCACCACTACCGTCGAACCGGCAACGAAGGCGGGCAGAAACTCCATGATCGAAAAGTCGAAACTCGGCGAACTCAGGTGCGCCACGCGAGAATCCGCAGTCATCCCCCACTGCGCGGCACTCGCCACCACCCTGGCGAAACCTTCGCTGTTGTTCACCACGGCCTTCGGCCGACCGGTGGAACCCGAGGTGTAGACGAAATAGGCCGGATGCTGCACGGTCAACGGCCGGACGCGATCGCCGTACCAGAACGGGTGCGTCGGCTGAGCAGCCACGCGTGCCAGCACAGCCGGATCGTCCAATTCCAGCCACTCGATGCCCTCGCCCAACCCCGCACGGTGCGACGACACGGTCAGCCCGAGCACCGAGCCGGAATCGGCGAGCATGAACTCGATCCGGTCCTTCGGATACAACGGATCGACGGGAACGAATGCCGCACCGGTCCTGGCGACTGCCCACACCGCGAGCACCGACTCGAGGCTGCGCGCAATCGCGATCGCGACGATATCCCCAGGACCGAGACCGCGACCGATCAATTCCCGTGCCAACTGTGCCGAACGCTCGTCGAACTCCCGGTAGGTGAGCTCACGATCTTCGAACCGAATCGCCACCCGATCCGCGGCCGTCTTCACCGCTGACGTCAGCAAATCCACGAACAGCGGAACCGACGACGCCCGACGACGACCGGAGCGCCCTTCCCGACGCACGTTCATTCGACATCCTCACTGTCCGGACGGCATCCATCCGGACCTCCGAAGCGGCCACCACGCACCCGCACCGACCGCGGCGGCGCAGGTCGATCCACAGCACGGGTGGCAGCCCGTTTTCGTTTCGTTCAGCCGCCTAAGCGGCACAGGCGCGATGACTGCCTGCCCACAGTCATCGCGCCCGAGTCCATCAGTCCATCCTGTACGGCAAGCCGCAGGGTGGATGGGTCATTTCGCCGGCAATCCCATGCTCTTCGCGAGCATCGGCCAGGAGCCACGGAAGGTGTCGTCCCAGTACGACCAGCGGTGCGTCCCGATCGGGTAGAAGTCGTACGCGGCCGGGATATTGAGCGAATCGAGCTTGTTCTTCAAATTGTGCGTGCACGCGTTGACGGCCGCTTCGATCACCGAGCCGACGCCGAGATTGGTCAAGCCGTCGAAACCGGGCGAGTCCTCCTGGTACCACTGCAAATCCGCAGGCACAGGGAGGCCGCTACCGCTGGAGATGAAGAGTTCGGTGCCGCGCAACTTCTCCGCGTTGATCACCGGGTCGTTGGCCGCCCACATCGGGCTGTCGGCGGGGCCGTACATGTTGTCCACATTTCCGCCTGCCCACGTTTCGGTGGCCAGCTTGAGGTACTGCCTGCCGACCGGGTCGGCGATCTGCGCGCAACCGCTGTAGGCGGCAACACCCTTCCACAGACCGGGCTTGGCCTCGGCCAGCTGCAACACGGAGGTGCCTGAGGTCGAAACCCCGGCCAGCGAGTTGAGGCCGGTGGACTGCAGCGTCTTGTCAAGCAGCGGCGGCAGTTCCTCGGTGAAGAAGGTCTTCCACTTGTTCACACCGAGCTTCGGATCCGGCTTGATCCAGTCGGTGTAGTAGCTGCCTTTACCGCCGATCGGCTGGATGACATTGACCTGCTTGTCGGTCAGCCACTGCAGCACGCTGGTCTGGTCTTTCCAGCTTGCCGAACTCAAACCGGCATCGAGCCCGCTCAGCAGATAAAGGTTCGGCGCAGGCTTGGACTCGTCGACCGGACGCTGCACGTCGACGGTGATCTCACTGCCCATCGCCACCGAGTACACCTTCAGGTGCCAGGTGCGCCCCTCTTTGACGACGGAGGTGACGGCAGGCGTCTTCTCTGGCTCCGCCACGCCGGTGCCAGCGAACGCCGTCACGGACACCATCGCGGCAAGCGCGGCCACCATGGTGCGGCGCAGGTTGACCCTGTTTAGTACGGAACGCTTCATCGAACAGTCGACTCCCTTAGTTGGCTGCGGCCGGGCCCGCCCACGTTTGTCCGGCCCGCCGTGTCCATCGCTCCAGCGTCGAACTTCGCTACAGCTTCCGCGACCGGCCGGTGTGATTTCGTCACCGCTGAGGGTGACCGTACTAGGTGGTGACGATGCGCACCGCGTCATCGACGTCCTCCTCCTCGTGCTCGTCGCCCGCCGTGACGAACCAGTGGGTGACCTCGCCACCAGCGAGATCAGCCGCCTTGTCGCCGGTCGGCAGCACCGAGAGCGCGCCGACGGTGGCGGCCGCCAGGAATTCGGCGAACGCCGCTGCCCCTGCTGCTGCCGTGGTGTAGGTCACCGCCTCGTAGTCGATCGCGTTCTCCGCACACAGCGCCCGCGCGCGGTCGAGCGCTTGGGTCTGGGTGAGGACCGTCGACGAGTCGGCAGTCACGAGCACGAAGGCCGGGTGGTCCTGGTCCAGCGGGCGGACCCGCTCGGCATCGGACACCGGATGGGCCGCCGCGGCGGCCACCTCCTTCTGCAGCGCGGGTTCCGCGAGCGCGATCTCGCGCCCCGATCCGTCCGTCGGCTCCGCCGTGATGGTCACCTCGGCGCCGACCGCAAGGATGTCTCCTGCGGCCAGTCCGTCGGCGAACAGCGTTGCGGCACCGGCCTTTTGCACCGCCCACAGCGCGACAACCTGCTCGACCGAGTGCGGCAGCGCCACGGCGACGGTGTCGCCTGGGCCGACGTCACGGCCGATCAGCACCCGCGCCAATTGCGAGGACTGCGAATCCAACTCGGAGTACAGCACCTCGCTGTCGCCGACGAGCAATGCCGCGGCGAAGGGGTCCGCCCCGGCGACCGAATCGAGCACGTCGGCAACTGTACGCGGGCCCGCATCGGACGACGCCGCCGCATAGCCGGTAGGCAACGCGGATTCGGTTGCAGCGGAGCCGGATTCGGTGAGCAGCGCGGCGCGCTCCCCAGCATCGAGAATATCGATGCCTGCGACGGATGCCGCCGGGTCACCGAGCAGCGTCTCCAGCACCCGGTGCATGCGCGCGGCCAGTGTCGCCACCTCGTCGGCGGTGAACCAGCTGTTCCAGTAGGTCCAGGCCAATTCCGTCGTCGACTCCGCACTCACCACCAGCGCCAGCGGGTAGTTGGTCGCGGTGTCGGCGACGCCGATGCCGGTGATCGACATGCCGTCGATCGCGTTGGCCGCGGCGATCGCCGCCTTGTCCACCGGGTACGACTCAAAAACCAGCAGGGTGTCGAATTGTGCTCCGGCACCGGCGATCTGCTGAATATCGGTCAAGCCGACGTAGTGATGCTCCATCAGATCGGCCTGCTCGCCCTGCAGACCGCGCAGGTACTCACCGACCGTCCCGCTGTCGTCGACGCGGACGCGCACCGGCAGCGTGTTGATGAACAGACCGACCATGGACTCCACGCCGGCCAGTTCGGCAGGGCGACCGGACACCGTTGCGCCGAAGACCACGTCCGAACGACCGGTCATGCGGCCGAGCACGAGGCCCCACGCCGCCTGGAACAGCGTGTTCACCGTGACGCCGAGTGCGGCGGCACGCTTGGTGATCCTGCTGGTCGCCTCGGCGTCCAACTCGGTGAGCAGCTTGCCCACCTCGTCGCCCTCGGCCGTGCGCTGCTGCCGCGCCAGCTGGGTCGGCTCCTCGACGCCGGCGAGGGCCTGCTGCCAGACCTGCAACGACGCCTGCTGGTCCCGTCCGGCGATCCAGGAAAGGAAGTCGCGGTACGGCGTCACCGCTGGCAGCGCACCGACGTTGCCGTGCACCGCGTACAGCACGAGCAGATCCCGCATCAGCAGCGGCATCGACCAACCGTCGAGCAGGATGTGGTGGGTCGTCACCGCCAGCTGCCAGGCGCCAGCGCCCTCGACCGCGTCGACGCGGTACAGGGTGAACCGGATCAGCGGCGCCGCGGACATGTCGAAGCGGGTTTCGCGCTCCGCTGTCACCAGACGCTGCAACTCGGCGGGCCGCTCGTCCGCAGGCAGGGTCGTCAAATCGACTTCGCGCCAAGCCACTTCGGCCCGCGCCTGGATCACCTGGACCGGTTGGCCGGTCGAATCGGCGACGAAGGCGGCCCGCAGGTTCGCGTAACGGTCCAGGATGCCCTGGGCCGCCACCCGCAACCGCGCGGCGTCGACCACGCCGTCGAGGTCGACGACCGCATGCAAGGTGTAGCCGTCGATCTCCGAACGGTTGTTCATCGCGTCGAACAGCAGGCCGGACTGCAGCGGCGACAGCGGCCACACCTCATCCAGCCCCGGGTACTCGCGTTCCCACACCTCGATATCGGACTGCCCGACCGAGACCAGCGGCAGATCCGACGGCGTGCGGCCGCCCGCGCCCGGCTGGTTCGCATGCGAAGCCAGCGCGGTGAGCGCGGCCACCCACAGCTCGGCGAGCTCCTGCACCCGCGCGCGGGTGAGCAGGCCTGCCGGGTAGGCGAACGAGGTGCGCAGTCGCGGCCCCTCCGCCCCGTCGGTGACGCTCGCGTTGATGTCGACCGTCGCGGCCGCGGGCAGGCTCGGGTCCCGGTCGGTGCCGGGCAGCCCGAGTTCGGCCACCGGCAGCCAGCCCATCTCGTCGGGCTGACCGGAGAAGTCGCCGGTCAGCGAGGCGTCGGTGGGCAGGTGACCCGCGTAGCAGAACCTGATCTGACCCACGACCCCGGATCCGACGCCGCCGAGCTCGCCTGCGGTGTCCGCGTTCAGGTAGCGCAGCTGGCCGTAGCCGAGGCCTGCGCCCGGCACCGCGAGCAACTGCTCCTTCATGGATTTCACGATGCCGCCGAGCACGTTTCCGCCTGTGAACGCCTCGGTGAGGTCGGCGCCGGACAGGTCCAACCGCACCGGGGACTCACCGGCGAACCAGCCGACGGTGCGCGAAAGATCGGCGCCGGCAACGCTGTTCGCCGCCCGGCCGGTGTTCGCGAACCGGACCAGCGCCGCGCCGCCCTCGGCGTCGCCGCGCCAGCGCGACACCGCGAGTGCGAGTGCCGACAGCAGGCTGTCGGTGGCCTCGCCCCGGTACAACTCCGGGATCGCGGTGAGCACTGCCTCGGTCACGCCGGCGGGCACGCTCACCTCCAGCCGCTCGACGGTGTCGACGGTGTCGCGCACCGGATCGAACGCCCGTGCGCCGAGCAGCGGATCCGGCGTAGCCGAAACCCGCTGCCAGAACGGCAGTTCGGCGACGCGAGCCTGCGCGTGCGCGGACTCGGCCAATGCGTGCGCCCAGCGCCGCATCGAGGTGCCGGTGGCGGACAGGACCACGGGGCGCCCGACCGCGAGCAACGACCAGGCCGCCGTCAGGTCCTCAAGCACGATGTGCCACGACGCGTCGTCGACCACGAACTGGTGGCCGACCACCAGCAGCACGTCCGGCTGTGCACCGTCGGCCGCGAACCAGATGAACTGGGTCAGTACCCCGTTCGCCGGATCGAGACGATCCAGCGCCGCGTCGTACTCGGCCCGCGCCAGCTGCGACAACCCGGCGGCGCCGATGCCGCCGGGCACCTCGACCCGATGCACGATGGCATCGACATCGACCGCACCGCGCCCTCGGGTCTCGAAGACCAGGCCCGCGTCGTCGGTGTGCCGCAACCTGGCCCGCAGCGCATCGTGGTGATCGACGACAGCGCCGATCATGCCGACCAGGGTCGGCCGGTCGATGCTGTCGGGCAGCCGCAGCGCCATCGAGCTCGCGAACCGCGGCACCGAGGTGCCGCCTGCCAGCGTCGCCGCCATCGACGGCGACAACGGGATCTCGCCGACACCGCCGCCGGGCAGTTCCGGCAGCCAGTGCTGCTCGGCGGCCTCGATCACCGTGGCGACCTCGGCCAGCGCGGCAACACTTCGCCGCCCGAACACATCACGTGGCGTGAACCGCACACCGCGTTCCTTGGCCCGCGACACCAGCTGAATCGTCTGGATCGAGTCACCGCCGAGAGCGAAGAAGTCGTCGTCCGCGCTGACCCGCTCGATGCCGAGCACCTCGGCGACGACCTCGGCGACGATCTGCTCGATCAGTGTCGCCGGCGCCCGGTAGGCGGCCGTCTCGAATTCCGGCGCGGGCAACGCCTTGCGGTCGAGCTTGCCGTTCGCGTTGCGCGGCAGCTCATCGAGCACCACGAACGCGGCGGGGATCATGTACGACGGCAGCGTCTCGGCCAGCGCCGACTTCGCCTGTGCCACCTCGAGTTCGCCCGCGGCGGACACCAGGTAGGCCACCAGCCGATCGCCTGCCCGCTCGTCCGCCATGGCGAGGACCGCCACCTGCGCGATCGCCGGAAGGGCGAGCAACGCGGCCTCGATCTCGCCGAGCTCGATCCGGAAACCGCGGATCTTCACCTGGAAGTCGGTGCGGCCGTGGTACTCCAGCTCGCCGGATCCGGTCCACGCCACCAGGTCGCCGGTGCGATAGATGCGCTCGCCCGTGCCGAACGGATCGGCGACGAACCGGTCCGCGGTCAGCTCGGCGCTGCCGAAGTAGCCGCGCGCCAGCTGGGCGCCCGCCAGATAGAGCTCGCCGGACACGCCGACCGGCACCGGCCGCAGCCTGGCGTCGAGGACGTAGACCCGCGAATTCCATTCCGGCGCACCGATCGACACCGCCGCCTGATCGGCATCGGTGACCCGGTGATTGGTGATCGACACCGCCGCTTCGGTCGGGCCGTACAGGTTGTAGAGCTCGGCGGTGTTGCCGCGACGGAACCGCTGCGCCACCGCGGCGGGCAGCGCCTCACCGATGGCGAGCACCCGCCGCAGCGAGGAACCGAGGACGCCGTCGGACTCGATGAGCAGCGCGTCGAGCATGGACGGAACCACGTGCAACGTGGTCACGTCCGTGGCACCCATCAGCTCGTTCAAGTACGCCGGATCGCGATGCCCCTCCGGCGCGGCGATCACCAGTCGGCCGCCACTGACGGCCGCGGTCCAGAATTCCCACACCGAGAGGTCGAAGGTGGCTGCTGTCTTGAGCAGCACCGCGTCCTCGGGTCCGAGACCGAATTCCGCTGTCTTCCACAGCAACTGGTTCACCACCGCGCCGTGCGGCAGCGCAACGCCCTTCGGACGGCCCGTCGAACCGGACGTGAAGATCACGTACGCGGTGTTGGCGGCACCGAACTCGCGGACCAGCTCGGCCGGCGCGAGCGCGTGGCCGCGCACCCGGGACAGGTCGAGTTCGTCGAGGGCAACCCACTCGTTGTCCGGCTGCGACTCGCGCACCGCCGTCGTGGTCAGCACCACCGACGGTGCGGCGGTCGCGAGGATGTAGTCCAGGCGATCGGCCGGTTGCGTCGGATCCAGCGGCACGTAGGCCGCGCCGATGCGCGACACCGCGTACATGGCGACCACCAGATCCACCGAGCGGCCGATGGCAAGGGCCACTCGATCTTCCGCGCCGATGCCGCGGGTGATCAGGTAGCGGGCCAGGCGGTTGACCCTGACGTCGAGCTCGGCGTAGGTCAGAACCTGTTGTTCTGCACCGGTTTCCGTCTCGTCGGTCAGGTCGGCCACGATTGCGACCGCGTCCGGGTTCGCCGCGACCGTCGCGTCCAGCAGCGACACCAGCGTCGCCGTACCGTCCACCGCGTGCGCGGTGTCGTTCCAGCCCCGCAGGATCTGGTCGCGCTCGGCGGCGTCGAGCAGGTCGATATCGCTGACCCGCACCGAGCCGTCGGCCACCACCGCGTCGAGCACCCGCAGGAAGCGGTCCGCGAACCCTTGCACCGTGACCTCGTCGAACAGGTCTACGGCGTAACCGAATTCGGCGACCACCTCGGCGGGCGTGCCGTCGTCCTCGTAGTGATCGCTGATCGTCACCTGCAGATCGGTCTTGGCCAACTGCGTGTCGAAGCTGACCGTGCTCACCGCAAGCCCGGGCAGCTCGAAGGCCGTCTCGGACAGGTTCTGGAACGAAAGACCCACCTGGAACAGCGGATTGCGCGCGGTGGACCGCACCGGGTTGAGCACCTCGACCAGGCGCTCGAACGGCACGTCGGCGTTGGCGAACGCCTCGAGGTCCCGATCTCGCACGTCGGCAAGCAACTCGGCGAAGGAAGCGCCGCCCTCGACCTGCGTGCGGAACACCAGCGTGTTGACGAACATGCCGATCATGTCGTCGAGTTCCCGCTCACCGCGCCCAGCGATCGGCGTGCCGACCGCGATGTCCTCGGTACCCGACAACCGCGCGAGCAGGATCGCCAACGCCGCATGCACCACCATGAACAGCGACGCGTTGTGTGCCCGCGCCAGCTCGTGCAGGCGCGCGTGCCGCTCCGGTTCGATCTCGAATCGGACCGACTTGCCCCGGAACGACTGCGACTGCGGCCTGGAACGGTCCGTCGGCAGCTCCAGCTGATCGGGCAGACCGGCCAGCGCCCGCTTCCAATAGGAAACCTGCTGCGTCGCAAGCGAACCCGGATCGTCCTCGCTACCGAGCACCGCACGCTGCCACAGCGCGTAGTCGGCGTACTGCACCGGCAGCGCCGCCCACTGCGGCGCCTCGCCTGCCACCCGCGCCACATAGGCGGCCATCACGTCGCGCGCCAGCGGGCCGAGCGAGAAACCGTCGGCCGAGATGTGGTGCACGGTGAACGCCAGCACATGGTCGGTCGTGCCGACCAGCTGGAACAGCGCCATCGCCAACGGCACCTCGGTGGTGACGTCGAAGGTGGTCAACGCGAATTCGATGACCTTGCCGACCAATTCGGCCTCGGTCACCGCCACCGGCGTCAACCGCCACGCGCTCCCGCCGAACGGCAGGATCACCTGGTGCGCGCCGTCCACCGTCTGCGGGTAGATGGTGCGCAGCGACTCGTGCCGAGCGAGCAGATCGCCGATCGCCCGTTCCAGCGCGGCCACGTCCAGCGTGCCCGACAACCGCACCGCAAGCGGGATGTTGTCCACCGCGGAGTAGGTCGTGTCGAACTGGTTGAGGAACCAGTAGCGCTGCTGGGCAGGCGAGAGCGGAATCCGTTCCGGCCGTTCCCCGGCCACTAGCCGCGGCCTGGCCCGTCCTGCTCCGCCCTGTTCAAGCCTGGCCGACAGCGCGGACACCGTGGCGGCCTCGAACAGATCACGCACCGACAACTGCCGGTCGAGCGCGGCGCTCAGCCGCGCGGTGACCTGCGTTGCCACCAGTGAGTTGCCGCCGAGCGCGAAGAAGTCGTCGTCGAGGCCGACCCGGCCGACCCCGAGCACATCGGCGAACGTGCCTGCCACGATCTCCTCGATCGGGGTGGTCGCCGCCCGGAACGTCTTGGCCTCGAACACCGGCGCGGGCAGCGCCTTACGGTCGAGCTTGCCGTTGGTGGTGAGCGGGAAGGCGTCGAGGACAACCAGCGCCGACGGCACCATGTACACCGGCAACGCCTGAGTCAGCTCGTTGCGCACGGCCTCGACATCGATGACGTGGCCCTCGGCCGCGATCAGATAACCGACGATCTGATCGCCGAGATGGTCGTCGGAGCGGACGAGCACCACTGCCTGTGCGATGGCGTCTTCGGCGGTGAGCGCGGCCTCGATCTCGCCGAGCTCGATCCGGAAGCCGCGCACCTTCACCTGATCATCGGCGCGGCCGAGGTATTCCAGTTCGCCTGCGCGGTTCCAGCGCGCCACGTCGCCGGAGCGGTACAGCCGCTCCCCCGCCCCGAACGGGCTCGCCACGAACCTGGCCGCCGACAGATCCGCGCGACCGAGATAGCCGCGCGCCAACTGCGTTCCCGCGACGTACATTTCGCCTGCCACGCCGACCGGTGCGGGGTGCAGCCGCTCGTCGAGCACGTATACGCGCAGCCCGGCGATGGCGGCGCCGATCACCGAAGCCGAAGTGGCAGCGATGGTTTCCGCGTCGATGACCCGGTGCGAGACGTGCACCGTCGTCTCGGTGATGCCGTACATGTTGACCAGTCGTGGCGACTGATCACCGTGCCGATCCACCCAATCGGCCAGGCGTCGCAGTTCGAGTGCTTCACCGCCGAAGATGACGTATCGCAGCGCCAGTGCCTCCGGCGCGGCGGCCGGGTCCTCGGGCGTTGCCATCCGATCGGCGTCGACCAGCTGATAGAACGCCGACGGCGTCTGGTTCAGCACCGTCACCCGCTCACGACGCAGCAGTTCCAGGAACTCCTGCGGGGTGCGCGAGGTGTAGTAGTCGACGACCACCAGGGTGCTGCCGTAGAGCAGCGGGCCCCACAGCTCCCACACCGAGAAGTCGAACGCGAACGAGTGGAACAGCGTCCACACGTCGTCCGGGCCGAAACCGAACTCCCGATCGGTGTTCGCCAACAGCCGCAACACATTCCGGTGCGGCACCGCGACGCCCTTGGGACGCCCGGTCGATCCGGAGGTGTAGATCACGTAGGCGATGTTGTCCGCGGTCAGCGGGGCCCGTCGCTCGGCCGCGGTGATCGGACCGTCGGCGGCATCCGTTGCGGCCGTGTCGAATTCGCCCATTTCGAGGATCGGCAGATCCGCGGGGATGGTCACCTCGACCTCGTTGTCCAGCAGGACGACGGCCGGTTGTGCGTCCGCGAGCACGTAAGCGATGCGCTCGGGTGGGTAGGTCGGGTCGATGGGCACGTATCCCGCGCCCGACTTGATCACCGCGAGCAGCGCGACGACCAGCTCCGCCGACCGCGGCAGCACGACCGCGACCAGTGTCTCCGGGCCGGCACCGGCCGCGATCAGCGCCCTGGCCACCCGGTTCACCCGTCGATCGAGCTCGGCGTAGCTGAGCGCGTCGGCGCCGAACTTGACCGCCGTGCGGTCGCCGTGTGCGGCGACCACGGCGTCGAACAGATCGGGCAGCGTCGCATCCCGATCCGCGAAAAGGCCTGTGCCCTCGTCGATTCCCGACGACACCCAGTGTTGCGTGACATCGACGCGCTCGGCTTCATCGAGCAGATCGATGTCACCGACCACCACGTCCGGCTCCGCGACGACGCGCCGCAGGATCCGCACCAGGCGCTCGGCGAACGCCGCCACCGTCGGTGCGTCGAACAAGTCGGTCGCGTAGTTCCACGCCAGCTCCAGGCCGCCGTCCGCGGCTTCGCCGACGGCGAGCTGCAGGTCGAACTTCGCCATCGCCGGATCGAAATCGACCGCGGCGAGGTCGAGACCGGGCAGCGACACCCGTGCGGCATCGTCGGCGCCGGTCGCCTCGAAGGTCAACGCCACCTGGAACAGCGGGTGATGCGCCAGCGACCGTTCCGGGCTGAGCACCTCGACCAGGCGCTCGAACGGGACATCGGCATTGGCGTACGCGGCCAGGTCGGTGTCCTTGGTGTCCGCGAGCAGGCTGGTGAACGGCGCGCTCGAGTCGAGTGCGGTCCGCAGCACCAGGGTGTTGACGAACATGCCGATCAGATCGTCCAGCTCGGCCTCGCCGCGACCCGCGATCGGCGTGCCGATCGCGATGTCGTCGCTGCCGGACAACCGGCCGAGCAGCACAGCGAGTGCGGCGTGCACGACCATGAACAGGCTGGCGCCGTTCACACGGGCAAGCTCCGTCAACTGCTGTTGCAGCTCGGCCTCGACCGAGAACGGGTGCATGGCACCGCGATTCGACGCGACGGCCGGGCGTGGGCGGTCGGCAGGCAGATCGATCTGCATGGGCAGATCGATCAGCCGCGCCGTCCAGTACGCGGTCTGCTCGGCGATCAGCGACTCGGGATCGTCCTCGGCGCCGAGTGTTTCGCGCTGCCACAGCGCGTAATCGGCGTACTGCACCGGCAGCGGCGCCCAGGCGGGCGCCGCACCGGCAGCACGGGCGATGTACGCGGACATCACGTCGCGGGCCAGCGGCCGCATGGACCACCCGTCACCGCTGATGTGGTGCACCACGACAACCAGAACATGCTGCATCGCGGAGCGATCCGATGAGGGGTGGTGGTCGGGCGACGGGTGGGCCTCGTTGGACGCGATGCGCAACAGCTCGGCGCGCACCGGGACGTCGGTGGTGACATCGAATCCGGTCAGCACCACCGCCGCGATGCGCTCGTGCAGCTCCGCCGCGGTGACCGCGGCAGGCTCCAGCGCGGGGGCCACCGTGTCGGCAGGCATGATCACCTGCACGCCCTGGCCCTCGGCGGTCTCCGGGTAGACGGTGCGCAGGATTTCATGACGGTCGATCACATCGCGCACCGCCTGTCGCAGCGCGTCGACGTCCAAGTCGCCGGTCAACCTAATCGCCAACGGCAGGTTGTTGACCGCGCTCGCCGTGTCGAACCGGTTGAGGAACCACATGCGCTGCTGCGCCAACGACAGCGGGATCTGTTCCGGTCGCGCGGCGGCGACCAGGGCACGGCGACGGCCTGCGCCGACCTGCCCCGACAGCAGTGCGGCCAGCGCACCCACCGTCGGTGCCTCGAACAACGTGCGCACCGGGATCGTGGTGTCCAGCGCCGCACCCAGTCTGGCGATGACCTGGGTCGCGATCAGTGAATTGCCACCGAGTGCGAAGAAGTCGTCGTCCAGACTGACTTCGGCGCCGTCGCCGTGGATTCCGAGTACATCGGCGAAGGTCGCGGCCACGACCACCTCGATCGAGGTGACCGGCCTGCGGAACACCCGTGCCGTAGGCGCCGGGTTCGGCAAAGCCTTGCGGTCGAGCTTGCCGGAAGCGTTGAGCGGGAACGCATCCAGGATCACATAGACCGAGGGGACCATGTAGGCGGGCAGCGCGAGCGCCAATTCCGCACGCACATCGTCGATGTCGATGGCGTGCTCTGCGGCCGCGACGAGGTAGCCGACCAGCTGATCGCCGAGCCGTTCGTCGGAGCGCACCACCACGACCGACTGCGCAACCGACTCCAGCGCGACCAGCGCAGCCTCGATCTCACCGAGCTCGATCCGCAGACCACGCAGCTTCACCTGGAAGTCAGTGCGGCCCAAGTACTCCAACTCACCGGTGCCCGATTCGTCGGTCGCGGCGATCCAGCGCACCAGGTCGCCGGTGCGGTACATCCGCTCGCCCGGTGTGAAGGGGTTGGCGATGAACCGGTCCGAGCTCAGGTCGGGTCGCTCGACATAGCCGCGCGCCAGCTGCGCACCAGCCAGGTAGAGCTCACCGGCCACGCCCACCGGCACCGGCCGCAGCCGGGCATCGAGCACATAGACCTGGGTGTTGAACACCGGCGCACCGATCGGCACCGACACGGTGTCGGCGTCGATCACCTCGTGATAGGTGACGTCGACGGCGGCCTCGGTCGGGCCGTACAGGTTGTGCAACCTGGCCCCGGTCAGTGCCCGCAGCTGCTGGGCGGTCGGCGCGGGCAACGCCTCACCGGACGCGAACACCTGCCGCAGCGAAGTGCTCGGCTTGCCCGCCTCGTCCTCTGCCATCCCCCAACGCAGGACAGCAGGTTCGGCCACGAACACCGCCAGCATGCTCGGCACGAAGTGCGCGGTGGTGACCTGCTCGGCCTCGATCACCTCGGCCAGGTAGGCCGGGTCGCGATGGCCGTCGGGCCTGGCGACCACCAAACGGGCACCAACTTGCAAGGGCCAGAAGAACTCCCACACCGACACATCGAAGGTGGCGGGCGTCTTCTGCAACACCACGTCCTCGGCGGTGAGGCCGTAGGCGGCCTGCATCCAGACCAGGCGATTCACGATCGCCGCGTGCGAGACCGCGACACCCTTCGGCCTGCCTGTGGAACCCGATGTGAAGATCACATACGCGGTGTTCGAAGGCCGCACCGGCACACGCCGATCCGCATCGGTCACCGGCGTCGTCGTGTACGTGGACAGCTCGAGCAGATCGATCCGCACCTGCGCGGTATCGATCGGCAGATCAGCGCCACTGGTCAGCACGCACACCGGATCCGCGGTCTCGAGGACATAGGCGGTGCGCTCGGCCGGGTGATCCGGATCGAGCGGCAGATAGCCGCCACCCGCCGCAAGCACCGCGTACATGCCGACCACCAGATCGATCGACCGGTGCATACCCAGCGCGACAAGCGATTCCGCCCCGACGCCGTGTTCGATCAACCACCGGGCCAGCGGACGGACCCGATCGGCCAGCTCGGCGTAGGACAGACTTGTCCCCTCGAAGGTGAGCGCGATGGCATCCGGTGTCGCGGCGACCTGCGCCTCGAACAGCGAAATCAACGTCCCCGCAGCATCACCCGACGGCACCTCGATGGCGGCGGCCGTGTTGTTCCAGTCGCGCAGCAGCACCGCGTGCTCGGTGACATCGAGCAGCGGCAGATCACCGACCGGACGATCAGGCGTAGCCACGATCGCCTTCAACACCCGCGTGAACCGACGGACGACGTCCGTGATGGTCTCGGCGTCGAAAAGGTCGGTGGCGTAGATGAACTCGGCATCGATCCGGCCCGGCGCGCCCGCGCCGACCTGCTCTTCGGCGAGCACCAGTTGCAGATCGAACTTCGCCGTATCACTCGGCAGATCGACAGCGCTGACGGTCAACTCCGACAGTTCGAGCGCGGTCTGCCCGAGGTTCTGCAACGTCAGCATCACCTGGAACAGCGGATTACGCGCCTGCGAACGAGCCGGGTTGATGATCTCCACCAACCGCTCGAACGGCAGATCCGCATGCCCGAACGCAGCGATATCGGTGGCCCGCACCGCAGCCAGCAGCTCGCTGAACGTGGTGCCACCGTCGACCTCGGTGCGCAGCACCAGGGTATTGACGAACATGCCCACCAGATCATCGAGCGCCCGCTCACCACGACCAGCCACCGGGGTACCGATCGCGATATCGGACTCACCACTCAACCGCGCCAGCAACACCGCAAGCGCGGCGTGCACAACCATGAACAGGGTCGCGCCCTGTGCCTGGGCCAGCTCGGTCAGGCCCGCGTGGATGTCGGCGTCGATCTCGAAACGCACCCGTCCACCACGACCGGACGCGACCGCCGGACGCGGCCGATCCGAGGGCAGGTCCAGCTGGTCGGGCAGCCCGGCGAGCGTCTGGCGCCAGAACGAGATCTGCTGGGAGATCGCCGATTCCGGGTCGTCCTCGCGGCCGAGCACCCGACGCTGCCACAGCGCGAAGTCGGCGTATTGAACTGTGAGCGGCGCCCAGGCGGGCTCGCCGCCCGCGACGCGTGCCGCATAAGCGAGCATCACGTCCCGGGTCAGCGGTCCCATCGAGAAACCGTCGCCTGCGATGTGATGCACCACCAGAGCAAGTACGTGCTCGGTGGGACTGACCTCGAACAGCTTGGCCCGCAACGGCACCTCAGCGGTGACGTCGAAGCCACGCAGCACCAGCTCCGAAAGCTGCTGCGGCAGTTCGGTCTCGGTGACCTCGACCGGGGAAAGGTCGGGGATGACCTTGGCGGTCGGCACGATCTCCTGATGCGCCGTCCCGTCCACCTCGGGGTAGCGGGTGCGCAATGACTCGTGGCGGGCCAGCACGTCGGCCACCGCGATCTGCAACGCTTGCCGATCCAGCAGGCCTGAAAGCCGCACGGCCACTGGGATGTTGTCCACGAACGATTCGGGATCGAACCGGTTGAGGAACCACATGCGCTGCTGGGCCAGCGAGAGCGGCACCAGCGGCGGGCGTTCCTGCGGCACCAGCGCCGGGCGCACGCCCGCACCGGCACCCGCATCGGCCCGCGCCGCCAACGCCAGCACAGTCGACGCCTCGAAGATCTCCCTCACCCCAATGTGCGTGTCCAGCGCCGCGGACAGCCGGGCTGCCACCTGGGTGGCGATCAGCGAGTTGCCGCCGAGTGCGAAGAAGTCGTCGTCCAGGCCTGCCCGTTCGACCCCGAGCACCTCAGCGAAGACACCGGACACGATCTGCTCCGCGGCCGTCACCGGCGCACGGAAGGCCGCGGCCTCGAGCACCGGCGCGGGCAACGCTTTCCGATCCAGCTTGCCGTTGACGGTCAGCGGCAACGCCGTGAGCACCATCAGCACCGACGGAACC
>NZ_BDAY01000075.1 GCF_001612685.1 Nocardia altamirensis NBRC 108246
TATGACTCCGCTCAACGGCGGTGAGCAACCATTTCTCTCCGCTCAACCGGTCAACAACCATTTCTCTCCGCTCAATGCGCGCCAGCAAACCCTTCTCTCCCGTCGATCCATGGCATAGCAGTCGATTCGGTGCTCACGCGCGCATTTCCGTATCGGCTGCTCTGCGGGGACCCGGCATCATCTGCGTCGTCGACGTCACCTCGGTCGCCGGCGCAATAGTGTTGTCGGCGAGAGCCTTCCACGGACGACGCCGGGCCGCCAACATTCGTTGGCGGCCCGGCGTCTGGCGTCACGGGCGGTTATCGACCGAGCGCAGGATCAGCGGGGGCCGCGGTCGGGCCGCGGTACCCAGACGAACTTGTAGTTACCGATATGCTTGCATTCGTAGAACCCGCCTTGCAGCCAGACGATTTTGCCGTCCTGCCCTGGCGAGCAGTACATCTCGGCCGCATTGAACGACGACGGGACTTGCTGGGCGGACACGGCTGCTGGAATTGAGGTTGTCGCCTCGGTCGCTGCCTGGGCAGGCAAGGTGAGCATGCTTACCCCCGCCGCAATTCCAATAGCGGTGGCGGCCAATCGAATTCTTGTCATGTGAATAGATCCCCTTTATCGCGTCGACGCAGATCGAGCGCCGATCGAAACCGACGGTAACACCGTGGCACGGGGGTCGGAATATCTTGAGACTGCCAAAAGCATTGCGGCACAACAGCTGAATTGCTGCCATCATCGATCACGAGCTGCGAATGTCCACCGGTATCGCATTGCCGAACTTCGGTGGCTCGGGCACTATTGATATATGGATCTGCTCAATCTCGGAGCTAGTGAAGCTAATCGGCTGCAGCAGGGCTGGATCGCCCCCGAACATACGGTGCTCGGTATATTGCGTGGCGATCCCGACGACATCGCGCGGCGCGCACTCGAGCAAGCGGGGCTCGACACCACAACCGTCGAGAACAGTCTGAAAAGAATCGGTTCGGCCGAAACCGGTGACGGGTTGAGCCCGAACCTGAGGTGGTACACGGTCCATGGCCGCGCCGAAGGTATTGCTTGTGCTTTCGGCGCCGCCGAACCCGGTGCTGTGCATTTCGTCCTGGCGGTCCTGTGGGATCGCACCCGATGGTTGTTTGCTGACATCCCTGGCCCGACTCGCGAGGAGGTCGTCGCCGCGTTGGTCGGCCTTGGCGTCGAATTGCCGCGAGCTCCGTTGCCGGAGTTGGAGCTCTCGACGCGGATGGATACCTACGTCGAATTCCCGCGGCGCGCCCTCGATGATGTCTTGGCGCTGCTCACTACCCGGCACCCACCCGGCGACGGATTGACGTGGGGATTCAACTACAAGGACGACGAGACCGCCTATGTTCGGGCGGAGGCGGGCATCGACGTGCAAGCCATTGTTGCCGAGGCGCTCGCGTAACAGGGCTCCTGCGGATAGCCGCGCCACCCGATGTCGTGCGGCAGCGTGGTCGCAGATTCTCCACCCGATGTCGTACGGCAACGCGGTCGTAGATTCTCCACCCGATATCGTGCGGCAACGCGGGCACGGATTCCCCTCCGGACGAACCGTGCCCGCGCCGCCGCCGCCGGCGACGTCGTCAGCCTGCGAACTTGCACAACTGCAGCGCTCGGCTCCGCAGCGCGCCCAAGCTGATCTTGTCGCCGCCGGAACCGTTGGCGCGCAACGGTTCTATGCTGGCCAGCCCCGCCTGCTCGGCCGTGTCGTTGAGCGCGTAGGACGTGCCGTCGGGCACAACGAACACCGCCTGCCCGCCCGCGCGGCACTCGATGGTGCCGCGATCAACGGTGAACGGCCAGAGGAAGCCCAGGTTCTCACTGGCCACCGCCTGGCTGTTCGAGGTCGGTTCCGGCAGGGCAACCGGGCTCGGATGCGCGGGATCCTTCGATCCCGAGCCGCCGCCGCACGCGCTGACCACGAGTGCCCCCGTTACCGCGAGGCCGATCGACAATATGGTTCGGACCTGCGAGTTCATTCTTTCCTCCACCTGTGTCGGCATGCCCTTCTACCCATAACGTTGCGCACTGCCGACTTTCGGTTCACGGACGTCATGGCAGCGGCGACGGCGGTTTCGGTCGGTAGCGTCGGAACCGAACTAGCCGGGCAAGTCACTGGAGGGGACCGTGTCGACGCATTCACCATCTCGGATCGATATCGTCTGTCCGACGTTCAACCGGTCGACGGCGATCCGGGCGACGATCGACAGCGTGCTGGCGCAGACCGTCGAGGACTGGACGCTGCTTGTCGTTTCGGACGGCTCCACCGACGACACGGACGACATCGTTCGGGCCTATCGCGACCCGCGAATCCGGCTGCTGCGGGTCGAGTCGTACGGGCATCCCGGGGGACCGCGCAATGCGGGCGTCGCGGCGGCGACCGCACCGTTCGTCGCCTATCTGGATCACGACGACCGCTGGGCGCCAACACATCTGGCGGTGCTGCTCCGGCTGCTGGACGGTGGTGCCGCGTTCGCGACGACGGGTTGCGTTCGCGTCGACGAGGCGGGCGCGGAGTTGGACCGCAGCGGCCTGATCGATCGGATCTGGCATCCGGAGCTACAGACCGTCAACGGGATGTTCGAGCCGTCCCGCGTCGGCCATGTCCGAACCGTGCTCGCCGAGCTGGGCGGCTGGACGACGATCCATGCCGGCTACGAGGATTGGGATCTCTGGTTTCGCGCGGCGCGGCACGGCCACGATTTCGCCATTGCCACGGAACACACGGCACTGCTGACTATCGGTCCCGGGTCGCGGCGCAACGGACTACGTCCGCCGCAGGCGGTGGTGTTCGACCGAGTTGCCGATCGTGACGTCGCCGCGGCCGTCGTCCATGCCGCCAGGTCGGAGCCGCACCGGATGGCCGCGCGGGCCGACTGTCTTACCGAAATGTGTGCCTGGTACGCGGATTTGGCGGGCTCTACTCGCTACCGGGTTGCCGATCACGTCCCGGACCACCTCGAAGTTCAGCTCCGCGCCGACTTCATTCGGCACGACAAGCCTTGTCTGCTGGAGGAATTGACCATCGCCCCGGTCGGCGACGAGTGGGCGATACTCCTGCCGCTGTGGTGTGCCACCTCCGAGCATGCCCAAGCCATCGGCCGGGTGCTGCGCGACCGATTCCCCGGGCAGTTCGCGTACTTGCGTGCCCTGATCGCCGATCAGAGCGTCGAGGTGCGGGCCGCCCGCAGCACCGCGACGTAGCCGTCGTCCAATGTCGGTGCCACCGGCCGTGATTCGGGCGGTGGCACCGGCCCGACGATCCGATATTCCATGCCGTCGGCGGTGCTTGTCACATTCACTACGGTGAAGTCCCCGTCGGGCTGGGCGGATGCACGCAGGAGATGCGTCTGTCCTTCGGCCATGCCGACCAACCCGGCGGTGGTGCCGTGATAGACCAGGCTGCCCTCGGTGAGGACGGCCGCCATGGGGCAGCTGTGTGCCACGTCGTCGAGGATGTGGGTCGAGAGCACCACGATGCGATCGCCACCGAGCTGCCCGAGCAGCGTGCGGAAGCGGATGCGTTCCTCGGGGTCGAGCCCCGCCGTCGGTTCGTCGACGATGATGATCTTCGGGTCACCGAGGAGCGACTGGGCGATGCCGAGCCTGCGCTTCATGCCGCCGGAGTACCGGCTGATCCGTTGCGTGCCAACGGCTTCCAGGCCGACACGAGCCAGGAGCGCGTCGATTTGGGACCGCCGGGTCCGCTTGTCGTCGATTCCCTTGAGCAGGGCGACGTAGTCGAGCAACTCGCGTCCGGTGAGGTCGGGATAGAGCGCGAGTTCCTGCGGGAGATACCCGAGCAGTCGTTTGACCGCGGAACGTCCCGCGGCGGTGGCCATGTCGTAGCCGCACACGTGGACCGTGCCCGACGTGGGGTGCATGGTCCCGGTGAGAATGCGGATCAGGGTGGTCTTGCCTGCGCCGTTGGTGCCGAGCAGTCCGGTCATTCCCTCGGTGATCGTCAGGTCGACGTCGCGCAGCGCGGCCGCGTTTCCGCGGTAGACCTTGGTCAGGTTTCGTATCGTGATCGTCATCCGAACTCCGTTCCGGCTCAACGGCTCTTGGTCAGGGCCAGGTGGCCGACGAGGAAGGCGAGCAGTGTCGTGGCGAGGGTGATCGCCAGCGCGGCGATCGCGGCGGCGGCGCCTGCCGTCGGGTGCAACCAGTCGGCATCCGATGTGGAGAGCGTGACGTTGAGCCATTGTGCCGCTTGGTAATCGCCGAGCGGCGACAGGATGGTCTGTGCCGTCGTCGGGATCGGCACGAGGGGGGTCAGCGCGGTGGCCCAGTACCAGAACGGCACGACAAGCACCCGGGTAACGGCGCCGGGGAGCAGCAGGCTCGCGACATTGGCGAGCATGGTGAGCAGCAGAGAGCCGGGCAGCACGATCGTCATCAAGCCGATCACCGCGGCGCCGAGCGGCCGCGCCGAGCTCGCGGTCACCGACAGCCACGCGCCCATGACAAGGAGAACCAGACCACCTGGTATCGAGGCGACCAACCACGGCCCGAGGATGATTCCGGCCGACCGAGTACGGCCGCCCGCGGGTGTCGCGTCGAACAGCTCGCGCAGTCCTGGTTTGCGTTGCCCGGCCAACTGATCCGCGAGCACGATGGCGATGCCGATGGAGCCGAGGAAGTTGATCAGCAGCGCGGTGTCGCCGACCGCCGCGATCTCGTCGGTTCGGTTTCGCCCGTTGGGAAATCCCGAGAGCAGCAGGATCAATACGCAAAGTGGGATCAGCGACAACCACACGATGCGGTGTCTGGCGGTGAGGATCGCCTCGTAGCGGATGGTGGCGCGAAGCGCGGGGGCAGGCACTCGCATCATCCAGTCGCTCCGCGCAGTTGCGCCTCGCTGTCCATCGCGCGAAGTCCCGTCAGCCAGAGCGCAGACAAGGCGACGAGCAGGAACAGCACGGCTTGCGCCTGCTTGGCGCCGATCACCTGATCCAGCACCAACAGCTTCGCCAGCCACAGTGTGCTGACGATCGTGGCCGCGCCCGCGGTGGAACGGTGGGTCGTCACCACGTACGCGGCGACGCCGACCAGTGCGAGCGCGAGCGCCGCGTTGTTGATCAACAGACCGCCGACGTGTTCGTTCGCGGCGGCTACCGTCAGCAGCCCGAGCAGGAGTATCGCGCCGCCGACCGCAGCGATGACCAGCGCGATCCGGCGCGCCAGGGTCAGCAGGTAGGGCGTCTGCACGGTGAGCTGCAGCTCGATCATCTGCTCGCCACCGAGCGCGGCAGCCGTGGTGAGCCCGGCCGCCAGCGGCACGGTCGCCGCCGCTGCACTGTCGATCGCGGGCACAGTGCCAAGGAGGGTCGCGGCGATGCCGACCGCGGCCGCGGCCGCGACCGGTGTGGTCAGGACCGCCCGTCCGCATCGCCGAATTTCGTACAGCCACATCGGATTCACAGAAGAGTGGTAGCGCCGTCGCGCCGATCGGTTCATGCCGCGGCGGCGCTGAATCGGGGCTTCGTCATGCCGACGACCGCCACAACCAGCAGCACCGCGGCGATCGCGACGGTCAGTGCCGAGGTGGACCAGAGCGGCTGGATGATCGCGCCGATCCGATGCGCCGGTCCGGCCGAGGACGCCCCGGCCGCTCCGAGCAGCCACACCACGCCGCCCGCGACCGCGCCGACCGTGCTGGAACGCCACACCGCGCAGACCGTCTGGTCGGTATCAGAGAGCTGCTCGACCCCGCCCGCGGGCTCGGCGCGCCGGACGGATACACCTGGCCGACCACCGAAGCCGCCACCGCGAACCCGACGATCCAGCGCGATCCCGCACGAATGCGCTTGTTGCACCGGTTGCTCGGCGCGGCACTGCGGGACGGAGCCAACGAGGTAGAGCTGACCGACGCGATGATCGGCGAGCTGATCATCGACGAGCCGGTGCACGCAGCGGTGCCCAACTCGTGCGAACTGACGTTCCATGTCGTCGCGCCGTCACTGGATGCATTGTCCGACGGTGACTTTCGCCTCGTCGTTGCGCCCAGCCCCGGATCCCATCACGCGGGGGCGACGCTGGCTCGGTTCGCCGATCTACTCCCTCCGGAGGCGAGCGCCATCGTGGCGGCGGAGTCCGCGGCGATTCCGGTACACGTCAACGATGCGGTCCGGGTCGACCTCGCCTTCATGCCACGATCGGGCAAAGCCGCGAACCTCACGCACACCGTCGCGCATAACGGGAAACGCATCGCCGTCGGCCTGCCCGATGCCACCGGAGTGGAGGAGATCGCGCTCGCCGACGTGGCCATCGGGGCGACCACGGAGCGACTGTGCGCGGTACAGCTGTCCACCGGCCGCGAGATTGTGCCGGTGCTCAACAACATGGTCAGCGCAATGACGCAGGCGCCGAACGCCGCTCGGCTGCTGTGGGAGATCGGCTTGGAGGGGCAACGCCTCTGGGAGCCGTGGACGTGGGCGGCCTTGGCGGAGATGCCCTTCGTGCCACGCATCAGGCATGGGCGGATCGTGCTCGCGCCCGCGGTGTGGCGGTTGGATGTGCTGATCGGTGTGCCCGAGGCCGACTTCGCGCGCGCGGTGGCGCAGTGGCGCCGCGAATGGCGCGTGCCGGAGCGAATTCTCGTCGTCCAGATGGATCAGCGACTGTTGTTCGACCTGAGCGATCCCGCCCACCTCGAACTGCTGTGGGACGAGCTGCGCAAGGATCCGGCGATCGTCGCGCACGAGGTGCCCGGCGCCGAGGGATCGTACGACGGCATCGGTGGACACACGAGGGAAGTTGTTGTGCCGCTGTCGCGCCGGGACAGTCGGCCGTCGCGCTCAGCGCACGGCGGTTACGCCGAAATGCCTCGGACACCGGCCGGGCTCGGCAGCGATTGGCTGTACTTGGAGATCTATCTCCCTTCGGCATGCCAAGGTGACTTCCTCCGGACCGAGCTGCGCGAATTGGTCGACGCAGGCCGGGAATACGGATGCGATCGCTGGTTCTTCATCCGATACACGGGCCCGGACGGGCCGCATCTGCGTGTTCGCTTCCACGGCGATCCGGACACACTGTGGGCACAGGCCGCACCCGCGCTCGGCGCGAAACTCGACAGCTGGCAACACGCCGGGCTCATTCGGACGCATCGAGTCTGCCCCTACGATCCGGAAGCCGAGCGCTACGGGGGCCGAGCGGCGATAGCCGCGGCCGAGCGAGTCTTCGAAGCAGACAGCCAGGCCGCGATCGCATTCCTGGACCTGGTCGAGGATCCGGCGTGCCCGCACTCACTCGACACGGTCGCCGCCGTCTCGGTCGCCGCGCTGGCCGCGGCTTTCGGTGCGCCGGAACCGGACTCGACGTCGGATACCGGGTGCGGCGACGACGCCGCGGCGGCCTGGTTGTCGCTGACCGGCTCGCGGGGCGACCTCCCGACGGCGTTCCGGGTGGATGCCAAGCGCTGGCGCGCGCTGATCGATCCGTACGGCGACTGGCCGGCATTGCGTGCAGATCCCTACGGCGCGGCCGTGCTCGACGCACTGCAGGCTCGCGACGCTGCGGTTCGCGCATTGCGGTCGGCCCTGTCGGGCTCCCGCACCAGACACCCTCGGTTGATCGGCAGCCTGATGCACATGACCTGCATTCGACTCTTCGGTGGTGACAGCGACCGGGAGCGAGCGGTCGTCGCCATCGCCCGCGGCGCGGTGCAGGACAACCTCAACAGAAGAAGGCATACACGATGAGCAATGCCCTGCAGCAGCACCGGGTTTCGGTGGCCGAACGCGCCGCCGAAGCCGTCACCCTGGTGGCCGAGCGGCTCGCCGACCCCGAGGTCGTCGCGGAGGTCGCGGGTCGGCCGGACAATCATGATCCCCTCTTCGGTGCGACGATGTGGGGCCCGATGACGCTGTCTACCGGCTTGCCGGGTACCGCGTCGTTCTATGCCGAACTGGCCAGGATCAACCCGCGCTGGTCGGCGACCACCCACCGGCATCTGCAGGCGGCGGGCGCCGCGATGCCGACCCAGCCGAGCAGGGGATTGCATGCGGGCCCCGCCTCGCTGCTCGCGGCCGCGCAAGGATGTGGTGACCACTATCCCGGCTTGCGGCGGCGGCTCGCGGACTGGCTCGCCGACGACCAGCTCACCCGGTTGCAACGGCTCAAGCCGGAAGTGGGACACGGCATTTCGTGGGAGTCCTACGATCTCATCAACGGGCTGTCCGGCACCGCGCGGCTGCTGCTCGATGCGGTCGACGACCCCGCCGAGAAGAGCGCGGAGGTCGAGCGGGCGCTCACCGAAACGTTGGCGCACCTGGTGGCCATCAGCGTGCCGATCACCGTCGATGGTCACGTCGTGCCCGGCTGGTGGGTACCGGTGGAACTGCAGCCCGTGGAACAGGATCGCCTCGACTACCCGCGCGGTGACTTCAATCTCGGTCTCGCGCACGGGATTCCCGGACCGGTCATGGTCCTGGCGCTGGCGCTGGAGCGCGGGCATGAGGTGCCCGGGCACCGTGAGGCCCTCGTGCGCATGGTGGAGTGGCTGATTCGCTGGATCAGCGTCGACGATCAAGGCACCTACTGGCCGTGCCGCGTCGGATTCGACGACGAGATCGCCGACACGCCAACGGAATCCCTGTTCACCAGGACCGCATGGTGCTACGGCGCACCAGGGGTGGCGGCCGCTGTGTATCAGGCGGGCCGCACTCTCGACAACCCGGCATGGCGCGCGCACGCGCTCCGGGCCATGCACGACGCGCTGGCCAGAGACGAATCACGGTGGACCCTGGCCGGACCCACCGTGTGCCACGGCTATGCGGGGCTGTTGCAGATCGTGCACCGGATCGGCAGCGCCGAACAGGACGAGGTACTGCTCGGGGCGCGGGCCAGGCTCGCCGAGACGATCCTGGACATGGCAGATCCCGACGCGCCCTTCGTCTTTCGGCATCCGATGCGCTATCCGCGGTCGGCGCCGGGTCCGACCGAGTTCAAGCTGCTCGATGTCGCAGGGATCCTCGAAGGTTCGGCCGGCGTGGCCTGCGCGCTGCTGTCGGTGATTCCGCCAGGGCTGCTCGGCGACGCCGTCGCATCGGAAACGTATCGGGCGTGGGACCGTGCCCTCGGCCTCTGCTGACGAGGGGATACGCATGTCTCCCAACGCCTTCGAACTGGCCGATATCGTCGTGCAGTACGGCAAAACGGTTGCTGTCGATGCAGTGTCACTGAGCTCGGCCCCCGGTCGCCTGACCGCACTGCTCGGGCCCAACGGGGCGGGCAAGTCCAGCCTGCTCACCGTGCTCTCGACCGCTGCGCGCCCGAAATCCGGAACCGTGCGCATCTTCGGCAGCGATGTCCGCACCGCGCCGATGCGCGCTCGCGCTCAGCTCGGCCTGGTGTTCCAGGAGCGAACCCTGGACAAAGAGCTGACCGTTGAGCAGAACCTGTGGTTCCACGCCCGGCTGTTCGGCATGCGACGTGCCGACACGGCCGCGCAGATCGACCGGCTGCTCGCCATGTTGGAGTTGACCGACCATCGCCGCACCGCAGTGGAGAAGCTGTCCGGCGGCACCGCGCGACGAGTGGAACTCGTGCGCGCGCTGCTGCACCGGCCGGGTCTGCTCATCTTGGACGAGCCGACGACAGGTCTCGATCCGCAATCGCGGCGGGTGGTGTGGCGCGATCTGCTGCGCATGCGCGACGAACTGGGTGTCACCACGCTCTACTCCACGCATTACATGGACGAGGCCGAATACGCCGACGAGATCGTGATCATGGCCAAGGGCCGGATCGGTCGATCAGGGTCTCCCATCGATCTGAAGGACTCGCTGCGCGCCGCCTGCGTCCGGCTGCGGACCCATGACGACGCGCTGGCCGCCGAATATCTGCGGACCGCGGGATTCGAGGTGGTCACCGGGTTCGGTGAGTTGGAAGTCCGTTGCGCAGAACCGGATCGGCGGGTGGCCGACATCGTCGCGCACGTCGGCGTCGCGGTCGTGAGCGTTTCCGTACATCAGCCGTCGATGGACGATGTCTACCTTGCGGCGACAACTCTGGCCAAGGAGAACCTGCGATGACGATGCTGGACGAGTCGGCGGCGACGCCGAATTACGCTGAGCTGCCGCCGGAACGCCGGATGGTCGGCAGTGTCCGCGCGGTGGCCGTCATCGCGGGCCGGGATCTGCAACGTCAGGTCCGGCGGCCCGGCTTGTTGATCAGCAATGCCGTGCAGCTGCTGTTCTTCATCGCCATCTACGCGGTCGGTTTCGACGCCATGGTCGGCGCGGTCGGCTCCGTGTCGTTCAGCGCCTACATTCTGCCGGGGATCATCGCCATCCAGGTGGCGACGATCGGCATCTCCGCCGGGCTGGCCTACGCATGGGATCGTGAATTCGGGGTGCTCCGCGAGATGACCGTGGCACCCGTGCCGCGGATGTGCCTGCCTGCGGGCAAGGTTGTCAGCACCGGAATCATCATCGGCGTGCAGAGCCTGGTGCTGCTGTTGTGTGCGCCGGTCTTCGGATTGTCACCGACGCTTGCGCAGACAGCGCTGGCTGCGTGCGTCTATTTGGGCGGCTCGGCCGTGTTCAGCCTGCTCGGTCTGTTTCTGGCCACGATGCTCAACCAGATACAGACCCTGCAGGCGTGCGTGCAGCTGACGATGATGCCGATGCTGTTCCTGTCCGGGTCGGTGTTCCGGCCGGACGGTGTTCCGGCCTGGCTTTCGGCGTTGATTCACCTGAACCCGTTGACCTATCTGGTGGACCTGGGCAGACAAGTGTTGGTCGGCAGCGGCCAAGGAATGCTCCCGATCGGCGTTGATCTGGGGGTGCTCGTGGGGCTCGCGCTCGTTTTCGCGCTGGGAATTCGCCTCGCGATCGGACGGTGACCGCGCATGACCGAGCTGCATCCTGCGGAAGAACTCCGTGGACAGGTCAATGGATTTCCCCGATGGGCACCGGTAGCCCGCGTTGCTGCCGACTTGGATGCGCCGGTGCTCGATGCCGCGGTGGAGTGGCTCACCGGACAGCTGCAGTGGTTCGACCAGCGGCAGTGGGAGCGGTTTCTGCCGCGAAGAGAGTTCCCGGAGGGCACGGTGCTCGAACTGCTTGTGCTGTGCCGGATTCTGCGCAGGGGTCGATTCCGCGACCATGAGCTGGTCGGTGGCGCGATAGAACTAGCGCAGGCGGTTGTTTCGGAGCAGGCTTTCCACTCCGCGCTGGGTCGTGCCGACGAAAAGTTCCCGTACCGAGCGTATTTGGTCGCACTACTTGCCGAATTGGGCTGTCCGGTGCGCAGCGCCGTCGAGCGCGTGCAGGTGGTCCTCGAGACGGGTTGCGGCGGCTGGACCGGTGCCTGGCAGCCGGCGCTCACGCGGCTCGAACTGCGCTATGTGCTCGATCTCGGCGGATTCGCCAGTACGTCGTTGCCGGTGGCTGATCTGACGGCGGCGACGATCGCGGCCGCCGCGCCTGATCCGCTCTACCTTCGCGACGACGAGGCCTACGCCCTTACCCATGTCGTCTTCTACGCAACGGATTTCGGTGCTCGGCCGATGCCTGCGGGGGCAGCGCTCATCGAGACGATGCGGACGCTGCTCGGGATGTACCTCGCGCTCGGGGACATGGACCTGGCCGGTGAGTTGTTGCTGTGCCTGCAGGCGGTTGGTGCGGCGGACTGTCCGATGACCGCACACGGATGGCGGGAACTGGCGCGCCGCCGTCGGACGGACGGTGCGGTGCCTGGTCCGCTGTACGAGCCGGACCGATGGTCGGGGTTGCGTGGCGAAGTCCGGGAGGCGTACGCGTTCGGAACCTGTCACCACACCACGATGGTCGCGGCCATGGCTGCGGCCGTACGAGAGGATCGTAATGTCTGCTGACGCAGCGGGTTCCGGCTCAGCACGCGTGCGTCAGGCGCTTGCTGCGGCACAGGCTTGGCTGGTCGCGGTCGAGGAAGCCGCCGCTGCACCTGAATTCGAGGCGGCGCAGCACCCGAACGGACGTGGCTCGGAATCCGCACCGTCGGTGTCGAATCCGATGAGCCTGCTCCATGCGGATCCGCTGCTGTGGCGCGGCCTCGAAGCAATCGGCGCGTCGTCCGAACCTCGGCCGGAATGGGCCGTCGTGCTCGATGCCTTACTGGCACTGTCGATTCGGCGCTATGACCTCGACGCGCTCGCAACACTGCTGCTTGCTGGTGTGGAGTTGGAGTTGTCGACACGCCCGATCCCGGATCGGGCGCTGGGCTTCTTGATCGCGCAGCAGCAGGCCGACGGTGGCTTCGGCTACGCGGACCCTGGTGAGGAGCGATCCGAGCTCGCCGTTCGGATCGCCCTCACCCGGCATTGTGTTGTCGCGCTTCAGCGTATCTGTGAACCGCTGGACTCCAGGATGCGGAAGAACCCTTCCTCGAGATCGCCGTCGCCCGCGATGCCATCGAGGTCGCCCTCGTAGCGTGTCTTGCCCGCCACCAGGACGGCCACCCGGTCACACACCTGCGCGATCTCCGTGAGTTGATGGCTGGAGATGAAGACGGTGGTTCCGTTGTCGGCGAGCGACCGGATGATGCCACGCATCTCGCGGATGCCCACCGGATCGAGGCCGTTGGTCGGCTCGTCGAGCAGGATGAGCTTCGGTCGTGCCAGGAGCGCAATGGCGATCCCGAGGCGCCAGCGCATGCCGAGGGAGAAGGCCTGGATCTTGCGGTTGCGTACCTCGGTGAGCTGAACGACGGCAAGCGTCTCGTCGATCCACGCTTCGGGGACGCCGCGCAACTTGGCGTGAATACGCAAGTGTGTCAACGCATCCAGCTTCGGCCACAGACCTGGCGTCTCGATAAGCGCGCCGACATCCACGAGCTGCGACCGGTCGTATTCCTGGCCGAACAGGCGGATGCTGCCGCTGGTCGGCCGTTGCAAACCGAGGATCGTCTTCATGATGGTGGACTTCCCCGCACCGTTGGGCCCGAGTAGCCCGTAGACCTCGCCGGCGCCGACCGACAAGTCGACTCCGTCCAAGGCCCGGTGCTTTCCGTAATGCTTGTGCAGCTGTGACACTTCCAGGGCATACATGCTCAGATCTCCTTGCGCTTCAGGTGCATCGCGCCGACGGCCAGGACCAGCGCGGCCAGGACCAGCGATAGTGCGATCGCGGGCAGGATGACGCCGCGGTCCCTGACCGGACTGTCGGCGGGCAGCGGGACGCCGTTGGGGCCGATCCCGGCCAACGGCAGGATCACCCGCATCGGCCAGGCGAACGGGACTGTCATCCACCAACTCTTGTCCGAGATCAGCATTCCGCTCATCATCCCGAGGACCCCGACCGCAATGGTCGGGCCGAGGCCCCACATCACCGCGATGAGGAGAGCGAGTGCGGCGCAACCCAATCCGGCCAGCCACGGCAGGACGGACGCGGCCAGGATCGTCGGCAAGCTGCCACTCAGCCGCCCGGTCAGTGCGGCGCCACCGCACAGCAGCGCGGCCAGGAGCGCCGTCGACACGGCGGACAACACCGCCAGGGCGAGATATTTGCCGACCAGGTACCTGGACCGGGGAACGGCGTAGGAGAACAACAGCCGCCAGGCATCCTGGTCGGCGCGGACCGAAAGGGCGGCCAGCAGTGCGGCGGTCATCGGAATGAGGACGCCCCAAGCCTCGAGGCTGACATCGCGGAAGACCGTCCAGGTACGTCCGGCCCGCCCCTCCGGCGAGGTGATCGACATCGGATACAGCGGAACGGTGATGATGAAGGGCAGCAGGATGACGTACCAGCCGATGAAGCCGCGTCGCATTCTGGCCAGTTCGGTCAGGGTGACGTCCCAGATTGTTGGCTGGTCTCGGCGAGTGCGCACGTCAGCCTCCCCACGGGCGGCGATACTTGCCATTGTTTCTCCTCGAATTGTTCAGCGTCACAAGGTAGGTAGCCGCGGCGGGCTACTCGGTTCACAGGTCGCTGCGTTGCGGTCACAACCGGTGCGAATCCACCGAATGAGTGCGGATTTCCGGCCGCACTATGACGGCGGGCACACGGCTGGATCGGTGTGATGGTGGGCATATCCTTCTGGCCCGAATAATCAATGTTTGCGTAGTGTCGGAAGCCTCCGATCGGTCGCCAAGGGCTGATAGGTGGGGTGTCCGGCGCAGGGCATTGCATGGCGTCGCTACGAGCGTTGGGAGCAGATCGATGATCGAACCGACCGAACGGTCTGTGAGCGCTGCGGTGCCCATGGCCCGTGAGTTGGAGTTTCGCGCGATGCATGCGGCGGCGGGGGATACGGTGCACGCTCCGCTCGCGGTGCCCGAATTCGCGGCCGAGGTGGCCGAGGTCGGACTTGGCAACCCGGTTTGTGTGCGCAGCGTGGCCGCGGATCGGTCGGAGTACCTGCGCGAACCCGACCTGGGCCACTGGCCGGATCTCGGTGCGGAGCAGCAGTTCGCGATGCTGCAGCCGAGCGGAGCGGATATCGGGATCGTGCTCGCGGACGGATTGTCGCCGCGGGCCCTGCGCGGCGGTGGTGTCGCCGTGCTTGCCGCCCTCCGCGACGAGCTCGGCGGCCGGTATCGACTCGCGGTGCCGGTGATCGCGACGCGTGCGGGCGTCGCGCTCGGTGACCACATCGGGCAGGCGCTCGGCGTGACCACGGTTCTCGTCGTGATCGGCGAACGGCCAGGACCGGCGGTGGCCGACAGCCTCAGCATCTATCTCACCAAGGACCCGGTGCCCGGCCGCACGAATGCCGAGCGCGTCCGCATCTCCGGCATTCGCCCGCAGGGCGGCCTTGACTATGTTCGGGCCGCACAGATCGCTGCCGATGTCATCGCGGGTGCGCGGCAGCCAGGGCCCGCCGACGTCGAACTCGACGGCGCTCCGTTGTGGACGCCGAATTCCAGATCGGCGTGAGGTCGGCAGCAGCGGACTGCCGATCACGGTGCGCCCGATCGACGAGAGGACAGCCGCCATCGGTCAGGCGGATAAGACGGTGACCGATAGCCCGGGGTCGTCGCCGCTGCTGGATCTGACCAGCTCGGCGCGACTGGCGACGCCGACCTTGTCGTAGAGCTGGCGGATGCGGCGATACATGGAGCGCTCGGACATGTAGCAGTGGCGGGCGATCTCTGCGACGGTCATCGAAGAGCGCAGCATCTGGATCAGGAGCTTGTCGGAGTCGTCCAAAGTGCGCCTGCGGGGTTTGGTGGTGGGGAGATCGCGGACGGCGGCCGGGCGGCGGGTGCCTCCGGTGGCGGCGAGCGGTGTCGGGGCGGTCGCCGGTTGGGTCGTGCGTGCGTGCTCGCGCAGTTGCCCGCGCAGGATCTCGGCCTGACGATCGCCGGAGATGGCGAGGTTGACGACGAAGTTGGCGCCGGAGCGGATCGCGAAATAGGTGGAGTGGCCGGTGATGTCGTTGGTGACCGCGACGATCAGGCCCATCGCGTGCCTGGCGCGCACGGCGCGGAGGTTCTCCGCCTGGTATTCGGTGTTGACCGGCAACAGGATTGGCGCGCCGTCGAGGTCGTCGCGGCCGGTGAGCGCTGGGTAGTCGGCGAACTCGATCCGGCAGGACGGCGCGAATATCTTCTCCCATAAGGCATTCGCGGAGTCGAGGCATTCCCGTAGGCCGGGATGTACGAAAACAGTGCGCTGTGGGCTTGTCTCGGCGCTTCTCGCCGACTGCTGGCCCGCGTGGGCAAACCCTTCCCGTGCGCGGCCTGCGTGGTGCGGATAACTCTCAATCACGGTTAACCCCCCGAAAAGTGGTGCGACCGCCAACGGCGATCATCGTCTTCGTGTCCTACACATGATCAGACGCGGCAAGTCCACGATCGGTTCCATGAAGTTTTCGACCTGGTAGATGTGGAACCGTGGTTTACGTCGATATCCCGCTGACCGAGGACATCCGCACCGCTGTTGCCGCCGAATGGGGGCACAAGGGCGACGGCGAGCGCCTGCACGGCGGTGAGGAGTCCGCCGCCTACCGAGTCGGCGAGGTGGTGGTCCGCATCGGAGCGCTCGATCGCGACCCCGCCGAGGTCGAATGGTGCAACGGCATCGCCGTCGCGGCGGCGCGCACCCTGCCTGCGGCGGTGGCGCCGCTGGCGCGGGCGGACGGTTCGACGGTCGCGATGGTGGCGGGGCGGCCGATCACCGTGTGGCCGTTGATCGAGGGGCAGTGGGCGAGCAGCGAGGACCCGATCCAGGTCGAGGAGGCGGCGCGCCTCCTGGCCCGCCTGCACCGCGCCTTGGCCGAACACCGGCCGCCGCCGCGACCGCAGCCGTCGTTCCTGGCGATCGGGTTGGACGGCGCGGCATCGGCCGAACTGCCCGATCCTGAGCTGGATCGTTGGCTCGCCGCGTTCACCGCGACCGCACGGGTACAGCCGCTGCACGGCGACTACTACGAGGGCAACTTGCTGGCCCGCGACGGACACGTCATCGCGGTGCTCGACTGGGACGAGGCGTTGGTCGCCCCGCCCGAAGTCGAACTGGCTTCTGCCGCATTGGAGTTCGCGGACGAGCTGGGAAAGGACCTGACCGCCGCCGGTGCGTTCGTCGCCGCCTATCACGCGGAGGGAGGCACGGCAGCGCAGCTGGACGACGTCGCGCTCGCACAACTGATGCGGCACCGGCTGCGCAGGGAAGCGGTGTACTTCGGCATCGCCGTCGCCCGTGGTGTCGAGCACGATGACGACGATCTCGAATACCACCGCGATCGGCTCGCGGCGTTCCACCGGCTCCGGCCATGATCCTGCACCAGGCGGGTCGATTGCGACGGCTGCGCTTGCCTGAAGCTTCACCGGTGTTTAGATGTCCTGCACTCGGGCTACTGCTCAGCGATTCTTACCGATCATGGGCCGGTGAACGCATTCGTCCGACCTCTTCTCGGCGGGATGATCGCCGTCCTGCTTGTTGTCATCGGCGTGTTGGTTGCGCCGTGGTACGAGAATTCGACGGACCCGTTGCCCGCCATCGAGGCGCCGGTGACCTCGGTGCTCGACCGGGCGCCGAGCATCTCGTCCCCACCGCTCGCCCCTGACTTCCGGTAGTCATCCCGACGGCGCGCTCAGGCGCGTAGCGCGATCGGACGGTGCGAGGTCGGCGGGACATCGGGGCGGGTCTGCCACGGATGCGGGCCGTCGAGTGGACGGTATTCGACACCGAGCGCGTCGAGGCGAGGGAGATGATGGTCGCGCAACCGCGGCAGGAACTCCGCGAAGTCGCGATGCGCCGGGCTCCAAGCGATTTCGGCGATGGCGCACAGCCGGGGGAACGCGGCGTAGTCGACGCGTCGCACGGAATCCAGGTGCTCGCTCCACAATTGCGCCTGGACACCGAGGACGTGCGGTCCGTCGACCGCGGGCGCGTAGCTGTACACGTCTTCGAGCGTGCGCAGATAGCCGACCGGTATCGGCTCGTCGGGGTGATCGGACTGCCGATGGTCCAGGTAGGCATGGTCTTCCGGGCACAGCACGACGTCGTGGCCTGCCGCCACCGCGCGCGGGCCTGCGGCCTCGTCGCGCCAGGCGCCGATCACCATCGGCGGCAGGGCGTCGGTATCGAGGACTTCGTCCCAGCCGAAGGCGCGGCGGCCCTGTGCGGCGAGATACGTTGCCAGATCGGCGACGAGGCGACCGTGCGCCGGGGTCGCGCCCGGCACCTCGTCACCACCGATGCCGATGACGGGCGACGGAAATATGGTCAGCACATGGTCGAAGACCGCGCGCAGGAACTCCATGGTGTGTGGCGTCGGATCGAGCAGTGAAGTGCTGACACCCCAGGAAGTCCATACTTCCCACGGTGTTTCGGTCTCGGGGCCGAGTTCGGGATAGGCAGCGATGGCCGCGCGGGCATGCCCGGGGACATCGATCTCCGGCATCACCGTGATCGATCGTTCGGCGGCGTAGGCGACGATCTCGCGCAGATCGTCGGCGGTGTAGAAACCGCCGTGCGGCCGCCCGTCCCGTTCCGGGCCGTCGTGCCGACCGACCATCGATTCCTTTCGCCACGACGCGATCTCGGTCAGCCGCGGATAGCCGGGAACCTCGATCCGCCAGCCTTGATCATCGGTGAGGTGCAGATGCAGCACATTGAGCTTGTGCACCGAGAGCAGGTCGACGAACCGCAGCACCTCGGCTTTGGTCCGGAAGTTCCGGGCGACATCGAGCAGGCAACCGCGCCAGCGGAATCGGGGATAGTCCTCGACCACCCCGCACGGCACCGCGTGCTCGGTGCCGATGGCGGCGGCGCGGAAGGTATCCGGGCCTGCCAGCTGGCGCAGCGTCTGCTGCGCGTGGATCCGGCCTGCCTGATCCGCGGCGGTGAGCACGATGCCGCCCGGTGTGATCTCCAGCTGGTAGCCCTCGGCCGGAAGCGCTGCGTCGGTGCGCATTTCGATATCCGTGGGCCACGGACAGGCACCAGGCAGCGGGGTCACCGACACCGGGCGGGGGAGCAGTGTGTCGAAGCCTGGCATGTCAGCCTTTCACCGCCCCGCCCAACCCGGACACCAGCTTGCGCTGCACCAGGATGAAGAGCACAAGGGCCGGAATCGTCATCAACGTCGAGGCCGCCATCACGGCGCCCCAATCGGTGTCCTCCGGCTTGAAGAACACCAGAATCGCCTGCGGCAGTGTCTGATTCTCGGTTTTGGAGATGATGAACGTCTTCGCGAACAGGAAGTCGTTCCACGCGTGGATGAACGACAGCACGCTGACCGAAACCAGCCCCGGCGCCACCAGTGGCAACAAGATCTGCCACGCGAACCGAAGACGGCTCGCACCATCGAGTTTCGCCGCCTCCTCCAGCTCGACCGGCACCGCGGCGACGAAGCCGCGCAGCAACCAGATCGCCAGCGGCAGGCTGAACACCAGATCCACCAGCATGATCGAGCCGAGCTCGTTCAAGCCGAGCGCGGGGACGGTGCCGCCGACGGAGCGCATCAGGAAGAACAGCGGAATCGTCAGCGCCTCGACCGGAACCATCTGTGCCACCAGGATCATCACCAGCAGCACCGTCCTGCCGCGGAAGCGAAACCGGGTCAGCGCCACCGCGGACAGGAACGACAGCAGCAGTGAGCACAGCACGACCACGACGGCGATCAGCAAGCTGTTGAGGAAGAACCGGCCGAACCCGTTCATCGAGAGCACCCTGGTGAAGCTGTCGAGGCTCGGCGCCAGGGTCCACAGCTTCGGATCGGCCGACTGGATCTCGCCTGGGGGCTTGAGCGCCGAGATCACCATCCAGTACAGCGGGAAGGCGACGAACCCGGCGATGACGACGGTGACCACCTCGGCGAGCATCCGGCCCGGCCGACGCCGGGTGCGGCGCAACGGTTTCACGACCACGGCGTGCTCCTGCGCTGGGACCGGACATAGAGTCCGGTGATCGACAACAGCAGCAGCGTCATCAGCACTCCGATCGCTGAGCCGAGCCCGTATTCCTGCCCGGCGAAGGCCTTTTGGTAGGCGTAGACGTTGAGCACCAGGTTGCGCCCGGCCACTCCGCCGCCATTGGTCATGACGTAGATCTGGGTGAATATCTTGAAATCCCAGATGATCGACTGGATCGTCGCGATGAGCAGCAGCGGCCGCAGCATCGGCAGGATCACCGAGCGGGCTGAACGCCACACCGAGGCGCCGTCCAGTGCCGCGGCCTCGAGCACTTCCTCGGGGATCGCCTTGATGCCCGCGTACATCGTCACCATGACGAAGGGGAACGAGCACCAGATGACCTCGGCGGCAACCACTCCGAACGCGCTGAGGGTGCCGAATGTCCAGGAGTGTCCCGCCATCGAGCTGAAGCCGAGGCCGGTGAGCGCCTCGTTGACCACGCCGAAGTCGGCATCGAACAGGAAGAGCCAGACGTAGGAACCGGCCATGGCCGGGGTCGCCCACGCGCCGAGTGCCGCGAGGAACAGCAGCATCCGCGGCACGGCACGGACCCGGGTCGCCAGCACCGCCAACGCGGTGCCGACCGCGAGCCCCCCGACCACGCACACCGCGCCGAATACGAAGGTGTTGGCGAGCACCGTCCAGAACTGGCTGTCGGAGAGCAGCTCTCGATAGTTGCCGAAGCCGATGAAGGTCAACGGCTCGGCGCCGGTCGCCTGCGCCTGCCCGTAGTCGTAGAACGAGATCAGCACGATCTGGTAGATCGGGTAGGCGAGCACCGCGGCAAGCAGGATCCCCGCCGGGGCGAGATAGAGCCACACGGTGAGGGTGTCCCGGCGCAGCCGTCGTGGTTTCGGTGCCGAACGCGGTGCCGGCGTGATGACCGGCAGTTCTTGAATTGCCATGTGCGCCTACCTGAATGCCTTGTTCATCGCGGCAGCGGCCGCGTTGAGCGCCGCCGTCGGCTGCTTGGCCCCGGTGGCGATCTGCTGCACGGCGGTCGGCAGCAGGTTCTGACTGTCGATCTTCGACCAGGCCGGGGTGCTCGGCACGAATTTCGTACCGGCCGACAGTGATTCGACGAAGGGTGCCAGGAACGGATCGTTGGTGGCGAGCTGGCGCTGCACGCTCGCGAGCGTCGGCAGATTCCCCATCGCCGCATACATCTTGTGCTGATACTTCGCGCCGCCCAGCAGTTCGACGAAGTCGACGGCGAGGCTGCGGTGCATGCTCGCGCGGAAGACGCCGAGCAGGTTGCCGCCCGCGAAGGCCGGTGCGACCGAACCGGTTTGGGTGCCTGGCAACGGGATCACCGCGTACTTGCCCTTTACCGACCCCTGATCCATTGCCTTGCGGCTGAAGTCGCCACCGATAGTCATCGCCGCCTTGCCGCCCGCGAACGCCTGCACGCTTTGGGTTCCGGTGAAATCGGCGCACTGGGCAGGCGGGCAGATGTCGTCGTGGATCAGCTCCGCGTAGCGGGTGATCCCTTCGCGGGCCTGATCCGAGTTCACGGTGGCGTTCCACATCGTGCCGTCATAGCGAGCGAG
Organism: Nocardia altamirensis NBRC 108246; assembly: GCF_001612685.1. Classification (GTDB taxonomy): domain Bacteria; phylum Actinomycetota; class Actinomycetes; order Mycobacteriales; family Mycobacteriaceae; genus Nocardia; species Nocardia altamirensis. The sequence goes on from NZ_BDAY01000075.1 coordinate 20,905, forward strand.
CTCGCCGCCGTGCGCCCAGAGGAACGGCAGCATCGCGTAGGTGTACTTGCCGCCGACCGAAATCCCGTACAGGTCCGGCTTTTCCGCGTGAATGCGGCGGGCCGTCGCGGTGAGCTCGGCCAGGGTGGTCGGCGGTCGCAGGCCCAGTTCGGTGAAGACGTCGGTGCGGTAGTAGAGCGCGCGGATGCCGGTGTACCAGGGCAGGCCGTAGACCTTGCCGCCGGATTTGGCGGTGTCCAGTACCGACGGGATGATGTCGGCGCTCTCCGGCCAGGCCGCCAGGTCGGCGCCGAGGTCGGCGAACGCGCCGGTGACGGCGTATCCGGCGAGGTCGGTATTGCCGAACTCGGCGAGGTCGGGGGCGCTTGCCGGGTCGTTGAAGGCGCCGGAGAACTTCTCCGCGCGGGCGGCGACCGGGACCCATTGCACGTCGACCTGGACGTTCGGCCTGGTCGCGGTGAACTCCGCGATCGCTTCGTTGACCACGGCTTCCTTCGGCGCGCGGTTCGCCTCGTCGAAGAGCCAGACCCGGACGGTGCCGGTCTTCTCGTCGCCACCCGAGCTGGCCGGGCCGGACTGCACCGGGGCGCAGCCGGCGAGAAGCAGCACGGCGGCGCCGCACATCAGTGCGCGTTTCACGTGCCCGCCAACGCCTTTGCGGCGAAATTCACGGTGCGGCATCTGGGTCCCTCAGAAGTCAAGCGGTAGTTCACGTTGCGTTATATGCAACGCATATTGCGTTGCGTGCCACAATGTTTAGCACCATGCGCTGATGGATTCAATAGGTCGATGTGATGTGGGTCGCAGGACGCCCCCGGTGTGGATCGAGATGTCCGTCGGGCGGGAGTCGGCGCCAGTTCTGATTTGCTGAACAATCGCTAGTCGAAAATCGCGTCGGTAACAGTTTGATAACGGCACGATATGTGGTCGACTGGCCAGGACTAATGTTCGGCCGTAGCTATTGCTATTGTTCAGATGCCGGGGTTGCCTCGGCCGCTTGACTGCGCACTCGGAGATCAGTTTTATCGACTTTGACCGGGAAAGTGGAGCGAGATGGCTGAGGAATTGCTCGTCGCGATCAGTACCGCAATGGTTGCCGTGGCGGTATTCGTGGTCGGGGATCTGATCCGACCGAGATCGTGGCGGCACGCCAGCGATGAATCCTCGCACACGCTCGTGCTCGACCTGGCCAAGACATTCTTCACCGCCGTGGTCGCCTTCGTCTTCGTGACCTGCTGGCAGCAGAACCAGAATGCCCACTCCCGCACCATCAACGAGTCGAAAGGCCTGGTCGACACCTATTTGGCCGCGCAAGCGCTGCCCGGCCCCGAGCAACAGTGGATCCAGGAACAGTTGCGCGCGTATACCGACCAGGTGCTCACCCAAGAATGGCCGCTCATGGAGAAGGAGAACCGGCTGAGCCGCAGCGTCGACGATACGCTCGACAAACTGCGCTACCGGGTCGCCTCGATTCAGACCAGCGACGCCTCCGTCGCCGAAGCGCGGGCGCGCGCGATGGAAAGTCTCGACAAGGTGGCGCAGGCTCGGCACGATCGTGCCATGGACGTGCAGCGGCGAATACCGCAATTCCTGTACGTCGCCCTGATTCTCGGCGCAATCCTGGTTTTGTTGAATCCGGTGCTGTCCGGAATGCACGTCAGCAGACGCAGCCTGGCGATGACGGCATTACTCGGCGTCGTGCTCGGCACCGTGTTGCTGGCCATTCACGACCTGGAACGGCCGTATGCCGGGTCGATCAAGGTACCGACGAACGCCTTCACCTACGCGCAGTCCCAGTACCAGCACATCACCGGTGGACCGGCCAGTGGCCAAGAATGATGCCTCCACTCCTTCGACGACCGGTGGGTTCGCGCCACGACTACGCAGGAGCGCGACGACGCTCGTCGTGCTGAGCGCGTTCGTGCCGACGGCGGTGTTGCTCGGTGGTCGTGCCGCGGCCGATGCGGAGCTGGCGAATCAGCAGTCCTTCGGCGATGTTTCGAGCGAGAACGCTACGCAGGACACGCCCGGTGAAGTGGGCGTCGCACCGGACCCCTTGCCCGATGGTGTGGCCCAGCCGGACATGTCCGAGCCGTCCGGGGGAGACGCTGCCGCGCATGATGTTTCGCCTGGCGTTGCTCCGCCGGGCATCGCGACCGGAAGTGCAGAGTCGCACGATGCTTCGCCGGATGACGCACCACCACAGGAACTTTTGACCGGTAGCGCGAGCGGGGAAGATGCCGCGTCCGGCGACCCGCCGTCGTCACCGGTCGAATCGACGGGAAGCGCTGTGCTGGACAGCGCCTCGACCGGTAGCGCTTTCGACGAGAACTCGTTGTCGCTCGAACCGCCGCCCGCCCTCGGTGGAATTCTCCAGACCGGCTCCGCAGGCAACATCACGCACGAGCAAGAGCTGGACCCGACTCCGGTAGCCGACGCGAACGCCGCCAGTCCTGTCGTATTCGGGCTCGAAAGTGGCAGTGTCGCAACGGCATGCTCGGGTAGCGCGCTGTCCGGCGGTTTCGGCCTGCTTGCCGGTTCGGCCGCGGGTTCCGGCTTCATCGGTCCCGGCAGCTTCGCACCGCCCTGGTGGATACCGATCGGCTCGGCCGGATCGCTGTGGCTCCCACCCGGTTTCGGATCCAGTGGTTCCGCGCTCGGCAGCGCCGTGGTCGGCAGTGCGGTCACCGGCAGCGCACTGATGACCTGCATGCTGACCGTCGTTCCCAGCCTTCCGCCGCCGGTGCCGCCATTCCCGCCGCTGCTGCTGTTCCCGCCGTTGCCGGGCGGGGCGATTCCTGGCGGCGTTGTCACCGTGTCCGCCCCGGCCGCCGGTGCCGCACAAGGATCCGCCGCGGCGGCCCCTTTCGTTCCGCACTTTCCGGTGGCCACCGGGGCAGCGGGATCCGCCGTCGATCCCGCCGGCTGGAACACCATCGAGATAATGACGCTGCTGATCCTGGTGATCCTGATGGGCTACGGAACCAGTTCGACCGCAGCCGCCCGCAAACCCCCGCTGTGATCGCATCTTCCCGCCGGTGGCAACGCTTTCGCTGACGTGTCCACCGAGGATGGACCGGTGAGTTTCGATCTGCTAGTTCTCGCGATGAGTCAGTCGGCCGACACTGAAGCCGTCCGGGCAGTGGCCGAAAGATGCAGCGCCCATGGGGATCACGTCGACGGCGACCCGGATGAGCGGATCATTCGGTTCTACGAATCGTTGCGGACTCGGTTTCCGGACTTCCCGCCCTATCCCGACGACTGTCCATGGATGTCGATGCCGCTCGCAGTAGGCATCGACCACGTGAGCGTGTCCTTGAGCTTTTCACCGCGAAGCACGCCTGCGCTCGAAGCGATGCTCGAACTCGCCGCGGAGTTCGACCTCGTCGTCTGGGATCCGCAGTCCGAGGAAGCCGTCCTGCCACTGGTCGGCACCGCAGAAACGACCTAGCTGTCACATTTGCGCGCTCGGCGTTGTCATACAAGCGAGTTCCGGTCGAAAAAGGAGAACGCCATGGGACAGCGCATACCCGAGATCTACACGCTCATCCCCGAAGTCGGACAGGTGGCAGGCGCGCTGTTGCAGGCTGCGGGCAACGGCTCGGTGCCATCGACCACGATCAGCCTGATCTATTTACGCGCCGGACAGATCGTCGGTAGTACGTATCAGACGATTCGGCACTCGACGGATCTCCGTAAGGCGGGAGAATCCGAGGAGCGGATCGCCGCTGTGGCGACGTGGTGGGACGCGCCCTACTTCACCGCCGCCGAGCGGGCCGCGCTGCGGCTGACCGAGGCCGTGTTCCAGCCGAATACGCGCGCGGAGGAGCGGGTGCCCGGCGAGCTGTTCGCCGAGCTCGCCGAGCGATACGACGACAAGGCGTTGGCAACTCTGACCGTTGTCCTTGCCTCAGCAGGCTTCTGGATGAACGTCGCCCTGATCCAGCAGCCCACACCCACCGGAGAGGACGCCGTGCGGGCCTGACATCGACCGGTTATGGCTGCGGGTGGATGGGATCGACCCAATGCACGGTGGTCGGTTTCTCCACCGGTTCGATGTCGAGGTTGACGACGACAGCTTCGCTATCACTGCGTACCAGAACACATTCGAGCGGTTCATCGGTGCTGGCGTTGATCTCTTGGTGCGGGACATAGGGCGGCACGAAGATGAAGTCACCGGGATCTGCTTCGGCAACGAACTCGAGCTGCTCGCCCCAGCGCATCCGCGCGCGTCCGCGCAGGACATAGATGACGCTTTCCAGCGCACCATGATGGTGTGCGCCGGTCTTGGCGTCGGGGTGGATGGTAACTGTTCCCGCCCAGATCTTTTGGGCACCGACCCGGGCGGCGTTGATCGCCGCCGCCCGGCTCATCCCCGGTGTCTGGGCGGTGTTCGAGTCGAGCTGATCCGACTTGATGACCCGCACTCCGTTATCGCGCCAATCGCTGTTCGCGGTCGGATTCGGTGGTGGTTCATTCGCTGTCACTCGTCTGCTCCTAACGGATAATGCTGCGCAGCTGGGTGATTCCGGCCGTAAGCCACCGCCTGCGGATTCTCAACGCGCCCTTGCACGACGGCGAGCCGGGTGAGCAGAGTCTGCGCGAAGGTGGCCTGCAAGGCGGCGCTGCCACGCTGGACGAAGTACACGGTTAGCAGCGCCACCACACCGATGATGGTATTGAAGACTGTCCTGTTGTAGGCGGTGTCGGCGCCCATGATCTTCTCGATGACGATGTCGTTGTAGTCGCCGCGGGGAATGAACCTGCCCCACAGCCAGTAAGTCAAGCCGCCCAACGTCATTGCCCACCACGTGATCGGCAGCACGAAGGTGATGATCGCGATCGGCAGGTTGACGATGGTGTACAACAGGTCGAGCCAACTCTGCCCCTGCCTGATCGGTGCGGTGATCCGACGGAACCAACCCGCCCCCTCCGGTGCCGCGGCATACCGAGGCCTTAGCGTCGCTGTGCCCGTCAGCTGTTGAAGGCGTATCCGCTCGATGTCCGCGAAGCCGCGCGCAACCAGCAAGGTCAGCGCGAGCAGCGGAATCCCGAGGAAGATCACCGTCGTACCGAGGCTGGTTGCGAAAAGGGCAACAAGAAGGCTGAAACTGACCACGGCAAGTGGCAGTCCCAAGAATGTGTACGCGAAGTCGAGGCCCAAGCGCCGGATGATCGTCATGCAGACAACGCTAGGTCCGCGCCCACCGACCTCCATCCCGCTTAGGTAGGGGATCGAATACCCCTAGGGAGGGAGAGCAATTGGTGTGAGTGGCGGCTGCCGCCGGGCTTCCCGAGAGTGGGGAGCATATTCGGCTGGAAGCGATGACATGATTCGTCGGTGGGGATTGTGGCCGGGGTGTGGCAGACGCTTCGTGAGACCATTTCCGCTGTCGTGGACACTGCTGCCTTTGCCATGTCGAAAACATCCCGGGAGTTAGGTGTCGACTATCCTCGTGGCGCAGCTCATGGGATCACCATCGTCGACCATGGCGACCACTTCGACAAGTTGCCCGCAGCGGATCAGATCGCGCATGCGGTTCCGGACACACCCGTCGATCTCAGTATGACGCCCCAGGATCGAGCGCAGGCAGTCGTCGACAGGAGTCAACACATGCGGGGAGACGATTTGGTCGCGCTCGATCGTCTGGACACTCAGTCGCTCTATTGGGAGGCGAAGTATGCGGCAGAGAATGCTGACGACATCTACCACAACCCCGATGTTTTTAAGCAGGTCCGCGTCGCCCAAAAATTCGACACGGCACCAACGCTCGGCACCTACGAAGATATGGAAGCAATCATCCAGAACGGGGGAACGGAGCTATTCGCGCGTGTTCCGCGCGACAAGCTGGAGGAATTCTATCGCGGTGAATACTTCCCGACGAAGACGGTTGGCACCATGGGGACGGGCATGGAAGCGTGGAAGGAGCGGTATCACCTAGAACTCCCCGGTCGCGCCTCGGATGACACCCAGATTGTCAGAATGGCATTGCTCCCGGATGCGATAGTGGCGGACGCCAACAAGCTCATCGACCTTCAGATCATCCATCGACAGCGCCTCATTGACCACATTCTCGACCTCCAAGAGTCGGGCGACACATGGGGAGCGGAGAAGATTCGAAGCAAGCTGTGGTTCATCACCAATGATGTGGGCACATACGGGATGGCTCGAGGTGTCGAAGCGGTTACCTTCGATTCTATGGCGAGTGTGCTCAACGGTTCGGCGCTCCTCGTCCAAACCGATCCCATCCGCTGACTCCCGTACGAAAACCGCTGCGGTATTTCCTCGCCGCGCGGGCGCTGAGCATACTCGGCGACCGCGTCACCGACATGGTGCTGCCGCTGGCCGTGCTCGCGGCCTCCGGGTCCGCGGTCACGGCCGGTGTCGTCGGTGCGGCAGCCCAGCTGCCGCAGGTCCTGGCAGCGCTGCAGGTCGGTGCGTTGGTGGATCGCCGAGAACGCAAGGGCCTGATGGTAATTGCGGACATCGTGCGGGCCGTCGCGTTCGTCGCCATCGGCGTGGAGGTGATGTTCGGCGAGGCTCGAGTGGTGCCGCTGGTGTTGCTCGCGCTGGTCACCGGTGTCGGCGACGCGGTGTTTCACGCGTCGGCGAGCAGTTACCTGCCGAGCCTGGTCGGAGACCGAGACCTCATGCGCGCCAACGGTTTGGTGGAAGCCTCGGACGCAGCGGCGACGCTGACGGGACCGGCTGCTGGTGGCTGGCTGTTGCAGGCGCTGGGGCCATTGGTGGCGTTCGTGGCCAACGCGATGAGCTTCGTTGCCTCGGCCATGCTGCTGGCGCGGTTACCGAAAAACTTTCCGGCGCAGCAGAAATCCGGCGCTGACGAGTCCGTGTTGGCCGGGCTTCGGCTGGTGCGCCGGGACCGGGCGCAGGCTGTGCTGCTGGTAAGCGCGTGCTATCTGCACCTGCTCGCGGCGGCAGCGTTCCTACCATTGCTGGTACGTGCCAACGCGGAGTTGCGCCTGACGCCGCTCACGACAGGGCTCATCGTGTCGGCGGCGGGTGTCGGCGGCCTGATGAGCAGCATCGTGATCGCCCGGTTCTGCGTGCTCGTCCTGCCCAGTTCGGCGGCCCGCCAAGGAGACTGCGGCTGACCTGGCGCAGCGGATCGCTGAACTCATGCGATCCACTGCGGACTTGGAGTAGGCGGGACGGTGCGCCGGGCGGCTACCGCTTGTAGACGGTGTAGGTCAGGTGGGTCACCCGCTGCGTTGGCTCCGCGCGGACCGGCTTCAGGGCGACGCGGGCGGCATCGATGCCCTCGAACAGGCGGATTCCGGCGCCGAACAGCACGGGGGAGAGCGCGATCGTGAACTCGTCGATCAGGCAGGCGTTCAGGTACTCCAGGATCGTTGCGCCGCCGCCTGCGACGCGGACGTCCCGGTCGCCTGCGGCCTTGCGAGCCTGGTCGAGTGCTGACTCGATGCCGTTGTTGACGAAGTGGAAGATGGTCCCGCCCGGCCGCTCCCACGGTTCACGCTGCTCGTGTGTCACGACGAAGACCGGCGTATGGAACGGCGCTTCGGCAGGCCACATCTGTTCACCGGCGTCGAACATGCGCTTGCCCATCACGCTCGCGCCGGTGCGCTCGAACGTCTCCCGCACGATGTCGTTGTCCCGCCCTTCTTCGCCGCCGGCGCCGAGCTTCAGGTTCTCCCGGAAGAACCGCTGCGGGAATACCCACTGCTGCAGTTCCATCCACTGTTGCCCCATCAACTCCTCGGACGTCTCGGGTGCGATGAACCCGTCCAGCGACATCGATACGCTGAAGAAAACCGTTCCGGCCATCAGCCCTGCACTCCCTTCCGAACGACCTCGGTGAGGTAGGCGGCCAGGTTGTTCAGGGTCTGCTCGCCACCCTCGACCGCGTGGTATTTCTCGACCGCCTCGTCGCGCAGTTCCTTGGTGGGGAACACCGTCCGCATGTCGATCCGGGTCGCAGCGCCGTCGGGGTCGAACGTCAGGACCGACTCGAAGGCGTTCGGGTCGTCGCGGGACTCACCGTGCCGCAACGTGATTCGCTCCGGTGGCGCGATCTCGGTCCAGGCGATCCACTCCTGGTAGTCCGTCCCGTCCGGTCCGTGCATCACGAAATCCCATACCCCGCCGACGCGGAACTCGAAGGCCCGCGTGGTGGTGGTGAATCCTTTTGGGCCCCACCATCGCGACAAGTGCCGTACCTCGGTGAACGCCTCGAACACCAACTCCCTTGGGGCGTCGATGATCCGGGAGATCACGATCTCGCGGTCGGCCGTCGCGGACTGCGCCGCCGCTCCTCGTCCCGTCACACTCATCAGCTACCTTCCTCCTGCCTTGCCTGCTTCATGTCCTGTACGTACTCGTCCAGCCGGTCGAAGCTCTCGTTCCAGAACTGCTCGAACCCGCCTGCCCATTCGTGCACCGGTCGCAGCCCGCGGGCGTCCAGGCAGTACAGGCGTTGCTTGCCTGCCTGACGGTCCCGCACCAGCCCGACCTCCCGGAGCACCCGCAAGTGTTTGGATGCCCCCGGCTGGGACATCCCCAGCTCCCGGGCCACCTCCGTCACCGGCCGCTCACCCGCCCGCAGCAGTGCCAGGATCTCCCTGCGCTGCGGCTCGGCGATCGCGTTGAACACGTCCGACGTCGTCGCTGCTCGTGCCATGGCCGCAATCATATTCCGATATGGGTATGCGTCAAGTCGGGCCGTCGCACGTCTCTGCGTCCGCGGTTCAGCGTGGGCGTCGAGCTGGGCGAAATGTGCTGGGGGGTAGCCGAAACCGGACGACCGACCTGCGACACGCTGTTTCCCAGTCGTGGGAACGACGTGCGGCACCTGGCAAGGTGTCGGGCATGCGGACAGTATGGAGATCATTGGCAGCTGGGGCCTCGGCTATGTTTGTCCTCGGCTTGGCGGCAGGCAACGCGACCGCCGATGGGGTGTTCTACGGCGATTACGAGACCAGTTGGCAGTGTGAGGCGGCTGGGGAGCCGTACCGTGGCTCGGATAGTTATTACAAGTGCTACTACGGCCAGCAAGGCAGCGGCTGGCAATTGTGGGTTTACTCGATCGGCGGCTGACCCGGCCCCGACTCGTCCGCGAACACTCGCGGACGAGTCCTCGAATTTCGTTGGGTCACGGCAGATCTTGCAACGCAGTCCGGATCACGTCGAGGAACCAGGTCTGCGCAGCGCTGCGGCCCGGTGTGCGGCGGGTGTAGGCGGTGACCTCGACCGGCTGAATCGGCCACGCCAGCGCGAAGGTCCGGACCGGATGTGATCTGACCACGGTGTGTGCGACCCGCTCCGGCACGATGGCCATGAACTCGCTGTCCTGCACCACATAGGGCAACGTGGCGAAGCGGGTGACCCTGACCGCGATATCCGGCTCGACACCATACCTACGCAGCGCCTGCCATGCGGCGGCATGGCCGCTGGTGCCGTCGACGACCACGTGGCGCTCCGTGCGCAACTCCGCCGCGGTCGGGTTGTCGTGGCGCAGGCGCGGATGGTCGGCCGCGACCATGCCGACGTAACCCTCCGTGAACAGCGGCATCCGGCTCAGGCGTACCGAATCCAGCACCGGGCTGGTCACGATCGCGTCCACCTTGCCGCGGGTGAGTTCATCGGGTGCGGTCTCGATGTCGATCGCGTGGACCTGCAGGGTCGCGGCGGGTGCGCGCGCGGAGAGTTCCGCGAGCACCAGCGGCAGCGAGTTGACCTCACCGAGGTCGGACAGCCCGATGGAGAAGCTGACCGGCCCCGACGGATCGAATTCGGTTGCCGCGCTGATGGTCACATCCATCTGGTCGATGGCGGTGCGCAGCGGCGGATAGAGCCGCTCAGCTTCCGAGCTGGGGACAAGCCCGCCTGGACCGCGCACGAAGAGTTCGTCGCCGAGCCGCTTGCGTAACTTACCCAAGCCATAGCTGACCGTCGGTTGACTGACGCCGAGGGCATCGGCCGCCGCAGTGACGCTCCGCATTTCGTAGAGCAGGACGAACGTGCGGATCAGGTTGAAATCGAACTCCGCGGCCATCGATCACCTCTATAGATTCGAGCAACATCTATCGGATCTCTGATGTCGCCGATCGTAGGTGCGGCCGCGGTCGGTTGCCTTTAAGTATTGCCAGGCTTGGGTATACCGATGCGAACTCAGTACTTACCGATGCGCCTGCCGGACCGTCGGCATAAAGATCTTGCCATCACCTGTCGGGGGCGAGAAAGTACCGAGGTCGGCCATGTTTGCTGGATGGTATGAGGAATTCGTTGGCAGCCAACAGTATCCGGCGCTCGAAGCGCGCCGAGAACTACCGCTGGTAACCCAATTGGTACTTACGGCGGAAGGGTCGACGACCTTGATGCTCCGCACGCTGGCGAGGTCGGAGATCGTTGCCGAACCGTTGCTGGCGCGCAGTCAGCCGATCCCTATCAACGACTGTCCCGAGCTCGAGGAAGTGTTCGGCAACCACAAAGCTCTCGCGGTACGCAGATCCAGGCTACGCAACAGCACAGGCATGATCGTCAGCGAAAACTTGATCACCTATCGACGCGTCGACCGGGAAGCTCTGATTCCCCTCGGCGACCAACCATTCGGGCTGCATGTTCGCGAACGTGGCATGTTCGAACGACGGCGCATTTTCCGAACGGGTGTCACCCTTGCCACCTTCGGTGCGCTGCCTGCGGAGTCGGCCGGACGGGTGTACGAGATCTCGTTCTCTACCGGGCAGAGCGTACTCGTCCACGAGGTCTTCGCCCCCGATCTGCTGCCCACTCGCGAGAACAGGACAGTATCGCCGATCGCCCAGCCTGCTCAACCGGCGACAAGCGTGGGGCACGAGCTGGTACCGCAGTCTTCAACACCGGTAGGAGCCGCGAAACTCGTTGTGCCACAGTGACAAGTTCGGGGGCTGTGGCACGATGAGGCGCCGCGGTCGGCCATGGCGGCCAGTACGCGTCACTCGCGTGCTGGCCGCCTGATGTGTCTGCGCCCCTGCGGGTTCCGGTCCACCTACCCGCTGTGTCAACGCTGGCGGCGGTGCGGTTTGATGATCATGCAACTGTGCACCGAGAGCGGAGGTACCTATGACCGAGATCCCAGAGAAGGTCCGCGATCTGCTGGAACGCCCGATCTACGCGAGCCTCGGCACCACGAGGCCGAATGGCGCCCCGCAGGTGAACCCGATGTGGTTCGTGTGGGACGGCGAATTCATCTGGTTCACGCACACCAACTACCGGCAGAAGTTCAAGAACGTCGCCGACGAACCTCGCGTATCGATCTCGATCTTCGATCCGGACGACCCGTACCGCTACATCGAGGTCCGTGGTGTGGTCGACCACATCGACGGGGACCCCGACGGGGCGCTCTACACCCGCCTGTCCGAGCGGTACAACAATGGTCCGGTGGTGCCGCCGGACGCCAAGGACCGCGTCGCCATCGCCGTCCGGCCGTCCGGCGTCTCGGGCTCGGCCCTCCGCGACTGAGCGGTCCATCGCCCACGCCCCACTCGATCCCCGTACCGCCGTCGAACGGGACATAACAGAGCCGTGACCTGCGTGTCCCCTCCGCTATGTCCCGTTCGCACACCGCCCGAGGCGATTGTTGCTCGAGGAACCAATCCTCGGGCGGTGGCGACGCGAATCTCCTTCGCTGCCGACACCGGCAGCCGCCGAAAGGCGTGGTGTATGTCGCAGGTACCGGAGGGCAATCTTGAGAACATGGCGATCGACACACACGGTGCTAGTGCGCGGGCTCCTCGTCGGGGCGCTCGCGGCCGCAGGCCTGGTCGGCACGATGGGTACCGCCACTGCGGCGCCCGGCGTCGTTTCGGTGGAGGACGTGAACGATCGGCAACAGAATGTGCTGGTGTTCTCGCCCGCGATGAACCGGCCGATTCCGGTGCAGGTCATCCGCGCCGCGGACCGGGCGACGCCACGGCCGACGATGTACTTGCTCAACGGCTCCGGCGGTGGGCCGAATGAGAGCGGATGGGACGTACAGACCGATGCCGTGAACTTCTTGCGCGGCAAGGACATCAATGTCGTGACTCCGTTCGGCGGCGCCAACTCCTACTACACCGACTGGGTACGCACGGATGCCGTGCTCGGATTCAACAGGTGGCAGACGTTCCTCAACGAGGAGCTGCCTCCGGTCATCGAAGAGTTCTTGGGGGCCAATGGAAATCGGACGTTGGTCGGTGTGTCGATGAGCGGCACCTCGGTCTTGAACCTGGCGATCGCCAAGCCTGGTTTCTGGAACAGTGTGGCGTCCTTCAGTGGTTGCGCGCAGACGTCGGACCCGATCGGCCAGGAGTTCGTCCGGCTCACGGTCGAAAACTGGGGTGGTGGGCAGAGTGTCGAGAATATGTGGGGTCCGCGCAACGGGCCGCTGTGGCGGGACAACGATCCGCTGGTCAACGCGGACCGGCTGCGGGGGACCGCCGTCTATTTGAGTACGGGCAGTGGCATCGCGGCGGCTCCGCATGACACGCCCAGCGATCGGCGAGTGCAAGAGGGCCGGATTCCGCTGCCGGTGCAGATCGCGTTCGGCGGGCCGATCGAAGCGGCTATTCGTTTCTGCACAGTGAATTTGGCGAACCGGCTGCATGAGCTGAATATCCCGGTCACGGTGGACGATCGCCCGGTCGGCACCCATTCGTGGGGCTACTGGGAAGACGATCTGCACCGCTCTTGGCCATTCCTGGCTCAATCGGTAGGCAGCCAAACGAACTGAAACCACCACTGCACCACAGAGTTCGGTCTATTGCGCTCAGGTGGTGATCGCGATATCGGCACCACTGAAGAGCAGGTCGGGAGGGCGGCGGCCGATTGCGGGTGTCAGCGCGGCGTTCGGGGCCTGCGCGTGTAGTTCCCTGAGGAACACCGTGATCGCCAACGTGGCCAACTGTTTTCCGGGGCAGACGTGGCGGCCGATGCCGAAGGTCAACGGCAGCTTGCCCTTACCGTGCAGGTTCCACAGGTCCGGGAACGCTGCCGTGTCCCGGTTGGCCGCCGCGAACAACGCCAGAATCGGTCCTGGCGGGAGCGTCGTGCCACTGGGCAAGGTGATCGCCTTGTCGGCGCGGCGTTTCCACGCCACCAGTCCCGGATCGAGGTGCATCAGCTTGATCGCCACGCTGCCTGCCTGATTCGGATCGGCGAGCAGGCTCCACCAGGCCCGATCCGGCGCGGAAAGCAACCGCTGCAGCCCTTGCTGGATGGTCCCGCTAATTGTATGTACTCCTGCCGCAAGCGAATTCGCCATGGCGGAGATCGCGACTCGGCGGGGCAACTCCGCCTCCCTCAGTCGGCACGCGAGGCCGGAACCGTGCGCGACGGTGCGGGCGGAGACGGTGAACAGCCAGCCGAGCGCGTCCACTGCCGCGCCGAGCTCACGGCCGTGCATCCGCCTACCGAGCAGGCCGGATTGGGCGCTGCTCCAGATCGCGACATTCGGCCAGGACTGCGGTGGCAGGCCGACCGCTTCGCCGGTGACCCGGGCGGCGTAGGCGATCGACAGGGCCGTCACATCGAGTTCGGATCCGGGACCGAGCTCGTCCAGCGCGGCGTGGAAATGCGCGGACATGGCTGCTTCGCGCGCGTGGCGTTGGCCTGCCGGGATCGTGAAATGGCCGTCGGCACCCGACATCGTGTCCCACACCTTCTTGTGTAGTCCCAGGTCGGTCAGGTTTGCGGTGGCCTTGGCCGGCGGCGGAAGCAGGTGCCGCAGGAAAGGCAGTATCGCCGAGGGGGTCGTCGCGATCCGCGAGTATCCGACCAACGGGTCCAACGAGTTAGCGGTGCTGACGCCCGGCAGCACGGCATCGAGCACCGTGCGAACATCGTCGTACTTCCAGATCATGCGCAGTCCGGACGGATGCAGGTAGCTCGGCTCGCCCCACTCGTGCAGTCGCCGATATCGCTCGTCTCGCGCGGCGAAGGACAGCTCGTTGGGCGTAACCCCGGCATACGGAAAATCCATGAGCGAACCTGTTCAATGACACCTCATCTGTCCTGAATTCTGCGGTATACCCAACTCTGGGGATTTCAGCAAACAGCGGGCTGCGATCAGGCGAGTGGACAGCAACCGGCGATGCCGCCGGGTATGACAGTGGGACCACGCGAAACCTGTTACGGGTTCCCAAGATTGGGGACTCTTGCGCGTTGACGGGAGCCGCGTCGATCAGAGATTGTGACCCGGAAGAACGACACAAACGGGCTGCGGATCGGTACTCGGAAGCGGGTGGTCATGGTAGTGGGCGTCGATCAAATTACGAATTCGACTGGGGGGCCCGTTCCGGTTCCGGCGCTGGAATCGGCGGCGTGCTCCGAGCAGATCGAGCGTGTCGCGTCGGTGCTCACGGCGCGTGGTTTCCACCCCGAAATCATTTGCGACACACTGGGTGAGGCGATTGCGGTTCGTGTCCCGCGGGTGTTCGGACCGGTGGAGGTGGCGCCGATCGTCGCATCGGTGCCGAGCGATCCGAAGAATGCCGAGGACCGCGTCGAAAACATCGATCTCGGCGATGTCCTGCCGTACGGAAGCCGAAGCGGCAAGGTCTATCCCAAGCGGGTCTGCGACGTCATCGACGCCGCGATGTGCGGCATCCTGGACCGCTCCGACGTGGTCGGCAGGCGGATGTTCGGACCCGAGGGTGCGGTGGCGGCCGGGATCGGTGATGGCGACGCGCACACCGACTTTCCAGGAAACCTCGATGATCCGGACGTGTCGGAAGTCCATGGATTCAACGTGCACATCACGCTGGGCGGCGAGGGGACGGCCAGGTTCAGTCCGGTGCGCAGCTTCGGCGAAGTGCACGCGATCGCGGAGCTGTTGCACGCCGAGCGTGGCAAGGGAAAGACGATCGTGGAGATCAACGAAAGAATCTTTCCCGACCTCTTCGGGCCTTATATGAAGTGGGCGAGCGATCCCGTCCATACCGTGGCGGGCGACATACTTCTGTTCCAGTCGAGGCCGCATATTTCCAAAGGCCTGCTGCCTGCAGTCCATCACTTCGCCAGTTTGACCTCGGATCGGATGATCAACATTTTGGTCCCCAAATCGGGGACCGCCTCCGACACGATTCCGCTACGGGTGGAGATGGCCCGACGATACGAGTTGGGCGATCTCGGCTACCCGACCAGAGTGGCGTAGTTATTGCATCGCTGAGATGCGAGCGTCAATGGAAAAACGAAGAAGGAGTGGAGTTCGATGCGAACAAGCGATGGAAAACGCGGCTACTCGGCGCTGGAACCTTCCGAAGATTACCCTGAATTCGAGACCAAAATTGCCGGCCATCTGCGGGTCGCCAAGGTCGACGCGAACCTGGAGCCGAGCGATGGCGTAAGCGAAAGGTCGGACGAGGGCAAGTAGTTTCCCGTGGGGCCCGCCGAGCAATCGGCGGGCCCTTCCGTCTCACCACCCGACAGGAGCCGTCCCAACGTGTCGACGGTGGAACACCCGCCATCGGGCGAGCCGCCGCTCGATCCTGGGCGATCGGCTGAATCCGCTCCACCCGCTGGCCTCGCCGCCTATCGCCGGGTGCTCGGTCTGCCCGGCGTCCGATCGCTGCTCACCGTCGCGTGCATCGCACGATTCCCGCCCACCGCGACCCTGATCGCGTTGACGCTGCACGCCGTGGTCAACCTCGATCGCAGCTATTACGAAGCGGGCGTCGTCGCCGCGATCTACATCACCGGCCGCGCCATCGGCTCACCGCTGATGGGGCTGCTGCTCGACCGGCGTGGCCTGCACACCATGCTGGCTGTCACCACCGGCGCCCAGCTTCTTGTCTGGATGGCCTTGCCGTGGTTCACCTTTCCGGTGCTGCTCGTCGGCGTGCTCACGATCGGGGTACTCGCCCTTCCGGTTTCCTCGCTGGTCCGTCAAGCTGTCGGCGTCATCGTGCCGAGTAAGCACCAACGCCCGGCCTTCGCGGTCGACGCCATCGCTGTCGACGTCGTCCACATCATCGGCCCAGCTGTCGGCACCTTGCTGATTCTGCAACTCGAACCAGGAATAGCGCTCCGGCTGATCGGAATATGCTGGGGTGCGGCTGGTTTCGCGCTGTGGCGGCTGAACCCGCCGATGCGGGTCGGCGCCGCGACCGCAGCGCGAGCGGGTCGGCGACGCATCGCGCACTGGCTCACGCCCGGCCTCGGTGCGGTGTTCCTGTCCGCCTCCGCCAGAGCGTTTCTGGTGTACAGCACCGAACTGACACTCATCGCCGGGCTCCAATCAGCCGGGCAGGCGGACTATCTCACCATCGTGTACGCCGCCTGGTGTGTTGCCGCGGTGGCGGGTGGTCTCGGCTACGGCATGGTGCCGCGGCATCCGGGTCTCTTCACACTCATTGCCGCGCTTGCCCTGACCACATTTCCGCTCGGCCTCGCCACCCAGTGGTGGGTCTATCTGATCCTGCTGATACCGGCCGGACTCTTCAGTGCGCCGCCGATTGCCTCCGGTTCGCAGAGACTCAGTGAGCTGGCGCCCGACGACTCGAGAGGGGTCATCAGCGGGCTGTACGACTCGTCGATCGCGATCGGCGCAGGCGTCGCCGCGCCACTGGCCGGGCTGCTGATCGACGGCACGTCACCGCAGTTGGCCATCAGCACGATCGCGGTCTGCGGTATCGCACTCGCCGGTGCAGGGAGTGTGCTGGCCCGCCAGAGCCGATAGGTTGCCTGCCGCGTGTCGCTGCGGTGTTGCTCGATCGGGCTGTGAGGATTGGGCCATGTCCAGGGACACTCCCGGCGAGGCAACGCGACCTCGCGCAAGGCAGTCCGAACGCGACAATCCATCGACGACATCCGGCGGTCTGCCTGCGCAGGCCAGAGCCGAGATCTCGCATCCACACCGCGCGCCGTCCACCGCGGTGGAGGCACTGGGAATCACCTGCGGACACCAGGTTCCGGCCGTGCAGGTGTACGTCTTCGCCGACCTCGACGGTCGGCTGCGGGCGCGGGGCTGGGCATTCCATCGTTTCCACTCGGGACCCGAAGTGCTCACGTGGTGTTACCCGCCTTCCGATCTCGGCGACGCGCGCCTCGACACGGGTGTCGAGCCGATCACCACGATCGTGGCGACCCTCGACCGGTCGCTACCGACCGATCACGTCGCAGACTGCGCGGTCGAGGTGCTGCTGGCGGGTGCACCACACGGGCACGGACTCCGCACCGGCCTGGCCGGCCTGCACGACCACTTGGACAGCATCGAAAGCTCGCACCAGCAGATCACCCCTCCGTTCGCGCGAGCGTGCGTGTCCAGCTGAACATCTCGGCGTGGTCCGGTCAGGCGCGCAGGCCGTTGGCCGCCAGATACTCCTCGGGGTTGACGGCCTTGCCGCCGCGGCGGACCTCGTAGTGCAGGTGCGGGCCGGTGGAGTCACCGGTCGATCCGACGGCGCCGATGACGGTGCCCGCGGTGATCTGCTCACCGACGTTGACCTTGATGCTGCCCGCGAGCTGGTGCGCGTACAGGGTTTCGGTGCCGTCGGCGGATCGGATGCGCACCAGCTGGCCGTAGCCGTCGCCCTTGTCGCTCGCTTGAACGACGACGCCGTCGGTGACCGCGTAGATCGGCGTGCCTGCCGGCGCGGCCAAGTCCATGCCGTTGTGCGATTTGCCCCACCGCGGGCCGAAATGCGAAGTCACGGTGTAGGTTCCCGGCGCCAGCGGCAGCCGGGCCCGCCCGTCGCCGAGGATCGGCGGGCCCGGCCGGTTGATCGCCGGGGCGGCCGACACCGGGGTGCGCTGCCGCGGCGGCGCCGAAACCCGTTGTGCTGGTGGCGGTCCTGGGAACTGGCGGGCGAGCTGATTCACCGTCTCCCTGGAGCCTCCTGCGTTGGCCTGCCCGTTGCGCACGATGGTCTGCGCCTTGTCCAATGCGCCGGTGAGTATCCCGTTGATCTGCTGCTGGCCGTGCGGCGTATCGGCGGCCGGACCGAGTGCGGCGATGCGATCGCAGGCCTCGCGGATGATCCGGTAGATCGCGAGCTGGTCGGTGCGGTTGGCTTTGGTCAATTGGTCCATCTGCTCGGCGAGCCCGGCATCCAGGCCCTTGAACTTGCTCGCCGTGTTGCCGAGCACCCCGGTCTGCTGCTGGGCGGCATCGGCCGCACTTCCGGACCCGTCGACCTTCTGGTCGCGCGCTGTGACCGTGGCCGCGTCGACCGGAACACCGCCCGCGCCGTAGGTGTCGGCCAAGGCAACCAGCGCGCCGAGCGCCCCGCGATTCGCGTCGGACAGACCACCGACGACGGGTGTGACCAGTTCTGCTGCCGATCCGCCAGCCACCATCGCCTCCGCACGTTCAACCCATCGACACGTCCGGCCCGTCGCCGTGGGCCAGGTGTTCATTGTTACCCGCCCCGACGAGGCGATTTCCCATTGTTGGGACGTGCGGACCTACCAGGTCGGACGGACTGTGATTGCGGTGCGGTCCGCGAGGTCGATGGCCAGGTCGGCTCTGCCGCGGTCGTCGGCGCGAACGACGGCATCGATTCCGCCGAGCACCGCGTACTCGCGTTGTGGCACAAGCTGATCGATCCGAACGGTGAACCGGCCAGGTTGGTGCCCTCGACGGAACACCGCGTCGAGTCCGGCGCCGTCGGTGAGCGCCTTGGCGACCAGGACCGCCGGATACGGCGTCGCAAGGATCCGCGGACCACGCGTCCACGCTGCCGGACGCGGCACGGTCATCATGTCGGTGAGCGCGTAGGGTCGGCCGAGCCCTCCTAGGCCGAGCATGCCGTTGGCGTGCACGGATGCTCGCTCGAAGCTCCAGACGCCGGGTTGCCGCGGGTCGGGCGCGAACCGCAGTTGCCGGGTCGCCTCGGCCCAGAGGGTGGCCCACGCTGCTGGCTCGCCGGATTCTTGCGCGAGCAGCAGGCCCGCCGCCAGTGGTTCGGCGTTGGTCGGCGCGCCGGATCCCCAGTCGGCCGTCGTCGGCGCCTCTTTCCCGCCTGAGGTCGGGTTCAGATAGGCGTCGTTGTCGAGCCACTCGTGCCGCAGGATTTCCCAAGCGCGCCAGGCGAGGTCAGGCAGCAGCGGGCTCATGAACGCCGCGATGGCCGCGGTCGACGCGGGACCGCGGAACCCGCGCGCGGACAGTCCGGCGCCGGAGACGAGGAAGGCGATGATGTCGCCGTCGGCGGCGGTGAACTCGGTGTCGAGCCGGTGGCGCAGTCGGGCGGCGAGGTCGGCGCAGTGACGGGTGCCGTTCAGTGCGTCGAGCACCGCAACGCCCGCGGCGGCAACGGCATTACAGTAAGGGAAGACCAGGCCGTGGGTACGGCCGCGTCCGACCGGGACCGGTTCACACGCCCACAAGCACAGCTCGCTGCCGAAGTTGCGAAGGACGATGTCGTTGATGGCGGAATGGTGGTAGTCGGTGGTCGCCTGCGGTGGTCGCTCGAACCGGAACGATTCCGTGTGCTCGAACCTGTCGTCGCCGGTCGCTTGGCGGAACATGGCGAGCTGCAAGTTGAGGTATCCGGTGAACATGATGTTCTGCGGCACGTCGATCGGGTCGGCGCGGCGGAGCCGGAAGTCCCAGTTTCCCAACAGGTTCTGCCGATACCAGTAGCCCCAGACCCGCGGGTCCTGCATGCGGGCGAACAGGTCCAGTTGGGCCTGGTGCGGTGCGCCCCAGTACGCGGGCGTGTGCGAGTAGCCGAACATCGACAGCGCCCAGCCGACGGCGTTGAGTTGATAGCGATACTGCTGGAGTGGCCCTGGCCCGTCGTCGTCGAAGCCGTCCCAGCTGTCGAGTGGTTGCATGGCGAGGCTGGTCAGGTAGCGGTGCAGGCGGAGCTGGTCGACACTCGCCTCGGTGACGGTGGGCGTCGCCCGATGCCGAAGGGGGAGCGGGGCGGTACGCACCGGCTGGTGTCGCTGGGTACGGCGTTGCGCGAGATACTGTTCCCGTTGCTTGCCGACGCGGCGCGCGGCCCGGTGCCGGAATTGTTCGCGCACAACGATGCTCAGTGTGGCAGCGATCGCCACGCACGGCGCCGCCCACGATATCCGCGCGAGCGGAAGCGGGTGACCCTCGGCCGAGTTCGTCAGCAGCGCACCGAGAACCGCTGCGGTGACAACGATCGCGGGCAAGGTGACGTAGTCGGAGCGCGCGATGGCGCGAAACATGAAGGCTAACAAGGAGAGTGCCGCGACGATCAGGAAGCCTGCGATGTGCCCGGCCGCCACGAGCGTGGCCGGTGCGATCAGCACGGCCCACACCAACGCCGCCGCTGCGACGACCACAAGCAGGCCCGCGACGATCCGCCGCTTCCGCAGCGCCCCACCGAGAGCGGCGATTCCGACGCCGAGCACCAGCGCGTGCACGGCGATCGAACCAGCCGAGTGGTGGTGTTGCGCGGGCAGCGAATAGAGCACGCCGGCACCAGGAATGGACAGCCCGGCCGCGAATGCACGCCATGGGGCGGCAATATCGAGCAGGTTCGGCACTGTCGCCAGCACCGTCCAGAACGTGAGCGAAACCGCCAAGGTCCGGCGCCAGGCCCGAGCGGTGATCGGTCCGCGCAATCGCGGTGCGGCCTCCTGCGTCGCAGTGCCGCGCACACTCGTCATAGCGCTTCCCGCAGTGCAGTGGGGGAGTCGGCGTCGCCGAGCAACTCGAGATAGGCCACGCCTTCGAGCGGTCGGTGCGCTACTGCAGGTTGTCTGCTGTCGGGGCGACCGGATCGCCGGAGCGCGCTCGCGAGGCGCGGCCCGAGAATCAGGACGAGCCCGGACAACAGCACGCAGCACATCATGGCGGTTTCTCCTCATAACGATTGGCCTTGCAGGCGCACAGGTAGTTCAAGGTTGGTCTTGGTGCGGGCAGCGTGCATCAGTAGGCCGATCGGTACGAAAACCGCGCCGTGGCGGACTAGTGTCCGTGAACATGGGTGCTCGAGACCATTCCGAGAGACCCGGCTCGACACCGGGTCCGGACGCGTTCGTCGGACGACAGCAGGAGCTGGACCACATCATCACGCTCCTGCTGCGCTCATGGCGGCTGATCACGCTGGTCGGCCCCGGCGGTATCGGCAAGACCCGGTTGGCCTCCGAAGCCGTCGCCCGATTCCAGCGAAGCACCGGCGTCGCGGTCCACTGGGTGCGGTTGGCGCGCTTGGCCGCCGGTACCGACGCGACCGCGGTGGCGGAACAGATCGCGCACGCGGTGATGGAAACCGACTTCTCGGGTCGCTCGGCGTGGGAGGCGATCATCGACGCGCTCGGC
The DNA here is from genome assembly GCF_001612685.1 of Nocardia altamirensis NBRC 108246. GTDB lineage: Bacteria > Actinomycetota > Actinomycetes > Mycobacteriales > Mycobacteriaceae > Nocardia > Nocardia altamirensis. Next base: position 42,147 of record NZ_BDAY01000075.1, read on the forward strand.
GGCGGCGACGAATCCGCCGCGCAGGTGGTGTTGGTGTTGGACAACTGTGAGCACGTGCTGGAGGGCGTCGGCAGCGCCGTCCACACGTTGACGGCCGCGCTGCCGAACGCGAGCATCGTTGCCACCAGCAGACAATCGATCGGATGGGTTGACGAACAACTGGTTCCGGTGCCGCCGCTGTCGCGCGAGCAGGGCGTAGCGCTGTTCCGCTTGCGTTCGGAATTGACCGGCCGCTCCGTGAGCTATCCGGATCGGGACGAGATGATGGCGCAGATCTGCCACCACGTGAACAACCATCCGCTCTACATCCGGCTCGCCGCAGCACGTTTGGTGCGTGAGCCGCTGCCGATGATCCTGCGCGAACTCAGCGGCGACGCACCGGACGACCGGCGCATGCGCTGGGCGGACGGGCCGAGGGTCGGCGCCGAGGCGCGGCATCGCCGTGTGCTGGACGTCATTTCGTGGTCGTACGAGCTGTGTGACGAGCGGCAGCGCGTGCTGTTCGAGCGAATGGCGGTGTTCGCGGCGGGCTACGACCTGAACCAGGAGGATTTCGCCGACGGAACGGGAATCGACGTCGGCGCGGAACGGGAAGCGATCGAGTTCGTCTGCGCCGATCCCGACGAGGACGCCGAAGGCCGCCCAATTGTGTTGCGCAGAGACGATATTCCGCAACTGCTCGACGAATTGGTCGATCAGTCACTGGTTTCGGTGCATCTCAGCCCGACCATGGCCAGGTACTCGCTGCTGGAAAGCATCCGAGTTTTCGCGCAGCAGCGGCTCGAATCGCGGTCGCGGACCGGCGTCGACGAACGCGCCCGGCTCGAGCGCAGGCACAGCGAGTACTACCGGAACAAGGTGGCCGACGCGGCGACCAACTGGTTCGGCGCCGCCGAACTGGAGTATCTCGATTGGGCGCGGGCGGCGTGGGACAACATCCTGACCGCGATCGATCGCAGCCTGGCCGCGCCGGGGCAGGCGCCGGTCGCCCTCGACATCTGTCACGGGCTGCTCGCGATCCGGTTGCCCTTTCTCGGGTGCTCGTTCCGTGAGATCCGGATGTGGTCCGAGCGGACGCTCGACGCCATGCGCGTCCTGACGACGGAGCCGACCAAGAATCAGGTCGAGACAACCGCATTGGTGGTCTGGATCGCGCTGTGCCAAGGCATGCGGGACGACGCGGAGGCGCTGCTCGACGAATGCATGCGGATGTGTCTCGGCGACGGCGCGGCCGGGTGGCGCGAATCGGCGGAGACCGACCTCGGTGTGCCCGCCTCCGTCGAATTCGCGTGGGGTGTAGATCTTTTGCTTGCGCGAAGCGACCCGAGATCGATCGTCGTGCTGCGCAGATCCGCCGAGAAGTACCGGAGGGACAACGAGGTCGGCGGATCGGTCATGGCCGAACTGTTCGCAGCGTTGGCGGCCGCGGTACTCGGCACTGCGTCCGAGGCGGACACATTGTCCACGAGATACCTTGCGCGAGTGGAAGGCTCGGGCGCCTCCTGGGTGCATTCGTGGGCCCGCCTGACCCGGGCCATCGCGCTGAATCGGATCGGTCGGCCTGCGGAGGCATTGCAGACAGGGCGGGAGGCGCTCGGGCACGTGACCGGCATCCGAGACCGGTGGGGCGGCCTGTGGGCAGTCCAGTTCCGCATCTGGTCGCTGGCACGGCTGATCGAGGGATGGCAGGGCGACAAGGCGAACCGGCAGCGGATGATCGCGGCCGCCACCGAGATCGCGCAGCTCGCCGGCGGCACGCACACGCTGCTCACGAAGACGAACATCGACGTGAGCCGACTCGGTCCCTTCTCGGCGGAAACCACGAAAGCCGTCGCGGTCGGGCAGGCAGTACTCGGTGCGGCGGCGTACACGGCGGCGGAAGCACAGGGGGCCGCGCTGCGGCCGGAACTCGGCGAAGTGCAGTTGCTCGCCATGGGTGCGCTGTCGCTGCATCGGGCGCAGCACGGGTCCGACCGGGGATGGTCGTCGCTGTCGCCCGCGGAGGCCGAGGTGGCGATTCTGGCGGCGGCGGGCTGGACCAACAACGCGATCGCCGTCCGGCGCGGGATCTCGATGCGCACCGTGGACGCGCAGGTCGCGTCGGTGCTGCAGAAGTTGGCGATCACCTCACGCGACGAGATCGTCGAATTCGCGCCGCACGACCTGCGCGAGCGAGTGTCGGCGGAATCCGATCGGTCGCCGGGCCGGCAGCGGCGGCGGCGCGGCAAGTAGTCAATAGCCGCGGGGGCCGCGGTTCGGGTCGGCCTGTTGTACCAGCTTGGTGAGGTCGGAGCCGTCGGGGCTCACACGCCTTTCGTCCTGCAGGTATTTGATCGCCGCCGCGGCGTTGGCTACCGGGTCGTAGATGTTGGTGGAGGTGCCGATCTGGTGGTGTGCGGCGAATACTTCCGGGATGGTCTGCCAGGGACCTCGTGACGATCTTCCTGGTGCACCGTCGGGCCGTTGCGGGCCCCTCGCGTTGATATCCCAGGTGTTGACCTGATATTTGGGTGAATTGTATTGGGATTCACGAGAGGCGATGGTGAGCATGCCGCGCATCCAGTTGTCTCGTGCCACCGGATCCGTGATGCCGAGCTTGTCGAGCGCTTGGTTGACGAATTGTCGGCAGGCTTCCTCGCCGTTGGCCCACGTGCCTGCGTTGCCGTAGTCGAGTTGATCGGGGGTGAGCGCGCCGGGGTTCGGCACTTTCCCGAGACGTGCCGCGGCTTCTTGGATCTGTTCCTGTGCTCCGCGGACCAACTGGTAGGAGGCGTCGAGCGCGTCGAAGATTCTCGAGAGGAGCGCCCGTTCCTTCTCTCGATCGAATTGACCCGTACCCGACATCGAACCTGCTTGCGCGGGAAGGACTCCCTCGGTCAACGCGGACACGGTCTGGCCAAGCGAAAGAGGTCCGACAGTTGTCGGTATGCCGTCGGCAGCAGTGAGCGCGCTGTTGAGATCATGAACGATGTTCCTGATGCTGGTCATCGCGGTGGCGGCAATGCCTGCCGTGTCGGCGGTTGCGATGCCGGTGCGGTTGTTCTGTTGGTGCATCGTTTTCTTGGTCGCGTCGACGGCGCCGATGTGCGAGTTGTACGTATCGACCGCGACGGTGTGACCGGGGGAGGCGAGGCCGAGATCCTGGAGTAGCTGCCAGGCATCGGGGGCAGGTGTCGGTGTTCCGGGTGCCATCAACTTGTCTGCGCCCCGGAAGGCTTCTTCGGCCATCGCGATGACGTGGCAGAACCCGTTCGAGGCGCCGACGGGGTAGTGCAGCCTGATCTGATCGCGCTTGTCGTCAGGTGGCGCGTACACCGTCGCGAGGGTCTCCCGGTTGCTGCCGAGCAGAACCAGGCGACCGTCATTCGTCACCTGCAGGCCCGCTATCCGACTCTTGTCGAGGTCTGCGAGATCAGCTGACCACAGCGAACCGTAGTTGTTGTCCGTGTAGCGCGGTTGTCCTGTGCCGGTGACGTATCCGTTCAGTGCGAGCCCGTCATTGCCGAGGTAGAGCCTCGCGTGCGGATCGGCGTAGCCGTTCTGGTTTGCCAGCCCCTGCGTCCACAGTGTCTTGCCGTTCAGATCGGACAGGGTCACCTGCGAATTCTTGACCTGCACGGTGAAGTTGCCATTCGGGGACGTCCGTGAGTCGCCTTCGCTGAGCGAATGTCCTTTGAGCAGTGTGTCATTCGTAGCTGTTGTCGGCGCCGTCTCCAACGTATCCCGCAGCAGATGCTCGAAGCCGGCACTGCCGGGGGCAGCCGTCGGCAGTGCTGGAGTTGTCTTGCCCGAGTCGGCATTCGCGGGGTTGGTCATAGATGCACTCGAGTCTTGCCCGTCGGATTCTCATTTCATCACTGCACCTACCGGCTCGGCTGTTGCTGCCGACGACGTTTCGTCGATTGTTCCGCCTCCCCATGCCTGGGATGCATGGCCCCGAGCTGTCATCGGCGGATACGACAGCGGTCGGCTCCGATTACAGACCTGCGAAAACCGTTGTGCGTCAGTCGGTCGCGACCGGACCGGGGATGGCCGATCGAATGTCGGTGACCTCGAGTATCGCGAGCCCGTCCCCATCGCGAACGCAGAGGATGTCGGCGTCGAGGGCGACGACCCACGGCGTCGACCGGCGGCGGATCGTCGTGAGCGGACGGCGGGTGAACGGCTCGACGATCCGCACGGTGTCGGTATCGTCGCCGACAACCATCAGTGGGTGCCCGTCGGGGTCCCAGCTGACGCCCAAAGCGGTGATGCGACTATTCCCGTTGCGCGGCACCGGTTCCCACAATGGCTCCGCGGTCACCGCATCCCACACGTGGATGGGCTCGTTCTCGGCGGTCGCCACCACGACGGGTCGCCCGTCGGGTCCGGTCGTGAACGCCACCGCCACCTCGGCGGTGCTACCGTCGAACGAGCGATCCGACATCGGTTCTCCGGTGGTGATGTTCCACAGGGTCAGCGTGGTCCGTTGGCCCTTCTCCGGCGGCCTCGACCGCAGCGTCGCCAGCGCGAGCACGTCACCGGAAGGGCCGCCCGCGAAGCCTGCGATCGCCAATCGGGTGTGTACATCGGGCCGTAGCAGTTCACGGCGGGCCACACGGTGCGCTCGCCCCTTGGTATCGACTCGCCATAGCCTGACCTCGCCTGTCGACTGCTGCGCCGTAGCGACGAAGGGATCCCCCGTGGCGAGCAAGCCGCAGCCGATGACATCGACTGGTGTGTCCGCTCGAACCGATTGCGTGACAAGGCGACTGCTGGCGACCTCGAACAGCCGCACGCGCCCTGCGGTGTCCGCGGTGGCGAGCAGCGGTCCGGCGGCCCCCGGCCCGAAGGCGATCGCGGCGATGCCGGTGAGGTGACGGTGGCGGATCGGCCACTGTTCGTCCAGCTGTGTGGTGGTTGCGATGCGCACCTCGCCCGAATCCGTGCCGATCGCAAGATAGTTCGCCGGACCGAGCGCCAGCTGGGGCACCTTGCCGCTGTGTTCCAGCTGGGTCGGCTCGGCGTCGAGGTCCCAGATGCGCACGCCCCCCTGCGTATCCGCGGACGCCGCGATCGATGATTCGGATCTGGGCAGCGCGACGGCGTTCACCGCGTCGCTGTGTCCACGCAGTACGCGCTCATCGATCCGAATCCGGCCGTCGCGATGTCCGGTCATGAAAGCCCTTGTGCCCCCGGATATCCCGAAGTCGATCGCGGTCAGATTGTCTTCCCCGACATGCGTGGTGGCCCGCACAAGGCGACTCTGCAGATCCCAGCAGTGGATCTCGCCGCCGCGATGCACCACGGCGAGCTCGTGCGAGTCGCCCGTCGACTCTCGCGAAAATGCCAGGGCCACAATCTTTTCGCGATTGTCCCCAGCCAGTTGACCGACTTCCGTGCCGGAGTCAACCGCGAACAAGCGGACCAGCCCATTCCGGTCCCCGGTCGCCAGCAGCAGTTGATCGTCGACCCCGGAACCGACGGCGAGCGGCAGCTGCCCACCGAATACGTCCTTGAAGTCGAGAATCAGCGCGCGTGCATTCAGGATCGTCCGTGTCCACGACCGGGTTGCCACCGGTACCCGGATTGTGCTGACTGCCTTCTCGGTGCGGGCGTCGACGACCACCAGCGCCATGTTCTCCTGTCGGAGGTGTAAGAGGCGGTTGTCGACGCCGACCAGCCGGTCCACGCCCATGAGGTCCCGCGTGCCCGCGACACCGATCGCGTCGACGTGCAGCTCACCGTCCTGTTCGGACGGTCCGCCGATGGGACGTCCCGACCGCACGTCCCATACCTCTGCCTCGTCACCGCCGCGGGTAACGGTCACCAGTAGTGGCCGATCCGCGGGATCGTCCGCGAATGCGATGTCGGAGATCTCCGAACGGTGCGCACGGAACGCGAGAACACTGTCGTCGCGGGCCGCCCAGGTGCGCACGGTCCGGTAAGTGGGTGTCAAGGTCGAGGCGGCGAACAGCTCCGGATCGGCGGCCACGACCGTCGCGGCCTCCGTGAGGTGGGCGAGATTGTCCGCGGGATCCTGGGTGAGCAGCGGGCTCGCGCGCCGGTAACTCCGGATCAGCGGATCGTCGGGCGCCAGTGCGGTGAGCACCGGGGCGAGGATCGCTGGGTCGGCAACGGCTGCGTAGTCGGCCTCCGCGAGAAGTACTTCCACCCATTCCGCGCCCGCGTCGCGGGCATGCTCAGCGAGATAGGTGCGGATGTAGGGGTGTGCGTCGCGCCATGAGCCGGTCGTCCGGGCCTGAGCGAGCAGGGTTTGCACGATCTGTTCGCTGATCCGCGGCACTGGATCGGCGCCGCGCAGATGCGCGGCGAGCAGCTCGTGGAAGGGCCGGAACACCGACCGGTCGCCGAGTCCGACGTCCTCGATGATGTAGGCCCCTGCGTGGTGCAGCAGCCACCGCACATCGTCGTCGTCGATCGCCGGGCCGCCCTGCACGGCTGCGATCGCCCGCGCCACCGGCACCCAGACGTTCTCCCACGGCAGGCCGGGCCCCTTCGCCCATGCCAACGCCCCCAACAGGATTCGCGCGATCTCCGCACGCGGCCCGAACCGCAGCAGGTCCTCGTCGAAGGCCGCCGCCATCGAAGGCGGCACGTCGCCTATCGGCTCCGCGCGCGAGCGCACCGCGAGGGCGAGCGACCGAGCGATGAAGAACGAATCGGTCTCGGCAGTGGACGCTTTCGCCGCGATCGACTCGGCGACCTCGGCCGTCGACGCCTCATCGACACCCTGGTAGGCCGTCGTGACGCCCGGTTCGAACGCCGCGACGAGCAGCTGGCGCACGTAGGAGACCAGCGCGCTCCGATCGCGATACCGCTCGGCGTCGAGATCGACGACCAGATCCGGGGATGCGAGCCGGTCGAGCAGGTGCCTGCGCATGCCGACGGCAACCTTGATCGCCGCCACCTTCGGCAGCGCCTGCAGGAATTCGAGGAGGTCGACCGGAGTGGCTGCCTCGTCGATCGCGTCGACGACCACCCGGTGGGTTGTCGTCGCCTTCGACGACATCAATTCGGTGAGAATGGCATTCGCCGTCGTGCCCGCAACGCCCAACGATCCGGCGATGGCGGTGGCGACCTGGCTGGTGTTCAGGCCGCGTGCGTGCACGCCGACGACCTCGAGCTCCTCGGGGAGCAGCACGCCTGCGCGCAGGATGAGCGGATTCCGTAATCCGGTGCGCAGCAGCTCCTCTCGACTGTGGATGGCGCTGAGCTGAGCGGGCAGCGCGAGCAGCGTCGATTTCCCCGAACCTGGGCTGCCGGTGACGACGGCGATGCCGGGGTCGGAGCTGGTGAGGAAGCCTGCGAGGTCCTCGAGTGCGCGGATGCGGCCGTCACGGCCGGTGAGGTAGAAGCCGTCGAACTCGGGCCACTGGCGCTGCTCGTCGATGGTGAAGCCTGCGACGTGCGGCTGGAAACCCGGATTCGGGAAGAACGGCAGCAGTCCGGTCACGCCGCGGCGAGCGGGCGGAAACCAGCGCGCCTCCTGGTCGATTCCGGCGCGGGCGGTGGCGCTGTTGATCTCGCCGACGAGGATCTCGAGGCTCAAATACCGTTGCGAAGGACCAGTTCTCGGGTTGCGCAGGTATTCGCTCAGCGCCTTCGCAAACGCACCGTCTTGCGCGTACTCGATGGTGTCGGCGCTGGCCATCACCCACAGATTGGCGTTGCCGATGCCCTGCAGCAGGCTGTGCATGCCCTCGATGAGCGCGGAGGTGGAAAAACAGCAGTCGAAGATGACCAGGACCGCCGGTTGCTCCGCCGCGGGCTCGCCGTACTCGTCCAGGCGCAGGAAGTAGTCCTCCAGCAGCTCCCGCGTCGCGATCGCGGTGGCCGGTAGGTCGGATCGGGTGCTCGTCAGTGGCAGGTAGTACTTGTTGTTGAACTGCAGGCCGTGCCCGGTGTAGTAGACGATGACGGCCGATGCCCGGTCCACCGCACTGCGCAGAGTCGCCAACAGCTGCGCTCGTTCCACGTCGAGCAGGAATCCGTGCCCATCCTCGTCTATCGGTGAAATGCCCAGGGCACGAAAGGTTTCCACGACCTGCCGCAGCGAGGTCGGGACGCGGTCGAGAGTGTCGAGATCATCGCGCGCATAGTGCTGGGTGCCGACAGCGACCAGCACCGGCGGGTCAACCAAGGCTCTGCCCGACGGCTGCGCCGGTCGCCGCGGTATTGAGGTAGCGCTCGACGGCATGCGGCGCGTCCCCGTTGTCGACGAGCCGGTCCAGTACGCCATGGCTGCCGTCGGCAGGCGGGAACAGCTCGGCGAGTTCCTTGCGAAGGGGCACGACATCGTTACGCTCGGCGACGTTGACCCATCGCGAAATACCTTGCGGCCATACCCCTTTCCCACTCTCGGGGGCGGGCGTGAGGCGGTCGAAGATCAGATTCGGCACCCCGAGCGGCGAGCCGAGGGTGATCAGCGTCTCGACCGACGACTCTGCCGTGCAAAGGAACTCATAGGCCACCACCGAACCCAGCGAATGCCCGACCAATACCCGAGTATCAGGACCGATCATTGCCGAAACCCGTTCCAGCACCTTGGCTTTGACATCCGGTTCGGCCAGGAAACGCACCGCCTGCTTCACATTGCCGATCAGCGCTCGCTGCGCCACACCCGCGAACGTGCGCGATTGCAGCAGCTTCGCCACCACGACCTGCACGGCTGCCCGACCCGGTCCCATCGAGTCCGCGGGCGGGGCGAGTTCCGGCTCGACCCTGATGGCCTCGGCATACAGCGCGGTCAACAACTCACGCTCGGGTCCCGGCTGCACATCGGCGACCGTGAACTGCGGCCCCTGCGCTGCCATGGCGCCGGCAGGACGGAACAGGTCGCCGAAGAACGCCACCCGAAGATCGTCTGCCGCGAGCCGTTGGGCCGCCGCGTCATACCCGGCCGCAACCAGCCCGTCGCGCAGCGCGGCATGCCACGCGGCCGCCAACTGATAGCCACCCTTGTACTGCTGCGCGATTCCGTGCACGCCGACCACCACGGCCACTTGATCAGCGTAGAAGCCCGGCGGGATGCGGTGGTCCGAATGACCTGAACTGGTATTTCGAAAGCCGCGGTGCAGACGCCGATGAATCCGCGCCCGTGTCCTCGTCTGCACTACGGATGACGCTGAGCGCACGCGCGGCCGTTGCTCGATGGACCGCGTCACACCTCGTGCTTGCCCGAACTTGGAGGTTTCCATGTCGAACAATGTTGCTCGCGAGGCTCTTTGGGCGCTCGTGCACGCCGAACGCGCGGCCCTGGCCGACGACCTTGCCGCCTTGAACGACGAGCAGTGGGGCCAGCAGTCGTTGTGCGGGGACTGGGTGGTCGAGGAGGTCGTCGCCCACCTCACCGCAGGCGCGAGCATCGGCCGGCTGCGCTGGCTGTCCAGCGTCCTCGCCGCTCGCTTCGACTTCGACCGGCACAACAATCGACAACTCGCCGAGTACCGCGGTGCGACCCCCGCCGAAACCCTCGAACGTTTCCGGGCAATCATTGCGAGCACCACCGCACCCTCCGGCCACACCGCAGCCTGGCTGGGCGAGGCGGTCGTCCACGCCCAAGACATCCGACGCCCCCTCGGCCTGCCCCACACCCCGTCGACGGAGGCCGCCACCGAAGTAGCCCGCTTCTTCGCCGCCCGCAACTTCACCGTCCCCAGCCGCAACACTGTCGAGGGCCTGCGACTGGCAGCAACCGACGGTCCGTTCGCTATCGGAAAGGGCCCCTTGGTCACCGGAACAACAATCGCACTGACCATGGCAATGGCCGGCCGCCCCACCTACTGCGACGACCTCTCCGGCCCCGGCGTCCCCACACTCCGCACCCGGATGCCCACCGGCACCACCTGACCGTCCAACGGCGAGAGCACCAGTTGAGTGGGAATGGAAAAAGGGTTGTGCGTCAGCATAATTGTGGGCGATCTGGTCAACCGTGCATGGATCGTTCACAGCCCTGACGATCCGTGGTGTGACTGCCATACGGCCCTGTCGGGCCGCGTTCATTACGCGTTGGAGGATGGTTGTGGATCGTCGTAACTTTCTGCGGGTCAGCGTGATCGGTGGATCCGCTGTTGCGTTCGGTGGTGCTTCATGGCTCGAGGCTTTCAGTGCAGGCGCCGAGGCGGGCCAGTCGCCGTACGGGCCGTTGGCGAAGCGGCCGGACGGCAACGGCGTGTTCCTGCCGAAGGGCTTCACCAGCCGGATCGTGGCCCGCTCGGGAAAGCAGGTGGCATCGTCGAACTACACCTGGCATCCCGCGCCGGACGGCGGCGCCTGTTTCGCTGACGGCCCCGGCTGGATCTACGTGTCCAACAGCGAGATCGACGCCACCGGTGGCGTCGGTGCGATCAAGTTCGCCGCGGACGGGTCGATCGTCGGCGCGCACCGCACGCTGTCCGGCACCACCCGCAACTGCGCCGGTGGTGCCACGCCGTGGAACACGTGGTTGTCCTGCGAAGAGGTGGAGCGCGGCGCCGTATTCGAAACCGACCCATGGGGTGTCAAGCCCGCGGTCCGCAGGCCGGAGATGGGGTTGTTCACCCACGAGGCGTGTGCCGTCGACCCGGAGCGCAAGGTCGTGTACATGACCGAGGATCGCACCGACGGCCGGTTCTATCGTTTCGTTCCGGCGGTCTGGCCCGACCTTTCCGCAGGCAAACTCGAGGTTCTCGTGGAGAACGCAGGAACCGTGAGCTGGCGGGAAATCCCGGATCGGTCGGGAGCGTCCACGCCGACGCGGCGGCAGGTGCCCGAGTCGAAGGCGTTCAACGGCGGCGAGGGCTGCCACTACGCCAACGGAACATGCTGGTTCACCACAAAGGGCGACAACAAGGTCTGGGCGTATAACGCGGCGAGCAGCCAGCTTTCGATCATCTACCAACCTGGCGGCGGTGCGCCGCTGTCAGGAGTGGACAACGTCACCGGCGCGTCCAACGGTGACTTGTTCGTCGCCGAAGACGGCGGCGACATGCAAATCTGCATCATCGCCGACGGCGCCGTCGCCCCGTTCCTTCAGGTGGATCGGTCGAGCTTGTCCGAGATCACCGGGCCCGCCTTCAACCCGGCAGGCGACCGCCTCTATTTCTCCTCCCAGCGCGGTAACCGAGGCTCGAGCAACGACGGCATCACCTACGAGGTGATCGGTCCCTTCCGCCGCTGACATGCTGCGTACCCGTCGGAATACATGATCTTCCGGCGGGTCAGGAGATATCGCCGACCCGCGTAGCGAAATTCCGCCCGGTAGGCCGAGGATATCTTGCGCTGTAACGGAATTCGTCTGGAATGCCACCGGTGGGAAGCTGGCCGGAGTGGTAGGCCGATACGGATGACTAGGGTGGGGCGTCCTACGGCCGTCAGAAGGGTTGGATCATGCCCAGTGTGTTCCCGTATGTACTGAAGGTGCATCAGTGGGTGTACGAGAACAGTGGCGGGTTGGTCGGCCATCGGGTGCTGCTCGGAAAGCCGACGCTGTTGCTGCGGACGGTCGGGCGGAGGACGGGCCAACCACGAACGTCGGCGTTGACCTACGGGCGGGATGGCAAGGACTACTTGATCGTCGCCTCCAACGGCGGGGCGCCGCAACCGCCCGGGTGGCTGGCGAACCTGAAGGCGCAGCCGCAGTGCGAGATTCAGATCGTGCGACGAAAGGTGCGGGTGGCGGCGCGTCCGACCTATCCGGGCGACCCGGAGTACACCCGCAGGTTCGCGATCATGGACGACGTCCTCGACGGCCAATACGCCACCTACCAAAAGCAAACGACCCGACCGATAGCCGTGGTGGTGCTCTCACCCGCCAGCTGACCAGCTCCGTTGCGATCTGCGGCGGCTCGTCGTCCACGCCGACGCGGCGCTCGCGAATAATCGGTTTCGGAGACGGGAACGCCGGTGCTAGTTTGGATTCAGCGACAACGGAAGGTAACGGCAATGGGCAAGCACATGGGGTATCCGCAGATGCGGTTCTGTGCTGTCGCTGAACGCTATGCGGCGGAGGAATCTTCGCTGTCCTATGCCGAGTCATCCAGTTACACAGGCGATCCGTAGACGAGACCGACGGTCACATCACAGGGTCGCGCCAAGGCTGACAGCCACGGCAGCGGCCCTTTTTCGTTACTGGCCGTACGCCATAGAAATCAACCATCCGCGCCCGATGCAGGGCGCGGGAATGCGCTTTGAAAATTGCACAGTGATCACGTCATAAAACGAGCGGTTCAAGTCCCGTACTCGGGGGGCGAGGAGTCTGGTGACTCAGCCTGACTGTAAATCAGGTGCTATCGCGCAGGTAGGTTCGATCCCTACCGCCCCCACGGCCGCACATTAGGCGCAGTGCTCTGCTGGTTCGGGCACCCTGACTTTCACTCAGGACTACGTCGGTTCGATTCCGATCTGCGTCACACCCGTTCAGCTCAGTGGAAGAGCGACGACGAGGCCCCGTGCTCTGCTGGTCTGGGCACCCTGACTCTCGATCAGGACGACGCGGGTTCGATTCCCGCCGGGGTCACCAACTGGATCGCACCGCCTCTGTGGCATCGGTGGTCCTGAACATGTTCTCTACCAAGGAAAGTCAACCAGGCAGGGCCTGGGATCGCGTGCTAAGCGAATCGAGGTCGATGCGACCTTGGGGATCGTGCCCTCGGCTTTCCGCACTCCCTCGCGAGCGATCTCGTGATCGGCGTGATCACTGGGAAGGTCATGCGGACCGGCGTCCGTCACCGTTTCGAAAACGGCTGGTCCACGAGCGTGGATGGGGATCGACACCTCGGCTTTCCGCTCCGGTGAGACCGGCTGAAGTCAGGCCGGTCTCACGGGCTGCATGGCCCGCTCGCGCGAAAACCGTTCGTGCTCAGTTGGTTTGGAGATGGTCGTAGATGGTGCTCGCGACCGCGCGCATACCCGCGTCGTTGGGGTGGAACGGCATGAGGCGATAGATCTCGCGCAGCTGTTTCGGTAGTCCTCTGACCCAGGGTTCGCTCGATCCGAGTGCGTGGTCGAGGCTGTATTCGTTCATGGGGATCAGGTCCGCGCCGGATGTGGTTGCTGCGCGGGCGAATACCTCGTCGACCTGGTCGCCGAGGTGACGGAACGCCCCGACGGTGGCGTCGTCGAGCGGCACCTCGTGGCTGTAGCAGGTGTCGGGACCCATGACAGCGAGGTAGCCGACCAGCAAGACTTGAGCGTTCGGGGCCCGGTCCCGGACGGCGTCGACGATGCGGACGAGATTCGTTGCCGCGCGGTCGATGTCGTCGGAGGTGGGTTGTGGTACTCCACCTCGGGCGAGCTGCGTCGCAAGGGGGTGGGTGTGCGGGTCGGTGGACAAGCGTCCCGCGCTGCCGAGCTTGATCATGCTCCCTGCGTATTCGAGATCGTTGCCACCTGCCGTGATGGTGACAAGATCCGCATCCGCCGGGAGGCTGTCCAGCTGTGGTGGGTAGGTCTTGTTGAGTAGACGCTGCGGGGTGTCGATGATGGTGTCGGTGGTGGCGCCGGACACCGTGACGTCGGTGAGTTCGGCCCCGAGCTTCTCCGCGAGCAAGTGCGCGTAGTTGTTGGCCGAGCGATTGGCTGCCTTGTCGATGATCGGCTCGATGTCAGGGCCCGACGCAAACGAACTCCCCAGTGCGACAATGTGTTTGAACTGCGTGGCGCTCATCGATTGCCTCCTGTCATCGAGCTGCGGGTTTGCTTGCTAGCGCACGGGTCGTCCCATGACGTATGAGGGTGTGGCCGATCACGCGCGATGACACTGCGCTGCCGAGATCGCATCTGGTCGACGGCAATGAGCCTTGACAATGCTAACCGTCGCTGCGGCACCTCGGGGCAAACTGCCTCGACATGCGGTCCCCATGCGCCGCGACGGCCCGCGCTGGGCCGTCGCGGCGCGGTGGATCAGGCGGTGCCCACCGTCCGGCCAAGGACCGCACGGCATTGCCTCTCAGCGACCGGCGGTGTTCGTCGACCACAACGGCTGGCCGCCTGCGGTGTAGACGACGGTGTTGCCGTCGTTCTGCACCGCAAGGGTCGAGCCGTTGGGGTTCGTGCCGGTTGACCAGATCGGTTCGCCCGCCGAGCTGTAAACGACAAAGTTGCCGTCCTTCTGCATGATGGCGACCACGCTGTCGCGGCCGTCGGTCGCGGTAGCCCAGATGGGGTTGCCGGTCTGCGTAAGCACAAGGTTGCCGTCAGTTTGCAGGGTAAGTGTGAAGCGGCCGTCGCAGGAAGACAGCGACTGGCCAGGATAAAGGCCCTCGTCGTGCCGTATGACCCCGCAGCCGGTGGGGGAGGCGACGGGGACGCGCAGGATCGGCGCCTCGGAGATCCGCAGCACATGCTGGAGCTGCGCGTACTGAAACTCCGGCTGGAGTTCGGCCCCGGCCACCGACTGGAACTGGAAGCCGGTCGGCGCCGACTGCAGACCGTTGCAGCCGAGGCCGGGAGCGCCGACATGCCTTGCGCGGTCGACGTTTCCGGTCACGATCCAATTCGTGACGCCGTTGACGGCGTAGCCGTAGCCGATGTTCATGCCCTGCAGCGTGTTTCCGGTCACGGTGGCGCCGTAGTTGGTGTCGGTCGCGCAGTTCCAGACCGCGGGGCCCATCGCGATGCCGACCTTGATGAAGTGGCCCTTGCCGTCGATCACGTTGTTCTTGACCACGGTCCCCGTGTAATTGCCGCCGACAGGGGCGAAGTCGACCATATTGATGCCGCCGAGTAGTTGGCGGGACATTGCGACGATGGTGTTGTTCTGGATGGTGGAGCCAGGGGCACCGAAAACAACGATGGCGCCGTCGGTCGCGTCGGTCACGGTATTGCCTTGGACGAGGCTCGATCCGCAGGCGAGCGAGATACCGTCGGCCCAGGTTCCGTCTTCCTGGCCTGCTGGCCCGATCTGGTTGTCGACGATGCTAGCCCGCTGACACTGGGGCACCTTGTTGGTGACGGCGCCCTCGATGAAGTGCAGCGCCGACCAGCTTCGCGGCTCGCGGACGACCGTGTCCCGCACGGTCTGGTCGGTACCGGCGCCACCCATCACGATGAGGGCGTCCCCTTTCAGACTGCCGAGGGCAGGACGATTTCCGTCGACCTGCACGTTGCGCAGCACCGCACCGCTTTGTCCGACGCCGTTGACCGCCGAAGTCTGGTTGCTGCCGCTGACGAGGAGCACGGCCCGCGTTCGATCGGTCGGATAGCCTTGCGTCGACACCTCCTGGCTGGGTGCCGTGAACGTGATCGGCGCGGCAAGTGTGAACACGGCATTGGGACACAGCACGGCCTTGGCGCCGGTGCCGACCAACGCGGCGTTGATGTTCACGTCAGTACCCGACGCGATGCATCCCGTCGCGGCGGTGGCCCCCACCGCGTGAAGGCCAACGGTCGCTGCGGCGCCTACTGCCACAGCGATGATCGCCGCAGCCAGCTTTCGCCGGGCCGACCATCGTGTCCGTGCACCTGCGGTGCTTGTTTGATCGTTGGGATCCGTGTCGCTTGTCGACGCGGGGATGAACGGCATGAATGCCTCCAGAATGCGGAATTGGGAAGTGGCGGTTGATGTTCGAACAGTTCCCTGCCCGAGTGGACCGGGCCCACTGGCCCATCAACGCTCGACCAACCGGGTGACGCAACGAACGAGCGGAGCCCCGATCCGGACAGATCGGGGCTCCGCTCGAGTTATACCGAAGGTGTTGGAAGAGAATAGATTCCCGTGCGCTCGGGATGAGGGCGCAGCTGTGGCGCTGGGAGTACTATCACCTAACGCTCCCATGATTGTCAATCGCACAAGCCTCGCGGTTCGCGGTCCGGGCTCACGGCATGGGGTCTCGAGACCAGGATGCGCCTGACTCGGTTATCCATGGCGTCATCTTTTCGTGCAGTGCACGCAGCGCAGTCGACGTTCGTGCCGGTTCGGCACCCATATCGAGATCCATGAATCGCACGGTCGTCAACTCACCCACGCGCTGAACGGACACGGTGACCTGTCCGGGCTCGCCACGAACAGGGTTGAGCGACAGTCCCACATCCACCCGGTCGGCCCGACGGGCAACCTCGGTGACGTCTACCCAGAAATCATCACCGTAGCCTCTGAACACCTGTTGAGCATCGTTGCGCATTCGTTCGACGGTCAACTCGGCTGCTTCCCCCTTCCATATCGCCCCCTGTGACTCCGTATCGAAGACAACTCTTCTGAGGTCGACACCGTCCTTGGCCAGTTGATAACGGAGCTGTGCAGCGAACCGAGGGTCGTAGCTTTGCTCATAGAACGTCGCACAGACCGGGTTGACCCGCCTCAGCCAACCGTCCTCGACATGCCAAACACCGAAGCCGGAAGAACCTAGTTCCGGCTTCTCCTGCAGTTCGTAAAGAATTCCGTGCCACCCTTTCCCCGTAATGAGTTTGCCGTTTTTGTTCATCAGGAAGTCGCCCCAGCCGCTCGGTTCGAGGTTGACTGGCACATTGTGCTGGTCGTACATCCGACCTGACTCGTCGAAATGGGGATAGATAACCTTGTCGCGCCAGTCCGACAGATCAGTACTATTCGACTGGCTGACTCTGTCTGCCGAGCGGAGCTGCGCCACCTCATACGCTCTAGGTGGCTTCTCGAACGTGCCGTTCGGCGCGCTCTGCCCTTTCGTGGTCGCGCCCACATTCGACTCGACACCTTTATCCTTGCCAAGGAGTGTGTGCATATTCTGCTCTGCCCGACTGCCAAAGTTTCGAGGCAGACCCGATGCGGCCGCACTACCCGTTTCGATCCTGTCCGATAGATGCGCGAGGAATCTTCCCCATGCTTCGATCGCCGCTCTGTTGTAGAACACTTCCGTCAGGTCCTGTCAGTACACCTCATCCCCCGAGGTCGCCAGCGCAGCCCGGACTGTACGCCGCCCGGAAAGTGGGCTCGCTTGCCACCGTTGGCGATACGACCTATCGGCCCCGGCCTGCCAGTACGCTCACGGCGCGCCGAAGCCAAGGCCGCCTGCCACTGCCACAACGCACCAGACGGAGTACACGATGGTGAGATAGTCGGCCTGTCCGGCTGTTTGGACCCAGCGATGAGCGAGTGAACACCCCGCTGCTGTGTGTGAACGGCGTCGGCAGTGTCACTGCTGCCGTGACGGCGGCCCATCGCCAGAGGTCACGGACCACCACTGGGAGTGCGAGTGCAGGTCGACGGCTCCGTCCATTTCGTAGAGTTGAGGGCATGTCGCCATCGACAATGTCCAGCGGCCCGCCGCGCAGCGTTGCGCCCGCAGGGCCCGGGCAATGTGGTGGCCCGTCCGCTCGCCTGATTCGAAATGATCCGCATTGGTGACCTTTTCCGGAATCGCCCAGCGGCTACAAAGCCGAGCCACCGAGGTAACAGAAGCCGTTGCTCACCTCGGTTATCTGCGACGGTCGCTCACTATCGTCAAGGGAGTCGAGAAGATGGAACAACTCGACAAACCCATGAGACGGGTCGGTGGTGAGCTCCCGGCGATCGGACCCGCGACAACCGCGGACTTCGCACCGCTGATCAAACGCTTCGGCCAATGGTGGTATTTCCATAGTTGCCTGCGCAAACAAGCCCGAGGCGATGGCGCCCTGTTCGTCGCCCGTGGCTACGACGGCGGACCGTTGGGGCACGGGTTCCTCCGGCTCGAGGAGGCGGAGGAACCCGAGATCAGTGCCGGGCTCCCCGGCATTCCATTGATCACCCATCTGCAGGTGGCCGAGGCCGGACAGGGCGTGGGATCGGTTCCGACCTGATCTCGCGGATGGAGCACTACGCCCGCACCGAGGCAGGCCGGAACCGCATCGCCCTGGCGGTCTTCCCCAGCAACGCCGGTGCCATGCGGCTGTATCGGCGGCTGGGATACACCGACTGGGGCAACGGCACAGTCCAGTGCTACGACACTCTCGAACGGGACGACGGCACCGTCATCCGGGTTCCCGACTCGGAGGAAGCCCACGTCATGGTGAAAGACCTTGCCGACAGTCCCGATCGGACCTGAGACCGCGCCCAGTCGAGCTGGGGCGCGGTCGTGGTTGCGGGCGTGCTGAACAGGCAGTGCAGTACTACTCCTGAAGTACGGACAAGACGTTGCCTGCGGGGTCGGTGAACCAGGCGATCAAAGGGCCGCCACTGCCGCGGTGGATGCCTTTCTCGTCCTGTTCGGCGAATTCGTAGCGTTCGAAGGTCACGCCACGGCGGGTCAGTTCGTCGACGGTGGCGTCGATGTCGGTAACCGGGAAGTTCAGGATCGTGAACGTTGCGGGCGTGTGGTCGGGTTTCGGGTAGGCGATGACCGAGCTACCGCTGCCGAGGTGCAGTTGCAGCAGTCCGTTCTCGTCGGAGACCTTGAGCCCCAAGGTTTCGGCGTAGAAGGTCTTGGCCGCCTTGATGTCATCTACCGAAAATCCACTGAACGCGTTGCTGTCGGCGAGCATCATTTGCCCCTCTCTGCCAGTTCGGCGCGGTGCTGCGGGCTCAGCTGGATGAGTTGGATGTAGTTTCCGTCGGGGTCGATGGCCGTCGCGAACAGACTGCCGTCGCGATCGTCGAGCTCGGCCAGCCATCGCCCGCCGAGGTCGTCGATGCGGCCGACTATCGCTCGGGCGTCGTCGACGTCGACGTTCAGGATCACCCGCGCCGGTTCGGGATTCGTGGGCCCGACATCGTCGCGGGTGTCGATCAAGAGGTAGAAGCCGCCGAAGTCCAGGAGGTCGTAGCCCGGCTCGCCGGGCGTGTGGTCGATCTTCAGTGCGAAAGCCGTTGCGTACCAGTCGCGAAGGCGCGCAGGGTCGGTGCTGGACAACAACAGACTGCCGATCGTGGGTGTAGTCATACAGATAAGACGAGGCGAGACAGACGAACTAATCGGTGCGACGGCCAGGGTGCCGTGGTCGGCCACCGAACCCACCCAGATCGCTAGCGCCGAGGTGGGCGGAACCAGCTCACCAGACCTGACCACGCACGCTGAACGAGATTCGGTGCGGGGGAGGGGTCACTCCGCACCGGATCGGAGTCGGGAGGTCTCAACGCCGGGTAGCGCTTGTCAGAACATGGTGTTGTCGTTCTCGGCGGCAGCAGGCACTACCCGCAGTACGTCCCAATGCTCGACAATCCGACCACGCTCATCGAGACGGAATATATCCATTCCCGCGTAGTCTGCACCGCCGGGCCACGTCTGATGGCAATGCAGAACCACGTAGTTGCCCTCGGCGATGACGCGCTTGAATTCCACTTGCTTGCCGGGGTATTCGGCTGCCATACGCTCGAAGTAGCCGATGAAAGCCTCTTTGCCGTCGGCCACCCCTGGATTGTGCTGAATATAGGTGTCCCCGACGTACCTTTCAACGGCTTCGGCCGGGCGACTCTGATTGAACATCAGATCGTAGAACGCCGTAACAGTGTCCTTGTTATGTTCCAGCGGATCAGGGCCCATAAGTCATCACCC
>NZ_BDAY01000076.1 GCF_001612685.1 Nocardia altamirensis NBRC 108246
AACGAAGTCGAATTGTCGCTACCGTCCACCGGGTTACCGAGATGCGCGCTGCTTCTCGTAGGCGCACCGGGGATCCACAAACCTTCCATACGGTTCACAACAGTTCTAGAGAGGCTCTGGGCTCTGTGAACCGTATGGAACCTATGTGGGATCCCCAGAAGGGGTGCGGATTTCGGGGTTTGGGCGGGCTGGCCGTGTTTGCTGGTCTCAGCAGTACCCGCGATCCCGGTATGTGGGATCCAGGGGTGGTTTCGTGCCGAGGGGGTAATGGTGCAGGTGGCTTCTCGGGCGATGCCTGCACCAGTACCTCGTGATCAACCGACCAACTCCGGGGAACGGTGCTGATTCGGGGTTCGAGGTCGAAGCGGCAGGGTTTCGTACGTCAAGAGGTCTACTACCCGCGGGGCGAGGTCTGCACGTACAGCGTGAAAAGTTAACGCCCGCTTGGTAAGCGGTGGTCTTGTTGTGAGGGGCTCTGACGGTGGGGCCTTCTCGGGCGACGCCGCCATCAGTGCCCCGTGATCATTCGACCAACTAGCCCACGGGTATCCGCTTCGTGGTTTCGTGCCGAGTGGGAACTGGTGGCGAGGGCCTCTCGGGCGATGCCGTCACCAGTTCCCAGTGATCAACCGACCAACTCCAGAGAGGGGGTGGGTTCGGGTGTTTCGAGATCGCAGCGGCGGGGTTTCGGGGGAAAAGTAAACGCCCGCTTGGGGAAGCGGGCGTTTGGTGTGTGGTGGGTTTGTCAGCGAGTGCGTTCGAGTCCGCGGGACTCTTGCTCGCGCGCCCTGGTCACGGC
Source organism: Nocardia altamirensis NBRC 108246 (assembly GCF_001612685.1). Taxonomy (GTDB): domain Bacteria; phylum Actinomycetota; class Actinomycetes; order Mycobacteriales; family Mycobacteriaceae; genus Nocardia; species Nocardia altamirensis. The sequence goes on from NZ_BDAY01000076.1 coordinate 800, forward strand.
GGGGGCTTCTTCGGGCCGTGTGCGTACCGCCTCGATCGGGGGCTGCGCCTGGCCTACTTCGATCAGCATCCGTACTGCGGCGAGTTCCGGCGCCACGCCCATCTTCGCGAGATGGGCAGCGATCGCCATCCGCCGTTCCGGGGAGTCGTACTGCAGCACCGGCTTTGCGTGCGCGGCGGCGATACCTGCCATTCGGGTCGCCTCGGCCTGCGCGGTGAAGCGATCCTTCTCCAGCGACACGCCGCGCTCCGGGATCGGTCGTTCGATCATCCGGGCGAGCTCGGTGTTGCGCGGGTCCTTGGACTTCGCGTCGCGGGCCTCGCGGACTTGCATCTCGCGGGCCTCTTTCATGCGAGCTTCGGTCACCTTGACGCGCGCTTCGGCTTCTTTTTGACCACGCTCGCGGGTCCGCAGTGCGACCAACGTCGCAAGCTGCAACATTGTCCTCATCATGGCCGCTGTCTCGCGGCCGATGTCGTCCAGTTCCTCGGACATGGCTGCTCCCCGATGCTGCAGTGATCACTATGGATGTTGTGGTGCTTCGTCAACGACACCGCCACGCGAACTGTAGTCCGTGGACGCTGTCCCGGCTGCAAACTTGGACACCGAGAGAACTCGTTGCGTGGCGTGCCTTGCTCGAGGGTCACTCGAGCGAAGGGGTTACTACGCTACGGGAACTCCTTGTTTCGAGGTTACCCGAGAAAGGCTCGGCGCAACCGTACGGCCGTGCCGCTTATCAGCATATATCGCACATTTCCGACAGGCCGAGGAACGCGCCGGAGGATCTCCGGTCTGAGCCAACCCTAACCGGAGGATTAGGCGCACCTAACCTGATTGCGACACGTGTCGGGCCCGGACCGAAAAATCGGTGCTGGGCCCGACTCGGGCGCGCGCTGGTCAGTCGATCCGAACCGACTGGATGGTGACCGGCTCCTTCGGCTTGCCGTCGCCGGGGCCGTTCGAGTCGTCCTGGCCACCCTTGGCGATCTTGTCCAGGGTGCCGAGCGAGTTCTCGTCGACGTTTCCGAAGATGGTGTAGTTCGGCGGCAGCTGCGAATCGCCGTAGACGATGAAGAACTGGCTGCCGTTGGTACCGGGGCCCGCGTTGGCCATCGCGAGCACACCACGCTTGTAAGCGATGGCGGTCTGCGCGGACTTCGGATCGTTCGGGTCGATCTGATCGGTCGGGTACTCGTTGTCGAACGCGTACCCGGGGCCGCCCATGCCGGTGCCGGTTGGGTCACCGCACTGCAACACCTTCAGGCCCTCGCTGGCGGTCATCCGGTGGCAGCTGGTGCCGTCGAAGAACTTCTGCGACGCCAGGCTGACGAAACTGTTCACCGTGCAGGGTGATTCGGCGTTGTTGAGGGTCAGGCCGATCGGGCCCTGACTGGTCTCCATGCTGATGCTGACCTTCGCGTCAGCGCCCGTGGTCGGGATGCCTTCGGCCTTCGCCGGCTTGGTGACCGGCTTGTCGGCGGGCTTCTCGCTGTCCTTGTAGACGCAGTTGACCTGCGCGGGCTTGGCCTTCGCCGCGGGCGCTGCCGCGACGGAGGGGGTGCTGCTCGACTGGGTCGCGTCCTTGGCCTCGGCCTTGTCGTCGCCGCGTGTGAGGAAATACACGCCGGTCACAGCCGCGACCACGACAATGACCCCGAGCACTGACCCGGCGATCGTGAGTTGCTTGCGCCTGCGTGCGCGCTCGGCCCGGTTGGCGAGCTGGCGCTCCAACTTGCGTTTCGCCGCTGCTCGCCGCTGTTCGTTGCTCGGCACTACCACGTTCCTCCCGTGTCCGGTTGTTACGGCTTAGTAGTGTGCCATTTATTCCTGAGACTGCCCGACACTTCCTGAGAGCGGTGCGCCTCACACTCGCGGCAGGACGGTGTCAGCCAGGAACCGGGGTGTGTCGGCGCGGTCGATGATCGGGTCTGCTGTGGTGTTGCCGCGACACACCGGAGGGCTGCGGTCAATGATCGGTGTTGAAGGCGGCGTCGAACGCGGTGGCGGGTGGGGTGAGCGCGTTGCGGGCGCGGACGAACGCGAGGGCTTCCGGCGCGCCCGCGAGGCGGTCCATGCCCGCGTCCTCCCATTCGATGGAGATCGGGCCGGTGTAGTTGATCGTGTTGAGGGCGCGGAAGCAGTCTTCCCACGGCACGTCGCCGCGGCCGGTGGAGACGAAGTCCCAGCCGCGCCGCGGATCGCCCCATGGCAGATGTGAGGAGAGGCGGCCGCGTCTGCCGTCGTTGCGGCGGATGCGGGTGTCCTTGCAGTCCACGTGGTAGATCCGGTCGGCGAAGTCGAGGATGAAGGCGACCGGGTCGAGGTCTTGCCAGAGGAAATGGGAAGGGTCCCAGTTCAATCCGAAGGCGAAGCGGTGGTCGACGGCGGCCAGTGTCCGCACGGTGGTCCAGTAGTCGTAGGCGATTTCGCTGGGATGGACCTCGTGCGCGAAGCGGACCCCTTCGGCGTCGAAGACGTCCAGGATCGGATTCCAGCGGTCCGCGAAGTCCTGGTAGCCGCGTTCGATGGTGGCCGGCGGCACGGGCGGGAACATCGCGACGGTGTGCCAGATGCTGGATCCGGTGAAGCCGACGACGGTCTGCACGCCGAGCTGCGCGGCGGCCCGTGCGGTGTCGGCCATCTCGGCCGCGGCGCGCCGCCGTACCCCCTCCGGCTCGCCGTCGCCCCAAATACGCTGCGGCACAATGGCTCGATGGCGCTCGTCGATCGGGTGATCGCAGACGGCCTGGCCGACGAGATGGTTGGACAGCGCGAAGACCTGGAGGCCGTAGCGCTCCAGGGTTTTCCGCTTGAGTGTCGAGTAGCCTGGATCGGCGAGTGCCTTGTCCACCTCGAAATGGTCGCCGGAGCAGGCGATTTCGAGTCCGTCGTAGCCCCAGTCCGCGGCCAGGCGGCACACCTCGTCGAAGGGCAGGTCGGCCCACTGGCCGGTGAACAGCGTGATCGGTCTCATGGTTGTGCTCCTGCGATAGCGGTCCAGCGGCCTGCGTCGGCCGCGCTCACCTCGACGGCGTCGAGCACCCGCTGCACCGCGAGTCCGTCGGCGAAACTCGGGCTCGGGTCCTTGCCCGCCGCGATCGCGATGACCAGGTCGGCGACCTCGTTGGTGAAGGCGTGGTCGTAGCCGAGCCCGTGCCCGGCGGGCCACCAGGCTCCGGTGTAGGGGTGCTCTGGCTCGGTCACCAGGATGCGGCGGAAGCCCGCGGTTTGCGGCCCTTCGGTGTGATCGTGGAACCACAGCTCGTTCATCGCCTCCAGGTCGAAGGCGAGGCTGCCGTGAGTTCCGTTGAGCTCGAGGCGAAGTGCGTTCTTGCGTCCGGTGGCCACCCTGCTGGCCTCGAACGAGGCGAGGCCGCCTCCGGAGAGCCGCCCGAGGAACAGCGCGGCGTCGTCGACGGTGACCGCGCCGTGGCCGGGCCCGTCCGGCAGTGGACGTTCGGTGACGAACGTGTCCAGCAGTGCCGACACTCCGGTGACTGCCTCGCCGGTGACGAACTGGGTGGCGTCGATGATGTGCGCGCCGATATCGCCGAGCGCCCCCGAGCCTGCCCGGCGCCGATCGAGCCGCCAGCTGAGCGGTGCACCGGGATCGGCGAGCCAATCCTGGAGGTACACCGCGCGCACGTGCCGGATGGCGCCGATTCGCCCCTGCGCGACCAGGTTTCGCGCCAGCGCCAGCGCGGGCACCCGTCGGTAGCTGAACCCCACCATCGAGCGCACTCCGCGCACAGCGGCCTGCTCAGCCGCGGCGGCCATCGCCTCGGCTTCCGCGACGGTGTTGGCCATCGGCTTCTCGCACAGCACATGTTTGCCCGCATCCAGTGCGGCGATGGCGATTTCGGCGTGGCTGTCGCCGGGGGTGCAGATATCGATGAGATCGACATCGTCGCGATCGAGCAACTTCCGCCAATCGTCCACGCTGCTCGCCCAGCCGAGCCGTCCGGCGGCGGTGGCGGCCTTGCCCGCGTCGCGGCCAGCGAGCGCGACCGGCACCGGACGCCACGGCAGGTCGAAGAACGCGTCGACACTGCGCCAGGCATGCGAGTGCGCACGGCCCATGAAGGCGTGGCCGACCAGCGCGATGCCGAGGGTGCGGCGGTCTGTCGAGGTCATCTTGCTCCGATCGGTCAGTAGCCGTTCGCCAGGTACTGCTCGGCGTTGTCCTTGGTGACGACCGCGGAGAACGTCGTGATCTTCGCGGGCACATCGTGTTCGGCGAGATCGCCGAGTGCTCTGCGCTGTCCGAGCAGCCGGGCCACCGCCACCGCGGAGGAGGCCATGGCGGGGCTGTAGAGCACGGTCGCCTGCAGTGGCGAACTGCCGGACTGGATCTCCTTCATCGCCTGTGCCGAGCCGCCACCGCCGACCATGACGAACTCGCCGGATCGGTTGGCCTGCTTGATCGCGGCGAGCACGCCGATGCCCTGATCGTCGTCGTGGTTCCACATCGCGTCGATCTTGCGCGTCGCCTGCAGCATCTGGCTGGCGACCTGCTGGCCGCCCGCGGCGGTGAAGTCGGTGGATTGCCGTGCGGTGATCCGCATTCCGGCGGCGGCGAGGGCGTCGTGGAAGCCTTTGCTGCGCTCCTGGGTGAGCTGGAGGTTGTCGATCCCGGCCACCTCGACGATCACCGGGTCGGCGACGCCTGCGTCCTTCATCTTGCGGACGATGAAATTGCCTGCGTTTACGCCCATTCCATAGTTGTCGCCGCCGATCCAGGTGCGGTACGCCAGCGCCGAGGCGAAGACCCGATCGAGGTTGATCACCGGAATGCCAGCGGCCATGGCGTTTTTCGCGATCTCGGTGAGCGCGTTGCCGTCGAACGGCAGGATCACCAGCACGTCGGCCTTCTGGTTGATCATCGTCTGCACCTGCTCGATCTGGCGGGCCACATCGTTGGTGCCCTCGGTGACGTTGAGCGTTACGTCGGTGAATTTCTCCGCCTGTGCCCGCGCGTTGCGGGTGATCGCGGCCGTCCAGCCGTGGTCCGCGGCGGGTGCGGAAAACCCAACGCGCACTTGCTGTCCGGCCGCGGCGTTGTCGCCGGTGTTGCCGGCCACCTGGGTGCCGGAGCTGGTGTCGTTGGACGTGCAGGCGGCCGCGAGGACGCCTGCGCCTGCGGCGAGACCGGTCAGCAGGATGCCGCGGCGGGGGAGGGAGGTTGTGGTGCTCATGGTGTTCCTAGAGGAGGGCGAGGTGGATTAGGCACTGGAGGATCAGGTGAGGGTCGGCACCGCGCGGGCGCGGCCGAACCGCTGGAACAGCAGGACCGCGACGATGATGGCGCCCTTGCCGATTGCTTGGATGGGTTGTTCGAGGTTGTTGAGGATGAACAGGTCCTCGATCACGGTGAAGACGAGCACACCGAGGATTGAGCCGGTGATGGTGCCGAAGCCGCCGCTGAGCAGCGTCCCGCCGATGACCACCGCCGCGATCGCGTCCAGTTCGTAGAGCTGGCCGTTGGTGCTTGTGCCGGTGGTGGTTTGGGCGGTGAGCATGATGGCGGCGATACCGCAGCACAATCCGGATACCGCGTACAGCAGCAGGGTGTGCCGGCGGACGTCGATGCCCGCCAGCCGCGCCGCCTCCGGATTGCCGCCGACGGCCGCGCTGCGGCGTCCGAAGGTGGTGCGCTCCAACACGATCCAGCCGATCGCCACGACCACGAGGAACAGATAGACCAGCAGCGGGATGCCGAGCACCCGCTCCTGCGCGAGCGCAAGCAGATCGGTGGTGACGAGCTGGGACTGCCGCCCGGAGATCTGCTCGGCCAGCCCGCGCGCGGCCACCATCATGGCGAGCGTGACGATGAACGGCACCAACCGGCCGTAGGCGATGAGCGCCCCGTTCAGTAGGCCGCAGCACAGGCCGACGAGCAACGCGCTGAGCACCATGCCGCCGACGCCGTAGGACTGGGTTGCGGTGGTGGTGCACCAGACCGAGGCCAGCGCGATGATCGCGCCGACGGACAGGTCGATGCCGCCGCCGATGATCACGAACGTCATGCCGACGGTGACTACGCCGATCACCGAGGCAAGGGTCAGGATGGTGATCATGTTGCTGGTGCTGAGAAAGTCCTCGCCCTTCGTGAGCGCGCCGACGAGCAGCAGCGCGAGCAGCGCGATGATCAGGGTGAGGTGTTTGCGGAGTTCGCCGACCGACTTGCGGCGGGCTCGCGCCGTCCGGCCGGGTGGATCACCTTCGGCCGCACGCGGTTTCGCTTCCGCGTGCACTGTGTGACGCTCACTCACGACTACACCTCGCTGCCGTTCGGCTCCGTCGTGGGTAACCCACCTTCGGTTCGCTCACTCACAGCGCACTTCCTTCCATGATCATCGCGACGATGTCCTGCTCGGTGAGGTCGGCCGCGGGCGCGGTGTGGATGATCTCGCCGTCGCGCAGCACGAGCACCCGGTCGGCGAGGCCGAGCAGTTCCGGCAGGTCGCTGGAGACCATCAGCACCGCGACTCCGCGCTCGGCGAGCCTGCGGACCTGGGCGTACACATCGGCACGCGCGCCGACGTCGACGCCGCGGGTCGGCTCGTCGAGCAGGAGCACCCGGCAGTCGTCGAGCAGCCAGCGGGCCAGCACCGCCTTCTGCTGATTGCCGCCGGACAGCCCGCGCACCGGATAGTCGGGGTCGGCCGGGCGGACGCCGACGCGGGCGAGCAGGTCGCCGGTGTCGGCGCGTTGCCTGCGGCGATCGAACCAGCCGAACCGCGAGTAGCGCGGCAATGACGCGGCAGAAACGTTGCGCCCCACCGATTCCAGCAGAAACAGCCCCTGCGATTTGCGTTCCTCGGGCGCCAGCCCGAGTCCGGCGGCGACTGCGGCGGTGGTGCTGCCCGGCCGGATCCGGCGGCCGTCGACCAGGATCTGCCCCGCCGACGGACGCCGCGCGCCGTAGATCGTTTCCAGAACCTCTGACCGGCCCGCGCCGACCAGCCCGGCGAGGCCGACGATCTCCCCGGCATGCACGGTGAACGAGAGATCGTGGAACCGGCCTGCCAGACCGAGTTCCGTTACGCGCAGCACCTCGGTGTCGCTGCGCGTGGGTGCTTGGTGCGTGAGGGTCGCCACCGCGCCGTTGCCGGTCATCAGCGCGACGATCTGCGTGGTCCCGGTCGTCCGTGCGGGCAGTCCGGCGGCGACGGTGCGGCCGTCCTTCAACACGGTGATCCGGTCGCCGATGGCACGGATCTCGTCGAGACGATGCGAGATATACACGACCGCAACACCATCCGCGCGCAGCTGGTCGATGATGCGGAACAGGTTGGACACCTCGTCGTTGCCGAGCGCGGCCGACGGTTCGTCCATCACGATGAGCCGTGCGTCGTAGGACAGCGCCCGCGCCATGCTGACCACCTGTTTGGCGGCCGCGGGCAGCGTGCCGACGAGCGTGTCGGGGCGCAATTCCCCGTGGCCGAGGCGTTCGAGCAGCGCGGTCGCGGCGCGGGCGGTCGATACCCTGCGGGTGAATCCGGCGCGGGCGTGCTCGTGGCCGAGGAAGATGTTCTCGGCGATGTCGAGCCCGTCGCACAGATCCAATTCCTGGTAGATCGTGGCGATGCCGAGCTTGGTCGCCGCGGCGGGACCGGACAGGCGCACCGGCCTGCCCTGCCAGCTCAACTCGCCTGCATCCGGATTGTCAGCTCCGGCAAGGATTTTGATCAACGTCGACTTGCCTGCCCCGTTCTGGCCGAGCAGGCAGTGCACCTCGCCCGCGCGGACCTCGAGGTCGACGTGGTCGAGGGCGCGTACACCGGGGAAGTCCTTGACGATGCCTCGCATGGTCAGCACGGTGTTCATGGGCGGCTCCTTGCCCCGGTCGTCAGGCGACGCTGAAGATGTGGTCGCTGATGAGTCGTGCGGCGCCGATCACCCCGCCGAGCTCGCCGAGTTCGGAGAGCACGATCGGTAGGTTGCCGGTGGCCAGCGGCAGTGATCGGCGATAGACCACGCTGCGGATCTCGGCGAGCAGCGGGTGCCCGAATCCGGTGAGCCCGCCCGCGATCACGACGAGGCCGGGGTTGAAGAAGCTGACCAGCCCGGCCAGCGCCGTCCCCAGATGCGTGCCCGCTTCGCGAATCATGGCCACTGCCACCGGATCTCCGGCCGCGGCGGCATCGGCGAGGTCCGTCGCCGTCAGCGCGCCCGCGGTGGCGAGGCGGTCGGCGAGGAACGGTGATCGCCCTGCCCGCGCCGCGGCCTCCCTGGCCAGCGCCGCGCCGCCCGCGTAGGCCTCTAGGCAGCCGCTGTTGCCGCAGGCGCAGACCGGTCCGTCGTCGGTGATCCGGAGATGGCCGATATCGCCGGCGCTACCGGAGGCGCCGCGGTAGATGCCGCCGTCGACGACGATGCCGCATCCGATTCCGGTGCCCGCCTTGACAAGCAGGAAGTCCGCCACCGAATGTGCTGAGCCTGCCTGCATTTCGCCGAGCGCGAGGATGTTCACGTCGTTGTCGACCAGCACCGGGCAGCCGAGTTCCTGAGCGATCACCTCGCGCACCGGAAACCGGTGCCAGCCAGGCATTATCGGCGGTGCGACCGGCATGCCCTCGCGGAAGCTGACCGGTCCTGGCACGCCGACGCCCGCGCCGTGCAACCGCCCCGCCATCTGTTCGTCCGTGCGGAGCTTGCCGAGCAGATCCAGTGCCCGTTCCAGCACCGCCGCTGGCCCCTGCCGGATATCGCACGGCTCGGAAAGCTGTCCGAGCACTCGCAATTCGCCGTCGGTCACCGCGACATCGATCGAGGTGGCCCCGATGTCGATGGCCGCGAAGCGCAGACCCGATGCGAGGGTGGCGATCGCCGAGCGACGGCCGCCACTGGATGCGGCCAGCCCGCCCGCTTCGACAAGCCCGAGCGCGGCGAGTCGGTCGAGTTCCACCGCGAGCTTGGATCGGGACAGCTCCATGGGGTGTGCCAGCTCCGACCGCGATTGCGGTCCCCGGTCGCGCAGCAGCCGCAAAAGCCGTGCCTGGTGGGCGTTCTCGGGTCTGGCCGCAATCCGCATCAGCTGCTTCTTTCTCCCTGCTGAGCAGATTCAACCGCACTTTGTCGCCCGCTGTCGGTGCTTTCGATGAAATCGATCCAAGTTTGTTCTCTTGAAGGACAAAGTCGGGCAGCGACCGATGATGGTGGTGCAGACCGGGACCGGCCGCCGGATGGCCCGATCCGGCCAGTAGACCCGGATGGCCGGATAGCGCGAAGCGGATCGCAGTACGCGGTCGGTAGAACTGCTGTCATGTCGACAACTACGCCGAGCGTGCCACGCGCAGGCCTCCTCAGCCGTTGCAGCGCAGCGGTGTACGACCCGGTCATCGCGCTCGGGGAGCGCCGGACGATGGCGGCGCTGCGCCGCGAGCTGCTGGCCACCGCCGAGGGCAGGGTGCTGGAAATCGGTGCAGGCACCGGTCGCAACATCACCGGCTATCCGGCGGAACTCACCGAACTGATGCTGACCGAGCCGGATCCGGCCATGCTGCGCAGGCTCCGGCGGCGGCTGCAGCGCGTCCACCGCGCGGCGGCGACGCTGTGCACGGGTGCCGAGACGCTCCCGTTCGAGTCGGACAGCTTCGACACGGTGGTCGGCACGCTGGTGCTGTGTACCGTGCCGGACCCGGACGCCGCCCTCCGTGAGGTACGGCGAGTGCTCCGCCTTGGCGGCAGGCTGCTCTTCATCGAGCACGTCCGCGCCGACGACCCCGAACTTGCCCGCCGCCAAGACCGTTGGGTCCGGACGTGGCGAGCCATCGCCGCGGGCTGCCACTGCAACCGGGCGACGCTGGCGCTGCTGGACGAGCACTTCGATGTCGGCCCGACTTACCGGACCGCTGACTGGCGCGGCATGCCGAGCATCGTCCGGCCGCTCATCTGCGGTCAGGCGGTCAAGTAGACCACTGCCGTCGTTCGTTAGATCAGGCCCTGTTGAACCGCTGCGGCCGCCGCGGCGGCTCGGGTGGGTTGGTTGAGCTTGGCGCGAATGTTGGCCACGTGCCGGTGCACGGTGTGCGGGCTGAGGAACAGCGTTTGCGCGATCTGTGCATCGCCGAGTCCGGCGGCAACCAGTCGTAGCACCGCGCGCTCGCGATCGCTGAGAACTGTTGCGGACGAAGGCGATTGCGGCGTCGCGCGGCGCGCATCTTCGGCCAGGAAGGCCAGGATCGGTGCGACCACCGAACCGGCATGGCCGTACCACGGCGGATGCGCGGAGCCGTCCACCGGCAGCAGTCGAGCGCCGGGGACAAGGCCCGCCAGCTCAACGGCATTGCGGAACGAGACCGCCCGATCATCGCGCCGATGCATCACCAGCACCGGAATCGTCAACCGCTCGAAGACTTTTCCCACATCGACCTGGTACGCCAACTCCAAGAGGGCCGCGGCGGTCTCCGGTGTGGCCGCGGCGCGCTGGTTCTGTGCGATCTCTGCTCGCTCGTCGGTGTCGGCGTCGGGCACCCACACATCGGCGAGCACCCGCGACCCGAGTCCCCAGTGCGCGCGCACCATGCTCAGCAGCGATGCGCGCACCTCGGACGACGCCACCGCCGCGCCGTTGGCGTACGCGCCGAAGGTGACCAGCCGACCGACCCGATCCGGGTGCTGGTCGGCGTAATTCGCGGCGACTCCGCCGCCCTCCGAGATCCCGAGCAGATCGAATCGGTCCAGCTCGAGGGCGTCCACCACCGCACGGAGCGTGTGCACCTCCCACTCGTGGCTCAGCTCGTCTGTCGTCCGTGCCCCCGCAGAGAGACCGGAACCGATCCGGTCGTAGCGAATGACGGTGTGCCGGTCGGCGAGCCCGCTGAGGAAGGTACGAAATCGCGGACCCGCCCAGTTCACCTCGAGGTTGGCGGTCCACCAGGAGGTCAGTACCAGCGGCGGCCCGGCGCCGACGATCGCCGCCGCGACCGGTGACCCGTCGACAGCACAGAACCGGATCTCTTGTTCATGCCCTCCCATCAGGCAATCCTATGCGGGACGAGGAGGAACGGGGCGCGGTGAGCCGCTGAGCGGTCCCCGGTCAGCCGAGCGATGAACGGGGCTAGACGTGTTCGTCATCGATCGCCCGAACCACCTCGGCGACAGCGGTATCGACCATCGCTGCGAGGCGCTTGGCGTCCACGCCATTGGCGGTGGGGTGATTGCCCGGTGTGATCGCATAGCGCCCGTCATCGATGACATCGCGCCACGTGATGGTGTGTCCCGTGATGCCACGTGGGCCGAAGAGCGAGTGGCCTTGGATGATGTCGATCGTTCCGCGCAGTGCCGTCGGTTCGTCGAGGAATGCGGCGGCAGCACGTTCCGGTGAGTCCGCGACCGACCTGAGGACATCGGAACGGCCGTAACGATGGTCCATCGTGTCGTCGTCCGGCACGGGGAGCAGCAGGCCCGTGCGCCGGCCTGCGGCGGCATCGGGCAGCTGCCGCACCACCGCAGCGGCGAGGTCGACCTCGTCGCACTCGAAGATGGTGAACCCGCCACTGTGCCATAGGGTTTCGCCTGGCAGCTGCTTCGTGACATAGCCGCGCCCGTCGCGTCGAGCGCCGAGCAACCGGACGCAGCGCTTCGGATTCTGCGGATCCCGGGGATCGTACGCGTACGCGTTGATGCCGATGTCGGGCCGCGAAATGGTCTGCAGCACAACGTTTATAACCGGATCGAGAGATGCGCGCAGGCGTTCTCGCGTGTCGAACATCTCGCGCACATAGTCGTCATATCGCGGTGTCCGGCTCGAAAAGGCCAGCGGTGCAGGCACTGCCTCGTCAGTCACACCTTCCCAGAGCGAGACGAATTCGACGTCGCTGAGGTGCCAGGTTCGGCTCATTCACCCACCACTGGCTCCGACACCAACTGTGGCGCGCCCATCGCCTCGTCGAGGTTGTCCTTGGAATCCAAGTGGCTCAGGCGCTTGTACTCCTTGTCTTGGCCTGCGCCGGGGGAACCCGCGGCGCCCGGACTGCCGGGAGTGCCCGGCATCGCGGACATTCCGGTGCGCGCGGCGTTGGCCACCTCGGCGCCGACTGGCGTGGTCGGCAGCCCTGCGCGGGGGAACAACCGCGATTGTGCCTCCGCGAGTGGGGTGTTCGGCAGACCCGGACCGGGAGCACCGCCCGGGCCTGGTCCAGGTCCGCCGAGCTTTGGGCCTGCGGGATCAGCGGCCGCCGGGTGGACGCTCGCCGGAGCAGTCGGCTTTAGTTCCGGTGGTATTGCCCGCTGGGCATTTTGGAGCAGCTGATCCAGACCCGGTGGCATGCCTGGGGTTATCGGCTTGGTCAGCGGCTCGCCGTTCGGCTGCCGCGGCGGAGTCGGCTCGATCAGCGGTCCGCCGGTCGGTAGTCCTGGGTTGCCTGGCCGCGCAGGGCCGGTTCTGATCTCGTCCGGTGGTGGGAGGCTCGGAACCGGCTGTTGCCCAGGAAGGTTCGGAACCGGCTGTTGCCCAGGAAGGTTTTGCGCGGGCCGCCGTCCGGCATCGCGCAGCGGCGAGCCGGGCCGGAGGCCTTTGGGGCGCCCGCCCGTGCCGGGCCTGCCCGTGCTGGGCTTGCCTGTCTGACCGGGAGCACCCGGGACACCAGTCACTGGGCTATCCGGCGGCTTCAGCACCGGAACACCAGTGCTCGACGCGGTGACTCCGGGGTTATAGGAACCCGAGATGATCGGGTAGAAGCGTGGGCGGATATCCACGGTGGGGTCGGGCCATCCGCCGGGGCCTCGGCTTGCCGACAGCTCGGTCAACATTTGGGCCCGGGTTCGCCCGAGCCAGTCGGCGGCGTCTCGCAGGTTGGCGCCGATCCATCCGACGTCGTGTGCCACCAGCTCGGTCATCCCCGCATACTTCTGCGTTGCCGCTACCGCTCGCTTTTTGCCGTATCCGCCCCAGCGCCCTTCGAAGCTGTTCAGGCCTTCGCGAAACGTCGTGAACCCCTCTCGCAACTTCTTCGCCATCAGAATCCAGCTGTCCGCCACGTAAGTGATGTAGTCCGTTCGGATCGAGTGCGGCAGTCCTGCGTACTGTTCGTAGGAGATGGCGGAGGGCGTTTCGAGTCCGACGTTCCAGTTGTCCACCTCTCCTTTGAAATTGGCGAACTCATCGCGCTTTTGATAGCTAGGAGGCAGGTGGAGCAGAATGTCGAAGTCATTGCCCGGTTTGCTCAGATCGGGAAGGGTCGGGCTCGGGCCGAGATCGCCAGGCGTGGTCGGCATCGCGAGCTTGTAGAACTCACGCCTGGACGCGGCGTCCGCTCCCTCGTGTGCTTTTGCCGCTGCCTTGAAGGCGTCCGCAAGGTCGTTGAGAATCCTGACGTGCAGCGCCATGATGCTCGTCAGGTCGCGCGCTTTGCCGGAGAACTTGCTGGCGAGTTCTGCACCGGTGCCCAGATTGCTGAAGGGCTTCAGCGCAGACACTTCGACGGACTTCGCGCTGATCGCCAATACGGTGGCGATCGCGTTCTGACACAGAATGACACCTGTCCTCGCCACTTCCGGCTCCATCTTGATGAGCCCCTGGCTTCCGAGTCCTGCCAGGCCGTGTGCTGGATTCGGATTGTTAGCTGCCCCCGCCATGTTCACTCTCGTTGTATGTCCGTGAAGCCCAAGGAGCAGCCTCTGTTCTGTGCAGAGTCGTCGACGGAGTCGACTGCGTGATTCCTCCCCGAGCACTATTGTTCCGAGTTATCCGCACCGAGGCAACTCGGATTTTCCGAGCCGTCTTTGCGTCCTCGAAATGCCCTGTGATCAGTGCCTTCCGGCGACCGTATGGTGAAACCGAAAGAGACTGCTCGGCTTTCGGGTTCGGCTGCCCCCGATCTCGGTGGCACCAGAATTGCGGGTGACTTTTCCGATCTTGGGAAGTATAGGAACACAAGCGATTTGCGCAATGACCATACTTTCGGGGGATCGGGACACGAACACAGTGTGGCTACGCTTGCCGATACATCTTCGCCTTCGAATTCCTAACCTCCACAAGAGGGAGTTTCCATGATGGTCGAATATCTCCGAAAAGTCGTGCGCAAGAATCGGATCATCGAACTGGCTGTCGCCACCGCGATGGGGTTCGCCGGTGTGGCCGCGCTTGCAGGCCCGGTCGGTGCGGACCCGCCACTAGCCGTTATCACTGCCGACCCGAGCCAGCATCTCAACGCCGACGGCAGCGTGCAGATCGCTGGCAACTACACCTGTCGCGGCGGTCAGGGCAAACTCTTCGGCAGCAGCTGGTTGGAACAAGTCGACTCCGCAACCGAGCACCGCGCGTTCAGCACCACGGAGAAATGGCCGGACATGCTGACCTGTGATGGCACCGAGCGCCGCTACGCGTTCACACTTCCGACGCCGGAGTACTTCCCATTCCGGCTCGGGCCCGCCACCCTCCTCATCATCTGGGACATTTACACCACTGACGGGAATATCGACCGGGCTGAAGTAGACCAGGTCACCGTCACCCTGGTGCGCTGACCGTCCGGGTGGTGTCGTCAGTGGCCAGACCAGCGGATCGTCCCTTGGTGATGCTCTCGACGAGAGCTGGGAGTGCGGCGAGTAGAGCGGTGTGGCTCACAGTCGTCGGTGAGCGATCGGGCCGCTGGCCATAACCGGTTGGACTCGAGCGGGCGCGATGGTGGAAACTGGACCATCGTGACCAAGACCAGCAGCTTCTCCGCCCCGAAGGGGGTGCCGGATTACGTTCCGCCCGGCTCGGCCGAATTCGTCGCGGTGCGCGACGGCTTGATTCGGGCCGCCAAACTGGCCGGGTACGGGCATATCGAGCTGCCGGTCTTCGAGGACACCGGGCTGTTCGCGCGCGGCGTCGGCGAGTCCACCGACGTGGTCAGCAAGGAGATGTACACCTTCCCCGATCGCGGCGACCGCAGCGTGACGCTGCGCCCCGAGGGGACCGCAGGTGTGATGCGGGCCGTCATCGAGCACGGGCTCGATCGCGGGCAGCTTCCGGTGAAGCTGGTCTACAACGGGCCGTTCTTCCGGTACGAGCGGCCGCAGGCCGGGCGGTATCGACAGTTGCAGCAGGTCGGCATCGAGGCGATCGGCATCGACGATCCCGCGCTCGACGCCGAGGTGATCTCGATCGCCGACGCCGGGTACCGCAGCCTCGGGCTCGAAGGTTTCCGGCTGGAGGTCACCTCACTCGGTGACGACACCTGTCGCCCGCAATATCGGGAAATGTTGCAGGAGTTCCTGTTCGGGCTGCCGCTCGACGAGGAAACCAAGCGGCGTGCCGAGCTCAACCCGCTGCGCGTGCTCGACGACAAGCGGCCAGAGGTGCGCGCGATGACCGCCGACGCGCCGCTGATGATCGATCACCTGTCCGAATCCGCCAAGACCCACTTCGAGCAGGTGCTCGGACACCTCGACGCGCTCGGCGTCCCGTACGTGGTGAACCCGAGGATGGTGCGCGGCCTCGACTACTACACGAAGACCACCTTCGAATTCGTGCACGACGGTCTCGGCGCCCAGTCCGGCATCGGCGGCGGCGGTCGCTACGACGGCCTGATGGCGCAGCTCGGTGGACAACCGTTGTCCGGCATCGGATTCGGGCTCGGCGTCGACCGCACCATGCTGGCGCTGGAAGCCGAGGGCAAGTCCGCGGGTGACCCCGCGCGCTGCGAGGTCTTCGGTGTGCCGCTCGGCGAAACGTCCCAGCAACGCCTGGTGGTCCTCGCGGGCCTGCTGCGCGCGGCAGGCATCAGCGTCGACCTCGCCTACGGCGGCCGCGGCGTCAAGGGTGCTATGAAAGCCGCCGACCGTTCCGGCGCCAAGTTCACCCTGGTCCTCGGCGACCGCGACCTCACCGAGAACACCATCGGCCTGAAAGACATGGCAACCGGCGACCAACGTCAGATCCCCCTCGACGACGTGATCACCACCCTCCGGGAAGCACTCGACGTCTCCTCGTAGACAGGCCCGGCGGCCCGCACCCTGACTCGGGCCTGCCAGCGCCGTCTTGGTCTCAACGAAGTTGGCCGTCGCTGATCGACGTTGGTCTCATGCACTCGACGTCGGTTGACCGCGATGGCGGCTGACCGTGATGGCGGCTGACCGTGATGGCGGCTGACCGTGATGGCGGCTGACCGTGATGGCGGCTGACCGTGATGGCGGCCGATCATGACGGGGGCCGATCACGATGGCGGCTGACCGCGACGGCGGCCGATCAGCACGGCGGCCGTTGAGGTCGGCGGTTGGCGAGCCGAACGTGGCGGAGCGCTACTCGAGGGCAGGCATGGTCACGGCGCGCGTCGTCGGCTGGAGGAGTGGGGTGGCGGCCTCATTGATGTTCGCCGCGGCATATCTCATTCGTTGCTGCTCGACGGGCGGGTGAGGCGGCGGTGTGTTGTTGGAGACGGAAAGGTACACCGCGGTGCTGGTGGTGGGGGTAACGTTCTGCGCGCACGAGGTGGCGCGGGGTTGCGGAGAGGGTTGAGCCAGTGCAGGCGAATTCTGGTGGGCAGCAGACGGATCCCGTTGGACTCGATCTCGTGGCACCCGAGATGTACGCGCCGATGTTGCGGCGGTTGGCGTTGGCCGCCGCGGGCGTCGGGATCGGGTCGGCGCTGTTGACGGCGACCGTGGCGAGCTGGCCGATCGCGGTGCTCGTCGGGGTGGTGGTCGGTGCGCCGACCGTCGGCTATGCGGTCGCGTTGCGGCGACGGCGAATGTGGTTGTCGGGCACCATCATTCATGCGCGCCGGGTGTTCGGCGAGCGGCAGGTGGAGATCGCCGCGGCCACCGGCGTCGAGGTGCTGATCTTCCCGGCCCGGCTCAGCCGGATCGTGCTCCGGGTCACCGCGGGCGAGATCTCCCAGGTCGTCCCGCTGGCCATGTACACCGACGCGGGCAGCGGCCGCGAAATGCACCTGCTCGGCCTGCGGCGCCTGGCCGACGCCCTCGCCGCCAGCCAACTCGCCGCCGCCGTCGCGGTCTCGGCCATGCTGGTCCAGCAGTTGCGCGCCGAAGCCCGCGACGCAGGCCTGGCCGAACGCCCCCTCTACCGTGCCGTCCAAATGGCCCGCACCAAGGACTACGTCTCCCCGATCGTCCTCACCGACCGCGAAGTCGCCGCCCTCGGCTGACCACATAGGCCACCTGCGACGGCGCACCCACCGACCTCCGGCGTGGTCTGGGATATGTCGCGCTGCGAGGTCTCGCTCAGGATGGAAACAGGCCGAGAGGGTACTGGTGCAGGTGGCTTCCCGCGCGATGCCTACACCAGTACCCCGTGATCAGCCGACCAACTCCAGAAGGGGTGGTTCGGCCGGGGAGTCCGGCTCACGAGTGGTACATGGCTGCGGCAAAGTGCGAGAAGACCTCTCCGTGGTGTGCCACTCGTTGGCTGGATCTGCGAGGTGCGGGGGTGTTCACTGTCGCGTTGCTCACCGCGGGGATTCGGGCGCGATGGGAGTCGATAGGGTTGGGGCGGGAGTCCGTCTACTGCAAGGAGTTAGTCGTGAGTACCGCTGCTCGGACCGCGCCTGTGACCGTTGCCGTGACCGGTGGGGCGGGGCAAATCGCTTATGGCCTGCTGTTCCGGATCGCGTCGGGGGCGATGCTCGGTCCGGAGACGCCGGTGCGGCTGCGGCTGTTGGAGATCCCGGCCGCGGTCGCCTCGCTGGAGGGGGTGGCGATGGAGTTGGAGGACGGCGCGTTTCCGCTGCTGGAGTCCATCGACATCAGTGACGATCCGTGGCAAGGGTTTTCGGGTGCGAACGTCGCGGTGCTGGTGGGCGCGCGACCGCGGACGGCAGGGATGGAGCGGTCGGATCTGTTGGCCGCCAACGGGACGATCTTCACCGCGCAGGGCGCCGCGATCAACGCCAGTGCCGCCGACGACGTGAAGGTGCTCGTGGTTGGTAACCCGGCCAACACCAACGCGTTCATCGCGATGAGCAACGCCCCCGACGTGCCTGCGGCGCGTTTCACCGCGATGACGCGCCTTGATCACAATCGCGCGATCGCGCAGCTGGCCAAGAAGACCGGCGCGCCCGCCGCCGACATTGCCCGCGTCGCCGTCTGGGGCAACCATTCCGCGACCCAGTTCCCAGACATCGCGCACGCCACTATCGACGGACGTCCGGCCCTCGATCTGATCGACGACCCCGCCTGGGTCACCGACGTTTTCATTCCGACCGTGCAGCAGCGCGGCACCGCCATCATCCAGGCGCGCGGCGCGTCCTCGGCGGCCAGCGCCGCGAGCGCCGCCCTCGACCACATCCACGACTGGTTCCGCGGCACCGCACCTGGCGAATGGGTCTCCATGGCGGTCCCCTCCGACGGCTCCTATGGCGTTCCCGAGGGCCTGATCAGCTCATTCCCCGTCACCTGCGCCGACGGCACCTACACGATCGTCCCCGACCTGGACATCGACGCCGCCGCCCGCACCCGAATCGACACCAGCGTCGCCGAACTCACCCAGGAACGCGATGCCGTCGTCGACCTCGGCTTCGCCAAGCGTTCCTGATCCGCCTCAGCCGCACACCTTTTGGCACACGCACGGGTGTCGACTCGGCGTGCGCGGCCCTAACTGACCGTCCAGGTTTCCGGGCCGTTCAGCAGGTTCTGCAGCGAGTTCTCCTCGAGCGGCTTGCGTTCGCGAGCGGTGGTCATCTGGGTGCGGACACCGTCGTCGTAGGTGGGGCGGGCAACACTGCGGAAGATGCCGGTGACGACGTGGTCCAGGGACTGGTCGGAGAGGCGAGAGAGCGCGTAGGCGTACTCGGGGTTGTCGGCGTAGGCGTCGTGCACCACGATGTCGGACTCCGCCACGGTGTCGGCGCGCACCACGGCCAAGCCGAAACCGCTTTGCACGACCGCGAATTCATTGTCGGCGCCGAACCGGATGGGCTGGCCGTGATGCAGCGGGACCAGATGGTCGGCGGCGTTGTCGCGCCGCAGCGCGTCGAAGGAACCGTCGTTGAAGATCGGGCAGTCCTGCAGGATTTCGACGAACGAGGTGCCGCGGTGCTCGGCGGCGGCGCGTAGCACCTCGGTCAGCCCGGCCCGGTCGGAGTCCAAAGCGCGTGCGGCGAAGGTGGCTTCGGCGCCGAGCGCGATCGACAGTGTGTTGAACGGGTGGTCCACCGAGCCCATCGGGGTCGACTTGGTGATCTTGCCCTGCTCCGAGGTCGGCGAGTACTGGCCCTTGGTGAGGCCGTAGATCCGGTTGTTGAACAACAGGATCGTCATGTTCACGTTGCGGCGCAGCGCGTGGATGAGATGGTTGCCGCCGATGGACAGCGCGTCACCGTCGCCGGTCACCACCCACACGGACAGGTCAGGCCGCGTCACCGCGAGACCCGTGGCGATGGCGGGCGCGCGCCCGTGAATCGAGTGGATGCCGTAGGCCTCCAGGTAGTACGGGAACCGGCTGGAGCAGCCGATCCCGGACACGAACATCAGGTTCTCCCTGCGTAATCCGAGCTCGGCGAGGAAGCCGCGCACGGTGGCGAGGATGACGTAATCACCGCACCCGGGGCACCAGCGCACCTCCTGGTCGGAGGTGAAGTCTTTCGCCTTCTGTGGACCGTCGGCCGCGGGGACCCCCGACAGCCCGGTCAGGCCGAGATCTGTGCCGACAAGCGAGGTTTCCATGATGGTCATTCGTTGCCCCCAGTCCGATAGACAGCCTGCGCGCGAGCGGCGAAGGCTTTGTCGTGTTCCATGTCCTCGATCGACCCGTCCAGCGCGGCGTCGATGACTCCGACGAGTTCCTGCGCGGAGAACGCGGTGCCCGCGATCTTCGTCCACGGCTGCACCTCGACCAGGTATTTCGCCCGCAGCAGCATGGCGAGCTGGCCGCCGTTCATCTCCGGCGCGACCACGGTGCGATACCGGCGCAGCACCGCACCGAGGTTGGCGGGCAACGGGTTCAGATGACGCAGGTGCACCTGGGCGACCGGCACCCCGCGTCGTCGAGCCCTGCGGCAGGCCTCACCGATCGGCCCGTAGGAGCTGCCCCAGCCGATGAGCAGCAGCTCGGCGCGGCCGTCCGGGTCGTCGACTTCGATGTCGGGCACGGCGATTCCGTCGATCTTGGCCTGGCGCAACCGAACCATGAGTTCATGGTTGACCGGATCGTAGGAGATGTTGCCGCTGCCATCGGCCTTCTCCAGCCCACCGATCCGATGCGCGCGCCCCTTGGTGCCCGGCACCGCGAGCGGCCTGGCCAGGGTTTCCGGATCGCGCGCGTAAGGCTGGAACGGATCCGCGTCGTCCCCGTCGGGTTCGAATGCCGGATCGATGGGCGCGAGCTCGGTGACACGCGGAATCGACCACGGCTCAGAACCATTCGCGATCGCACCGTCGGACAGCAGCAGCACCGGCGTGCGATAGGTGAGTGCGATCCTGGCCGCCTCCACCGCGGTGGCGAAGCAGTCGGCGGGGGAGCGCGGCGCGAGCACCGCGACCGGCGATTCGCCGTTGCGCCCGTACAGTGCCTGCAGCAGATCGGCCTGCTCGGTCTTGGTCGGCAGGCCGGTGGACGGCCCGCCGCGCTGCACGTCGATCACCAGCAGCGGCAACTCGGTCATCACTGCGAGGCCGATGGTTTCGCTCTTGAGCGCGAGCCCCGGCCCGGACGTGCTGGTGACGCCGAGTGCGCCGCCGAGCGAAGCGCCGAGTGCCGCACCGATTCCGGCGATCTCGTCCTCGGCTTGGAAGGTGGTGACGCCGAAGTTCTTGTGCTTGCTCAGCTCGTGCAGGATGTCGGAGGCGGGCGTGATCGGATAGGTGCCGAGAAAAACCGGAAGCCCGGCGAGCTGGCCTGCTGCGACCAGACCGTAGGCGAGCGCGGTGTTGCCGGTGATCTGCCGATAGGTACCTGCGGGCAGCTTCGCAGGCGCGATTTCGTAGGTGGTTGCGAAACTTTCGGTGGTCTCGCCGTAATTCCAGCCTGCGCGGAACGCCAGCACATTGGCCTCGGCGATCTCCGGCTTGGCCGCGAACTTCTCCCGCATGAACTGTTCGGTGCCGCCGATCGGCCGCCCGTACATCCAGGACAGCAGCCCGAGCGCGAACATGTTTTTCGCGCGCTGCCCGTCTTTCTTGCCGACGCCGGTGGATTCGGTGGCGCCAAGCGTGAGCGAGGTCATCGGGACGCGATGGACCACGAAGTCGGACAGCGTGTCGTCGCCGAGCGGGTCGGCGGGGTAGCCGACCTTCGAGAGGTTGCGCTTGGTGAACTCGTCGGTGTTCACGATCACGGTGGCGCCGCGCGGCAGATCCTCCAGGTTCGCCTTCAGCGCCGCCGGATTCATCGCGACGAGCACGTCGGGCTGATCGCCTGCGGTGAGAATGTCGTAGTCGGCGATCTGGATCTGGAACGACGAAACACCAGGTAACGTGCCCTGTGGCGCCCGGATCTCGGCGGGAAAGTTGGGCTGGGTGGCGAGGTCGTTGCCGAACGCGGCCGCTTCGTGCGTGAAACGATCACCGGTCAGCTGCATGCCGTCACCGGAGTCTCCGGCGAACCGAATGACGACCTTTTCCAATTTCGCTGCGCCGGCATCGTTTTGGGTAGTGCCGACATCATTGTGGTGCGAAACCATGTGCCTGCTTCACTTCCTCGTCGATGAGAGGGTGCCATCGCCAAACTACTCCGCACCACGCGGTGCGTCCGCCCGATATGTGCGGTTCCACAAGAACTGCCGGTTCAGGCGTCAGGCGAACAATGCCAGCTGCGGGTCGGCGGCGTGCGGACTTTCCGGTTGTGTCTCCGGTTCGGCCGGTTTTTCCGGTGTCAGGCCGTGCCGTTCGAGCAGCGGATCGAGGCGGCCGCGTAGCCAGGTCGAATACTCGGGCGGCACGTACGCGCCGCGGCCGTAGAGCTGGCGATAGCGCCGGAGCAGCGCGGGATGGTGCTCGCCGAGCCAGTTCAGGAACCAGCCCCTGGTGCTGCCGCGCAGATGCATCGGAAACGCGACCGCCGAGTGCGCCCCGGCCTCGGCGATCGCGCCGAACAGCCCGTCCAGGTGCGCCTTGCCGTCGGTGAGATAGGGAATGACCGGCGCCACCAGCACATTCACCTCGAACCCCGCGTCCGACAGCGCACGGACGAGCTCCAGCCTCGCCTTCGGCGACGGTGTGCCCGGCTCGAGACTGCGATGCAAATCGAGGTCGAAGATGGCGATCGACACCGCGAGACTCACCTTCACCTCGCGCGCGGCCAGGGTCAGCAGCGGCAGATCCCGGCGCAGCAGCGTGCCCTTGGTGAGGATGGAGAACGGCGTTCCCGAATCGGTGAGCGCGCGAATGATGCCCGGCATCAACCGGTATCGCCCCTCGGCCCGCTGATACGGATCGGTGTTGGTGCCGAGCGCGACCGGTTCGCGATGCCAGGACCGCCTGCCCAGCTCCTTGCGCAGCACCGCGGCGATATTCGTCTTCACCACGATCTGCGAATCGAAATCGCGGCCCGCGTCCAGATCCAGATACTCGTGCGTCGGCCTGGCGAAGCAATACCGGCAGGCGTGCGAACAACCGCGCATCGGATTGATCGTCCACTGGAACGACATCGCCGAATTCTCCGGCAGCTTGTTCAGCGCGCTCTTGCACAGCACCTCGTGAAAGGTGATGCCCTCGAATTCCGGTGTCTGCACGGTGCGCGTCAACCCGGCCCGGGTCAGCCCGGGCAGGGCGCCGTCGTCGGCATCCAGGGTTTGGTTTTGCCACCGCACCCCTCCAGTCGAACATGTGTTCCCATAAGGGCGCAAGTGGTGCTCGCGGTCCGGTCTTCGCCCCAACCTGCGGAGTTCGCCGAAAAAGCCGGTGTGACCGGCATATTCTCGGATGATGGCCGACGAGAACGACGATGACCTCACACCGAAAACCGAAGCGGCGGAAGAGGGTGACGAGGAAGACATCGATGGCGTCACGGTCGTCGAGGAATTCAGCTCGGGGAGCGGGGGAAGCGGCGGGGGATTCAGTGGCGGTGGGAGCGGCGGCGGCGATTCCGGCGGTGGTTCGACGGGCGGCGATTCGGGTGGTGGCGGTGGCGGAGCCATCGGTGTGGTCGTCGACGCGGGCGGCGAGGTCGTCGGCACGGTGACGGTGAATCCGGAGACAGGCACCGCCGAGACATCCGGGACCGACGTGACTGTCGTCGAGGAGACGTCGAATCCGCCACCGTCGGGTGGGTCCTCGTCCGGCGACGCGCCCGCCGAGGAGGCGCCTGCACCCGCGCCGTCGGGCGGTGCGCCCGCGCCGACGCCGGCCTCGGCGATGCCGAGGTTCAGTCCGACGGCGTTCGTCTTCCGTGATCTCGGGGCCAATAGTCAACAGACGCAATGCGTTCCGATCGCCTTCGGTTTCCTGCAGAACGGCGTGCCGGTGATCACCCCGATTTCGGTGCCGACGCGCATCTCCGCGCCCAAACAGTTGGCCAACGGGACCGTCATCTCCAAGGAATTCGCCGCGGTGCTCAGCGCCGCAGCGGCGACCGAGGCGGCGCTGGTGGTGCAGGAACAGGTCGAGCTGGGACTCATCGACGTCAACGAGGCGCCGCTGGCGTTCCGCAAGGAGCTCAACGATGTGTTTCGGCGCCATCGTCGGAATTTCATTGCGAACCAGTGCTTCCCGCCCGGCGCCCCGTGAGGTCGGTGGGTCAAGCAATCTGTCGAGTGTCCGGCGGGGTCATAGCGGTCGGGTCGGCGAAGAAGGCAACCAGGTCGCGGACGGTGTCGTCGGTGGGGCGCGGGCAGTAGCCGAGTTCGCTTTCGGCCTTGGCGTGATCGACGAGCGGGGCCGAAATCAGGGCGCCCAGTGCGGCTTTCGAGACGATATCGGAATTGAAGAGCTTGCCGATCGGGGCGAGCACCGGGATCGCGCCCGCGACGAGCTTGGGGGAGATGGCGAACTTCGGGCCCCTCTTGCCGCCGTGGCCCGCGGCCAGGCGACACAGGTCGAGCATCGAGATCATCTCGCCGCCGAGCAGGTAGTTCTCGCCGGTGCGGCCGTGCTCGCCTGCCAGGATCAGTCCTTCGGCGACGTCGCGCACGTCGACGAGGTCGAAGCCGCCGCCGATCATCGCCGGAATGCGGCCGTTGGCAGCGTCTTTGAGGGTGCGGTTGATGCGGGAGAGTGGCTTGCTGTAGTCGAGTGGGCCGAACACGCCGGTCGGGTTGCAGAGCACGGCGTCGAGACCCTTGTCGATCACCGCGCGCAGGGCGATCTCGCCTGCCCATTTGGAGCGGTCGTAGACGGGCAGCGTGGTGTCGGTGGAGCGCGGGGCGGTCTCGTCGATTCGTCCGCCGCAGCGGTACTGGTTGAACGCGTGGATCGAGCTGGCGTGCACCATGCGGCGCGCGCCGACCTCGAGCGCGGCCTCGGCGACCACGCGCACGCCTTCGGTGTTCACCTTCCAGGCGAGGTCGTTCTTCTCCGCGAGGGTGATCACCGCGACGAGGTGGTAGACGATCTCGGCGCCTGCCAATGTTTCCCGCATCGACGCTTGGTCGAGCACGTTGCCGCTCACCCAGGTGACGTTCGGCTCGGTGGCTGCCTGCGGCACCACGCGATCGATGGCGGTGACCTCGTGGCCGCGCGCGACGAGCAGGCGGAGCAGGTTCGTGCCAAGGTAGCCGGCTGCGCCGGTGACTGCGACCTTCATGCCGTCGAGAATATAGAACTTGTTCTAATTTGCAACGCGTTCCAGTTTGTTTGCCGGGCCGCAACCGCTCGGCGAGTCGAGATGCTGTTATTCCTGCCGTAGTCCCTGCCAGAACGTCGTCATAGGCTCGAAACTTGCCGGTACCGTCCGCTATATTGAGCCCAACCGAAGCGGCCATGCCGTTCGGCATGGGCAGATGGTGACGACGAAGAAGTTCACGACACTGATGTGCACGACGATTTGGGGGGCAACTCGATGAGTGATCTCTCGGTAGAGACCGACGCGGTCCGGGCGTTCGCCGCCACGAACGCGGGCATCGCCGGTGATCTTGCGGGGGCGGGTAATTTCGACGCGGTCAAGAACGTCTCGGCACTCGTGCCGGTGTTCGGATTGATCGGTGTCGACTATTTGGCGATGTTCGCCGCAGCTCAGGTATTGCAGGCAAAAGACATCAACGACCTGTCCGCGAAGTATGCCAAGTTGTCGGAGTCCGCGTTCAGCGCCGCCGCGGCGTACGACGTCACCGACGGGGTCAACGCCGGTTCGATCACCTCGCTAGGGGGTGCGCTGTGAAGCCGCTCGACACCGGCGTGATCGCGCCCGAAGAACACGCGATGGCGCACGCCGCCGACCAGAACGTCGCGATCGGTCAGCAGGCCGTGATGGACTCGATGCAGAACCAGGCGGTCATCGACCTGCCGCTCGGGCAGGTGCCCGAGGATCTGCCGCCGATCGAGCCGCCGGAGTTCGTGCTGGCCCGCAAGATCAGCGAGGACCAGCACAACGCGGTTGGCACCATGCCGGGCGGATTGCCGGGACTCGGCGGTAACCCCGCGCCGGACACCTCGGTCATTTCCGGTGTCCCTTCCGATGTTTCGGCGCTGCTCGGCAACGTTCAGCACGCGGCCGCTCCGATTGCCCAGGCCGCGCAGGGCACCGTCGACCACGCTCAAGGCGTGCTCAACGGCGCCCTCGGCGGCGCGCCGACCTCGGTGTCCGCCGCGATCAACCAGGCGCAGGCCGCGATCCCGACCTCGCTGCCCGCACTGCCCGCCGACCCGGTTGCCGCGCTGATGCAGGGCGTCGCCGTGCCCGCGTTGCCCGGCGTCGACGTGCTGATGCAGCCGATCCTCAGCCTGCTGAGCAGCTTCGGCACCGGCATCATCGGCGCGCTCGACCCGACGGCGATCCTGAGCCAGTCCTCCAAGGTCATCGACATGGCCATGACGGTCGGCAAGGGCAGCATGACCACCGTCGAGCAACTGTGGCAGAGCCAAGCCTCCCGCAGCGCGCAGGCCGCCAGCCAGAAGGCCAACACCGAAGGCCAGGAGACCAGTCAGCGCGGCATCGACATCTCCGAACTCACCCAGCGCGCCGCCGCGGTGGTGCAACAGGGCAACGCCCAATTGCTCGGTGTCGCATCGTCGTTCGCCACCCAGGCGACCGCGCTCGCGCCGGTGATCCTGACGCCGCCCGCGCAGGCCACGCTGATGGCGTCCGCCACCGAGCATCTCGGCCAGGCCGTCGGCATCGTCAACGCCACCCGCGGTGATCTGTCGGGCAAGACAGGCGAGCTGAGTGGCCTGGTGCAGCAGTTGGTCGCACCGGGCGGTGGGCCTGCGCCGCAGGAAGTCGCACAGGCGTTGGCGCAGAACGTCGGTCAGCCGATCCTCGAGCAGGCGCAGTCCGCCGCGTCGGATACCGCGACACAGACCGCAGGCCTCAATTCGTCCAGTACAGGCACGCCGTCGACCACGACCGCGTCGACCTCGAGCAGCCCGAGCTCGACCCACAGCGGCTCGCCGAGCAGTGGCCTGTTCGGCAGCCCGAGCCGCTCAGGCAGTCCGACCGGCACCGGTGGCAGGCCCGGAACGACGGGTAGCCCGTCGATCCCGAAGGTGCCGAGCGTCACCGGCGTCCCCGGCTCCATGTCGCCCGTACGCCCGATCAGCGGCATGCCCGGCGTACCAGGCAGCACAACGTTCGGCCCAGGCACAACCGGCACCCCCGGCACCACAACGGCAGGCGCAGGCAGCAGCTTCATGGGCGGCGCCCCCGGCGCCGCAGGCGCGCGCAACGACGAGGAAGAGCACGCCCGCACCGTGCAGCCATACCAAAGTGCCACCGGCAACGACGATCTCACCGGCCCACTGGGAGAGTCCACGCCCGATGTGATCGGCGCAACCCACTCGGATGAGATTGTCAGCTCTGACTATGAACAGGATCAGTTCTGACGGGATGAGTACAGCCTGGCTCGAGTGAGGGCTGGGTGGCTCGAGCAACGAGGTTGAGTGGCTCGAGCGACGAGGTTGGGTGGCTTGAGCGACGGGCGTGATGGGCTCGAGTGACTCGGGCGCGCGCAACAATGAGGAAGACCGCTCGCGGACCGTGCAGCCGTACCAAAGTGCCACGGGCAATGACGCTCTCACCGGCGAGTCCACGCCTGGTGTGATCGGTGCGACGCACTCTGATGAGATTGTCAGCTCTGATTATCAGCAGGATCAGTTCTGACGGACGAGTACGGCCTGGCTTGCGTGGCGAGGGTTGAGTTGCTTGAGCAGCGGGGGCATGGGCTTGAGCGACGGGGGCAGTGGGCTCAGGCCGTGAGGGTGATTGGCTCTGGCGATGGGGGTGATGGGCTCGGGCGTTGAGGGCAGTGCGCTCGAGCGACGGGCAGTGAATCGAGCGACGGGGCAGCGGGTTCGAGTGGTGAGGGGCAATGGGTTCGAGCAGCGAGGGGCAGCTGGCTTGAGCGGTGAAAGTTGAGTCGGGCCGGGCCGTCGTCGTTTGCGGTCCGGTGGTGGATGTACGAGTTCCAGCGGCTGGGGGCGATGGGTTCGGGCGGCGAGGATGATGGGCTTGAGCGATAGGGGGCAATGGGTCGGGGCGGCGCGGGCGATGGGTTCGAGCGGCGTAGGTGGTGGGTCGAGCAGCGAGGGCAGTGCGCTCGGGCGGCGAGGGCACGGAGTCGACTGACGGGGTGATCGGCTCGAGTTCGTGAGGGGCGATGGGCTTGAGCAGCGAGGGCTACTGGCTCGAGCAGTGAAAGTTGGCTCGGGCCAGGCTGTCGTCGTGTGCGGTCGGGTGGTGGACGTACCAGTTCCAGCGGCAGGGTGGGGTCGGCAACCAGCTCGCGTTGACCGATGGAGCGGTGTCATCAAAATCGCACGTACCAGGGACTATCCGGCATCAGCGGCCCCAGTAGGGAGCCGAAATGTATGCCCCGCTTGCGGTTTCGCACCCTTCCGGAGTTGGTCGGTTGATGATGGGGCACTGGTGGCGGCATCGGCCGAGTAGCCCCCGCCACCAGTGCCCCCTCGACCAGGAACCAGCCTCTGTGGTTCCGCATGCCGGGATCGCAGGGTTCCCCGAGGTGAGCGCCAGCGGGCTTGCCCCGCCGCAACACCGAAATCCGCGCTCCTAGTGTGCGTGCACACCGGTTGTGGAGTTGGTCGGTTGATCACTGGGAACTGGTGGCGGCATCGCGCGAGTAGCCCCCGCCACCAGTTCCCACTCGGCGCGCAACCACCCCGGTGATCCCACATACCGGGATCGCTGGCGCCCCGGAGACCGGCAACCGCGGCCAGCCCCCGGCTCAACGTCGAAATCCGAACCGCTCCTGTGGATCCGCACTTGTTCTGTGAATTCGCACCCCTTCTGGCAGCCCGGAACGAGTGCAAATCCACAGAACGAGTGCGGATCCGAGTCTTGGATCGTGGAACCCCGCACCCGTGGCGCTCCTCCTCGCGCGCCGGGAACTGTGGCGCGCGTGGCGACGTGTTCCCGCTGTCACGCGAGGTGGACGCGTTGTCGCGGACTGGTCAGTCGTGGATGAAGGCGTCGAGGAGGGTGCGGTAGAGGTTGTGGAAACGGGTGCGGGCGGCGATCTGTTCGTCGGTGAGGCCGGTGGTGAAGTCGGGGGCGTAGATCACCAGGTGGGCTTCCTGGTCCGGTGATTGCGGCATGTAGTCGATGATCTGACTGCCTTGGTCGGTGACTGTTGGATCGCCGAAATCTACGGTGGCGAGGGACTTCGTCTCGGCGATTGCCGCGTCGAGTGCTTCGCGGGGGAGGTGGCCGTTGGCGCGCGCGTCGACGTACTTCACGGCTCGGCCGTCACTGAATATCTGCAGTTGCGGGCCGAGATCACGCTTGGGGTGCCAAGCGTTCGGGAAGGTGGTCAGTGTGAACAGGGGTGTTGCCGCCACGTCGGGGTTGGAGGTCGGCTGGTCGGGTTCCGGGCTTGCGGCGGCCATTGCGCCACCGCCCGCGAACATCAGCAAGACAACCAGCAGTACCGTTTTCGTTCCGCGCATCATCCACTCTCTTTGCCGCTCTAGCGTGCCCGTCGACGGTACGGGTTGTCCGTCCTCGATCAGTACAGCGCCGAAACTGTCGACGTCGACTATCGCTGTGACACCTATTATTTCAGTGCTGCAGCGTTATGACGGGGTGCGGCAGAAAGATTCGAGGTGCCCGCCGAAAGGTCAGCGCAGTGCGGGCGGGTTCTTCAAGTCCGGCGCGGAATACGTGTCACAGGACTTGATCTGGCCGGTTTTGTAGCCGGCGAGGAACCACTTCTGCCGCTCCTCCGACGAACCGTGCGTCCAGGCTTCGGGATTCACCCGGCCCGTCGATGCTTTCTGGATGCGGTCGTCGCCGACTGCCGACGCGGCCGAGAGTGCGTCGCGAATATCGTTGTCCGACAGCGGCTTCAGGAAGGGCTGGTTGGCGCCCGGCGCGGGCGTCTTGTCTGCGAAGTACGCCCAGATGCCCGCATAGCAGTCGGCTTGCAGTTCGGTGCGCACCGCACCGGATTCGGGTCCGCGCGGATCGTCTTGTGCCCGGCCGAGAGTGCCGAGCTGGTTCTGGATGTGGTGGCCGATCTCGTGCGCCACCACATATTCCTGGGCGAGTGGACCGCCGCTCGCGCCGAATCGGTCGACCAGCTCCTGGAAGAAGGTGGTGTCGAAGTATGCGTTGCGATCGGCCGGGCAGTAGAACGGACCCACCGCGCTGGATGCCTGCCCGCAACCGGTGTTGACGGCGCCGGAGAACAGTCGCACGGTCAGGTTGGCGAACTTCTTGCCCGTCTGCTTGGGCAGCTGGTCGGTCCAGACCGCGCGCAGGCTTTGGGTGGTCAAGGCGATGCGGCAGTCCACGTACTTGTTGGCGTCGGCGCCGGTCTTGCAGTGCGACGGAGTGCCTGCGGGGGCGGTTTGGGTCTGCTGCTGATCCTGGGCACCGGTGAGGTCGCCGAGCAGCGAACCGGGGTCGCCGCCGAGCAGCAGCGCGATAACCAGCACGATGAGCCCGCCTGCGCCGCCACCGAGTGCGATCTTGCCGCCCCGCCCGGGTCCACCCCCGGAACTGACGGCGTCCGGATCGATTTGCATGCCTTCGTTGAAGGTCATCGTCGTCGCTTTCTCGTTGTTGCTACGCCTCGGACATACCCAGCCGATACAGCTTGGCACGGGTCTGGCTGGATCGGTTTCCTCTCGGCGGATGTGTCTCACTACGATGGGACCGCACCTGGTCATATCGTGCCGGTGCCGGAGTCGTCGAAAGGAACCCTGTGCTGCGCACCCACTTGGCTGGTTCGCTGCGAAGCGAGCACGCCGGTCAGACCGTCACCCTCACCGGCTGGGTGGCCAGGCGGCGCGACCACGGTGGCGTGATCTTCATTGATCTGCGCGACGCGTCGGGTGTGGCGCAGGCGGTGTTCCGCGAGGGCGAGCCCGCCGAGCAGGCGCACCGGCTGCGTGCCGAATACTGCGTGCTCGTCACCGGTGTGGTGGAGCAGCGGCCCGACGGCAACGAGAACCCGGACCTGCCGACCGGCTCCATCGAGGTGAACGTCACGCAGCTCGAGGTGCTGAACGAGAGCGCGCCGCTGCCGTTCCAGCTCGACGAGCAGCCCGGCGAAGAGGCGCGGCTGAAGTACCGCTACCTCGACCTGCGCCGCGAAGGCCCGGCGCAGGCGATCCGGCTGCGGTCGAAGGCGAACGCGGCCGCGCGTGCCGTGCTGGCGAACCACGAGTTCGTCGAGGTGGAGACGCCGACGCTGACCCGGTCCACGCCGGAAGGCGCCCGCGACTTCCTGGTGCCCGCGCGCCTGCAGCCGGGCAGCTTCTACGCGCTGCCGCAGAGCCCGCAGCTGTTCAAGCAGCTGCTGATGGTCGGTGGCATCGAGCGCTACTACCAGATCGCGCGCGCCTACCGCGACGAGGACTTCCGCGCCGACCGCCAGCCCGAGTTCACTCAGCTCGACATCGAGATGAGCTTCGTGCGCCAGGAAGATGTGATCTTGCTCGCCGAGCAGATCCTGGTGGCGCTGTGGAAGTTGATCGGCTACGAGATCACCACCCCGATCCCGCACATGACCTACGCGGAAGCCATGCGCCGCTTCGGTTCCGACAAGCCGGACCTGCGGTTCGGCATCGAAATCACCGAGTGCGCAGAGTATTTCAAGGACACCCCGTTCCGGGTGTTCCAGGCGCCGTATGTCGGCGCGGTCGTGATGCCCGGTGGCGCGAGCCAGCCGCGGCGTCAGCTCGACGCGTGGCAGGAGTGGGCCAAGCAGCGCGGCGCCAAGGGCTTGGCGTACGTGTTGATCAACGAGGACGGCACGCTCGGCGGCCCGGTCGCCAAGAACCTGAGCGACGCCGAACGGGACGGGCTGGCAAAGCATGTCGGCGCGGTGCCCGGTGACTGTGTGTTCTTCGCGGCAGGTCCGGCGAAGGCGCAGCGTGCGCTGCTCGGCGCGGCGCGCGGCGAGATCGCCCGCAAGGTCGGACTGATCGACGAGAACGCATGGGCGTTCGTGTGGATCGTGGACGCGCCGCTGTTCGAGCCCGCTGCCGAGGCGACCGCCAGTGGCGATGTGGCCCTTGGTCATTCGGCGTGGACGGCGGTGCATCACGCGTTCACGTCGCCGAAGCCGGAGTCCGTCGACACTTTCGACACCGACCCCGGTGCCGCGCTCGCCTACGCCTACGACATCGTCTGCAACGGCAACGAGATCGGCGGCGGCAGCATCCGTATCCATCGCCGGGATGTGCAGGAGCGCGTCTTCAAGGTGATGGGCATCAGCCAGGAGGAGGCGCAGGACAAGTTCGGATTCCTGTTGGACGCCTTCGCTTTCGGCGCACCGCCGCACGGCGGCATCGCCTTCGGCTGGGACCGGATCGTCGCGCTGCTCGCCGGGCTGGATTCGATCCGCGAGGTGATCGCGTTCCCGAAGACCGGCGGCGGCGTCGACCCGTTGACCGACGCGCCCGCGCCGATCACCGAGCAGCAGCGCAAGGAAGCCGGACTGGACGCCAAGCCTGCACCGAAGGGTGAGAAGGGCGCGAAGCCAGAAGCGAAGGGCGACAAGGCCGACGCGTAGGGGCGGCGTGTAGGGCGCGCTGGCGGACCCGGAGCGCACAAGGCAGGCGCGCTGGCGTTGGTGCGCGTGTTGGCAGATCCGAGGGCCGCAACGTCGACGCGTAGGCGAGGGTCGGCGCGTAGGGCGTGCAGGCCTACCTCGACGGCGACGCGACGGCGACAACGCGCACGGAAACCCGCGCAAACGGTACCTTTTGGACAGTTCGATCCGTCAACCCTGCCGGGCGACGCTGACCACGAGGGGAATCCGTGCTGCATCTGCGCATGATCAGCCCGCCCGAACAGACCGACAAGGTGCTGGCCGTGCTCGCCGCGAACGTCGGCGTCACCCATGTGACGCTGGCGCGCGGCGTCGCGGTGGAGCCTGCCGGTGACCTGGTGCAAGCCGATGTGGCGCGCGAGGCCGCCAACGAGGTGCTCGCCGATCTGACCGAACTCGGCATGTGCAAGTCCGGTGGCATCACGCTCGGACCTGTCGAAACCGTGCTGTCCGAGGCGGGAGACCGGGCGGTCGAGGCCGCGCCCGGCGATCCGACCGATGCGGTGGTGTGGGAAGAGCTGCTCGCGCAGACGAAGGAAGAGTCGACGCTCAACTCCACCTTCGTCGCCTTCCTCACCATCGCGTGCCTGCTCGGCGCGATCGGCGTTGCCACCGATTCGCCGGTGACCGTGGTCGGTGCGATGGTGGTCGGGCCGGAGTTCGGTCCATTGGCCGCCTTCGCAGTGGGCTTGGTGCGCAGGGACTTTCGGCTCGCGCGGCGATCGGCGATCGCGTTGGCGGTCGGGTTCCCGGTGGCGATGGTGGTCACCCTGTTCGCCACGTTGGCGTGGGAGAAGCTCGGCTGGATCAAGCTGACCAGCGTGTCGAACTTGCCCAATGTCGACTTCATCTATGAGGTCGGGCCGTTTTCCTTGGTTGTCGCCTTGCTCGCGGGCGCGGCGGGCATGTTGTCGCTGGTGACCGCCAAGTCGGCGGCGTTGATCGGCGTGTTCATCTCGGTGACGACCGTGCCCGCGGCCGGATTCGCGGTCATCGCAGCAACTTTGGGTGAGTGGCACGTCGCGTTCATGTCCGCGGGTCAGCTCGCGGTGAACCTGGCGGGCATCGTGGTGGCCGGGGTGATCGTGCTCGAGCTCCGCCCTCGTGCCGGCAACGAGGGCGGGCCGGTGCATCGGTTCAAACGGTGGGTCGGGATGCGGTCCCTGGTGAACTAGGGCTGATGGTGCTTCGGCTGTTGATCCAGGCCTACAGCGCTGAGACGAGGCCTCCGGTGAGCGTGCGATAGGCGTAGGTCACTGCGATGACCGCGACCGGTCCCGCGACCAGCAGGCCGAGGCCGCAGAGCAGCGCGCCGACGAACGTCACGAAGAGCACCGAGAGTGCCAGTAGCAGTACTGGCCAGACGTTGGCGACCACCAGGGTGGCGCTGGATCGGAGCGCCTCGAAGGGGCCTTGATCCTGATCGACGACGAAGTGGATCGAGAACATGCACAGGATGCCGACGATCAGACCGGGCAACACGCAGAACGCCGAGGCGATGCTCGTCGCGACGAACGCGAGCAGGGCGGTGAGCAGGACATTACCCGCGTTCATGAAACGGAAGTACGCGCCGAAAGGTGGTTTGGTGCCGTCGGTTTCATACAGCGCGCCGCGCACCATGGCGGCCTGGAGCAGCCACACGCCGACCATCACCGCGAGGAAGATCAGCAGCACGGGCAGGATCGACGTCGGATCGGTGAGCTGGACGACAGCCACGAACGCGAGATAGATGAGCAGACCGACTGCGGTCACACCGATCCAGGGGCCTGGATTCGAGCGGAACTTCTCCCAGCCGTAGCTGATCGCCTGTCCGACATCGAGGGTGCCTGGCACGCCGACCGCCGCCTGCTGGTAGCCGTAGGTCGGTGGAGGCGTGGTGCCGTACGGTGCGGCGCCTGCGGGTGGCAGCGCGCCGGGGCCGGTGCCTGGTTGGCCGTAGCTGGGTTCGGGTGGGGCCTGGCCGGGTTGTGGTTGGCCGTATCCGGGTTGTGGTTGGCCGTATGTCGGCTGGGCGTAGGTCGGCTGTGGTTGGCCGTAGCCCGGTTGCGGTTGGCCTTGCTCGGGTTGGCCGTAGCTCGGTTGCGATGCGGCGTAGCCCTGCTCGGATTGCGGTTGGCCGTAGGTTGGCTGGCCACCTTGCGGCTGGCCGTGCTCCGGTTTCGGCGGCGCGTATCCGGCCTGCGGCGACTGCTGTGAGGGTTGCTGCGGAGTCACCGGAGGCGGCGGCTCGACGGGTTCGTTGCCGTACTGCGCGGCACCCGGTCCTTCGAACTGCGGGTATCCGGCAGGTCCAGCCATCTCGTGGCGACCGTGCCCGCTGCTCGGTTCCGCGGAGTGCGGTGTCTGACTCTCGTGCTGGCCAGGCCGTGCCGCGCGGCGTTCGTCGTCTCCTTGATCGGGAGCGTCGCCAGCTGATTCGTGGGGCGGGGGAGGCGGTGTGCCGGTCATGCCATAGACCTTTCCACTCAACTGGTTTGCGGTGTGGCGCAGAGCAGTTGACGATGAGAAAACCTGACGGGTGCAATGGTGTCAAGCAACGCGCGTCGGTTCTGTAACCTCGGGGGAGACACGCCGAACGACGCGGAAAGGTTGTGTAACCGCTCGCTAGAAGTGACCCGATGCGAGTAACTTGAAGGGCGATGACCGCACTATTGGCCGAACGCGCCGCCGAAGTCGTGTCCGCAGCGCAACAGTTGCTCACAAAGCGAATGGGTGCTCCGGTAAAGCTGAGCGATCCGATCGAACTCAGCGGTAGTGGTAGAACGACGGTTCTCCGTGTGCGTGTTGCGGAAAACGCCTTCTCGTTGCCACGAACCCTCATCGTCAAGCAAGTGCGCGGGCACGCGCAGGACCGCACCACCGGCGGTCTCGCGCCCGGAGTCGCCAGCATCGACTCCGCGTTCCTGCGTGAAGCGGTGTCGTATCAGTTCACGACCGCGCTGAGCCGCGAACACCGACCCGGCGCGTACCTCATCGCGCACAGCCTGCCCGAGCGTTTGCTGATCCTCAGCGACCTCGGTGAAAACTCCCTGCTGACCGCGCAATTGCAGTCCGGCGCCGAGCCTGCCACCCGCAACGCCCTGATGGCGTTCGCGCAGGCGATGGGCCGGATGCACGCGGCAACCGTCGGGCGCGAAGCCGATTTCGTCGCGCTGCTGCGCCGCGTCGACGTGGTGCATCGAGTCGACGGCATCGCACAGCAGGCCGAATCCGCGATCGCCGAGGTGCCTGGGCTACTGCAACGCGAACTCGGCATCGACGTGCCAGGCGAGATCGCCGAACGGATCGTGCGCGGTAACCGGCTGTTCTCCTCCGGGCGATTCCGCGCGTTCAGTCCGTCGGATCTGTGCCCGGACAACGTCATTCTCAACGAGGAAGGCGCACGCTTCCTCGACTACGAGTGGGGCGGATTCCGCGACGCCACCCTCGACATCGCCTACGCGCTCGTGTCGTTCCCCGGCTGCCTGTGCGATTTCGAACTGTCCAGGGAACGCGGCAGGCAGATGCTGGAGGCGTGGCGCTCCGAAGTGGTCGGCGTGTGGCCCGCGCTGGCCGACGACGAGCTGCTGTCCGAGCGGATCCTCGAGGCCAGGCTGATCTGGGTCTGGTTGTCGACCTACTGGTTCCTGCCGTTGGATCACGCCCGCATCGCGGCCGCCCGTGAGCACGGGCTGTCCGTGCCGCGATCGGAGGCGCTGATCAACCGGTGGGCGGCACTGGCCGAAGACGCCAGGTGCACAGGTGACGACGTCATTGGCGACTTCGCCGAAGATGTCTCGGCCATGCTCGAAGAGCGCTGGTCCGAGTAAGCGACCCCTCGTCCCGGCTGACGTTCGCCGGGACGAGGCTGGTTCGCTATAAGGAATCGTTAAGCGGGTTCCTGAATTCTGTTCCCTGACAATGTTCGAGGCGCCGAGGAGCTGTGCTCCGACCATGGCGGTGCTGCGGGACAATGGAAATGCCGCTCCGATGTGCTTGGGCGGGAAAGAACGGGGGCGTTCTGATGAATTACTCACTGGTGATCATCGCTGCGGTGGTTGTTGTCGGCGGATTCGCTGTGTTCGCCTGGTGGCGGAAGAAGAAGCGCGCCGGAGCAGAGGAGTCGCAGCCTCGTGCCGAGCAGGCTGGGGCCGCGCTCAGTTCGGGCCTCGGTCGCAGCTACGGGCGTCGCAACAGGCGTCGGGCGCAACAGAAGTGGTGGAAGAGTGGGTCGGGGGCCGCCTATGGGGCGGGGGCTGCCGGGTTCATCGGTGGGTCCGGATGTAGCGGTGGAAGTCATCACGGTGATGGGGGTAGTGGCGGTGGGTGCAGTGGTGGTGGTGGCGGCTGCGGTGGAGGAGGCGGCGGCTGCGGTGGTGGTGGCGGGTAGACCTCGGCGGGCCTTGCTGGGCGGCGAGTGATCACCTGGTGCGCAGCGTGATTCGGCGGAGTGATCACGTGCTATGTCGTTCGGCTTTGCCGGGCTCCGGGGGCACGTGCGGCTGTGGTCGCGGTTTGCGTTGGGAGACTTCAGGTGTCGTGATCCCAGAAAGGTGTGCATTTCTCCGCGGGTTTGACGGTCTCCTGGCGAGTGCGGCCGTCTCGGGGTTTGCACTGG
>NZ_BDAY01000077.1 GCF_001612685.1 Nocardia altamirensis NBRC 108246
GGTCACTTGGCTGTGGTCCGGTCCAGAGATCTTCGGGAAGTGATCTTGGGGAAGTTGACGGGAGAGAAATGGTGCGTGTCGTGCGGCGTGTTGCAACCATATGACTCCGCTCAACGGCGGTGAGCAACCATTTCTCTCCCGTCAACGCGGCCGGGCAACCATTTGACTCCCGTCAACGGCGGTCAGCAACCATTTGACTACCGTCGACGCGGGTTCTCTCCCGTCAACGCGGCTCAGCAGCCGTTCCGGCCCAAAGTCGATGCAACTATGGGCCGTTCGCGGATGATGGTTCCGCGAGTGGGACATGGTGGAGGCGTTTGCGGCGTGTTGCCTCCGTCGTGTCCCACTCGCGAGGGTGCATCTCACCGAGTGGGACATGGCGGAAATGTGTCGCTGTGAAGGTGAAAGGTGGGTCAGCTCAGGGGGGATGGGCGGGGCTCGAGGCGGCCGCCGGAGCGGACGGCGAGGGAAGTGCCGTGGCGGACAGCGGAATTCGGGTCGGTGACGTCGATCAGGTAGAACCAGTCCATCTGGGTTTGGTCGGGAGTGACCTCGAAGACGCCGTAGCCGTGGGAATCCAGTTCGACGTAGCGCAGGTGGTGGTTGGCGCCCTTGATCGACTCCGCGATCCCTGCGGCGGGGAGCTTCAGCAGATCGCCGATGCTCGACGAGGTGACCGAGGGGACGACGAACTCGGTGCCTGCCGTCTTGCCCGCCGGGTAGGTGGCGGCGTCGACGGGCAGGTCGGCGGCCCAGGAGGAATGGATGTCGCCGGTCAGGAACACCACGTCCGAGACCTGCTGGTCGGTGATCGCGCGGAACAGTCGCTGGCGGTCCGCGGTGTAGCCGTCCCACTGATCACCGTTGACGTGCGTGCCCGCCTGCGGCAACCCGAGAGTGCCGGTGATCGCCGCGGTGGCGGCCGGGTCCAGCGGCGGGAAGAGTAGCGGCGCGATCATCACCGAGTTGCCGACGAGCTTCCAGCGCACCGGCGCGGACGCCAAACCGGCAGTGAGCCAGTCCATTTGCGCCTTGCCGGTGATGGTGCGCGCCGGGTTGTCGGCATCGCGCGCGCCCGGCTTCGCCTCTTGATCGCGGTAGCTGCGCAGATCGAGCATGGACAGTTCGGCGAGGGTGCCGAACCGGAGCCTGCGGTAGATCTGCACGTCGCCGCCGGTTCCCTTGGCGCGCACCGGCATCCATTCCAGGTAGGCCTTGGCGGATGCGGCCTTGCGGTCCTGCCAGCTGCCCTCGGTCGCCGGGTCGTGGTTGCCTGCGCCGCCGGACCAGGAGTTGTCGGCGGATTCGTGATCGTCCCAGGTGCAGATGAATGGCTGGCGGGCATGCAGATTCAGCAGATCGGGGTCGGTCTTGTACTGCGCGTGCCGAATTCGGTAGTCGGCCAGGGTGATGATCTCGTTCGCCGGATCGTGCGGACGGACGGTGCCGTTGCGGCCGCCGTACTTGCCACGGCCGTACTCGTATATGTAGTCGCCGAGGTGCACGACGGCGTCCAAGTCGGTGCGGGCCGCCAGGTGGCGGTATGCGCCGAAGTATCCGGCCTCCCAGTTCGAGCAGGACACGACGCCGAAGCGCAGGCGGTCGGGGGAGTCGGAGATCGCGGGCGCGGTGCGGGTGCGGCCGACCAGGGAGGTTTGACCGAGTGCGGTGAACCGATAGAAGTAGACCGTGCCCGGCGCGAGGCCGGACACATCGACCTTGACGGTGTGATCGGAAGCCGCACCGGCGCTGACATTTCCGGATGCAGCGACGGAGCTGAACGCCTCGTCCCGCGCGACTTCCCAACGCACGCTTGCCGATTCGCCGACCCCGGAGCCGGGCGTGGCAGCATCGGACACGGTGACGCGGGTCCAGATGATGACACCTTCTGGTAGCGGATCACCGGACGCGACTCCGTGCTGGAACACAGCGCCCGCGGCATGCGCGGACGCCGGATTGAGCATCGCGGTCGCCGCGACCGCCACCGCCCCGCCTATCAGCAGCGTGCGTCGCGCGAACGGCCCAACCGGAGAATCTGAAACGATCACGTTTTCAGCCACGAGTATTGATCACATCCGATAGACGACCGACACGCAAATCAACCCGCCGCACCCCAGCTCACCCCACCGCGTGTCACTGCGGCGTGGTTGGAGCGGCGGTGCGTGCTGGGTTGTCGGTGTTGCTCGGTAACGTTGGCCGATGTGAGTGATGGCTTGTTCGACGTGCCTGGAGATGAGGTGCCTGCGCAGCACAGCATCGACACTGTGGTGCGCCGGGATGCCGGGGCGCCGTTGGCGGTGCGGATGCGGCCTGCTTCGTTGGACGAAGTGGTCGGGCAGCAGCACTTGCTCGGGCCCGGGTCGCCGCTGCGGCGATTGGTCGAAGGGTCCGGTGCGGCGTCGGTGTTGCTGTACGGGCCGCCCGGCACGGGCAAGACCACGCTCGCCTCGCTGATCTCGCATTCGACCGGACGACGGTTCGAGGCGCTTTCGGCGCTGTCGGCCGGAGTGAAGGAAGTGCGTGCGGTCATCGATGTGGCCAGGCGCAGGCTGTCGGTCGGCGAGCAGACCGTGCTGTTCATCGACGAGGTGCATCGCTTCTCCAAGACCCAGCAGGACGCGCTGCTCGCCGCGGTGGAAAACCGGATCGTGCTGCTGGTCGGCGCGACTACGGAGAACCCGTCGTTCTCTGTGGTGTCGCCGCTGCTGTCCCGGTCGCTGGTGCTGCAACTGCAGTCGTTGACCGAGGACGACATCCGCCAGGTGCTCAGTCGCGCGATCCACGATCAACGCGGCCTCGATGATCAGTACACGGTCACCGACGCGGCGCTCGACCACATCGTCCGCATCGCGGGCGGCGACGCCCGCCGCGCGCTCACCGCGCTGGAGGCGTCCGCGGAATCCTCGCTGGACGGCACCGTCGACGTCGAACTCGTCGAAGCCAGCGTGGACAAGGCCGCCGTCCGCTACGACCGAGCAGGCGACCAGCACTACGACGTGATCAGCGCGTTCATCAAATCCATCCGTGGCTCCGACGTCGACGCCGCGCTGCACTACCTCGCGAGAATGCTGACGGCAGGCGAGGATCCGCGCTTCATCGCGCGGCGACTGATGATCCACGCCAGCGAGGACATCGGCATGGCCGATCCCACCGCACTGCAGACGGCGACGGCCGCCGCCCAGGTGGTCCAGCTGGTCGGTCTGCCGGAAGCCCGGCTTGCTTTGGCGCAGGCCACCATTCACTTGGCCAGCGCGCCGAAGTCGGGTGCCGTGATCGCGGCACTCGGCGCCGCCATGGCCGATGTCGCCGCGGGCAAGGCGGGCGCGGTACCGCCACACCTGCGCGACGGGCACTACGCGGGCGCCGCGAAACTCGGCAACGCCCAGGGCTACAAGTACCCGCACGACAACCGCGACGGCGTCCTCGCCCAGCAGTACCCGCCCGACGAACTGGTCGGCGTCGACTAC
Source organism: Nocardia altamirensis NBRC 108246 (assembly GCF_001612685.1). Taxonomy (GTDB): domain Bacteria; phylum Actinomycetota; class Actinomycetes; order Mycobacteriales; family Mycobacteriaceae; genus Nocardia; species Nocardia altamirensis. Next base: position 3,468 of record NZ_BDAY01000077.1, read on the forward strand.
TACCAACCCACCGACCACGGCAACGAACGCGAGGTCGGCCCCCGAGTCGACAAACTCCGCCGGATCATCCGAGGAAAGTAGGCGCACACGCCGGTGCGCGCGGACTCCGACTCCAGTGCCCGGCGGACGAGTCGGCCGCGGCGGCTGATGAATCGGCCGGCTGCCGACGAACTACTGGCGACGCTGCCAATGAATCAGTCGGCTGCCAATGAGCCGCGGGCGTCGGTGCCGCGAGGTCGGCCCCTGGTCGGCGAACTCCGGCGGATCATCCGGGGAAAGTGGGCGCACGCGTGCGGGACGGACTCCCTGTGCAGCGCCCGACGGACGAGCCGGTCGAGGCGGCGAATGAATCAGTTGGCTGCCGACCACTGGCGACGCCGCCAATTAGATAGTCGGCTGCCAACGAAGTGACGGCGGCGGCGAGCGAGGGGTCGGGCTGAGGGGGTGCCGCGCGTCCGTCGGCGGACCCGTGCCCAGCGCCGCCGGCGAGCTGGCCGCCGGTAGCTGCCAACTGAATCAGGTCGGCTGCCAATCATTGATTGCGGTGACGACGCGCCGTCGGGCCGAGAGGCGACACGCCCTGCCGGTTCGTCGGAGGCGAGCAGACCGCCGCCGTCGGCGTCCACGCGCGGGTTGAGGGCGGGCTCGGGGTGAGTGGCCTGCACCAACGCGCGGAGCTCACGCACTGCGTGATCGGTAACTAGTCGCGTGACCGAAATCGCGGTGAGGTTGCCGGGTGGTCCAGAGCACCCCAGTCGATGAAAAACCACGTGCACCGCACCGGTAGGCTGGATATCTGTGCAGACCCACGAGATTCGACGGCGCTTCCTGGACCATTTCGTCCGTGCCGGTCATACCGAGGTGCCCAGCGCCTCGCTGATCCTGGCCGACCCGAACCTGCTGTTCGTCAACGCAGGCATGGTGCAATTCGTCCCGTTCTTCCTCGGTCAGCAGACTCCGCCGTACGCGACGGCAACCAGCGTGCAGAAGTGCGTGCGCACCGGCGACATCGAGAACGTCGGCGTGACCACCCGCCACAACACCTTCTTCCAGATGGCGGGCAACTTCAGCTTCGGTGACTACTTCAAGCGCGAGGCGATCACCTTCGCCTGGACGCTGCTCACCAACAGCGTCGAGGACGGCGGCTACGGCTTCGACCCGGAAAAGCTTTGGGCCACCGTCTACCTCGACGACGACGAGGCCGAGCGGATCTGGCTGGAGACCGGCGTGCCCGCCGAGCGCATCCAGCGCCGCGGCATGGCCGACAACTACTGGTCGATGGGCATTCCCGGCCCGTGCGGCCCGTGCTCGGAGATCTACTTCGACCGCGGCCCCGAGTACGGCGTCGAGGGCGGCCCGGAGGCCGACGAGGACCGTTACCTCGAGATCTGGAACCTCGTTTTCATGCAGAACGAGCGCGGCGAGGGCACCGGCAAGGACAATTTCGAGATCCTCGGCCCGCTGCCCAAGAAGAACATCGACACCGGCATGGGCGTCGAGCGTGTCGCGTTCCTGCTGCAGGGCGTTGACAACGTCTACGAGACGGACCTGCTTCGCCCGATCATCAACAAGGCCGAGGAGCTGACCGGCCGGTCCTACGGCGTTTCGCACGAGGACGACGTGCGTTTCCGGGTGATCGCCGACCACGCCCGCTCCGGCGCGATGCTGATCGCCGACGGCGTCAACCCGGGCAACGACGGCCGCGGCTACGTGCTGCGCCGCCTGCTGCGCCGGATCGTGCGCTCGGCCAGGCTGCTCGGCGCCGAGAAGCCGGTGATGGGTGAGTTCGTGAAGGTCGTCAGCGACCTGATGACGCCGTCCTACCCGGAGCTCGCCACCGATTTCCGCCGCATCGAGACGGTCGCGGTCGGCGAGGAGACCGCGTTCCTCAAGACGTTGAACACCGGGTCGACCCTGTTCGACAACACCGCCGCGGCCGTGAAAGCCAAGGGCAGCAAGACGATTGCGGGCGCGGACGCCTTCACGCTGCACGACACCTACGGCTTCCCGATCGATCTCACCCTGGAGATGGCCGCCGAGGCGGGCCTTTCGGTGGACGAGGACGGCTTCCGATCGTTGATGGCCGAGCAGCGTAAGCGCGCCAAGGACGACGCGAATGCCCGCAAGCACGCGCACGCCGATCTGACGGTCTACAAGGAGCTGGTCGACCGCGGTCCCACCGAGTTCACCGGTTTCGACGAGCTGACCTCCGAGGCGCATGTGCTGGCCTTGATCGTCGACGGGGTGCGGGTGCCGACCGCGACGGTCGGTCACGACATCGAGGTGATCCTGGATCGCAGCCCGCTCTACGCCGAGTCCGGTGGCCAGATCGCCGACCGTGGCAGCATCACCGCGTCGGGTCTGAAGGTGCGCGTCAACGACGTGCAGAAGATCGCCAAGAAGCTGTGGGTGCACAAGTCCACCGTGGAGCAGGGCCAGCTCACCGAGGGCGATGTCGTTCTCGCGCAAGCGGATCCGGCCTGGCGCCGGGGCGCCACCCAGGGCCATTCCGGCACGCACATGGTGCACGCCGCGCTGCGCCAGATCCTCGGCCCGAACGCGGTGCAGGCCGGTTCGCTGAACAAGCCGGGCTACCTGCGCTTCGACTTCAATTGGCAGGGGCAGCTTTCCGAGCAGCAGAAGGCCGACATCGAGGCCGTGTCCAACGATGCGGTCGGCGCGGACTATCCGGTGAACACCTTCGTCACCGACTTGACCAAGGCCAAGCAGATGGGCGCGATGGCGCTGTTCGGCGAGAACTACGGTGACGAGGTCCGCGTTGTCGAGATCGGTGGCCCGTTCTCGATGGAGCTCTGCGGTGGTACGCACGTGCAGCATTCCTCGCAGATCGGCCCGATCACCGTGCTCGGTGAGTCGTCGGTCGGCTCCGGCATCCGTCGCGTTGAGGCGTTCGTCGGTCTGGACTCCTACCAGTACCTGGCGAAGGAGCGTGCGCTGCTGGCCGGTGTCGCGTCGTCGCTGAAGGTGCCCTCGGACGAGGTGCCTGCGCGGGTCGAGCAGTTGGTCGAGCGGCTCAAGGCGGCCGAGAAGGAACTCGAGCGCACCAAGATGGCCGCGGTGCTTTCGGCTGCGGGCAAGTTCGTCGAGGAGGCCGAGCGGATCGGTAGCGTGCTGCTGGTTGCCGTCGCCGCGCCCGAGGGTGTTCCTGCCGGTGATCTGCGGACGCTGGCCACCGATATTCGCGGCAGATTCGGCACGCTTCCCGCCGTGGTGGTGTTGCTCGGCAACGCCGACGGCAAGGTGCCGTTCGTGGTAACCGTCAACAAGAGTGCCCAGGACCTCGGCTTCAAGGCCGGTGACTTGGTCGCGAGCTTCGGCCCGAGCATCGCAGGGCGTGGCGGCGGCAAGCCTGAGATGGCGCAGGGTGCGGGTTCGGACCCGTCTGGCATTCCGACCGGCCTGGCCGCCGTTCGCGCCAGGGTGGCCGAACTCGCGAAGTAATGGCATCGCGAAGCGATTCGGTCGGGGGCGATGGCCGGGAGACAGGTGGGCTGGCGGACCCCGATAGTCCTGAGAGGTCGGCGCCGCAGGGCGCCGACCACCCCCACCCTGACACCGATCCGGGGCGCGGCAGGCGAATTGCGATTGATGTCGGAAGTGTCCGCATCGGCGTCGCCTCGTCCGACCCGGACGGCATCCTCGCCACGCCGGTGGAGACTGTGCCTCGGGCTAAGTCGAGTCGCCGTGACGGTGGGTTGGCGCCCGACATCTTTAGAATTGCTGAAATTGTGCGGGAGTACGAGGCCGTTGAGGTTATCGTCGGACTGCCCCGAACATTGCGTGGGGAGAAAGGTACTGCGGCTACCATTGCCACCGCATTCGCTGAGCAGTTGCAAGCCGCCGTGTCGCCGGTGCCTATACGGCTTTCCGACGAACGTTTGACTACCGTGTCAGCTGCACGTGCATTGCGGGACAGTGGAGTTCGCGCGCGTGGCCAGCGGCAAGTGATCGATCAGGCGGCGGCCGTCTCGATCCTGCAAGGATGGTTGGACGAACGGAGTGCGGTGTTGAGGTCGGTTGAAGCGGTCCGCGCTGAGTCGGCGGGTCATTCCGCGGGCTCAGCTCATGCATCGTCTGAGGACGATGCATGACGGATCGATGGGCACGGGCCGAGGAACGGTACCGACAGCGCGAAGCTGATCGGCGTTACCGGCGTGATGACCGAGCCTGGGGTGGGCAGAACAGCGGTGGGCAGAACAGCAGAGACACGCGCGGCCGGACCAATCGAGTGGTCGGCCGGGAGCAGGACGACTGGGACGACTACGAGGACGACACTACGGTCATCCCGCGCTACACCGACGACATGGAGCCACCCGAGCCGGTAGTCGAACGTCGACGGGCACCGCGGGAACAGCGAGCCCGCGTCGGTCGCCGGGAAGCGCCCGAGCACGAGGACGACGACGAGTACGAGGAAGAACGGCGGCCGCGTACGCGCAGCAGGCGTTCCTCCCGGGTCGCGTCCCGAAAAGCGAAGGAGCGCAAGCGTCGTCGCCGCACCATGTGGTTGTTCGCCGGCGTGTTCGTGCTGTTGTTCGCCGGCGCCGCGGTGTTCGCGGGAATGAAACTGGTGCAGTCGCTCGGTTCCCCGGAGGACTACGCGGGACCGGCGGGACCACTGGTGGTGGTGCAGGTGCACCAGGGCGACACGTCGTCGCAGATCGCCACGGCCATGAAGGAGCGCGGCGTCGTCGCCAGCACGGGCGCGTTCGTCGAAGCGGCACTGCGGAATTCGAACATGAACTCGGTGCAGCCCGGCTTCTACGCGATCCCGAGCCGCAGCCCCGCCGCACAGGCGGTCAGCGCGTTGCTCGGTAAGCAGTCTCGGGTCGGCAACCTGGTCATCCCCGAGGGACGGTTGCTGCACGACCAGTTCGAGGTCGGCACGGGCAAGCGCACCGACGGCATCTACCGGATGATGTCCGCGGCCAGCTGCATCGGCATCGGCGCGGCCCAGAAGTGTGTCACCCCAGAACAACTCGACGCCGCGGGCGCGAGCGTCGATCTGGCCGCGCTCGGCGTGCCTGCCTGGGCCGCGCAGGGTGTCAAGGACTGCCCCGACCGGACGAGGCAGCTGGAGGGCCTGATCGCCGCGGGCACCTTGGATTTCGACCCGAGCGGCACGCCGGAGGAGATGCTGCGGCAGCTGGTGACGTCGAGTGCCAAGGCGTACGAATCCACCGGGTTGTTGCAGTCCGGTGGCGAGACCAAGCTGTCGCCGTATCAGACGTTGATCGCCGCGTCGCTCGTGGAACGCGAGGCGAAGCCACAGGACATGGGCAAGGTCGCGCGGGTGATCGTGAACCGGCTCAAGGACAACATGCCGCTGCAGTTCGACTCGACCGTGAACTATGCGCTCGACCGCACCGAGGTGCAGACCAACGACGCCGACCGGCTCACCGAGACGCCGTGGAACACCTACGCGATGCCAGGCCTGCCCAAGACCCCGATCGCGGCGCCGTCGCTGAAAGCGTTGAGCGCCATGGAGAATCCGGATCCGGGGCCGTGGTTGTACTTCGTCACAGTCGACAAAAAGGGCACCACCCTGTTCACCGATGACTACAAGCAGCACCAGAAGTACATCCTGCAGGCTCAGCAGAGCGGAATTCTCGACAGTGGCCGCTGAGCGCAAGGCGGCAGTGCTCGGCAAGCCGATCGCGCACTCGCGGTCGCCGCAGTTGCATCTGGCCGCGTATCGGGCGCTCGGGCTCGACTGGAGCTATGAGCGCATCGAATGCTCGGCCGAGCAGCTGCCCGGGCTGGTCGACGGGCTCGGGCCGGAATGGGTCGGGCTGTCGGTGACCATGCCGGGCAAGGAGGCCGCGCTGGCCTACGCCGCGGAGCGCACCGAGCGGGCGGTGCTGGTCGGCTCGGCCAACACGCTGGTCCGGATCGACGGCGGTTGGCGGGCGGACTGCACCGACGTGGACGGCGTGCTCGGCGCGTTGCGCGGTGGTGGGATCGCCGACATCGACGAGGCGGTGGTGCTCGGTGCGGGCGGTACCGCGCGGCCCGCGCTGCTCGCGTTGTCCGAGCTGGGTGCGAAGACCGTCACCGTGATCGCGCGGGATGCCGGACGGGCAAGCAGCGCATTGGATCTCGCGGAGCGGCTCGGCATGAACGCGGCGGTGACCAGTTTCGATCCGGCCGCATTGGCTGGGCTGTGTGAGCGGGCGGGTGCCGTGGTGAGCACGATTCCGGCCGCTGCGGCGGCGGAGGTCGCCGAGGCGGTCGCGGGCGCGCCGGTGGTGCTCGACGCCATCTACAACCCGTGGCCGACTCCGCTGGCCGAGGCGGTGGTGCGGGCCGGGCATACGGTGGTCAGCGGGTTGCAGATGTTGCTGAACCAGGCATACGGACAGGTCGAGCAGTTCACCGGGCAGCCTGCGCCGCGCGCGGCGATGGCCGCGGCGTTGGACGAGGGGCACTGACCTTTCGTGCGGTGAGACCGGTGAGAAAAACTGATACCGGTTCTAGTTTGGTTCGGAGTTGCGCAGGGTTATGGTGGTGCGCATGAATGCTTGGGTGTTGCGGGCCATCGTGCTCGGTGCGCTGGTCGTCTTCCTGCGCGCCGTACTCGGGTTCACGATGGTGTACTGGCCGACCCACGGGGCGTGGATGCGCGTCCTCGCCCTGCTCGTGCTCGTTGCGGCCATCCTGTACTGGGGATTCCTGGACGGACGCGCCGACAGGACGGCCCAGCCCGACCCCGAGCGCGGCAGCGACCTGACCCTGCTGTGGTTGAAAGCCGCCGCCGCGGCAGGCGTTGGCAGCGGCCTCGGCGCGTGGCTGGTCGACTGGCTGCCCAGGTTCGACCTCGGCGACAACGGGCTGCTCTTCGAGCTCACCGCGTCCGCCGCATTCATCGTCCTGCTGATCTTCATCCCCGCACTGATCGGCGTCGGCATCGGGCGCGGCCTCACCGACCGCCAAGCGAACAAGAGCACCGCAGCCCAACGTCCTGCTGCGCAAACCCCCACCGGCAGCCCCGCCTGACCCGTACGGGATCCATCGGCGGCCACCAGTTCTCTCGATCTCGCGAGGCGAGGCCCCTGGCTCCGTCCCATCCTGCCCGCACCGATTCGCCGTATCCGCACCGGTTCTGGAGTTGGTCGGTTGATCACGGGGCACTGGTGGCGACATCGCCCGAGTGGCCTCCGCCACCACTGCCCCCTCGGCACGAAACCACCCCACGAATCCCACATACCGGGACCGATACGCCGTATCCGCACCGCATACGGAGTTGGTCGACTGATCACTGGGAACTGGTGGCGGCATCGGCCGAGAAGCCCCCGCCACCAGTTCCCACTCGGCACGAAACCTGCTCGTCGGGGGAACGGTATTCAGTTGATCCCGGGTACGAGAACGGCGCACCCTGAGTGGGTGCGCCGTTCTCTATGTGTGCGTGCGGGTTACAGCAGGATGCCGGTGTTGGGGGTGCCTTCGCGGGCGACCGCGGAATAGGCGGCGGCCAGCAGGGTTGGGTCGGGGCCCTCGAGGCGGCCCGGCTTGGCGAGGCCGTCCAGCACGACGAAACGCAGGACGCCGGAACGGGTTTTCTTGTCCGTCTGCATGGTGTCGAGAAGCTGGGGGAGGGCGTCGGCGTCGTAGGTGGTCGGCAGGCCGACACTTTCCAGGACGGTGCGGTGCCGGTCGGCGGTGGCATCGTCGAGACGTCCTGCGAGACGGCCCAGTTCGGCGGCGAAGACCAAGCCGACCGAGACCGCGGCGCCGTGGCGCCAGCGGTAGCGTTCGCGGCGCTCGATCGCGTGGCCGAGCGTGTGGCCGTAATTGAGGATCTCGCGGAGGCTGGCCTCCTTGAGATCGGCGGCGACCACATCGGCCTTCACCTGGATCGCGCGCCGGATCAGCTCGGGCAGCACGTCACCGGTCGGGTCGAGCGCGGCCTCGGGATCACGCTCCACCAGGTCCAGGATCACCGGATCGGCGATGAAACCGGCCTTGATGATCTCGGCCATGCCCGCCACGATCTCGTTGCGCGGCACCGTCTCCAGCGTGGCCAGGTCGACGAGCACGGCGGCAGGCTCGTGGAAGCAGCCGACCAGGTTCTTGCCCGCCTCGGTGTTGATGCCGGTCTTGCCGCCGACGGCCGCGTCGACCATCGCGAGCAGCGTCGTCGGCACATGCACGATCTGGACGCCGCGCATCCAGGTGGCGGCCACGAAACCCGCAAGATCGGTCGCGGCGCCACCGCCGAGGCTCACCACGACATCGTTGCGGGTCAAGCCGATTCGGCCGAGCACCTCCCAGCAGAACCCGGCGACCGCCAGCTCCTTGCCTGCCTCGGCGTCCGGGATCTCGATGCGGTGCGCGTCGATGCCGGTGTCGGCCAACGCCTTGCGCACCACCTCGGCGGTCTCCGCGAGCGGCGGCTGATGGAAGATCGCCACGGTGCGCACGCCCTTGGTGGCGCCGGCGACCGACTCGACGAGTTCACCGAGCAACCCGCGTCCGATGATTACCGGATACGGATCGGCGGTGCGCACTTCCAGACGATTCGGTTCGGTCATGCCTGCACCTCACTCACAGTCGACTGCTTCGCGCGCACGACCGCACCGCGCTGCTGCTCGGTTCCGTCGTGCGCGAGACGCGCTGTGTCCATGGTTCGCTCGTGGCGCTCGTTCATGCCTGCGCCTCGCTGAGACTCGGCTCCGTCACGAGCGAGAGCTCGGCTGTGTCTGTTGTTCGCTCGCGGCGCTGGCTCAAGTCTGCTGCTCCGATTCTGTGTGTGCTTCTTGATGTTTGCGAGCTCGGACCCGCGCGCGACGAGCACGCGCCCGCCTGGCCCGTCCGCTCGTACCCACTCCGGTACCCGAATCCTCGGCCCCGTCCTGAGTTTTCGCGCCGGTCTCGTCCGGTGCGGCCGCGCGCCGCGCCCGCCACCCCCGCCCGGTCGCACCGTCAGACGACGCCGCAGATTTATCGACGGACTCAGCAGCCGCAGGGTTTTGCCCGCCCGGCACCGCGCCTGCACTGTTCGGCTGACCCGCAGCCCTCGTGGCGCGCCGCCGCCGCCAACTCCGCCCACCCCCCTGTCCATCGGCCCTTCCGGCCGGACCCGACGTGGCCTGCTCCCGGGATCCATCCGCAGGATTCCGCACCGCCGCACCACGATCCGATGCGTCGACGCCGAACTGTCCGGTGGAGTTATGCCCCTGCGCGGCAGCAGCGCCCACGCTGTGCCCGCGCCCAGCGGTGACATCGCTTTGCGCGGCCCCGCTCTGTCCGCACACATCCGCGCCCTGCCCGCGCCCAGCGGCGTTGTCGCCTAGGGCGTGCCCGCTGTGTCCGCATGCGCCTTGCTCGCGTGCGGCGGCGTTGTCACCTTGCCCACTCCCGGCATGGTTGTCGCCTTGGGCGTGCCCGCTGTGTCCGCATGCGCCTTGCTCGCGTGCGGCGGCGTTGTCGCCTTGCGCGGTTCCGTTGTGTCCGTAGGCAACTGTGCCTTGCTCACCCGTGGCGGCGTTATCGCCTAGGGCGTGCCCGCTGTGCCCGCTGTGCCCGCTGTGCCCGTAGGCGCCTGCGCCTTGCTCGCGTGCGGCGGCGTTGTTACCTCGTGCGCCCCCGCTTTGGCCGTAGGTGACTGCGCCGTGTTCTAGGGCGCCGGTAGTGCTCTGTCCTTGTGCGGTGGCGTTGTCGTCTTGGGTGGCCGCACTGTGCAGGCGGGTGTTCGCTTGTGCGGCTGCATTATTGGTGTGAGGTGAGGGGTTGTCTTCCTGGGTTGTGGCGCGGCGGGCGGCGGCTCGGGCTCGGGCTCGGCGGCGGGCGCGAGAGCGGCCGCCGCCCTGTGGCTTTCCGGTGGGGGTGGGGTCGGGGGTGATCGTTGGTTCGGCTAGCTCAGGGGGGTCGGTGTCGGCGTCGCCGCCGGGGTTCACCGATTCGAAACCGAGTTTGGCGAGGACCATTTTGACGACGCGGCCGGGGCTGCGGCCGTCGGTGCGCACGCGGACGGTGGCGACTTCGCGGTACAGCGGGCGGCGCTTGCGCATCAGCTCGCGGTACTTCGCGGCCGGGTCCGCGCCGTTGAGCAACGGGCGGCTGGTGCTGGCGCCGGTGCGGCGAAGTCCTTCGCCCACACTGATTTCCAGGTAGACGACGGTGCGGTTGCGCAACAGTGCCCTGGTGTCCTTGGACAGCACGGCACCGCCGCCGAGCGAAACCACGCCGCGTTCGGCGAGGATGGCGCGGCGCACCACGCGTTCCTCGATCTTGCGGAACTCGGGCTCGCCGTCAGTCGCGAAGATCTCCGGGATGGTGCGCCCGGTCTCGCGCTCGATGCCGACGTCGGTGTCGTACAGCTCGACGCCGAGCTCCTTCGCGAGCCTGCGGCCGATCGTCGATTTCCCCGCGCCGGGCGGTCCGACCAGCACCACCCGTGGTGCGCGCGGGTCGGTCTGCACGATCATGGCGTGTTGGCGTCGGCGGCCGCGAGGTGTGGCCGGGCGCTGATCCGCTTCACATAGCTGGTGATGTTGTCGAGCGTCTCGCTGAGCGAGTCGCCGCCGAACTTCTCCAGCGCGGCCTGCGCGACCACCAGCGCCACCATGGATTCGGCGACGACGCCCGCGGCGGGCACGGCACACACGTCGGAACGCTGATGGATGGCGACGGCTTCCTCGCCGGTCGTCATGTCGACGGTGGCAAGAGCGCGCGGCACCGTCGAGATCGGCTTCATCGCGGCGCGCACCCGCAGCGCTTCACCGTTGGTCATGCCGCCTTCGAGCCCGCCGGCGCGGTTGGTGGAGCGCAGCACGCCGTCGGGTCCGGGTCGCATCTCGTCGTGCGCCTGGCTGCCGCGCCTGCGCGCGGTCTCGAAGCCGTCGCCGACCTCGACGCCCTTGATGGCTTGAATGCCCATGAGCGCGGCGGCGAGTCGCGAGTCGAGACGGTTCTCGCCGCTGATGAACGAGCCGAGCCCGACCGGAAGGCCGTCGACGACCACCTCGACCACGCCGCCGAGGGTGTCGCCGTCCTTCTTGGCCGCCTCGATCTCCGCGATCATCGCGGCCTCGGCGTCCTTGTCGAACGCGCGCACCGGGCTCTCGTCGATGGCCGCGAGATCGGCTGCGGTCGGCACCACGCCGGTGGTGTTCTGTGCGCCGCCAATCGACACCACATGCGAGAGGACCTCGACGCCGAACGCCTGTCGTAGGAAGTTGCGCGCCACGGTGCCCGCCGCGACGCGGGCCGCGGTCTCGCGTGCGCTCGCGCGCTCCAGCACGTTGCGGGCGTCGTCGAAGCCGTACTTGAGCATGCCGGAGTAGTCGGCGTGCCCGGGGCGCGGGCGGGTGAGCGGGGCATTGCGGGCCAGTTCGGCAAGCACGGCCGGGTCGACCGGATCGGCGGACATGACTTCGGTCCACTTGGGCCATTCGGAGTTGGCCACCTCGATGGCGACCGGGCCGCCCATGGTCCGGCCGTGCCGAACACCACCGATGACGGTCACCTTGTCGGCCTCGAACTTCATCCGCGCGCCGCGGCCGTAGCCGAGGCGCCTGCGCGCCAACTGCGCGGAGACCTCGTCGGATGTGACCTCGACACCGGCCACCATCCCCTCGAGGATGGTGACGAGAGCGGGACCGTGGGATTCTCCGGCAGTTATCCAGCGCAACACGCCCACCATCTTCCCATGTCGGCGCGGGTGCTTCGGCACGTGGCCCACGCGGGGACGGCAGCGGGCGGAGCAGGCGGGGTGGGTGGGTGCAGTGCCGGCCGGCAGGTGCGGCACATCGCTCTCACCCTGTTCCGCCCGCGTTTGCTGTGGCCAGCGCGCATAGCGTCGCCAGGCACATCGCAGGCCCGTGCGGCACGGTGATTCGGTGCGGCGCGTCGCCGGGCTCGGCGGGCGCGCGGATCCGGCGCAGCCCGAGCAGGACAATTCCCGCGCAGGCGGTGAGCAATGGCGCGGCTACTGCCGCCGACACCCAGGTCTGCGCGCCGCCGAGCGCGGCCGCGGCGCCGAGTCCGACGGCGAGTTTCACGTCGCCCGCGCCGAACGCCGCGGGCAGTGCCAGGTGCACCACCAGATAGGGAACCGCGAGCAACACGGCACCGACCAGCGCGGTTGTTAGTCGTGTTGTGGACAAGGCGTATCCGAGTACCGCAACCGCACCCCATCCGGTCAGCACATTCGGCAATCGGCGGTGTCGAAAATCGATGACACACAAGGCAACACACCACGCCAGGAGGGCGGCGAACGCGACGAGTGGCATGGCATCCAGCATCGTCGGATAACCGCCGCGGACAACCCCGCTCGGCCCGAATGTGGATAGATTCTTCGCATGTGGACACCAGGTGATCAGCATGCCGTCCGGTATGTGAAAAACGGCGAGCATCAACGGTATTTCGACGGCGCCGCGCCCGGCAGTCAGCGCAGTGGCGGCAGTGGTACCACGTGTTGTCTGTGGCCAATCGGCGTGTCGGCGGTAGCTTTGACACATGTGTGCTGATCACGTGGGCCATGCACCCGACTACGCCGCGCGGCGTGGCGCGCTGCGGAGCCTCCTGGTGGAAAACGGAGTGGACGCCCTCCTGGTCACCGATCTGGTGAACCTGAGATACCTCACCGGCTTCACCGGATCCAACGCGGCGCTGCTCGTGCACTCCTGGGACATGCGCAATGCCGAGGAGCGCTCGGTGATCGGCACCGACGGCCGCTATCGGACTCAGGTGGCCGAGCAGGTGCCTGACCTGCGCGCGGAGATCGCCAGGGCGACTGCTCGCCGGATCGTGGAGCTGGCCGGTGAATGGCAGCTCGGCCGCATCGGCTACGAGAGCCACATCGTCACCGTCGACCAGCACAAAGCCTTCGTCGAACAGCGCACCGGACTGGAGTTCGTCGCCACGCCCGGGCTGGTCGAGCAACTGCGGATGGTCAAGGACAACTACGAGGTATCTCAGCTGCGCGCGGCATGCGCGGCAGGCGACGCCGGGCTCGCCACCCTGCTCGAACGCGGCGGGCTGCGTCCTGGCCGCACCGAACGCCAGGTCGCCAGGGACCTCGAATGGGCGATGTTCGAGCACGGCGCCGACGCGGTTGCCTTCGAGACCATCATCGCGACCGGCGCGAATTCGGCTGTCCCGCATCACCGGCCGACCGATGCCGTGCTCGCCGCAGGCGACTTCGTCAAACTCGACTTCGGCGCGCTGATCGGCGGCTACCACTCGGATATGACCCGCACCTTCGTCCTCGGCCAGCCGAGCGACTGGCAGCGCGAGGTATATGAGCTGGTCGAGGCTGCGCAGCGGGCGGGTAGGGAAGCGTTGCGGCCAGGCGTGCAGGTGTGCGACGTCGACGCGGCCGCCCGCAAGGTGATCGAGGACGCCGGATACGGCTCGCTGTTCGTGCACGGCCTCGGGCACGGGGTGGGACTGCGGATCCACGAAGCGCCGGGAATCGCGAAAAACGGAACCGGTACACTCCTTTCTGGCGTGGCGGTGACCGTCGAACCTGGTGTGTACTTTCCCGGCCGCGGCGGGGTCCGGATCGAGGACACGCTCGTGGTGCGCGAAGGGGGCCCGGAGCTGCTCACCAACACCAGCAAAGACCTGACCGTCGTCGAATGACGACGGCTGACCATCATGTTGTTTACGAACTAGGAGATCCGAGGACAGTGGCGGACACCAGCGACTTCAAGAACGGCCTTGTGCTGAAGATCGACGGTCAGCTTCAGCAGATCGTCGAATTCCAGCACGTCAAGCCGGGCAAGGGGCCCGCCTTCGTGCGGACCAAGTTGAAGAACGTGCTGTCCGGCAAGGTTGTCGACAAGACCTTCAACGCTGGCGTCAAGGTGGAGACCGCGACGGTCGACCGTCGCGACATGACCTACCTGTACCACGACGGTTCGGACTACGTCTTCATGGACGGCGACACCTTCGACCAGATCTCCATCTCCGAGCAGACCATCGGCCCCGGCGCCCGGTTCCTGCTGGAGAACATGACCGTGCAGGTCGCCACGCACGAGGGCGCCCCGCTCTACGTCGAGCTTCCGGTGACGGTCGAGCTCGAGGTGCAGCACACCGACATCGGCCTGCAGGGCGACCGCTCCACCGGTGGCACCAAGCCCGCGACGCTGGAGACCGGTGCCGAGGTGCAGGTTCCGCTGTTCATCAACACCGGCGACAAGCTGCGCATCGACTCGCGTGACGGCAGCTACCTCGGCCGAGTCAACGCCTGATCCACTGCGTCGGCGGCGGTAGCGAAGCGTGACCGTATAAGCGCAGCTCTCGCCGCCGACGCAACTGCGGCGGGAGCGTCAGCGCCGGAGGCGGTAGCGAAGCGTGACGATGTAGGCGCAGCTCTCGCCGCCAAAACAAGGCAGCAAGCAGCGGATGGGCCCGAAGGCGGCACGCGGCGTGACCCCGGACGGGCCCGCCGCTGTCGCCATGGACAAGCGACCGGGATAATGGTGACTGTGGCGGAACAGCCAGTAGACAAGAAGTCCACGTTCAAGAAGCTCGGCGCGCGGCACAAGGCCCGCCGCCGGGCCGTCGACCTGCTCTTCGAGGCCGAAGCGCGGGACGTGGATCCGGCCGACCTGCTCGACGAGCGGGTGGATCTGGCGACGCGTGACCAGGCGGTCGCGCCGGTGCATGCCTACACCCACACGCTGGTCGAGGGCGTCGCCGACGATCTCGACCGGGTGGACGGCACCATCGAGTCGTATCTGAAGGACTGGGAGCTGTCCCGGCTGCCCGCCGTCGACCGCGCCATTCTGCGGATCGCGGTGTGGGAGTTGTTCCACGCCAACGATGTTCCGCCGGTCGTCGCGGTGGACGAGGCGGTGGAGCTGGCCAAGGAGCTGTCCACCGACGATTCGCCGTCGTTCGTGAACGGCGTGCTCGGCCAGGTGGTGCTGGTCGCGCCGCAGGTACGGGCCGCCGCGGCCGCCACTCGTGCGCCGCGTCAGGAGCCGGAGGCGTGAAGAAGTACCTGGTGCTGGCGATGCGCACGCCGCACTTCGACGGCGCCGTGATCGCGCCGCACAAGGAGTTCCTGCGTGGGCTCAACGAGCGTGGGCAGCTCCATGAGAGTGCGCGATTCACCGACGGCACCGGTGGCGCGTACTTCCTCTACGCCGAAAACCTCGATGCCGCACGCGAAATCGCGTTCGCCGACCCGGTGCACACCACCAGCTCGTCGGAAGTCACCGTCTACGAATGGGAATCGACCACCCCGAACTGAGTCGTCCACGCAGCCGCATGCCTTCGGGTGTGCGGCTGTTGTCGTCTCCGGGTGGCTCCCGCTGGTGGGTGTACGGAAAACCAGCGGGAGCACGACCGGCATCGCTCGGCGATGCGCGAACAAGGCTGGAACAGGTCTCCCGGCCTCGTTCACGATCTTGGTACCTCAACTGTGCTCGAGGTCAAGGCGGCGGGGTGTGCCGTGGGCCACCTGGGCCGCAGCGCCCCGGCCGTGCGACCATGCCTGAACGTCCGTTGGCGCGCACGACTTCTCACATCCCTCGTCAGGAGCGATTCGGGCCGCCTATTCTGGTGGAAACGCAGGGGAGCGCATGGCACGGCTACTGATCTGGTTCCGCAACAACGTCGACGGATCCTTCGCGGTGATTCTCGCGATCACCGTCGGCCTGCTGCAGTTCCTCGATGTCATCGGCACGGATCAGGTGAACGCCGCGATGCTGCTCGTGCTCGGCCTGGTCGCGATCACTCTGCTGCGCGATCGGCACCTGTCGGCGAAGGCGGTGCGGGACGCGTCCTCGGTGCATCTGCTGTACGGGCCGGAGATCGGTCACGCGCACACCCTCGCGCGGCGCGGCACCGAGCAATGGATCTTCAAGGGCGGCACCGGAACCTATATCCGCGCGGTGACACTGCGCGAATGCGTGGAGAACGCGCGGCGCGAGCAGCGCCCGCTGCGTGTGCAGCTGGAGATCCTCGACCCCGCCAACGAACTGCTGTGCAAGACCTACGCGCAGTTCCGCTCCTCGCTGTCGCCCGAAGCCGACCGGACCGGGGAGCAGTGGACCACCGACCGCACCCGCAAAGAGGCGTTCGCCACGATCCTCGCGGCCTGCTGGTATCGGCAGCGGTTCACCTTCCTCACCATCGACGTCGGTCTGTCGTCGGTGATGACGACCTTCCGCTGGGATCTGTCGTCGAGTTGCGTCATTGTCACGCAAGACAATCCGAACACCCCGGCGATGATGTTCGAGCGGGACAAGCCGTACTACCGCGACTACAACCGGGAGCTGGTCGCCAGCTTCAAACAGACCAGGCAGGTTCCGCTGAGTCGCAGCGAGGAGCTGCCGCTGGCCGACGAGCCGAGCGTTGATCAGGTTCGTGGCCTGTTCACGGCGCTCGGGATGGAACTCCCGACCGCCTTCACCGATCGCGACGTCGCCGACATCGTGCGTCGCGCGCTCCAACCCAGAAATCCGTACTAGTGAACGAATACGACCGTCTCCGAACGTTGATCGGCTCCGAAACCGCCGCCCCCGAGGTGCGGCGCTGGGCCCGCGAACTCCTCGCGGCCATCGTCGACGGTCGTAGTGCGCTGACCGCCGTGCGACATCCGCTGGGGTTCTTGTGTTTTCCCGCCTGGCGCGGTGTCGGCCTCGGCATCTGCGTGCACGTGTGGACCGAGGGCGTGCGCGCCGAACCGACCACCTCGCCGATGCACGCCCACAGCTGGGACCTGCTCAGCACCGTGCTGTACGGCACGGTGGGCAACGAGATCTTGGACGTCGACACCGCGGCGGCCCGACCGACCCACCGGCTCTTCGAGATTCACAGCGCGGCCGACGGTGATCTGGTCCGCGCCACCCGCAGACTGGTCACCTACCGCATCCGCTCGCACGAACAGTTCCACCGGGGCGAGGTGTACACATTGCCGCACGGCGCGTTCCACGTCTCCGATGTGCGGGGCGAGGCGGCGACGGTGGTGCTCGGCGAGGATCGACGCGATCGTCCCGACCTGTCGCTCGGCACCCTCGCCACCACCGACCACTGGGTGCACCGAATCTCGTGCACTCCCACCGAAACCCGGCGTGCCGCGCGAACCGTGCTCGCCAACCTGCAGGAAAAACCCCTGCCGGACCACCTGGAGGACCGATGCGAGCGAGCGACGTGATGAATCTCGTGGTGCCGGACACCATCGTCGAGGTTGCCGCCGACGTCGCTGCGGCGGCGATAGCCGAAGCGGGCCAGGCGATCCGGGCCGGCCTCACCGGTGCGTTGACCGTGCGGACCAAGGATGCGAGCGGTGACCTGGTCACCGACCTCGACCTACGGTCGGAGCGCATCATCCTCGACCACATTCGCCGTGCCTTCCCCGACCACCGCATCCTGGCCGAAGAATCCGGCTGGCAGGACAGCGCCGACGATTCCTGGTGCTGGATCGTCGACCCGTTGGACGGCACCAACAACATCGCGATCGGCCTGCCCGTCTGCACCATCGGCATCGCCCTGTGCCACAACGGAATACCGGTGCTCGGCATCGTGCACGAGCCGCTCGCCGACCGCACCTGGTCGGCCGTTCGCGGCCACGGCGCTATCGGGCCCGACGGCCCGCTGTGGCGTCGATCCCGCCGCTCCGGCTCGTCCCCGACGCTCGCTTGGCTCCAGGGCTACCCGGTCACCCGCACCGACCCCACCGCTCGCGCCCTGCGCCTCACCCTGGAATCCGCGTCCCGCAGGCTGATTCAACTCTGGTCCCCGTTGCTGTGCTGGATCATGCTGAGCCGAGGCGACATCGACGGTTTCGTCGGCTACCGCGCTGGCATCGTCGACCTCCCCGCAGGCGCCCTCATCGCCCGCGAATCCGGCATCGACCTGACCGACTTCGCAGGCAGCCCCCTGGCTGACCGCCTCGAACTCCCCTCCGGCGAAGTAGATTTCATCGCCGCCACCCCCGACGCCCTCGCCGACCTGACCCTCCTGGTCAAATCCGCCGCCCAAGTAACCGTCACCGGCCTCCCCACCTAGCCCGCACCTGTTCCGAGCGCGGCTTCACCATCGAGAGGGTACTGGTGTAGGCATCGCCCGAGAAGCCACCTGCACCATTACCCCCTCGGCGCAAACCTACCCCTGGATCCCACATATCGGGATCGCAAGGCTCCCTGAGACCGGTGACCGCGGCCAGTCTCGCCTAAATCCGCACCCAGTCTGTGCGCCCGCACCCCTTCCGTGGATTCCACAGAGCCTCCATACGGTTCACAGGGCCTATAGCCTCTGTGAACCGTATGGATGGTTTGTGGATCCCGGCCGTGGACCTGAGAAGGGTACAGATTTGGTGTACCCGGTTGGCGAGAGCGAGGATTCGATGAATTTGATCTCGAAGCTCTCGAAACGAGAGCACAGCCAAGTGACCCGGCTGGGACAAGAGAACGCGTGATCGACTGCGGAGGTCAGTCGGGTACGGCAGACGACGCCACCACGCTAATCGGATGCAAACCCTGAGATGCCGTACTCGTCAGGAGACCGTGGAGCCGAAGGAGCTCTGCCTTCGCCGAGCCCAAAGCGGCACGACCGCAGTCCAACCCAGCCCGTGGGGCGCGGCCTCGGACGGGCGCGGCTTCAGACGGGCGCGGCCTTGGGGGCAGGTGCGGTTTCGTAGGGCGTGTTGCGTTTGGGGTGGTGGTTTTATCCGCGGGTTTCACGGTCTCCTAGCGAGCGGGACGG
>NZ_BDAY01000078.1 GCF_001612685.1 Nocardia altamirensis NBRC 108246
GCACGACATCGGCCCCGTGGCCGGTGAGTTGAAATTGAAGTCAATCCCTCCTCTTCCGTAGATCCCAGGCCCCGGCGCACAGCGCCGGGGCCTGCCAACGTTGAATCCCGAGAGGTGCTGTGCAGCAACCGAACACCAACCCCGCCGACGACGCCAGCGCCGCCGACAAACTCGACGACGACGACTACCCCGCCTACAGCATGGGCCGCGCCGCAGAAATACTCGGCGTCACCCAAGCATTTCTGCGCGGCCTCGACGCCGCCCACCTACTGACCCCGCAACGCTCCTCCGGTGGACACCGGCGCTACTCCCGTTACCAACTGCGCATCGCAGGCCGCGTCCGCGAACTCGTCGACACCGGCAACACCCTCGAAGCCGCCTGCCGCATCGTCATCCTCGAAGACCAACTCGCCGAAGCCCAACGCCTCAACACCAACCTCCAACACGCACTCGACAACCGAACACCCACCAACCCCACCACGGACTGATCGACCGCCGACGCTCAGAGAAGTGGAATCACCTTCTCCGGCAGCTGGGCGTAGTCGGGATCGAACACGTTAGGGCGAGAAGTTCTGCCGATTCGGGGAATCGCGCGATTCGTCCGTATGGACACGCAACTCCCGCACCCGCCGGTATGCCAGCCATCCGGCAGGCCTG
Organism: Nocardia altamirensis NBRC 108246; assembly: GCF_001612685.1. Taxonomy (GTDB): domain Bacteria; phylum Actinomycetota; class Actinomycetes; order Mycobacteriales; family Mycobacteriaceae; genus Nocardia; species Nocardia altamirensis. Next base: position 658 of record NZ_BDAY01000078.1, read on the forward strand.
CTCCCGCCACGCGGCGGATGGTTGTCACGTTCCGGTCTTCATACGGTGGTTTTCAGAACCCCGACACAGATTGGTGAACCGTATGGACCACGCCGAGCAGCAGCTCATCGGCAATCTGGCCGAGCGAATCCGCGCCGCGCAGCCGGTGGCCGAGGACCCACAGGCGACCGCGGCCGTCCAGCGCCTCATCGGCTCGCAGCCCGATGCGCTTTATGTCCTTACCCAAGCAGTACTGCTGCAGGAGCAGGCGTTGCACCAGGCGGATTCGCGGCCACACAACCAGGGGGCGACACTCCCCCGCAGTCGGGACGCCGAGGGCTGAGCGCGGGCGGATTCCTGGCGACTGCGGCCTCCGCCGCGGTCGGCGTCGCGGGCGGGCAGATGCTGCGCCAAGGGCTCAGCAATGCTTTCAGCGGAAGCGACTCCCACGGCGCCTCCGCCATGACGCCAGCGGCGTCAGGTGATTGCGGTCGCGGCCGGTCGGGTGCGGCGTGGGTACGGGTTGCGGGCGTGCGGATGACGGGGGTCAGGGGATCGGGGTGCGGCCGGATCGGCGGGCATGGCGGGTTGCATGATCGTGTCCCACCAAGGGCGCAGGGGGCTGGGTTCGGGCCAGTACACCACCGAGGAGTCGTCGGGATCGGTTGCGGCGGCGGGTATCCGGTGCGTGGCAGTGCGAGGACGCGGGTGGCGGGTGGCCTGCGTTGGGTGTGTAGAAGTCATGGCGATTACCTGGGGGTTGGGCTGTGCTGGTGAGGAGCTGTGCTGCGGTCGCGCCTGTGCTGCGGCGGGGTTGGCCACCGCCGCCGGTGTCCGACTCACGCGGCGCGCGCACGGCAGCGGGAACGATGCGGCCGATCAGGTCGGGTTCGTGGGAGCGGCCGATCGGCACCCGGTGCGGGTAGGGGCAGCACGCTGGTGGTGCGCGTGTAGGGCACGACGCGGGTAGCTTCGGGGCCGCGCGTGGTGTCGGTGGCGGTGAATGTCACCGGTTGCCCGGCGGTGAGAGTTTTAAGTCCAGGGACGTCGATCACCTGGTAAGCGACGAACACCGCAGGACCGGTATCGGGTGTCAGGAACCCGAAGCCCTTCTCGGTGTTGAACCAGGCGACGTGGCCGTGCTGCCAGCGCGGCAGCTGCTGCGGGTCGTTGGTGTGGGGTTCGCATCGGGGGGTGGCAAGGATTGGGCTGTCAGTCGGCATTGTGGTGGTCGTAGTCGTCGTCATCGCAGTCCAGTGGGGTGATCCAGGCTTGGTCGATACGGTCGGTGAGTGCGGCGTACTCGAGCGCGCCGCGCACGGTTTCCGGCGGCGGTGCCAGCGTGGCCGGATCCAGTCCGGCCTGGTCGTCGTTGTCGCGGAGGAGAACGTTCTGTTCGGCGCGGTCGAAGACGCTGCCTGCCGCAGCGAAGGGTCCGGTACTACTCATTGCTCCTCTCCTCTTGTGTCGTTCGTGGTCGATGAAGTGAAGGGCGCGTGAGCCCGGAAAGCCACAGCTGACCGGGCTCACCCGGCGACGGAAGGAATCTGAACAGGACTTCTCTGTGATGTGTTCGCGCGCGGGCCAGCGAACCCGTGCCCTGCCTGATGCCACTCGCGGTGGCTGTGCACAGGCCGAACCGAGAGTGTTCGGTGCGGCGCTGGTGCCGGTGTTCGGTCCAGGCATCGGCCGCTGGCCCTTGATCGCGAGAACAGCTGTGTAGGAGAACGTTTCGTATGGTCTGCGTTGTTTGTCGATGTATTTGACGGGCATCACCTCGCTCTCACTGGTTGTCGAATACCAAGTCGAGCCTGGCTGGGTGTGCGGTAGGCGGGCCGCGTTCTCGACCCTGCTCGGGGCCGGGCCGGTGGCCATGGTGACACGTGGTCGGCCACCAGCGGCCCGGCCCTGGCCGGGGTGTGCGGGGTTCCCGTCGCAGCGGGCAGTCCCAGCGGTTGCCGGCCCGGCACAGGATGTCGTCGATCTCGGCGAACAAGCCCTCGAGATCAGGATCCAAGCTCAGCAGCCGGGGATCCAGCCACGACAACTCCTCGGCGATCTCGCTCGGCGCGGGACCGGTCGCGCCATTCGTCATAAGGATCACCACAGGGCCTTCCCGTGATGGCGCCAGGCTCAGGCGTTGATGGTCTGATGGTTGCTGTCGTGGTGGATGATCTCGATCTTGCGGGGTTTGGCCTTCTCCGCGACCGGGATCACCAAGCGCAGCACCCCGTCGCGGTAGTCCGCACGGATGGCGTCGGTGTCGAGGTTCTCCCCCAGGAACAGCTGGCGGGAGAACACCCCGCGGGTACGTTCCGCGGCGATCATCGACCGGTCCGGGTCCAGTTGTGCGCGTGACGCCTTGACGGTCACCACGTTGCGTTCGATATCCAAGTCCAGGGATTCGGGGTCGATGCCGGGCAGGTCGAGTTCGACATAGAACTCATCGCCCTCGCGCCAGGCGTCCATCGGCATGGCTGCCGGACGGGCCGACGTGCCGAACACCTGCTGGGTCAGGCGATCCAGATCCCGGAACGGATCGGTGCGCATCAGCATGGTCGCCACCTCCACTCACTCCATTCTCTTTCGACGGCACTCAGATAACCTCTGTCATCTGGATGAGATTTGTTTTAGCACTCCACTGAAGAGAGTGCAAGTGTCGCAGTCAGGTAATCTGGAGGAACCGAGAAAGAAGGAGCAGGATGCTGGATCCAAACGACCCCCTACCCGGCTCAACCAGTGATCACCGGCCGGGCCACGGGCAAGCGGTGTACGGGATCTCGGTAGCAGCCGAGCTGGCCGGGATGGGGGCCCATTCGCTGCGCTTGTACGAGCAGCACGGCCTGGTTACCCCGGCCCGCAGCGCCGGAGGTACCCGCCGCTACAGCAACGACGACCTCGCCCGGTTAGCGCGCATCGCCGTGCTGGCCGGCCAAGGGATCAACCTCGCCGCGATCGCGCGGATCCTCGACCTCGAAGACACCAACACCGCCCTCGCGGACGCCAACACCGCACTACGCCACTCCAACGCCACGCTCACCGCCGAACGCGACCGGCTCCGCGACACACCATGACCACCACATCCGAGCGGATCGGCCCGGGGATGCATGACATCGTGCACCCGCACGCCCAGCTCATTGGAGCTCGTGATCACGAGCAGATCCGCACAGGCGCTCAACCGCGCAAAGTCGATGCGCACCTCACGTTTCATCGAAGATGAGTGGTTTGCCGCGGCTTGCGGGCCGACTGATTCGCCGACCGCGCAACCTGTTATCCGTAACTACTTGCCGTGTCGATGGCCGGCTTGACGGGCTTCGGCGACATCGGCCTCCGCGCGGGCCTTCTCCGCTGCGGCTTCCTTCTTCGCGGCTTCGAGTTCGGACTCGGCCTTGTCCTGCTGGGCTTGTCCCTCGCCCTTGAGGTTCTCGTCACCGGTGACAGCGCCAGCGACCTCCTTGACCTTGCCCTTCGCGCCTTCGATGACGCCTTCGACACCCTCACGGGGCCCACTTCCATGCTCTGACAAAGTAATTCACCTTCCTATACGGCATAACGATTGACATTCGCCGCGTACCCGGAGGCACTCCCTTCAATCGCATGTTTGCCGCTCACTCGAGGAGGTAGTCGCCGGGAAGATGACGCAACCTCGGAAGAAGGAGATCGTCGTGGGCTTTCCTGAACAGCAGCAGTCGGTTCCCGGAGTGCAGGGCCAGATGAGCCCGGTGCCGGATTGTGGTGAAGCCAGCTACCGGGGATCCGGAAAGCTCACCGGTAAGGCGGCGGTGGTCACCGGCGCCGACAGCGGGATCGGGCGAGCGGTGGCGATCGCGTTCGCTCGCGAGGGCGCTGACGTGCTGATCTCCTATCTCAACGAGGACGACGACGCCAAAGAGGTCGCCGACCTCGTGACCGAGGCCGGGCGCAAAGCAGTGCTCGTGGCGGGCGATCTCACGGAACCCGGGCATTGCCGAACCGTCATCGAACGCGCGGTGCGGGAATTCGGCAAGATCGACGTGCTGGTCAGCAACGCGGCATACCAGATGACGCACGAAACGCTGGAGGAGATCAGCAACGAAGAGTTCGACTACACCTTCCACGTGAACGTCAGCGCATACTTCCGCTTGGTCAAGGCCGCATTGCCGCACATGCCTGCCGGTTCGTCGATCATCGGCAGTTCCTCGGTCAACTCCGATATGCCTTCGCCGACCCTCGCCCCTTACGCGGCGACCAAGGCCGCGATCGCGAACTTCTCGGCCAGCCTGGCACAGCTACTCGGCGAGCGTGGTATTCGGGTGAACAGTGTTGCGCCAGGACCGATTTGGACACCACTGATCCCCTCGACCATGCCGCCGAAGAAGGTGGCCAACTTCGGTGACGACGTACCGCTCGGCCGCGCGGGACAACCCGCCGAGCTCGCCGCCACCTACGTCCTGTTGGCCTCCGAGGACGGCAGCTACATCTCCGGCGCCCGCATCGCGGTCACCGGTGGGCGACCGATCCTTTGAGCGGCCGCCCACAGCACTGCACGCGAACCGGGGCCGTCGACGTCAGCGCGTCTTGCCCACATCGTGTACCCGGTCGAGCCCGGTCACCTCGATCGGCCGCCGCACCCTGCAGCGACGCGACCACCCGCAGTCCACACATCCCGCCAGCAGTCAACGCGAACAGCAGCGCGCTCAGTCCGTCGGAACCGAAGATGCCCACGCCCGACAGGTCCACCACGAGCAGAATCGGCTCATAGCCGAGGGCGTCCTCGCACTCCAATTTACAAGGCCGCCCCAGACCGCAACCCCGATTTCCGACGGACACATCCTGCTCGTTTGCGCCCAAGCACCGACCCGGACATGACGCGAACCGAGGGGCGAGTCTCGACGCTACTGTCCGAGTTCCAGCGATGTCCGCTGGTGCAGTAGGTGTGCGTATTGGTTGTACCCCCCGGGACATAGTACGAGCCGAACTCCCTTGCACCGAAAGGGATTTCGGCTCTTATCGTATCTACAGTCGACTTTGAATCCCACGGGATGGGTAATCTGAGCGCCGCGGTCGAACAGGCTGGTGATTTACCTCGCCAGCAGGTAGCGGATGCTGGAACGCTGTCTCGCGGGCTGACGGCGTGCCCCATACGGGCGACCCGGCCTATTCCGACACACGCAGGAATGCGGCGTCATGGCCGATACCCTCTCTATCATCTTTCTATTGCCAGGAACTAGGACCAGTGGCCCGCTACCGCTTCAGAAAGGCGCATCGATGGGCTCCGAACTTGGATCAGCGATGATCGGCCTCGGCTCTGCGGCTTTCACGGCGCTGGGCGGACCAGCGCTCCTCGCCACCGGCTCGGCGGCGTTGGTCGCGGTAGGCATCATGGCCGGGATAGCGGCCAATGTTGTCGGGATTCCAGCCAGCATCATCGGTATCTTGCTCGGACTGGGATTGATACCACGTCCGTGAGGAAGTCGATTGGCTCGAACCGCCTGGGTCCGGAGCTGATCGACCGATTGCAGGTCGGCTTGCGTGCAGCGGCCGTTCGTTCTCAGGCCCAACCGAACCTCCCGGCGCTACCAGCTCGCCGACGATGCCGTTGAAGCCGAATCAGGCGAGCGCGTCGGTAGCGGGCGTACCCGATGCCGAGGCCTTTGCCGACCAAGCCGCCCGACAGGACTGCTGCGACACCGCCGACGATCATGCCGAGGATGGAGCCGGATCCGGGCGGTGCGAGCCCGGCCAGCAGCGTGAGCGGATAACCCAGGCCCGCGAGCGCGGCTACGACAGTGCCGGTGCCGCAACCGCATTCGCGTCCCAACCGATCGATCTCGGCGTGCGTGTCCTTACTCGGCATGGCCTCACTCAATGGGAGAGTCCGTCGACTCGGCGCCCAAGCACTCGGGCGGGAAGTTGGCGACGATGTAATCCCAGGCGGCCTTGGCCTCGTCGAAGACGAAGCTGGGTTCGCCGCTGAGATAGATATCCGGGACCAGCCACCAACTCCACCAACTGTTCTTCTTGGGGGAGTACATGATTCGGTTGACGCCGTCGGTATGGCAGAGCCCGAAGTAATGGCCGAGCTCGTGGATCGGCACGTACTTCCAGATCTGGTTGGGCCGGTTGTCGATGAACGTCACACCAGAGGCGACGCTTCCCGACAGTCCGCAAGCCGTACGCTCCAGCGTGGCCGCCAAACCGCGCAGGCCATCGGTGTAGCGGAAGATGCCGACCGCCACCGGATGACACAGTTGATGATCCGCCCCGGAGCGATCAACCGTCTTATCAATGCGCCCGACCTTATCGATCAGGAATCTGGCCAGCGCGCTGTTGGCGTCTGGGGTGTCGAAGCCGTGCTGGACGATGTGGCCCGCCGAGGTGACCAGTACCCGGTCGGTGTTGAAGCTCATCATCAATCCGAGTTCACGGCCCTTCTCCTCGGTGGCGCTCACCCGTTCGTCGAGGGCGCCGTCGCGCATCGGCAGCACGATGAACGGCGGTCCCTGCTGTCCACGCGAGGAAAGGTAGGTGTCGAGTTCATCTTCGGAGATCGGATTGTCGAATTCCCCTCCGCCACCGCCACCGACGACGATTCCTTTCTTCAATGTTTTGTAGTTCTTGCGATTCCAGAAGCCCTCGTCGAATTCGAAGCCGCACAATGCACGCAGGTTGATGGCGCCGGTTTCATGCAGCACAACCAGATTGGGCGCCGTGGGATCTGTCGGTGAGGGCGCCTCGGAGTCGAGTACCGTGCGGTACGCCGTTGCGTCCATGCGCAGGCCGAACGCGCCGTGGTCGAGCCGAATGGCTTCCTCGATCTGCTCGAGCGTTGTGCCCGAGTACTTCTTCTCCAGCAGTCCGCGGACATAGTTCCGCAGTCGCCAGCGATTGATCTCCTCGATGATGTAGGCGATGGTGTCACCGAGGAAAATGATGCGGCCCAACCCGATCGCTCCGAGAACGATCCCGATCCCGATCTGGAGCAGCCCGTCGAGGATGCGCCGCCAGTCGAGGGTGAATATCCCCGCGACGACGTCCCACAGACCGCCCGCGACGTCTTTGATGATGCCCCAGACGACCGCGACCAGCTTGCATACGGTCCGGGTGACCCACTTGCCGACCTTCACGATCACCCACCGGATCACCTTCACGAAATACGTGACGAACCAGCACACCCACCCGCGCGGGTCATACCATGGATAATCCTTACACTTCTTTTCCTGTCTTTCTTCCCACTCCTCGACGGGCTTGGAAACCTCTTCCTCGATCCATTCGGTGATCTCGGTACAGACGAGAGCCATGACGTACACCTCTACCCACCCCGCGAGTTGGGAGCACTCGTGCCATTGCGAGCGGACGACTCCCGGCCCGTGGAAATCCGTGGGTATGGCTATATACGGTCGGCGCTGGTTCCGCGTTTCGCCGAAAAGGAAAACAGTCCTGATTCGTAATGTTCAGAACCCCGGCAAGAACACCGGGCAGGTCCGCGCCGGCAGCGTCCGCTGGACAGCGCGCACCAACGAACAGGGAGCGGTGAATCCCCGCCCATGCTCGGCGACCGACAGGGCAGGCACCGATTGCCGCCCGTCGCCTACGAGCCTTTCCCTGTGTTGCTGGACCTAGCGCAGCCGGTCACAGAAGTAGCCGATATGGGCCGCGAACCGAACCCGTGACATTTCAGTTCGCTTTATAGTCGCCATAACGGCGAGGGCCAGGAGCGGCGGCGCACTTAGGTTTTCGGTCGCGCCTTGGGACAATCTGCTCGAGGTGCACGACCTGCTACGGGAAGCTGCCGTTCGGTGACCAGCGCTCAGGGCGGAGAACTGTCGCGCAGCTGGGTTCCACTCACGCAACGCGTCGTGGGACAGGCGGCGTGGCTCGGCGCCGACGCTACCTGCCCAGCAGGCTCAGGCACGACTCGGTGATGAACGGCGCCACGACACGGGCTGAAGTATCCACGCCGATACTCGTTACAGCGCAACCAGACCGGAAGTCGCGAGAGTCACGGACCAGGTACAAGCCCCCGAAATTGCCTGCATCCCTTGACTTCCGGGCGGATTAGCATTAGCTGGCAGGCACGTGGCAATGCCCACTGTGCCCGCAATCACGAATGAGTGTGGGAAAATGCGAGGATTCGAGGTCTATCCCGCGGCGCTGCGCGCCGCGTCCGATGCGGCACGGCTGGCAGCAGACGGTGTGCGCACATTGAAGGTGAGCCGGGTGGCAGAGCTCGCCGCAGCGTTGCCGGGGACGGAGTCCGCGGGGACCGCGGGTGAGCTCGGCCGACACTGGGAGACCACCACCAAGCAGTGGGCTGATGCCATGGCCTCCTACGCGAGCACGATGACCGCGGCTGCCAAAGAGTATGAGGCGCAGGACAAGACCAACGCGCACGTCATCGGTCGGACAGGTGGCAGGTGATGGCCACCTGGGACGAGATCAAGCGCTGGCAGCCCGACGTCATCGAGCAGCTCTGTGACCATCTCGACGCGCAGAAAAAGCTGGTCATCGAACTGGAGGACGAGCTGGACGGCGCCAAGGCGGCCGGATGGACCGGGTCGGCCGCGGACGTTGCCGACAGTGACCTGCGCGGCCACCGGCAAGCGCTGGAGGAATTCGCCGCACGGCTTGCCGCGGCGGTGCGGATCGTCTACGACACCAAGAATTCCGTGCGGGAACTGGTCCGTGCTGTCGAGGCGACCGACGATTTGGCCGCCAAGAACGGCTACCGGATCGAGAATGGCGCGGTCGTCGAGACCGACAACGTCAGTGGGTGGTTCGCCGCAGTGGAAACCCTGCAGATGAACGTGAAGGCGGCGTTGACCAACGCGGCCGCGATCGACACCGAGCTGAATTCGGTGCTTCGCCGCATCATGTCCGGCGATATCGACGACGCGGGAGCGACGACACTCGCGTCCGCCGCACATGCCGGCGAGTTCGCCGATGAGCTGCGACATGACGATTTGCTCACGAAGTACCAGGTCAAGACGGATGGCACGACGATATGGCCGACCGGTCCGACCGCCTTTCTCGCGAAGTTGGGGGGTATCGCGCCGGAGCGGCTCACCAAGACCGAGGCGGCGATGCTGAACGACCTTCAGGCACGCAAGGGACTCCTGGGGCTCAAAGAGTTCGCCGACATCCGGCAAGATGCGCTCCACCTCGCAAAAGGCAAGTTCGACGGAAAGGGCGGCACCGATGGGCACGCGGACGCCTTCCGGCACGCCTACTGGAATGCCGTGATGACGCAGCGGTACGGCGAGCAGTGGACGCGCGAGTTCACCACCGCCCACGAGCGGAACCCAACCGGCCACCGCATTCCGGTGGGCATGGACCTGCACAACAACGAGGTGGGCCGCGAAATCGCCCGAGCCAACCCGGGTGCCGGTCCGGAGAGGCTGGCGAACCTGGTCGAGCAGGCGGTCAAGGACGGCAGAATGCTGGTCATCGACAAAAATGACACACTCATACGCTCTAACGAGGTGAATGCCGGCGCAACCCGAGACACCCAGCGCTATCCCTGGCCGACGGGCGGCCCGGCGCGCGACGGCGACCACGATCCCGGCACACCGACGGCGAAACCGAACCCATACTGACATGCGCTTGATGCTGACCCTGCTCGCACTGCTCGCACTGCTCGCGGGATGTGGCACGAACACCTCGGGAGTGACGGTGGAATTCGACGAGGACCTCGAACATGCGATCACCGAGCTGGCCCGCTCGGGCGGCTCGCGACCGCTCAAGGAACTGGCCCCAGGCAACTGGACCTCGGTACACATTCTCACCGGTCCCGCAACCGGCTCGTCGATCGAGCAGGAGCTGGGCCGACCCGTCGAGATCGACGGCGACGGCACGTACGGCGGAGACTACGTCCAGGACGGCAACCTCCTCGTTTTCCAACACGACGGCACCATCGTCCGAATGGTCAGCCTTGGCCAACTCGCTGCGCTCGGCACGGGCGAATACCAAGCGGACGTTGTGCTGACGGTGCAAGCCGGCGGCGCCTTCAAGCTGACCGACCCGAATGGCCGGCCCGCAGGCCGCTGAACGCGCCACTGCGGGACAGTTCGTGAGCGAGCGGAGGCGTTGCTGAGCCTGTCGGTGGTGCGGGATCGAGGGTTCGGCCTGGCAAGGGGTTCCCGGCGCCGGGGGTGAAAATCGCTGGCGGGCGCTCCGGGTGTCTCTTTACCCTGGGCAGGTATCGATGGAGACGAAAGGAAGCATTTGGAAGCGACTGTCGCGGTGACCCCGGATCAGTTGCCGGAGTTGCTGTTGCATGTTGCGGTGGTGCGGCCGGTATTTCTGTGGGGGGCTCCTGGAATCGGGAAGAGTTCACTGGTGCGGGCTTTCGCCGATTCGCTCGGACTGGAATGCGTGACCCTGCTCGGTACGCAGCTTGCACCGGAGGATCTCATCGGAGTACCGCAGATCGTGGCTGATCGCAGCCGGTTCGCGCCGCCGGAGATGATCGCAAGGCCCGAGCCCTACTGCCTGTTTCTGGACGAGTTGAACGCGGCGCCCGCCGAGGTGCAGAAGTCGTTCTATTCGCTGATTCTCGATCGGCGGGTGGGGAATTACGAATTGCCGGCCGGATCGGTGGTGATCGGGGCGGGAAATCGGGCCACCGACAACGCCATGGCCCGGCCGATGGCTTCGGCGCTGGTGAACCGCATGGTGCACGTGCATTTGCGGGTGGACGTCGACGACTGGCTGAAATGGGCTGCGGGCAACGATATTCATCCGTGGGTGATCGAGTACATCCTGCAGCGGCCGGATCATCTGTGGTCGGCGCCGCCGAAAACCGAGCAGCCGTTCTCGACGCCACGTGGCTGGCACATGCTGTCCGACGCGCTGCACTCCTACGGGGACGAGGTGGACGACACCGCCCTGTGGGTGCTGGCGTCTGGAACCCTCACTACCGCACACGCTTCCGCGTTCCGCGCGTTCGTGAAGACGGTCCGTCACGCTTTCGATCTGGAGGCGGTGATCAAGGGGGAAGCGTCGTGGCCGCGCAATCCCGCCGACCGGGATCTGCTCTATTTCTTGTCGGAGACCTTCCGGGCCCGATTGATCAAGGAGCTGCCCGCTTCCCGCGAGCACGTGTCTTCGGGCCTGAAACGCTTTGTGCTGCGGACGAAGACGATGCTCACCGAACTCGCCGAGATCTCGGTGGAATGCGCCCAGCTGGTCATCGCCTCCGATGGCGACGGGATGCCAGTGCTGCCGTCCTGGTTCCTGGTCGAGGTCACCCGTGATCTGCCGCGGCTGGCGGCGCGGCGCTAGCAATGGCGGGACGTGCGACGCGCAAACGCCGGGTGGGTGCCGACCCGTGGCTGGAGAACCGACGGGCCGGATGGGCTCTGGTGCAGGGCAACCCGATCTTCCGGCGGCTGCGCGGCGGCTGCCTCGAGGCTGCCGCCGAGGTGCTGCCAGCGCAGGTCTGGGCGATCGTCGATCCCGTAGGGACCGTCATGTGCAATCCGAAAGCCCGTGGTACCGCCGAGGAATGGGCCTGGGTCTTCGCGCATTTACTACTGCACGCTGGATTCGGGCACCTGGATCCGCGCGAGGTGCCGCCGCGCACGCTCGAAGAGAACAGTTACGCGCGCAGCTGGCTCACCGCACCGAATCAGCCGCATCCGGTCTACCGGGCGGCCTGCTGCGCGGTGATCGATAAGTACCTGTCCACCTTGAAGATCGGCCGCCCGCCGGTCGCGCTACCCCCTCCGCCGGGCGGATCGGACGAGCACTCCCTCGCCGAAAGGTGGTGGTACACCGGCGTTCCCGACGCGTACCGCTGCCCGGAATATCCTGATTTCTTCATCGGCAGCGCTGCGACGGCCAAGAACATAGACCATCGCACCCACTTCGCCATCGGCATCGGCGAGGCCGCCCGCGACGCGTTGGAATCCGCGGGCCGTGACGTCACCCGCGGCAAGCAGCAGACCATGCGGGTGTGGGATCGCGCCCTGAACTGGTTCGTCTCCTCCTACCCGCTGCTGGGTGCACTGGCCGCAGGTATGACGATCGTCGCGGACCCGGATGTGGCGCGCGGCTGGGACATCTCGATCGCCGCCGTCAATGCCGAAGTCGCCGAGATCTACATCAATCCTCTCGTCGGTCTCACCGAGGAGGAATGGCGTTTCGTGCTCGCCCACGAGATGCTGCACGCCGCGCTGCGGCACGCCGAGCGCGCGGGCTGGCGCGATCACTACCTGTTCAACGTCGCCTGCGACTACGTGGTCAATGGCTGGCTGGTCGAGATGGGTGTCGGCGAACTGCCTTCCGGCCTGCTCTACGACCCGCAGCTGAAAGGGCTTTCCGCCGAACAGGTCTACGACCGCATCACCGGTGACCTGCGCCGCCTGCGCAAGCTGGCCACCCTGCGCGGTCGCGGTCGCGGCGACATCCTCGGCGAACCCCTGCCGCATGGCGGTGCGCCCGGCCGCTACCTGGACCTGGACGGCTACTACCGCAATGCCCTTGGCACCGGCCTGGTTTATCACCAGTCCAGCGGCCGCGGCCTGCTGCCGGCTGGGCTGGAACAGGAGATCCGCGCCCTCGATCAGCCGCCGTTGCCGTGGGACGCTCAATTGGCGCAATGGTTCGACGAGCACGTGCCCGCCGTCGAGAAGCACCGCAGCTACGCCCGCGCCTCTCGCCGCCAGTCCTCGACCCCTGATATCCCGCGCCCCGCGTGGACCCGCCCCGAAGAGTCGGTTCGCCTGCCGACGTTCGGGGTAGTGCTGGATACGTCCGGCTCCATGTCGGTGGAACTCATGGGCAAAGGCTTGGGTGCCATCGCCGCCTACGCCCGCGCCAGGGATGTCCCGCGCGCCCGGGTCGTCTTCTGTGATGCCGCCGCCCACGACGCCGGATATCTGCCCGTGGACGACATCGCCTCCCGGGTCAGGGTCCGCGGCCGCGGCGGCACCGTCCTGCAACCCGGTATCCGAATGCTCGAGCGCGCCGACGACTTCCCTGCCGACGCGCCCGTACTTGTCATCACCGACGGCATGTGCGATGTCGTCCGCATCCGCCGCGAGCACGCCTTCCTCATCCCGGCTGGAGCCGGACTCCCCTTCCGTCCACACGGCCCGGTCTTCCGTATGCGCTGAAGATTCCACGTCGACGCAGCCCACCCCCGACTACACCTCCGCGCATCTGCGCATCGATCTGACCCGCTTTGCCTGCTACTGGGCGCCTTCGACGAACAACCGGCCCCAACCGACACCGAGTAGCCGGATCCGGCCACGATCACACCGATCAGCCGAGAACCTGGCGATAGACCTGCCGGGAACCGCCTTCCGGGCCGGCGACAGCGGCTTCGGCGGGCACGAAACCGAGACTCTCGTAGAAGCTGCGTGCTCCGCCGGCAACCGCACCCGGATGATCGGCCCCGAAAGTGATCACCTCGACACAGCCTGGACCCCGCACGAATCTGCGCCTGGCCTCCGCCATCAACCCGCGACCGACGCCCTTCCCACGGTTCGGCTCCGAAACCACAAGCCAGTGAACCCGATACACCGGAGCCTTGCCACCGAACAACAGCCCACCAACCAGATCCGACCCCGCAACAGTGACCAGCGCCGTCGACCGACGAATATGATTTTCCACCGAGCTACGGAACCCTGGATCCTCAACCATCGAGCCGAACCACTGCTCGACCTCGGATGCCAAACCGAGGATGGCAGGCAAGTCCGCCTCCTGCGCAAGTCTGACGATCACCCGACCAGTCTGACAGCACCCCACCGCCGTCGACATTCGCGGACAACTTCGCCCCGCAACCCGACGAACAGCAGTCGAAATTCAACGCTGTCCGGCGCCGCGGTGAACACGGTCGAGCAGGAGGTCACCGAAACGGTGTCGAAGATCGGCAAGCGATTCAACGATTGGCGGTCGGGCGAACGGGAGAATCAGGCCCTCCGATGAACGGCCGGGGCCCGATGGCTATCGGGACCCGGCCGTTGTCATCAGGACTGGCTGTTACAGCGGGGATTCGCGTTCGTGTCCACCGTCACACTGTGCGATGGCGTACCCGCCAGATATTCCTGCGCGATGATGTTGTGCGCGCCCTTCTTGATCGGGGTCCAGGTGGTCGTCGCCCTCCCCGACTCATCGGCCGTTGGACTGACCTTCGGGAAGGAATCCCGAGTGCCTTCGAGTGTCCCGTCGGCATCGAAGAACACCACCGCCTTTCCCGGATCAGCGTGCGCGACAACGGTATACGAGCACCCGGCCTCGGTCGGCGTGATATCGATACCGGTAACGACGGCACCCGCTTGCGGCGCACCGAGCGCGACAGCCGCCGCGATCGCACCGAGCGCGGTCAGCACGACGCTTGCCCTCTTGGAAACAGACACAGTGAAATACCTCTTCTCCAAAATCTCGACTCCCGACAACGAACCGGGCAAGTATTGCAATGGAGATATTCGGGCTGTAGCCCCCGATTCCACGGCCTTGACAAGAAGACCTCACGACCCGAGTGGAGTCCGGCCGGAATAATGAAAATCCTACTATTCGGTCGAGCGCCGAACCATACCCGAATCTATTGATGGGTTACCAGCGTTGGGAAATTCACGCGCTGCACCGAAACCCCTCGGCCGGAATGATCAACCCGCCTCCAGCAGGCATCGAAAGTACAGGCACACCAGCACTGGCTGGTCCGAAACGCGCGGGTCGCGGCACTATCGGACGTCTGGTGCGTCTAGGGCGGTGCAGTGGGTTCGGTGGCGCCAAGGAGAATGAGGTGCCGCCAACCGACGCTAGTTGAAAACCGAGCAGTCGCAGCTAGATGCTGCGGCAACGGGTCCGTCTGCGCTGCCAGAGTACATTTTCGGCAGTGTCGATGCGGTGCTGCAAAGTCGAGTTGAACACGAGGGCCTCGTCCGGCAAGATATTGGTACGCCAGGCATTCCAGCAGTGAACATGTCATGCCGGATTGTCGTGCGTTCGGAAAGCGGGGGTCATGAAACTCATCACCTGGATAAGTCTCATGTTCAGAGCGGACGAGGATCGAGATTAGCCTCGCTATGCGATCGAACCGCCTGGACCGTGGAGCTGGACCGCCTGGCATCGGCCAATATTCGCGGATGAGGGATTCAAAGAGAGGGCGAACGTGGCTAAGGACAGCGAAGCGTTGGGTGTCAACCTGTGGAAACTAGAGCATGTGGCAAAGGCTACCTTCCCGATGATCTCAGGCGACTACAACAGCGCAATCAGTAATTGTCAGCGCGTCCTGGACGGATTGGATAAGGCGATGCAGCGGCCGGCGGAATTCGGCGCTAATCAGGTGCACCCGGCCTATCTCGAGTTGCACAATATCGTGGTGGGCTACCTGAAACAGACCAAATCCAATCTGGATGATACATCCGCGGCGCTGCACAGTGCCGTGATGCTTTACGCGGAGACCGACCGAATATCAGCTGCCGAGTTGCTCCGCCGTGTAAAGCTCGACCCGGATCTGAAAGGCTAGCTATGGGTTTCGAAAAGCTCATGCAAGACGCGAAGTATATCAGGGAGAAGGCTATCGAAGTGGGAACACAAGAGGAGCCGAGAGAGCTGGCCGAGCAGCGCTATCAACATATCGAACCATTGTTCGAGCCGTTCTCCAGGATGCCCGATCCGGCGGGGTACGATCCGCTGATTCACACTCTCAGCTCCGCCATGGCGGAGCTGAGCACCAAGGCAATTGCGCATACCGACCCCAACCAGAACGTGGCCATGAACGGCACGGACCTGGCCAGGATGGTTACCGCCGGTGGTTACCTGGACATCTGGACCGGCGATGCTGCGATAGCGTTCAAGGCCAACTTCATCGACCGTTTCGCAACGATTTCCGGAAATCAATTTGCAGCGCTGTCCGTAATGAAAGGTGTCCTGGAGGCGCACCGGGCGATGTGGCGCGCAGCGCGCGAGGACATCGCTAAAATTGCGGAAACCGCGATAGCGGCGCTCAACAACTCCGGTGGTTACTGTCCGGCCAACTGGAAGTATGGGCTGACGGTGAGTTCCGCGCTCACCACTCTCATTGGGGTAGGCATTACCGCCGTGACGGGTGGTGTTTGGGTGGTTGCGGCGATTGGCGCAGCCGCGACCATGGGTAATGCCATGAACGATAGCATTCCCCCTGGGTCCGGGCACTCGGCCCGCGCTATCATCGACGCGATGGTGGAAGCGATCAACAGACTACTCACACGCATTCATGAGGCCGAGCAACAGAAAATCGTACCGCTGGTGCGGGGTTGGATCGATGCCATGCACAAGAGTCAAGACCTGATGGTCTCCGCCCGTCCGAATTTGGCCGGCATGAACGATCGTGACCTCCTCGGTCGCAGCGGCTTGGGTAAGCCAAATCTGTGACATTGGTGTAGGTAAGCCGAAGTATTGGAAGCGAAGGAGGAGGGGCCTTGGCGGATCTGGCTGAGCGACTAGATGATATTCGAGTACATGTGCGCGCGCCCAGGGCGGAAATCGAGCGGAGTTGCGTCATTATACCGATGTCACGTTCTCGTTCGGCGAAAGCGTTTACGGCTTGGCTAATGAATCGAGGCTGGCGCTGGCCATGGAAGCTATCGGGAGGCTACTGAGAATCGGGTGGGTGCGGCAGTATCGAAAAGCGCTCGAGGGCACTCATCTGTTCACCGATGCCCATGATCCACAGAATTTGGCTTTTTTCGCAGACCGCGCCGAGATCGAATCCATCGGCGAGTCCAGCGACGGGCGGTTCACGATATCCTCGGTGGGTATGGAAAGTTTCTCGGTCGACATCAGGCCGGGTACCCTGTATGAGTTGTCCGAAGGTGAGTTCTGTGCGAGTGCCTCCGAAGCGGCCACGAAGCTGGCACGGGATTTCCTGGCCAAAATGCAGGAACTCAAAAAGCAACACTACCGGTGACGGACTCGAACGGGTTCGTCTGTTTCACCCGAAACTCACAGAGCCGAAACCAAGTTCGGCTCTGCGAGTTCCCTCGTATCGTGTGATCCAACCGCCGGATCAGCTTGTCGACGGTCGGCGGTCGCTCCTTGAATAGACCTGGTTGCCGTTCATCCAGGTTTCCAGGACCGTGATGTCTTTGATCTGATCCGGCGGGACGGCGCGGGGGTCTTTGTCGAGGATGATGAAGTCGGCGTATTTGCCGACCTCGAGGCTGCCGACTTCATGTTCGGAGGAGAGCTGCCACGCCGCTTCGGATGTCACGGCGCGGATTGCTGATTCCACCGATATGCGCTCTTCGGGTGCCAGCACGTAGTCGGGTTCTTTCCAGGTACGCCGGGTGACGGCCATCTCGATCATGTGCAGTGGGTTGGGGTCGGTGACCATGAAGTCGGAGTGCAGCGTGAACCCGATTCCCGCTGTCTCCACGCTGCGGCACCGATCGAGCAGCGATGCCTTCTGTGCGCCGAAAACTGTGTCGCGCATCGCAATACCCCAGTAATGGACATGCCCGATCAGGAAGCTGGCGGACACGCCGAGGTCTTTCATGCGGGTGATCTGTTCGTCGTGCAGGATCGAGCAGTGCTCGATCCGCACCCGCACAGCGCCCGGCTCCACCCCGGCATCGCGGATCGCGTCGCAGGCATCCAGGATGTTGTCGATACCGGCGTCGCCATTGCCGTGGATCGCGAGCGACCAGCCCTTGCTCGCGCGGTCGACCACCTCCGCCGCGAGCACCTTAGGCTCCATGTAGGCGATTCCGTAGTTGTCGGTGTTGAGATACGGCTCGCGTTGCAGGCCGGTGAATCCCTGGTTGGAGCCGTCGGCGACGAGTTTGTAGCCCGCGATACGCACCAACGCATCGCCGTCGCCCGGCCGCACCCCCGCCGCGTCCCAGGTGTCGGCGCCGAGGGTGTAGAAGGGGTAGGCGCGGATACGGGTCTCGAGCTTGCCGGTGCCTGCCGCCTGCGTCAGGACGGTGAGGTCGTCGGGTGTGTGGCTCAAGGTGCCCAATCCCAGTTCACTCACCGTGGTCAACCCGACCTGCCGCCAACCTTCGAGTAGGTCGATCAGCGCATCGACCGGGTTCAATCCGGCAGCGGCATCGCATTTCCCAAGGACCTGGTTGTATGCGACACCGTTCTTCATTGTCCCGGTGAGCTTTCCGTCGGCATCGCGAACGAACTCCGCCCCTTCCGGATTCTCCACATCCTCCCCGATGCCTGCGGCGGCGAACGCCGCGGAATTCGCATAGGCAATGTGTCCGGAGGCGTTGAGGACGAACACCGGGTGCGTGGTCGAGACCGCGTCGAGTTCGGCGAACGTCAGCGCTGCCAGGTCGGGCTGCACGGCCGGATCGAAATTGCGGGCGAGGATCCATTTGCCTTCGGGCGCTCGGCTTGCCATGTCTGTCAGATGATCGAGTACCTCCCGCGCGGTGGCGAAGCGCGCCATGCCGACGTACTCCATCAGCGCCGCCACCATGCTGCCGGTCAATACGTGGGTGTGCGCATCGACGAAGCCCGGCAACATCGTTCGGCCCGCCAGATCGATCTCCGTGGCTCCCTCCCCCACGATGTCGCGCACCGTCGCCTCCGCGCCGACCGCGACGATCCGATTGCCCTGAACCGCGATTGCCTCGGCAATCGAGAAGGCCTGGTCAACGGTCAATATCGTTCCGCCCGTGAACAAGTACAGCTGTTCGCCCTCGGGAATCCCTGAAGTGTCCATCGATGTCCCCTGCTCTGGTATCTCGACGACACCATCACCACACGCACCGCGATCGACCTGCGATGCCGGGCAACAGCTCGCCGCTGTGATGAACGTCGGTCGCGGCGAACAACATTCGACGCAACCGGGGTCGCACGGTCATTGTCCGCGAACTGCTGCGTGGCCCGCAGGCGAACTCGAACTCTCGTGCCGCCGCCTTGGCTGATTCGAACCTGTTCTGTACCAACCAATTTCCGATGCTGACCGGTCCGTCAGACCTCCACGGGCATAAGACGACGCGCTGATCGCCGACTGCAAGCGGTGACTGCTCGCCGCCCCGACCGAGCTCTCCGCACCGCCACATGCGACTCGTACGCCATCACATGAAGAGTCGTGAGCCACCACGAGCCACTCCGGGCAGAACGCGCGCCCAACACCATTTCAGGACGTTCGTGAACAGGCGCGAAGCAGGCATCGTCGACGACGGTGGGCGAGGCTTAAGACCGCACGGAGGTGAGCTTCCTCGTCGACCACCACAACGACGGCGGTAAGTTCGCTAGTTTGGTACACAGGTGCCGAATTAGCGAACATTCGACCCTCCCGGTCATGAAGACCTGCATGAAGGGAGTCTGTGGTGACGCGCACTGTGTTGGTTACCGGTGGTGGTACCGGTATGGGTTACGCGATTGCCGCTCGTTTCGCGGCCGATGGCGACGAGGTCTACATCACCGGTCGCCGCGCGGAAGTTCTGCAGAAGGCCGCCGCTGCGCTGGGCGAACAGGTGCATGCGATGCCGTGCGATCACACCGATCCGGAGCGGATTCTGGCCGCGGTCGCCCAGCTGCCCGGCCGGCTGCACGTGCTGGTCAACAATCTCGGCGGCGCCGTCTCCATCGGTCTGCCCGAGCCTGACAGTCTGGCCGGTCTCGCCGAGCGCTGGCGGTCCGACCTGAACAAGAACCTCTTGGCCGCGGTGTTGACCACGTACGCGGTGGCCGAGCGGTTGGCTGACGGCGCTGCCGTGGTCCACATCGGATCCAGAGCGGCCGATCTCGGTGACGGTTCCTACGGCGCGGCCAAGGCGGGCCTGGCGTCGTGGAACATCGACATCGCCCGCACGCTCGGACCGCGCGGTGTCACCTCGAATGTGGTGTCCCCCAGCTTCACTGGCGGCACCGACTTGTTCGGTGACACCCTCACCGCCGAGCAAAGCGACCAGTGGATCGCCGAGACCTTCCTCGGTCGCGCCGGCACACCGACCGATATCGCCGAGACGGTGTACTTCCTGGCCTCGCCGGGAGCCCGGTACATCACCGGTCAGGTGATCAACGTCGACGGCGGCGCGCGCACCGTCCTATGAACATGTGAGGATGCCGGACCACCCGAACGCTGGAGAAGCCTCCTCCCGGCCCGACCCGGCTAGTAAGGAACTTTCTCTCTCATCGCAACCGTGATGCCCAGCGGGGATCTAAGACGGCAAGCCCCCGGCGGCGGTCCGGACTGGTGGACAGGCGACGTCAGGCAGGGGCGCCGAGCGGGGGGTGCTCGAGGACGCGGGGTTTGTACTCGACCAGTTGGATGCGGCCGTCGAAGGTGCGGTGCTCGATCATCTCGAGGGCAACGTCCGGATAGCCGTCGTAGATGCGTTCTGCGCCCGTGGCGCCGGTGATGACCGGGAACATCACGACTCGGAATCGGTCGACGAGTCCGGCTCGTAGCAGGGACCGGCACAGGCTCAGGCTGCCGATTGTGGTGAGGAGCCCCGAACCACTCGACTTCATGGCGCGGACCGCCTCGATGGCGTCGTCGCGGACGAGCGTGGAGTTGGCCCACGTCAGTGGCTCCTCGAGTGAGGAGGAGAACACCACCTTGGATGCTTTTGTGAGCCCGTCGACGGACGCCTCTTCTTCTGGCCTGAACTCGTCTTGGCCATCGGGGACCTCGCCGGCAGCGAAGCCCGACATCAGGCGGTAGGTGTTTGCTCCCATCAGGTGGGTGGCTTCGGGTTGCTCGCCGAGCCACGCGAGGTACTCCGGGCCCTCGAGGCCCCAGAACCCGGGCCATCCCTCGCCCGATGCGTAGCCGTCGAGGGAGGTGATGAAGTCGACGAGAAGCTCCGACATGGCGGTGTTCCTTTCGTAGGGTGTCATGAGCTTTGACCGGCCGGGAGCCACAAACTCATCGGCCGAGGTGTGGGGTAACGGGATCGACTGGACACTCGCGCCGGAATTCCTTTCCCTATCTGCGGGAATTGAGATCGATGACGGGCTGATGACGGCCTAATGACCCCCGAGCGGTCGAGTGCTGATTCGCTGGAGAGCGTGTTCCGCCATCAGGCAAGGTTGAGCCGTTGATGGTGGGTCGTTGCGTTAGGTTGCCCGCGGGGCCGTACCGCGGGAGTACAGCGGTGCGTTCGAGACAGGATCAGGAGTCGGTGTGCAGTTGCGGGTGGGAGCGGTTTTCGCGGGCTACACCATTGAACGGCTCCTCGGTGCGGGTGGTGTGGGGTATGACCGCAGCGACTCCGGCGACCCGGTGCCGATACCGGCGACCGCATCGCGTCGGGTCAGCCGCCGGCTGCTGATCGGTGCTGCTCTCGGGCTGCCGGTCGCCGCGGCCGGGGTTGCCGCCGGAATGGTCACACTCCGATCCGGATCGGAACCAGCCCCGAACTCGGACAACGGAATCGCCGCGCTCCGATCCGGATCGGAACCAGCCCCGAACCCGGACAACGGAATCGCCGTCCTCACCGGGCACACGAATCGCGTGAACTCGGTCGCGTTCAGCCCCGACGGGACCCTGCTGGCTTCGAGCAGTGCCGACATGTCGGTGCGACTATGGAATGTGCACAGTCGCCAACCCGACGGAGCACCACTCACCGGCCACACCAATTCCGTTGCCTCAGTAGCGTTCAGCGCCGATGGATCCTCGCTGGTCTCCGGTAGCTATGACACGGTGCGGTTCTGGAACGTGCGCAGTCGCCAACTCGACGGGCGACCCCTCCCCAACGACCTCTACACCGATGAGGTGGCGTTCAGCCCGGATGGCACCCTGATCGCCCTCAGCTGCCACTGCTATTGGGTGCAGGTATTGGATGCGCGAACCCGTGCACAGGTGCAACTCTTCCACAACACCACCAACATCAATATGGGCGCGATCGCGTTCAGCTCGGACAGCGCGCTGCTGGCCGTTTCCGGCGTCGGCGACGACGACATGGTGCAGTTGTGGAACGCCCGTACCGGCCAACCCGACGGACCGCCCCTCAACCAGCGCCGCGCTCGGTCGATGGCGTTCAGTCCGGACGGCACACGACTGGCGATCAGCGACGACAATGCGGTGCAGCTAGTGGATGCCCGCACCCGTCAACCTGTCGGACCACCATTGACCGGCCACACCGACTATGTGCAAACGGTCGCATTCAACCCGAAGGGGACGCTACTGGCCTCCAGCGGTGACGACAGAACCATCCGACTGTGGAACATGAACACCGGTCAACCTGTCGGCCAACCCCTCACTGGCCACACCGACACGATTTGCTCAGTGGCATTCAGCCCGGACGGCACGCTGCTGGCCACCGGCAGCGCCGACAGCACAGTGCGGTTGTGGGCGACTCCGTAGCCATCACATATTCGGCAATACCGTGCGTTCGGTCGATGTCGGAATGCCTTCGGCCGTTGATCGTCCGAGGCCCGCGCCGACCGGTTTGGCCCCGCACCATTACCGGATGTGCTGAACCGCAGCGCACCTCAGCCTGCTAGCCAAACGGCATCCAGCAACGCCGCGCGGCTGGTCGACATCGCGCGAGATACATTGCTGGACAGTCGATCAGGGGGCAATGAGGTAACTGTCCTCTCGGCCGATGCCGCCCACAGTGCCCCCTGATCACCTGACCAGCCGCGGTGGCCGCCCGCACATCGGCTGTTCCTGATGTTCTACCGACCCCAACGGTTCGAGATGATCTCGGCCCGTTGATCTTCCAGACGCCCACGCCGACGGTTTCGAACCGCGCAGGTCGCGGCATGAGCGGAAGGTACGGCATGCCGAAACGGCAGAAGCGCGTATCCGTCGGGGTGCGCGCTTCTCGGCTACCGCGCACTCCCGACGGACCGAGATGGTTTCGGCCCGTTGATCTTCCGCAGACCGCCGCTGGCCGGTCCGGGCCGCGCGATAGGCGGCATGTGCGGACGTTTGTGGTCAGGTGTCGCCGCGGGGGGCGGTGGTTGTGGCGGTCCATCCGGTGTCGAGGAGGGTGAAGATCCGGTCGAGTGCGGATTCGGCGTCGTCTCGTCCGTAGACGAGAGTGACGGCCTCGAGGGTGAAGTGGGCCAGTGCCTGGCAGGCGGGGTCGTTCTCCGGTAGTCCGATGTCGGTGGCGATCGCTGCGGCCAGGGCGTTCTCGTGGCGTAGCCACATGCGGCGGGCGTATTCGCGCAATGCGGGCGTGGTGTCGATCAGGCGGCGGAAGTCGGCGAAGCGCGGGTGTTCACGAACCTGGCGGGAGGGTTCGTCGCGCAGGAGCTCACGCAGTGCCTGGGGGATGGACTGGCCGGTGGGGCGTTCGCGGACGGCGGCGACCAGCGCTGCTTCGCGCCCGGCGTCCTGATCGAAGACCAGTGCTTCCTTGCCGCCGGGGAAGTGCTTGAACAACGTGGCCACCGAGACGTCGGCGGCCTCGGCGATCTCCCGGACACCGACCGCGTCGAAGCCACGCTCCAGGAACAGCCGCAGCGCCGCGTCAGCCAGGGCTTGGCGGTTGGCCGCTTTCTTGCGCTCACGACGCCCGATCTCGGTCACGCCCCGAACCTAACATAATGGTAGAGCGGATTCAAAGATGGAACTGATTTACTTTTTGAAACGTTTCACCTAACGTAGGCGGTGGTGAGCACTCTCGCCGATCCACATCGCCACAGCACGCGTAAAGGGATTCACCTCATGGACACACCTCGTATCGCCATCGTCGGCGGCGGTCCCGCCGGCTTGATCTGCGCTCGTATCCTGCAGGGGCACGGCATCGAACCGGTCGTGTACGACGCGGACGCCGCCGTGGACTCTCGTGACCCGGGAGGGACGCTCGACCTGCACGCCGACGCCGGCCAGATCGCGTTGGAGGACGCCGGGCTGATGGAGGCGTTCCGGGCGTTGGCCCGGGTCGAGGGTCAGGCCAAAAGCCGCCGAGACCAGCACGGCACCGTCCTGGCCGAGTTCATCCCCGCCGAGGGTGACGAGGCGGCTCCCGAGATCGACCGCGGCCAACTGCGGGCCATGCTCTACGAGCACCTGCGGCCCGGCACGGTCCGCTGGGGGCACAAACTCGTCCACACCAACCCGCGCGGCGGCGGGGTGCACCGGCTGGAGTTCGCCAACGACGTCAGCGTGGACGTCGACCTCGTCATCGGCGCCGACGGCGCGTGGTCGCGGGTCCGGCAACTGCTCACCGACGCCACACCGCAGTACCTGGGCGTCTGTTTTCTCGATGCCCGCTTCGACGACGTTGACACCCGCCATCCCGAGATCGCCGCGATCGTCGGTGACGGCCACATGTTCTCCGCCGACGGCGACGGCCGCGCGGTGATCGTTCAGCGCAACAGCAACGGCGTGGTCCGCGGCTACGTGGCCTTCCGCGCCCCGCTCGACTGGGATGTCACAGCCGGGGTCGACCTCACCGACCGCGAAGCCGTCCGCGCCTACCTGCTGCGGGAGTTCAGCGGATGGTCCGCGCTCATGCGCCCGTTGATCACCGACAACGACAGCGACTACATACCGCGCAGCTTCTGGGCCCTGCCCGCGCCACTGACCTGGGACCACGTCCCCGGCGTCACCCTGATCGGCGATGCCGCCCACCTGATGGCACCCTTCGGCGGCCACGGCACAAACCTCGCGCTACTCGACGGCGCGGAACTCGCGCACGCCATCCTCAAAGAGAACAGTCTCGACGAGGCGGTCGCCCGCTACGAAGCAACGATGTTCCCGCGATCCGGCGAACTCGCCGTGAGCTCGAACACCGCCCTCACACGGTTTTTCGCCACAATATCCCCGGACGCACCGCACCTTCCCCCCGACCACGCACAGGAACACAAGAACTACCAGACCAGGGCGGCGGAATATCGACGCAGGCAAGCCCGAGACGATCACTAGAACAACGACCGCAAGCCACTACCAAGAGTTCTCCCTTACGGCGAGATTCTCCATCTGATCGAGCCGGGAAGATCGCGAAGAGGCAACTGCGGCCGAGGGAGGTGTTGCCGCAAGCTCGAGTCAGAGGGCGGGCCGTCGATGTCTAGGAGCAGAAGCGGCCGCACGATCTCTATCGTGCCAGACAGGCCATGAGGCAGAGCGAATCCGGCTGTCAGCCATTGAAGTTGGCGTTCGTCAGTCGGGCGGTTTCACTGGCCGTCGAGGGCGGTGACAGGGCTCGGCCGCTTTCCGTGTCGTCACGGTTGACGACTGGGCTGGTCAGGGTGTTCGCCGGGGCGCGGGACTGCTATCCGAGGCGTCGCTGCATGCCGTCGACGCAGCAGCGGCAAGCGCGACAGCGTCGTCCGCAGCTGGAACAATGCCGAATCGGGAAAAGGTTCGTGGCCGTCGAGCGCCTCGCTGAGCAGGCGGATCGGCTCGGCGCACGAGGAATAGCGAGCACCGGGATCCTTTGCGAGGGATCGGTGCAGGATCGTGTCGACCTCCGGTGGCATCCACCGATGTTGTTCGGCGATCCGTGGGGGCGGATCATGCAAGTGGGCCTGCGCGATTGCCATGAGATTGGCACGTCGGAACGGCGGACGGCCGGTCAGCAGTTCGACGGCCGTGCACGCCAGTGAATACTGGTCCGTCGCAGGCGACACCGTGCCAGCACGCAACAGTTCGGGAGCGGCGTACGAGAGCGAGACGGCGACGAAACCGTCAGTGGCCAAAGGTGGTTCGGGCCGGTCGAGCCAGCGAGCCTGATCGAAATCCGAGACCTTCACGGTGGCGGGCTCGCCGGTGCCGACCAAGACATTGCCGGGCTTGACGTCGAGATGGACGACGTTGTTGGCGTGCGCGTAATCCAGCCCTGCCGCGGTGTGCGCGAGCATCCGCAGCGCCCGGCGGAGATCGGGCAATTTCTGCGGTACCAGTGCCGTCCCGCTGGTGCCCGCCACATACTCGTGCGCCGACCACAGCAGGCCGCCGGACTCGCCGTGGGCGTACATGCGCACGATATCCGGATGGCGCAACGTGTCGAGCACGTCGAATTCGTGCACGAAGCGAGCGCGCACCGCAGGCGACCGACTCTCCTCCTCGCACAAGATCTTCAGCGCGACGTCTCGCCCGGCTTCAGGATCCTCGGCCAGATACACCACGCTGCTACCGCCATCGCCCAGCCGCGCCTGCACGATGAAACCGGCGAACCGCTGGCCGGGCAGAAACTCCACCAGCCCACCGTATGAGCAGCCAGATCCAGGCCGATCATCGCTACCACCGTTGGTGGGAAGGTGTCCGGACGTGTCAGAGGTTGACGAGGGCACGCGTGCCGCGCTGCACAGTGCCGGACCGAGCAGCTGGCAGTGCCGACGATCCCCGCGGAGTAGATCGTGCGTGTGCCGCGGCGCACAGTGCACGCGGGTTACCCTTCCGGGTGAGCAGGTGGTAGACCCTCTGTATCCAGTTGTAGCTGTGAGTTCGCTTTTCTCATGCCACCCGAGCTGAGGTACATGCCGAAATTATGGTGTCTGGTTGCCGCCGTGCTGTTGCCGGCGGTTGCGGTGCTGTGCGTGCTCGGCTTCACCGGTGTCCTCGACAGCAGGACCACATTGGTGATCGGTGATGGGCTGGCGCTGTCCGGCGCCACTGCGGCGACGGTCGGTTTCGCCCGCTATGGCCGCCGAGAGTCCGTGCCCGCACTGCGTTGGCGGCGCTGGGCGGCCATCGCGATGGCTGTTCTGACGCTCGCGCTGGCGAGCTGGAGCTGGAATCAGCTGTTCGCCGGCATACCGATCCCCGTGTCGGCGGCAGGCGGCGCGGGCTTCTACGCCGTGCCGATAGTGGTTTTCATGGCGGTCTTGGCGATGGACGACGACACCTCGCTCATCCGGCACTGTCGATCCGTCTCGACGAGTGGCCGATGGGCTCGGTGGTTCGATGCGGCAACGGTGGTGGTGGCCATGTCACTCATCGTGTGGGTCGCTGTCCAGCAGAGCGACACCGTCGACGGAATGAACACCGTCACGCCGGTACTCATCGCCACCGTGCTGTTGGCCCTGATGTACGCCTCGATCCCCGCCCTGATCCTCATGGTCTACGGTCCGCGGCAACTGCTCGAACATCGGGCGCTGCTGCTCATCGCGTGCGCCTGCGTGACAGAGGTCGTCGAGAATTTGGTGGTCGTCTGCTACCTCACCCAGTCGGCGCGGATGTACCCGGCGGCGCTTTCGCTCGTTTACGCGACATCGCCGCTGCTGTTCGCCCTCGCGGCGTTCATCCCCGATCGCGGTCAACGGCCGCGCAGTCGCACTGCCTATTCGACCGCCGATCTGGTGTGGCTGATCGTGCCGCACATACCGGTGGTACTGGCTGGAGTGGTGGTGGCGATTCAGATTCCGGCACGGATTGCGTTCACCCCCATAGAGATCGGGCTGATGCTGGCGCTGGTGATCCTGTTGATCATGCGGCAATCGGTGACACTTGCCTATAACCACCGTCTACTGCACGAACTTTCGCACCACAGAGAACTGCTCGAGTATCAAGCTCTGCATGATCCGCTGACCGGCTTGGCCAACCGGACGCTCTTCCTGGATCGCCTGAACCGAGCGCTGGAAACCTCGACAGTGGAGCCGGTGACGGTGTTGTTCATCGATATCGATGACTTCAAGAGCGTCAACGATTCCCACGGCCATGTGGTCGGCGATGAGGTGCTGCACACGATCGCGCAGCGGCTGCAGTCATGCGCCCGCGATATCGACACGGTGGCCCGCATGGGCGGAGACGAGTACGCGATGCTGCTCCGACACGGCGATGTCCATCTAGAGGAACTGCGCCGACAGGTGCAGCGCGCCTGCCACGCCCGGTGCCGCGTCCGCGGCATCGACGTGGCGATCACGATCAGCGTCGGAGCCGCGCATCTGAGCGGCCGCGACCGGGTCAGTGCGGACGAGTTGATGCACCGGGCCGACGCCGATATGTACGCGGCGAAACGCCGCGGACTGAGCGGTCGGCGCACCCGCCAGGTACGGGCTCATCCGTCGCCGTAGTGCGCCGCGAATCCCCTTCGACAGCTGGTCAAACTCGCGTTCTGGTCGTTGAAATGCCTACGCCCCTGAGGGTTCCAGATCCATCTTCCCGCTGTGCCTCCTCCCGGGCGTCATCGGCCACTGACCAGTGATCAACCCGCTGCTCCGAGTGTGGATGGACACCGCGGCCGAGCCCGCGAAGCTACAGGTGGCCGAGGGGCTAGAGCGGCACGCTCAGGCAGGCGACCCTGGCGCCGGCCATGCCGGCGCTGCCGTCCGTGGTGTCGGTCTTCTTCTCATGCACGACGATCGAACCGGCTTTGCCCTTGCGGAAGGACCACTCGACGGTGGCGGCCTGTGTGGCGTTGCCACGGTTGTCGGTGGTGAAGTCTAGCCAGAGCTCGTTTTGCGGGTTGGCGTATTTCGCGTCCATCGACATTTTGTCTTTGGCGTTCGGGTCTTCCACGTTCTGGTAGTGGAAGCCGGAGTCAGCTGGTTTCGCGCCACAAGATTTCACGTGCGCGTGTGAGCCGTAGGTGCGGTTTGGAAGGAGACCAGTGACGGTCAGGATGGCCACCGTCTTGTCGCCGTAACCGCCGATGAAAACCCTGGCATGGCTCCCAGCGGGGGCGAGCTTCTCATCGTGTGTGACGGCGACGGCGCCGTCATGCCAGGGCTTGAAGGTCCCTTCGGCGATGATGGGTCCGTAGGCATTCGCGGGTACCGCGGGAGTCAGGAAGGCGGCAGCAACAGCGCCGAGGAGGAATAGTTTGTAATTCATGTGTTCAGGCTCCGCCGAGGTAACGAACCACGTCAAACGTGTTCATGTGGGGAATTCTGCGCCGGTAAATTGAACGCCCCTGCTCCTCTGCCGATGGCGCTGCAAGCGTTGAGGCAGAACGTAATTCCCGATCCGGCACTTTTTTGCACTGAACCGCACGCTTAGTCTCGAGGGATGGCAGACACCTCCGGTACGCGCATGACAGGCGCCGACATCAGGCAGTTCTTCGAGCTGCTTCAGCGATGGTGCGATACCGAACTCGACCAGTTCGCCAACTTGATAATTCCTACCCAATGGGGTGAAGTGTACGCCAATTTCGGTCGCGAGCTCCCAGCGGAACATCAGGTGGGTCTGTACGAGCGCCTGCCCACAGACTGGTCGGGCGAAACCGGATAGAAGCGCCCGCGTCGGCGGCATGTCAGTTCGCTCTGAATTCAGTTGTCATACCAGATACAAGGGCGGGCACATGCAGTCCTGTCGCTCGCGTAGAAGCATGTCCCGCAACGCGTTTCCTGCGTCGGCGCCTCTCGCGCCAGCGAGTTCGATGACTCGGCGGAGCGTCAATGCATTGACGCCGCGGAGTGACGCAGCCTTCGCATAGCGATCGATTTCGCCAACGGTATCGATGGTCGGTTTCCGTGGTTCTCGTTGTGCAGCAAGGCGATTGCGTTCGGTGTCGATGTCGCTGTGACCCCGATGGACTCGGATGCGTTGCTCGCATTGCTCTAGCGAAAGGGTGTCGATCAGGTGGGCGGCCAGGGAGTGCGCTGCTACTTCGGCGGCGTCGACTTCGTGCACAAGTGTGGCGTCGTCGGTGATGTCGATGAGCGCGTCACGTTGGGTCTCGACTTTCCCGCGCCACCCCTGCGTGGCGACGTACAGGAGTCCGTTGGCCTCGGACGGATGCCAGTTCCACACCTCGGCGACCGTCGCGATGTCGGCTGAGTCGAGTTCGGCGACCACCGTCGAACTGTGACGGCGCAGCAGCGTGCGCAGCTCATGCGGCGCCAACTCGCCGTCGAGCCCGACTCCGGCGACGAGAAGGTGCACCGGCAGTCCGGTCTGCGCAGCGGCGGCGAGCGTCAGCGAGTCTGCCAACGGGCTGCGTAACCCGGACTCGTGCCCTTCGGCGAGGATGTCTCCGCCGACGTCAATGACGACAAGCGCATCCGCATCGAAGACCTGAGCGGCGGCGTGGAACTGAGCGGCCAGGTTGATCGTGCCGCCGGCCGCGTCCATCAGGAGTAGCGGGTGGGTCAGGTAGGGCACCAGCGACGGCAGTGTCGACCAGCCAGGGCCGCGGAGCCGCGCCGATGCGGTCACCTCGGCGACCAGTTCGTGGTGGAGGGTCAGGCCGTCGAAATCGCGGTAGCCACGTGGCCCTGGAGTCGGGTCGACGATGAAGCGATCCCAGGAGTAGCTGGCGAGGGCTGCGACGTCGAAGCGGTGCCGAAGTTTCGTCGCGAGTATCGACGCGGTGACGACATCACCACCCCCTCCGGCGGCGATCGCAATAGCTCTACTGGTCATTGCTGAGCGAGATGGCGCTCGACGGATTCGAGTTTGGTGGTCAATGTGTTGTGGTGGCCAGGGCGGACGTCGGCCTTGATGATGATGCTGCACCTGGTGGAGACACCCATGACAGCATCGGTCGCCGCCTTGATGATCGCCATCACCTCGTCCCACTCGCCTTCGATCTCGGTGAAACTGGCTGCGGTCCGGTTGGGGAGCCCGCTGTCGCGGATAACACGGACTGCTGCGGCCACCTGCTCGCCCACATCTTCGCCAACTCCGATCGGGGTGATCGAGAACGCTGCGAGCATGACTTGGTTCCTCCTCATTCGGCACGAAAGCTGTTCCAGGACTACAGAGTACGCAGCCCTACCTCGGTGAACATCTGGCACGCTGCTCGCCTGTGACGACCGCGCGCTCTGAGAGGAGAACTTCCGGTGTTCTCCGTCGCAGGTCACTCGGTCTCGGCGGGCTAGTCGTAGTTGAACGGTTGAATGACGAAACCGATTGTGGCGCACGACCGTCGAGGCCCCCCTACCCAGCGCTGTCCTCCAGCGCGCCCCGACTCGAGTGTCGTTCAGGGCGCAGGGTTGCCGCTGTGGCGATGGTGGTTGCGGCGGCGCGCTCGGCGTCTTCGACCGTCGATCGGCCGAGTCCACATGCGGTGGCTACGCCGGATGCAGTCCGGCCGAGGGCTTGCTCGAACAGATTCAGGCTCCTGATGCTGTCTTCGGGGTCGGTGGCGGCAGCGACACCGGCGATGACCTGCCACTCGGAGTCGAGTCGCCGAAGGGGTTGGTAGAAGCGAGGATTCAGCGGGGCCGGGTGAGCGCCGTACGCGCACGGAATATGGGCGGGCGGCAGCGGAACGTTGCGTTTGCGGAGGATCCGGGCCAGCGCGTTCAGCAATGCCACCGACGGTGCTAGTGACCGTGGCGCGAGCAATTCTCGATGCCGGTGGTCGCCGTAGCACAGGTGCAGGATTGTGCGGGCGCCGATTTCGTGGGCGTCGGCGAGGAATCCGGCCAACTGCCGGGCAACCATGCGCGCGACGGGTGCCTGGGTACCGAGACGGGCGGCTTTCACGACGGCGAGTTGTGCGATCGGCGACTCCACTTGAAAGACGAGAGTGTCACCGTGGGATCCGACGAGTTGGGACATTTCGTCGAGTACCGCCGCGGTGAACACTGGCAGGGCGCGTATTGCCGGGAGTATGGAGCCGAAGTGTCGTAGTGCCCGCCCGAGTGGGAGGCCGTCGGTGACGGCCGCTCCGCCGAAAACGAACGCGGCCAGGTCCAGTGGGTTCGGTTGACTGATCTGAAGTCTGGTGTTCGCTATCTCAGGGCATTGCTGCCGGAGTTCGTGGAAGGCAGCGGCGATCTCGTCGATGCGCTGTAGCCGGTGCATCGAGACGTGACAGGGTTGCAGCGTCCGTCCGGGCCGGATGCGATAGGACCGCATGTCGGAGTAGTCGGCGTACTGGCCGGGGCGGGCGATGGTGAGTACATCGTCGAACTCGGTCCGATCCTGTAGGTATTCGACCACCCAGTTCGGGTCGAGATCACATGGTATGGAACGCAATTCGAGACCGCGGCTGCGCTGGGCGAACCACTGCATCGTCTCGGTGTCGGAGGTGATCACGGCGGACGGCAGACTACCGACGAAATGGGCGTACCTATTCATCGCCGTCTCGCCGTTGATCAGCGAACCTGGCCGTTAGGGCAGGTTCGCGCCTGTGCCGGGACTGCGAAGTACTCACGTGGCGACTCCAAACTGTTCGGTCGCTTCGTGGTCTACCATGCATTCCGGTCCGGCCGTGTCCCGCCGTTTTCCACCCTCGAGAAGAGTGGCCGATCAGACCCGGCGCACCGAGCGAATGAATGGGTTCTCGGCAAGGGCGCACTCGACGCAGGTATCGATCCGGCCGAAGTTCGTCTCTGCTCGGGTCTCTGGCCCCGACGGTAGGCAGCTCCGGCTGAACACACCACGTCCCGGGCGGGGCGTCCGTACTCTGGATCTGTTGGGAGAGGTTGGTGATGCTAGACGACACCGACCATTTCTGCCCGCGATCGGCGGGCAACCCCTCGAAGCCGAGGCGAGCATGCCCGGTCGAATACCTTCCTCCACACCGAGTTCTGCGCCGACGATGATCACATCCCCTGGCGTCCAACGTTTTCAGGTTGTGACCATCCGGTTCGACCGAGTGGGGTATTTCGGCGACCCCACGTACGCATCACTCAATGGAAACGCCGAAATGCGTTCTCCCTATTGATAACTCACGAGTCAGCGCTTTACACTTATAGCCGGATATGAATCCGGCCCTGCCGCGACCATTTACCGAGTACGTGACCCGCTGGTGGAGCCGGATCGGAAAGTCGAGTTCGCAGTGCTACAAGCGAATTCGATGATCAGGTGAACGAAACCTTACGAGAAGGTATGTGGCTCAGTGAACTTTGACAGGTGATCGTTTCCGGCTTCCCTGTCCCGGTCCCGACCGCGTCGCGTAGCTATGCGATAACGGCGGTACTGGAGCGTCGTAGCTCGGCAGCGATGGCCCAGTATGCCCGACGGTGGACGAGCGACCGCTGGGATCGGATGAAGTAGGAGGCGGTAGTGGTCACGCAAATGCTCCGGGAGAATACATCGCTAGCTGGGCTTCTTCGGCACGGCGACCGAGAGTTCCACCAACACCTGCAGCGGGTTTTAGGCAACCCGGACTTCGCCGTCACGGATAGGCAGAGCCAGGAACAGCGGCGCCAGAACGCATATGAACAACTCCGGGACCTGGTCAAGCGGATCGGCAGCACCCGTGCTGTCGCAACCGACCTCCCTGAGCTGTTCGCGGTGTTCGATTGGTCCGCAGTGCTGGCGACGGACCTGATCCCACTGATCTCCGGCCACTACAACCTGGCCTCCGGCAGCCTGGCCACCTTGACCGATTCCGATTCTGCCGCACCGTATCTCCAGGACTTGGATGACGCGTCCAGCATCGGCGTGATGCTGCTGACCGAGTACGGGTGCGGCTCCAACATCGGCTTCATGCAGACCATCGCGACGTGGGACGGCGACGGGTTCGTGCTCGACACCCCGAACCCGCGGGCGCGGAAGTTCATGCCGAGCGTCGGCATCCCGGTCGCTCGGGTCTGTGTCATCGGTGCACGGTTCATCGACGCGGCCGGTGTCGATCAGGGTGTACATCTGTTCACTGCGCGGTTACGCGACGCTAACGGCGAGCCGTGCGCGGGCGTGCGGATCACCCAGCTCGACCATCAGCCGTTGGTCATCATGGACAACTCGGTCATCAGCTTTGAAGGTTTGCGGGTCGAGCGCAGTGCCTGGTTGAGCAATGACCTGGCTACGATCGACGAGCGAGGCGTGCTGACGTGGCGCGATGAGACCAGCCGGCGTCGGGCGTTCTCTTCGGCGATAAGCCAACTGACTGTCGGGCGTTTGGCGCTCTCGTCCTGCTTGAACGCCACGGCACGCGCGGCGCTCTACATCGCGCTCCGTTACGCCGCCAAGCGGGTAGTGCCGTTGACTCCGGTCGACAGCCCGTTGATGGTCGATATTCCGCACGTACGTGACACCTTGCTCATCGATTTGGCCGGTACCGTTGCCCGGACCGTCTACGGCAACGCGATCAAAACCTCCCTCGCCGGTAGCGATCTCACTGATCGCGACACGGTGGTGTCGGTCATGTTGGCCAAGCACTTCATCCAACTCCACGCGCTGGAAACGGTCACGCACTGCCGTATCAAGATGGGCGCGCAGGGCATGTTCAGCGCCAACCGCGTCGCCGATTACCTCGGCGTCTGTCACGCCGCCATCACCGGCGAAGGCGACTGTCACGTACTGGGTTCCGTCGCCGGTCGGGTATTAGCCAAGCAACTAGCCGGTACGTTGCCCCACGAAGTTCGATTGCACGACCCCTACGACCCTGACGACCGCGCGCGGTTGCTCAGCGCGCGTACCCTGACGATCGTGCACGAAGCCCAGCGACATTTGGCGGCACCGGCGCTCGCGGACCGTCTGGCAGTCATTCCCGATGCACTCGCCCTCGCTGAGGCGTACTGCACCGAAGCAGCGTTGCGGTTGCTCAACGAACACGCCGATCATGCTGAAATAGCTGCCGTACGTAGCATTTTCGCGTTGCACTACATACTCGAGCATGCCACGTGGTATCTCGTTCACGGCCTGCTCGACATCGCCGCGATCGAAGCTACGAAACAACAACTCCGACTCGCGATCGATGATCTGGCCGACAAGCTACCCGCGGTGTTGGACGCGTTCGAGCTCGACGACGAGATTCTCGGTGCGCCAGTGTTGTCCGAGGATCTGCCTGCCGCGTGGGACTCACGCTGCGAAAGCTCCCAACGGCACTGATCCAGCGGTCACCAGATGCGGCTGCGGCGCCCGGGACGGGCCCGCAGCCGGATCCACCTGGTGAGGCATGCGAATTTGTTCTGGTGTCGGAATCTTGTTGGCAGGTAACAAGATAGCGATGTATTTTCTGGCACGTTGCGGGTACGATGCTGGCGAAACCGATACCAAGGAGACGTCAGTGCATCCCCAGCACACGCTTCATGGCTCTACCACCGCCTCGACCCCGTCGATCGAGTTCGCAGGTCCTCGAATCGCGATCTGCAGCGAAGAATTCGCCGCCGATCCGCACAAGTTCTACCGCCGGATGCGCAAGGACTACGGCCCCTTGGTCCCAGTCGAGATGTGGCCGGGAGTACCTGCAACCCTGGTTATCAAATATCGCACCGCCGTCCGAATCCTCAACGACCCCGAGCATTTTCCCGCCGATCCGAGCATCTGGCAGAAAACGGTGCCCGCCGATATCCCGATCATGCCGATGATCGAGTACCGGCCCAACGCGATACGTACCAGCGGCGCAGCGCACGCTCGTTACCGCCATGCGTTGAACGACGCCTTGGCCGCAATGGACCTCAACTTCCTGCGATCCATAGTCGAGAGATCCGCTGTCCCGATCATCAACACGTTCTGCCGGGACGGGAACGCCGACGTCTTGAGCCAGTACGTACTCCCGCTGGTCTTTTCGGTTCTCTGCCAGGTCCTCGGATGCCCGCCGGAGATCGGCGAGCGGGTCGCCAAGGCCAGCGCGGCGATGTTCGACGGCGTGGACACCGAAACAGTGAACGCGATCATGGGCTCCGCGTTGCTCGACCTCACCGCGTTGAAGCGCGCGCACCCCGCGGACGACGTCACCACGAGGCTGGTCCAGCATCCCGCCGGATTGTCCGACGAGGAGATGGTGCATCAGTTGGTCCTGCTGTTCGCGGCCGGTGTCGAACCGCCGCTGAACCTGGTGGCCAATACCCTGCTGTTGATGCTGACCGACTCCCGGTTCACCACCGTCGACAAAGCCTGTCCGCTGTCGACCAGGACCGCGCTCGATGAGCGCCTGGCCACCGACCCGCCGATGGCGAACTACTGCATCACCTATCCTCGTCAGCCGATCATCATCGACGGCGTGTGGCTGCCCGCGAATCAGCCGATCATCGTGAGCATGGCCGCCTGCAACACCGATCCAGAGATGAACACCGGAGAGTTTCTGGACAACGGCTGGAATCTGGCGTTCAGCACGGGCCCGCATGCCTGCCCCGCACAGGCTCGGCCGTACGGGCTGCTGCTCGCACAGGAGGTCATCGACCAACTCCTGGACGTACTCCCGGAGTTGACGTTGGCGGTTGCCACAGAGGACCTCGTGTGGCGCCCTGGCCCCTTCCATCGAGCATTGACAGCATTGCCGGTGGTGTTTCCGCCTTCCGCGCCGTTGCCGGTGTGAAGGCGGTCGCCGACGTGCCCCGAATCAGTTGAAAGCCGTTGGGCGGACGCGACTTTCGTGGTAGATCAACTCGCTGAGCCGCCCGGCGTCGGCTCAGCGAACCCCTTCCACCGGGTGGTGCCTCAGCCGAGATTCAATGGCGGGCTCCCATGGCGACCCAGCCTTTGAGACAAACCGACCGGTCACGCTAAACGTCATGACCGCCAGCAAGGCGGTCGATTCCGGCGGCCAACCGGGCGGCATCGTCTTCGCTGATTCTGCCGGATTCGTTTCCGAACCAATGCAGGAAAACCTCTAGCACCTGCGATGTGCTTACTGGCTGCGGTCGCGCGAGCAGATCATCGACCTCGGGCTCGTACTCGTCGTCTGGGGCCCCCATCGCGATAAGACCCACCGGGTCGACCTCCGCGAAAAGTTTGACCACCTCGTCCCGGTGCCGCCCGACGTCTTGTTGCTTCACGCCATCAATGATCGCGTTGAGTCCACGGGAGTGCCAGTGGCGCGGATGCCGAGAATCTGCACCGTGGCCACCATCAGGACCACCGCGGTGGCAGTCACGACGTACGAGGCGGAAGCAGACGTGGCAGTAGCAGTTATTTGGCATGGCTGCGCGCGCTCCGAAAGGGCGACACTGAGGGACATCGTCCGGGGAGGTCGGCGTGAAAGATGTTATCCACGACGTGATTACGGTGGCCTGCGGCGTCATGGTGGGGGTATTGCTGCTCTATGGGCTGGGGAGCTTGCTGAAAGACATCGTAGCGAGCCTCATCCGCAGGTTGAGCGGGCGAAAACGGGCTCGGTCGCTGCGCTGGCGGCGGGTACCGCAAGCCTCGCGGGGCAATCCGGGTGATGAGTGGGATACCGGCAACGCCGGGTTGCCGCATCACGGGGACACGGGCTGCGGTGGTGGATCGAGTTACGGCGGTGGTGGGACCGGGTGTGGTGGCGGCGGATCGGGCTGTGGCGGCGGCGGTGGTCTCTGAGATCGAACCTGACGCTGACCTTGATGTCAGCCACACAGCGCTTCACAACGTCGCCGAGCCGGGCGACCCAGATGCCCGGCGCGAGACTGGTTGGCCCAGAACGGCATCGACACTCGTGCAGTCCCCCGGCCGTTCGCCGGAGCGCCGATGTTTCGTCGCCGAACGCCGACGATCTCGTCGGTTCATGCCGACCCGTTCCTTCGTCCGCGACCCCGGATTGTGGCTGCGCGCCATGTCCGAACGGCGCGCCGCGATCAGCTTCGCACCCCACTCCGCTTTCGCCCGCAGCGCTCACCGGACCTCACCCGAGGAAGTCGCCGCCCTCGACCTCGGCCACGTGTACGTCCTCGGCTGCGGTGCCGAACCCATCAATAACAGTGTGCTGCAACGGTTCCTGAATACCTTCGCCCCGGCGGGGCTGAACCCCGAAGCGCTGACGCCGTGTTACGGTCTGGCCGAGGCCACCCTCGCGGTCACGCTCTCCCCCGTGGGCCGCCGCTACCGCCCGGACTACGTCCGGGCCGATGCGTTGCCCGCGGGGCACGCCGCTCCCATCGAAAACGTCACTGCGCCTGAAGCTTCCGAGGGAGTGGAAACGCTCGTCGGTAGCGGACCGCCGCTGCGCGACCATCAGATCATCATCCGCGACACCACCGGCGCCGACCTGGGCGAGCGCGCTGTCGGTGAAATCTGGGTCCGCGGGCCGTCTGTCGCCCACGCCTACCTGGGAGCTGATCCCGAGGCGCACAACTCATTCGGTCCGGATGGCTGGCCAACGATCTCGACACCGCCGTGGCCTCAGTCGGTGGACCACCGAGCACGGTCGTCACCGTTGAAGGCCCATAGCCAGCGGGTCTATTCGAGGAAAGATGACCGGCAGGGCTGCCAATGCGCGATGGAACGGACCCGGCCGCCAGGTCGGCGCGCCAGCCGCCGGATCCAGGCGCACGTCCGGCAACGCGTCCAGCAGTTGGTCTATTGCATCCTGGGCGATCAAATAGGCCAATGACTGCGCCGGGCACGCATGTTGACCCGCTCCCCATGCCAAGTGCGAGCGGTTCCCCGACAGATCGCCACCTCGCGTTGCCGGATCGGTGTTGCAGGCCGCCATGCTGATGACAACCGGCTGATGCGCGGGCAGCCAAACTTGATCAATCAGGATCGGATGGCGTGGATAGGTGATCAGGAGATTCGCCAGCGGTGGGTCGTTGAACAACAGTTCGTCCAGCGCGTCGCGCGTGCTCAACGCGCCACCAACCACGCTGCCGCCGAACCGCTCGTCGGTGAGGATCAGCAGCAAGGTGTTCACGATCAAGTTCAGCAGGAATTCGATTCCCGTGCCGAAGATCTGGGCGACGTGCTGGGCTACCTCTTCCGCAGTCAATCCGGCGCGATGCTTCAGCAACATGGACGTGATGTCGTCTTCCGGGCGCCCTTGCTTCAGCGCAACCAGCTGTGCGAGCGTCGCATTCAGCATCTTGTTGCCGTCTTCGGCGTCGGCGCCAACGCCCTCGACGATCGCGGCAACCGCGGTCGCCAGATTTTGACCGATCTCCGGTGAGCAGCCCAGCAAGGAATTCACCACCTGGAAAACCAGTGGAAATGCGTACTGGCGGATGAGATCTGCCGAACCTTCCTGGCAGAAGCCGTTGATGAGCGGGAGGGCGATCGCTTCCACGGTGTCGTGGAACGCGTACAAATCGACCGCCTGAATGCTGTCGGTGGTCGGTGGCCGGTAGCGCAAGAAGTCAAGCCCGGTGCTCCTGCTCGCGACTGGCCGCCACTCGAGCATCGGACGGATCGGGCAGTCGGAAGGGATGTCCCGCTGCCACATTCGGGGATCGGCAGGAAAGCGATCAGGATCGTTGAGGATCTGCAGCGCGGTCCGATAGCCGAGCACGAGGGTGGCCGGCACGCCTTGCGCGAGCTCAACCGGGGCCATCGACCCGTACTTGCTGCGCAATGCTTGATAGACGCGATGTGGATCAGCGGCGAATTCAGGGGCATACAGACGTACGCGCGGTTCGCCTGTATCCGTCAGCGAACCCGGGGCGGTCGGGTCGGCCGGAGACAGCGGCGTATTCAAGTGGCGGGCTCCCCTGTTGTTCGAATGCGGCGCAGGGGGTTTACCACTGATCCCGGGTCTTCAGCACGCCACTGTTCCCAGCATCGGGACGACGATGCGTCACACGCCCAACGCGCCGAGCGAATCGAGATCCTCCAACGCCGTCGTGATCCGCCGCATCAGCGTCAAACATGTTTCGACAGGCTGCATTTCGGGTTGGTAAGCGGCTCGGCCGATGGTGAAGGCCCACGCGGCGTAGGCAAACATCGACTGCTGTCGATAGGCCAGCCACGCATCGGCGAACGAAGGCACAACTCCCCCGGCGCGTCCGAGTTCGTCGAGATACGACTCCAGCAGTGCACGGTCCCATGTCCGCCGGTCTTCGGGCTCACACGCCGAGTTGACGGTGTACGCGAAATCATGGGCCCAACCACCTCGCATGACAACCTGCCAGTCGGCCAGCCCCATCCGACCGTCGCTCGTTATGTAGGTCTGCCCAATGTGTGGATCACCGTGCAGCAACGTCGGCGCCATGTCCTTGGTCGCGATGTCCAGCGCGCGCTCGACTCCGAGCCACAACCGTTCACCTGCGCCGTGCAGCGCCACGGGTACGACCGCCTCGGCGCGTTTCAAGCCGACCACACTGCGTGTCTTCATGTCGATCGCCGAGCGGACCGCGATGAGCATCTCGTTCGGCGTATGAAGTGCTGCGATCGATGGATGCTCCCAGAACGTGCCGTGCAGCCGCGCAAGATTGCGCACCAGATCCTCTGCCTGCCCGCGAGTGATGGGAACGTTCGGCTCGATGAATTCGGCGCCGCGGGTCACGGCAACGTTCTCCATGAGCGCAATGGATCTCCAGGACGCAGGATCGGATGCGCCCCAGTACCCCTTCGGAGCTTCCATCTCTACCAAAGGACGAAAGGTCATGAAGAAGTTGGTTTCTCCGTCGATCACCCGTGCCCCACCGAGCAACATCCGCTGACGCAAGGAGGTGCTGGTCTTCGCGAACAGCTCGCTCGGCAACCCCGCCTGCTCACCCACCTCGTTGTACTCGACTCGAAGTGCCACCCGTGTCGAGGTGCCATGGCTGCCATCGAAGACTTCGAACGAACGTACCTCCGCGCCTGCGGTGTCGCGGCACAGCACGGCCGTCAGCCATTCGGAAGTGATCGTCGCGCCGGAGATGGGGACATCGTCGACCGTACGCGCCTTCGGCCGAATCACCTTCTCTTGCAGCACATGTCCGCCGACCGCCAGAAACCTTCCAAGCAACCAGAGTTTGGGATTCATTCACTTGCCTCGATTCCGGTATCGAGTCGCTACCACGTGCCGCATCCCGCTTTGAACTCGAATCATGCAGTGCAACACCGTCTTTGACTGGTTGCAGAACCAAGAACCTACTGCCAGATGTGACTCCGATTCTGTGACCATCACCAAATAGTCGAGTATGCGATACCGACTTCTCAGCCACGGGAAGCGCGTCGGACCGCGTGCCGCGCTCGGCCTGCGTCGGCGCAGCGAGCGAACCAACCCTCTGATACCCGCCTTGGGCAGAGCTCAGAGTTCGGACCGCACATAGGGATCGGCTACAGCAACAGGCCCTGAGCGGTGAGCTCTGGTCAGCGTGCGCAGTCGACCGAGGATCTTGTCCGCCGCACCGAGTTCTGGCTGCGGAGGCAACAGCTGGAGCAAGCGCTGTTGCGACCGTGGCCAACAACAACGAGCAACCGCCGCCGACCGCGGTGATGGCGCGGATGTCGGCGACCAAGCGATGACACTCAGATCCGGGTGAAGCGAGCAACTATAGCTTGACACGAACTAAGTTCGTTCAGTAGAACTTAGATCGTCACTAACGAACTAAGTTCGTTTCGATGTTTCGGAGGTGTGTGATGCGAGTTTCCGTTGTCGGAGCCGGTCTGGGAGGTCTGGCTCTCGCGCAGGGTCTGCGTGGTGCCGGGATCGAGGCCGACGTGTTCGAGCGCGACCCGGGGATCGTCGCACGGTTCCAGGGCTACCGACTCGTGCTGAACGAGATCGGTTTTCAGGCGGTGCGCGACTGCTTGCCAGCGCGCTGGCACCGGCTGCTGGACGAGATCGTCATGGACGCCTCCGCTGAGCAGTTGATCCTGGACCCGCAGCTGAACGAGATCGGCAGGCTCGGCGCGGGCCGGACCGGCATCGTCGTCGACCGGCAGGTGCTGCGACACCTGTTGCTGACCGGCCTCACCGTGCACACCGACGCCGCACTCACCGGCTACGACATCCTGGCCGACGGCAAAGTCCGAGCCCGGTTCGCCCACCGCGACCCGGCCACCGCCGACCTGCTCGTCGGGGCGGACGGCGTGACCTCCGCGGTCCGCAGGGTGCTGTCGCCGCAGACCACCCCGACCGACACCGGCGTCCGGTTCGTCATCGGCCGCACGCCGCTGACCGATGAGTTCGTCGGCCTGTCCAAGGCCTACGGCTCGAAGATCGCCGGCGACGGCGTCAGCCTGCTGCTCGGCGCGATGCGCTTCCGCACCCCGCCGAAGCAAGCCGCCGAACAACTGGCCCCCGAAGTCGTACTGCCCGACATCGGCGACTACGTGCGCTGGGCCATGATCCTGCCGCCGCACGGTTCGCTCGAGGATCTGACCGCGCAGGACGCCGTGCTGTCCAGGATGCAAGGGTGGCATCCGCTACTGCACGCGCTGATCGAGCAAGCCGATCCAGACAACAGCACGCTGCTGTCCATCCGGGTGGTCAAGCCCGGTCAGCGTTGGACGCCGGGCCCGGTCACGCTGCTCGGCGACGCGATCCACGCCACCTCGCCGACCGGCGGCAACGGCGCGAACACCGCGCTGCGCGATGCCGACCTGCTGCGCCGCTGCCTGATCGAGACCAACGCAGGCCGCCAGGACCTGCTCGGCGCGGTCGACGAGTACGAGCGGCAGATGTTCGCCTACGGCGCCGAAGCCGTGCGCAGCAGCCTCGAGAAGCTGCCCGCCTTTGCCCCTGCGGCGAAACTGTCCTGACGCATTCGCCGTAAGAACCGCACTCCCTTGCAACGCAATTGGTCTCGGCTCTGCTGGTACCTACATGCGCTCGCGGAGGTTCACCGTGCCGGGATGCCGAGTTCGGTGAGCAGGAGCCGTACGCGGGTTTCGATTTCTTCGCGGATCGGCCGGATGGTGTCGAGGTCTTGTCCGGCGGGGTCGTCGAGTGCCCATTCCTCGTAGCGGCGGCCGGGGTAGAGGGGGCAGGCGTCGCCGCAGCCCATGGTGATGATGACGTCGGCGGCTTGCAGGATTTCTTCGGTCCAGGGTTTGGGGAACTCGCCGGTGATGTCGATGCCGACTTCGCGCATGGCTTCGACTGCGGCAGGGTTGATTTCGTCGCCGGGTTCGCTGCCGCCGGACCAGGCGACGGCACGGTCGGCGGCGAGGTGGGTGAAGAAGCCGAGGGCCATTTGGGAGCGTCCGGCGTTGTGCGTGCAGAGGAACAACACGGTGGGTTTGCCGGTGTGGGCCTTGCCTTCGACGCGGGCGAGGGCGTTGAGGCGTTGGCGGGCAAAGCGTTCGGCCAGTAGTGGCAGGAAGTTGACGACTGTTGCGCGGCCTGCGAATTGGTCGTAGGAGGAGTGCAGAAATCGTTCGACGGTTTCGATGCCGAAGATGGTGTCGAAGTCGCGTTGCAGGCGGGTCGCGGCGGTTTTGAGTGCGAGCTTCTGGTCGATGGCGAGGTCGTCACGGACGTGGGTGGCGTGCGCGAGAGGGCTGTCAGTCATTGCGTGTTCCGTTGTTCAGAGGGCGTTCGATGGTGTGGTGGGTAGGAAGCGGTTGCGTAGGGCGAGGGAGACATAGACCAGGCCAACGAGTACGGGGACCTCGATGAGCGGTCCGACGACTCCCGCGAGGGCTTGGCCGGACGTGGCGCCGTAGGTGGCGATCGCGACGGCGATCGCGAGCTCGAAGTTGTTGCCAGCAGCGGTGAACGCGAGCGTCGTGGTGCGCTCGTAGCCCAGACCCATGACAGCGCCGAGGAGATAGCCCCCGCCCCACATGATGGCGAAGTAGGCCAGCAGCGGGATGGCGATGCGCACCACGTCGAGCGGTTGGGAGGTGATCTGTTTGCCTTGCAGCGCAAAGAGAATCACGATCGTGAACAGCAGCCCGTAGAGCGCCCACGGACCGATGCGCGGCAGCAGCGTCGACTCGTACCAGGGGCGACCCTTGGCGCGTTCGCCGAGACGACGGGTGAGATATCCAGCGAGCAGCGGGATTCCGAGGAAGATCAGCACGGATTTCGCGATCTGCCATGGCGAGGTGTCGATGGTGGTTTGTGGCAGGCCGAGCCAGCCGGGCAGCACCGAGAGGTAGAACCAGCCGAGCACGGCGAACATGATCACCTGGAATACCGAATTCAGCGCAACCAGCACCGCGGCGGCCTCGCGGTCACCGCAAGCCAGGTCGTTCCAGATGATGACCATCGCGATGCAGCGGGCCAGTCCGACGATGATCAGCCCGGTCCGGTATTCGGGCAGGTCCGGCAGCAGCAGCCAGGCGAGGGCGAACATCAGCGCGGGGCCGAGCAGCCAGTTCAGGACCAGCGAACCGATCAACAGTCTGCGGTCGCCGGTGACGGTGTCGAGTCGGTCGTAGCGGACCTTGGCCAGCACCGGATACATCATGATCAGCAACCCGATCGCGATCGGCAGTGAGATGCCGTCGATCTCGACCGCGCTCAACGCATCACCGAGGCCGGGAACGAGTCGGCCGAGGAGTAGTCCGGCGGCCATCGCGACGCCGATCCACACCGGCAGGAATCGATCCAGAGTGGAGAGCTTCCCGACGACGCGGCGCCCGGCGGTCGCAGTCTCGACGCTCACGCGTGCACGCTCGCGCCGC
This sequence comes from Nocardia altamirensis NBRC 108246, assembly GCF_001612685.1. Lineage (GTDB taxonomy): Bacteria > Actinomycetota > Actinomycetes > Mycobacteriales > Mycobacteriaceae > Nocardia > Nocardia altamirensis. Next base: position 44,507 of record NZ_BDAY01000078.1, read on the forward strand.
TTTCGATCAGCAAGGCATCCGAGAGCTGTTGCAGCGCTTCAGGAACCACCTTGTAGTACACCCATGACGCGCGCCGCTCACTGATCAGAAGACCGGCCTCCCGCAGCACTTTCAAGTGATGGGAAATTGTGGGTTGGCTGATGTCGAATCCATCGGACACGTCGCAGACGCACGCTTCCTGGCCCGCGCGAGAGGCGATCGAACTCAGCAGCCGCAGCCGTACAGGATCGGCCAACGCCTTGAACACTGACGCCAACTGTGCCGCATCCCCGGTTGTGAGCGGCTTTTTCGCCAACGGGGCGGCCGAACACGCCTGGGTCGGTGTGATCGTTAGCTCTGACTTCGACATGTATCGATATTGACAGTTATCAATGCCGTGGGCAAGCGAACATCGAGTGAACGACCAGCGTGACGCTCAGTTGACCGGGCTGCGGCGTTCGAGGAACACGGTGTCGCGCCATACGCCGTCGCGCTGGGCGATGCGGTCACGCAATCCGACGGTGCGGTAGCCCGCGGAGTGGTGCAGGGCGATGCTGGCGCGGTTCTCCGGGAAGATCGAGGTCTGCAACGTCCACAGTCCGGCTTCGTCGGCGGCGATGACTTGCTTGTGCAGCAACGCTTTTCCGACACCGCGACCACGCATGCCCTCGGTGACGTACACCGAGTTCTCGGCGACACCGCCGTAGCACTCGCGTGCCGACACCGGGCTCAGGGCCGCCCATCCCGCGATGGTGCCGTCGATCTCGGCGATCCAGCGGTGCTCGGGAAGCCATTGTGCGTCAAGGGATTCGCGGTCAGGGACTTCGGTGGCGAAAGTGGCGTTGCCGGTGGCGATTCCTTCGTCGTAGATACGACGCACGTCGTCCCAGTCGTCGTCGGTCATCGCGCGCACGCTCACGTCGGCGGGCAGGTTGTCGGGGCAGCACGGCAGCGGAGTGAGCACACCCATCACCGCGTCGGCGGCATGCGGCAGGCCGGTGCAGCAGGCCGGGTTCACCACCACGACGGTGGAGGTGCGGTCTTTGTGGACGCGCACGAAACCGACCTCGGCGAGCTTTCGGACGTGATGTGAGGCGGTCGGCTGGCCGACGCCGACCAGTTCGGCCAACTCGCCAACGGTGATTCCGGCCGGGCGGGAGGCAACCTGATGCAGCAGCCGGACCCGAGTCGGATCGGCCAGGCACGCGAACCATCCCGCATAGGTGGTTGCGTCCGACACCGCCAGGGCGTCGACCCGATCGGCGGCCGAGCCGCGCACGACCGGCATGTCCAGCGAAGTCATACGCACACTATATCGACGATCATCGATGGTTGCATTCATCGACAACCGTCGATACAGTCCTCTCATTGATCGATGAGTGTCGATGAAAGGAACTTGTGATGGTGAACGACCTGCCCGTCGTCGTGGTCGGTGCTGGACCGATCGGCCTGGCCGCCGCTGCCGAACTGCGCGAACGCGGGTTGATTCCGTTGGTGTTCGAACGTGGTGATACCGCGGGCGCGGCGATCGCGGAGTGGAACCACGTGCGGCTGTTCTCCCGATGGGCCGAGCTCATCGCCCCGGCCGCCCGCCGACTCCTCGGTGCAACGGACTGGGCCGTGCCCGACGCGGACACCTACCCCACCGGGCAGGAATGGGTTCGCGACTATCTCGCCCCGCTGGCCACCGCCCTCGGCGACAACGTCGTTCACCTCGGGGTCGAGGTGACCGGAGTCGCGCGACGAGGCCGAGACCGGATCGTGGACGCAGGCCGCGACACCGAACCACTCTCGGTACACCTGCGCCGAGCCGACGGCAGCGAAGACCGAGTGCTCGCCCAAGCGGTCATCGACGCCTCGGGCACCTGGACCACCCCCAATCCCCTCGGCGGAGAAGGACTTCCGGCCATCGGCGAGTCCACGGCGCGGGTGATCGAGTACCGGTTTCCCGATCTCGGCGACGCTGCGATCCGCACCCGCTATGCCGGGAAGCACACGGTGATCGCGGGTAGTGGGCATTCGGCGTTGACCGCGATCGTCGCTCTCGCCGGACTCGCCGAGCAGGAACCGGAGACACGGCTGAGCTGGGTGCTGCGCCGCGGCGAGGTCGGTTCCACCTTCGGCGGCGGCGACACCGACCAACTGCCCGCCCGCGGCGCACTCGGGCTGCGCGCGAAAGCCGCGGTCGAAGCTGGCCTGCTGCGCGTCGTCACCGGATTCCGTACCGCCGCAGTCGAACCCGCTCAGGACGGGACGGTGGTGCTGGTTTCCGATACCGGCCAGCGCCTCGAGGGTGCGGATCGGGTGGTCGCGCTGACCGGGTTCCGCCCGGACCTGACGTGGCTCTCGGAGGTCCGCCTCGCCCTTGACCCGGTCCTGCAAGCGCCGGTGCAGTTGGCGCCGTTGATCGATCCGAACGTGCACTCCTGCGGCACGGTCTACCCGCATGGAGTGAAAGAACTTTCCCATCCTGAACCCGGGTTGTTCCTGGCCGGAATGAAAAGCTACGGGCGCGCGCCGACGTTCCTGGCGATGACCGGTTATGAACAGGTTCGCTCCATCGCCGCCGCACTCGCCGGAGACCACGAGGGCGCCGAGCGCGTCGAGCTGGTGCTGCCCGAAACCGGAGTCTGCGGTGGCGCAGGGGTTTTCGACACCGTCGGTGCGCAAGCCGGCAGCGGCGGCTGTTGCGGCGGGGGTCCGTCAGAACCGCACGAGTTGTCGTTGTCCGCGCCGGTCGCGATCAAGGAATTGAACCTGACTCCTACGCACTGAAACCGCGAGCGATGCAGACTGTTTCAGTGTCATCAGCATCCGCTGCTTCGGGATTGCGGCGAGTGCTGGTTGTCCTGTGCGTCACCGAGATCACCAGCTGGGGAATCCTGTTCTACGCCTTCCCCGTTCTGCTCGGGCACATCCACGCCGACACCGGCTGGACCGACACCGCCCTCACCGCCGCCTTCTCCGCCGGGCAACTCGTCGCCGCGCTGGTCGGCATCCCGGTCGGGCGGTGGCTCGACCGCCACGGTCCACGCGCGGTGATGACCGCGGGCTCGATGTTGGCGATACCCGCGCTGATCGTCGTGGCGACCGCACCAACTCTGGTGTGGTTCTTCATCGGCTGGCTGCTGGTCGGGGTCGCGATGGGTGCGGTGCTCTACCCACCTGCCTTCGCCGCCCTGACCCGCTGGCACGGCCCCAATCGGGTCCGCGCGCTCACCGTGCTCACCCTCGCGGCCGGATTCGCCTCCACCGTCTTCGCGCCCTTGACCGCAGCGCTGTCGGCGCATCTTGATTGGCGCACAACATATCTCGTCCTCGCTGGCCTGCTGGCGGTAGTGACCGTGCCGGGACACTGGTTCGGGCTCGGGCTTGCCTGGCCAGCTCCAGAACTTGAACCCGACCACGCCGACCACGCCCCGGCGGGTACTACCGCCCGCAGCCCGGCGTTCCTGGCGTTGGCGATCACGTTGAGCGTCACGGGATTTGCGTCCTTCGCCGCGATCGTCACCCTGGTTCCGCTGTTGACCGAACGCGGACTCGATGTCGGCCTGGCCGCGATTGCGCTCGGCCTCGGTGGCGCCGGACAGGTCGCGAGCCGCCTGGGCTACTCCGCCTTCGCCGCACGCACCAGCCTGCGCACCCGCACCCTGGTGATCCTGCTCGCCATCGCCACGACCACCATCGCGCTCGGGATCTTCACCACCGCAGCAGCTTTGGTTGCCGTCGCGATCGTCGCCGGGATGGCACGCGGAGTGTTCACGCTGCTGCAAGCCACCGCCGTCACCGACCGCTGGGGCACCACCCATTACGGCCACCTCACCGCACTGCTGTCCGCGCCCATGACCGTCAGCCTGGCCCTGGCACCCTTCGGCGCCACCGCGCTCGCGACCGTTGTCGGCGGCTACCCGCACGCGTTCATCATCCTCGGCGTGCTCGCCGCTGTCGCTGCTCTGGTCTCGCTGGTCAGCATCCCCACATCTACTCCGAAGGAACACCACTCATGATCGACGCGATCGTCATCGGCGCAGGCCAATCCGGACTCGTCACCGCCAGCACCCTGCTCGACCGTCATATCACCCCGATCGTGCTCGAATCCGGGCCCGAACCCGTTGGCTCCTGGCCGCGCTACTACGACAGCCTCACCCTGTTCTCCCCCGCCCAACACAGCACGCTGCCCGGACTATCGTTCCCCGCCGACCCCGACCACTATCCCCTTCGCGACGAAGTCATCGACTACCTACGCCAGTACGCTGCCGATCTCGACGCCGACATCCGCACCAACACCGCCGTCACCGGAGTCGAAACCCACCCCGACACCGGATTCCTCGTCCACACCAACACCGGCCAGACCCTGCACACTGCCGGAATCGTCGCCGCCACAGGATCATTCAACAACCCGCACATACCCGAGCTGCCCGGACAACACACCTTCACCGGCAACACCCTCCATGTTGGCGACTATCGAAACCCCAACCCCTATGCAGGACAACGCATCATCGTTGTCGGCGCGGGCAACTCCGCCATCCAGATCGCCTACGAACTCGCCGAGGTGGCCACCGTCACTCTCGCCACCCACCACCCGATCAACTTCTTACCCCAACACCGCGACGGCCGCGACATCCACCACTGGCTCGTCACCACCGGCTTCGACCGGCTCCCACCCGAATGGCTCATCCGCTACGTCGGCGGCACCCTTGTCCTCGACACCGGAATATATCGGAATGCCCTCGACACCGGTCGCCTCGACCGACGGCCCATGTTCACCAGCTTCGACACCGACACCGTCACCTGGCCCGACGACACCCGCGAACACGTCGACACCGTCATTTTCGCCACCGGCTACCGCCCCAACCTCTCTTACCTCGAACGACTCGGCACGCTCCACGATGGCTATCCGCTGCACTCCGCGGGCGTCTCGACGACCCACCCCGGCTTGGTCTACCTCGGTCTCGAATTTCAGCGCAGCTTCTCCTCCAACACGCTGCGCGGAGTCCACCGCGACGCCGAACACGTCGTCACCGCCCTCACTGCGCACATCCACCGGGCACCGGCTGCCGTCGGATTGTGAACGTAGGGGCGTGCGTCAGGAGTGGTCGACCGAGGACTTGATCGGGTCGTCGACGCTGGTCGGTGCAGGCTGGCGGCTGGTGGGCGGCAACGGAACGTCCGCAGTCAGCCGGTCGACGAGAAAGGCGAGGATCTCGTCGCGGGCCGCGGCCGTCGGCTCCCCCGCCGCATCGACCAGATGCGCGGTGACCACGCTGTGTGGGCAGCCGACGATCTGTGAGAAGAACGGCGGCGGACTGGGATTCGCGGCCTCGGCCGGTAGCACTCGCGGCTCGAACCGCGGGCCGAGCGCCGCGGCGTAGGCGGCGAAACGCTGCGCGGTGCAGAAGCGGTCGCCCTCGAAGCGATAGGCGCGCACGACGAGATCATCGCGATCGAGTCGCTCCCGCACGGCCGCGAGCTCATCGGGCGAAATCTCCAGTCCGCCAGGCTCATCCAGCGGCAGCGACGGCTGGCACAGCACCGGTGCCAGCATCACGGGCTCGAGCATCATGGTGAGCGCGAAATTCCCGGTGAAGCACATGCCCAGTGCGCCGACGCCGAGACCGCCGCATTCACGATGGGCCATGGCTGCCAGCGCACGCAGCCACACAGCGACCGGACTGGACTTGCCCGCGCCGAAAGCCCGGAATTCCGCGCTGACGCAGGCTCGTTTGAAGACTTCCACGCCGGCCTCCGCCTCCGGATAGGCGCCGTCGCGGCCGAACAGTGACGGCAGATAGACGGTGAGCCCGGCGTCACGCACCCAGCGGGCGAAGCGCGCCACATCGGGACTGATGCCGGGCATTTCCGCCATGACGATGACCGCCGGGCCGATGCCGCTGACGTACACCGTGCGGGCTACTCCGTCGAGCGTGATCGTCCGGGGTGTGAAGTCGGCGAGGTCGTCGTCGAGGGAATCCTGCGGAAGAGGTTGCTGCACACCCCAACCCTGCCGCAGCAGGTCAGCGCACCACTATTGGCAGGATCGCCACTTTTCGGTCTAATCTCGCCACATGATTACCCACCTTCCGCTGGACGGTGTGCTCGAAGGTGCACTCGGCCTCGGTATCGACATCGTCGACACAGCAGCCGGGATCGCCGGTGACGCGACGGGCGGGCGGCTGCAGCAGCGCGTCGCATCACTCGACGGGCAGCCGGTCCGATCCAGCCGTGGGCGGCTGATCAGTGTCGACACCGAAACCCCGCTCGGCGCAGCGGAATTCGAACCCGGCGATATCCTGGTGCTGCCGGGGCCGTCCGCGTCCACCGAAGCGCGTGTCGAGGAACTGCTGACCTCACCCCAGACCATGCAGGCCGTCGAAATCATCCGGCGTGCCGCCGATTCCGGCGCCACGGTAGCTGCCTCCTGCTCGGCTGTCTTCGTGCTCGCAGCCTCGGGTCTGCTGTCTGGCCGGGCCGCCACCACCACATGGTGGCTGGCGCCACTGCTGGCCCGCCGCTTCCCCGATGTCACCGTGCACTCCGATCGCATGGTGGTCGACAGCGGCGCAATCCTCACCGCCGGTGCAGCTTTCGCCCACACAGATCTACTGCTGGCGCTGGTCGCCCGCCTCGGCGGCGGCGCACTGGCCGAGCAGGTCGGTCACTACCTGGTGCTCGATGCCCGCATGTCGCAGTCGCGCTACATGGTGCTAGAGCACCTACGCGCCACCGACCCAGTGCTGCGCGCCGTGCAACAGCACGTCCACGCCAACCTGCACCGACAACTATCGCTCGACGAATTAGCCAGTGCCGCATCGGTTTCTCCACGCACCCTGACCCGCCGCATCCGCGACCGAGCCGGCGTCTCCCCCACCCACTACGTTCATCGCCTCCGAGTCGGGCAAGCAGCCACCCTACTCACAACCACCCACGAACCCGTCGACGCGATCGCAGGCGCAGTGGGTTACGCCGATCCGTCAGCCTTCCGACGCATCTACCGCAGACACACCGGCGAAACACCGACCGCCACCCGCACCCGCGCAACCGAATGCTCGACACCGAGCAGAGCCGCCGCCTCCTCATAGATCAGCTGGATCCTGTCCAGCAATTCCCGGAACTTGCTCTCGCGGACAGGGTCCGGCACCAGGTTTCCTTTCATCGGCTCGAGCTATCCGCGGATGATGACTTCTATCGCGTCGGGCTGCACCCCGTACGTGGCGGATAGCCCAGCCCTGGCCTGCGCGATCGTGAGGTTCACCGCCTCCTCGCGCCCTACGATGTCGGCATGGGCGAGCACCGGCCGACGACAGCACGGCTGAAGACCGGTCGATTATCGTTGCGCCGCCCAACAATCGACGATGTCGATGCGATCTTCACGATCCACAACGATCCTGAAACCTGCGTTCACAACCCCTCTGATGCGCTGACCGAACGCTGCGAGGCACACGCACTCTACGCCCGGTGGAACGACCAATGGCAGCGCAACGGATACGGCTACTGGGTCGTGCTCCGCCACGGTGAGACCGAGCCACTCGGGTTTTGCGGCGTCAAACCGATGGAACTGAACGGAACAGCGGTGCTCAATCTCTTCTGCCGCTTCGCTCCCTCGGCATGGGGACAGGGCTACGCCAGCGAAGCCGCAGCCACCGTCATCGCCTGGTCATCCCAGCACGTGCCACACCTGCCGCTGATCGCCCGAATCCGACCAGCCAACATTGCCTCTCAACGCATGGCGATCCGAGCCGGTCTGACTCGCGCGCAACATCTAGACGGCCCCGGCTACGACGGCACTGACTGGATCTACATAGCCGAACCAGCAGACAACACTTGACGAAAACCCACTGCCCAACACCAACGGTCGTGTCACCTGGTGCAGCGCTGGGATGAGTTCAGTGCGGGAGGGTTACTGGGTCGGTGCAGCTGGTGGGGAGGTCGACGAATGAGCAGGTGGCTGGTGGGCGGGAGGGGCGATAGGTGCTTGGTACTCCGCCGGATGCGGTGATGGCGCGGTAGGCGGGGACGGCGTCGGTGGGGTTGCGGGTGAGGGTGGGGTCGGTGGCGACGTCGACGGTGTAGAGGCCGAAACGTAGTGCGTAGCTGCCCCATGCGAAGCTGTCGGTGAGGGTCCAGTAGGTGTAGCCGATTACGTTGATTCCGTCGGCGTGGGCGCGCTGCAACCAGTAGACGGTGTCGCGCAGGTGGGTGGCGCGGCTATATCCGTCGTCTCGCAGGCCGTTTCGCATCACCAGTCCGCTTTCCACCACATACACCGGTTTGCCGGGGAATCTGTGTGCGCAATAGTGCAGTGCGTAATAGATCGATTCCGGTTGTACAGCGTGCGTCAGCGGGCTATTCAGGTCTTGCGGTGCGATCAGCGTGTGCTCTGCCAGCTGTGGCAGCGTGTCCAGCGAGAAGCTGATGTAGGTACCGAGACCGACGAAATCCAAGCGGTCGATGACCCTATCCAATAGCAGGCTTTCCGTGGCATCCGCGATCGTGCCTGCCGCGAGGTTCATCGACATCGTCACCTGCGCACTCGGCTGCACCAGGTGGATGTGGTCGTAGATGGCGTTGTGCACCTGGGCAATTCGCAACGCCATCACTGAAAGGCCTGTGGTCGGTAGCGTGTCGCGCGACTCGAACTTCATGTATGCGCCCGGGTTGGCCACCGTTATCCACAGCGGGTCGCGGCATGCGTAGCGGTCCACCACTTTGCGGGCATTGTCCAGCCACGCCTCGACGATGCCCGGATCGCCCCAACCGCCACGCTCGGCGATCCACACCGGATACACCCAGTGATCGAGGGTGAGCATCGGGCGGATTCCATTGGCGGCCATGGCATCCAGTACACGGTCGTAGAATTCGAAACCGGCCTCGTCCCATTCGCCGCGCCTGGGCTGCAGCCGCGCCCACTCGATGCTGATGCCGTACACCCCGACCCCGAGGCCTGCGGCCAGCGCGATATCAGCTGTGTACCGAGTGTAGAAGTCCACGCTATCGGGGAATCGGCCGAGCACGGAGCGTTCAGTGAACAGCCGCCGCTGGTGACTGTCGGGTGTGTGACCTTCACTCTGAAATCCGGAACCCGCAACACCCCAGAGGAATTCGTGCCCTAGTGGCGGCAGATCTATAGGCGGCGCTGGCCGCCCGGCAGCAGCTGCTGGTCTGCCGATGAGACCCGCCACCGCAAGACCGAACGCGGTACGCCGGGTGAATCGTCGCATGGTGTCTTCACTTTCGAACAAGCGATCACGGACATAGCGGTGGCAGCTTCCGTCCCGGCAAGTAAGTGCTGAGGTCGGTGGTGATGGTGGTGGCGGTGAGGGTGCAGATACGACGTGCGGCGTGCTCGGGCTCGAGGTCCCAGAGTCGAACAGCCCCTTGGCCGCCGGTGCCGATGAGGTAGTTGGCTTTCGGATGAAAGGCGACATGCCACCGGCCTGAACCTGGTGGGGTGAGGGACGGGCCATAGGGGCTGGGGCGTTCGGGATCGGTGAAGGTCCAAAGCCGAACGGTGGAGTCGGTGCCTGCGGTAGCCAGGCGACGGCCATCGGGACTGATGTCCACCGAGGTGACAGCGCTTCTGCTGGCCGCCAGTGGATCTCCTAGTGGCCGAATGGTTCCCGGGTCGGTGATGTCGAAAATACGGGCTGTGCCAGCGTCCCATCCGGCGACGACGGTGCGGTGGTCGGGGCTGACCGCGAGGCCGCCGCCGTCGCCCAGCCTGTCCGCGGTGGTGGTGCCGATCGGCCCAGTGGCGTGCTCCGGCGACAGCGGTGTGTCCCATAAGTTGAGTTTGTCGGCAAGTGTGGCGCCGATCTTGCCGTCGCGGCTGGCGGCGAATCGAAATCCCGTGCGCAACAGTCGACCCGATGACGGCACGACGATCGCTGCGCTGCGCTGCACCGGCCGGTCGGGGTTGGCGTAGTCCCAGACGGTCAAACTCATGACCGGTCCTCGGGAGAGGGTGACCAGCATCTGCTGATCGAGGGCGAACGCAACAGCGGCAGATTCCGGGAAACGGTGTGTCGCACGGGGTTTGCCTGGGTCGGAGATGTCGAGGAGCGTGATCACCCCGTTGATCGATAGTGCTGCAAACCGACCGTCGAAACTCACGACGGGGACGATGGTGGACGCACCTGCGATTTCGGTGACGTTGTCGACGGTGCCGCGTAGCTGCGGTGCTGCGGGGTCGTGGATGTCCCAGATGCGGGCGGCGGCGCCGTGGGCAGTGGTAATCATCCGGGTACCGTCAGCGCTGACCGCCGGGGGCTGGATCTGTCCGGCTTGCCCAGCCGGAGTCGTGCTCGGCAGCGACCATTGCTGCACCGTGCCGCCGACGGTGGCGATCGTGAAGGTGCGTCCGTCGGGGCTGAAGGCTGCGCCCGCCGGTTTGGTGGAGCATCGCCGGTTGCCGGATGCGCCGAGGCAGGTTGCGGCAGCGGTCAGCGGCGGTCCTAAAGGGGAGGGGTGTGCGAGGTCGGCGAGGTTCCACAGTTGGGTACCGAAGGATGTGACGGTTGCGAGGGTCCGGCTGTCGGGGCTGAGAATTGTGCTGATCAGGTCATAGGCGGAGCGGACGGGGAAGCTTGCGGCAGCAGGGGTCGGATGGTGGGGGTCTTCAATGTTCAGGAACCGAATTTCGGCGTCGCTGCCGGGTGGCTGCGACGGCCAACGGCCTCCGGCGACCAGCAGCGGCGTGCTGGCGGAGAAATCCAGGACCATTCGTCCCTCGACGACTTGCGCGACCTGTGTTCCGGTATGGGTGCCTGGTGCTGCGTCGAGGTCCCACAGTCGAGCGGTGAGCGTCTGGACGAACGAGCCTGGCGCCGTCCCGCTTCCTGTCAACAGCGTTTTGTCGTTACCGCTGAATCCCACCCCGTAGACGGTTTCACCGACGGTCAGAGATGGCGAGCGAGGTTTGGCTGTCTGGGGGTCGGTGATATCCCACAGCGTGACCCGATCGTCGTTGGCGATGGCGACACTGCGGCCGTCGCGTGAGAGCGCCAGGCTCGTAATCGGGGACCCGGTGTCGAGGACGTGTAGCAAGCGGGGCTGTTCGGGGGCGGACAGGTCATAGATTCGCGCGGTGTGGTCTGCGCTGCCCGCAATCAGTGTCGATCCATGCCCATCGAGACTGGTGATTTGACTGGTGTGGTCGGTAATCATTGCCGTCAAGGCAATGGTGGCCGGGTCGCGCACTCGGATGACATGATCGTCACCCGCGGTGACCAGCAGACCGTTGTCGAGGTAGACGAGCCCGGTGACTTCTCCGTCGTGGTCGGCGAAAGTGCGTGCCACCGGCAGGTTCTGACTCGCGACAAGACGTGCGGCGGCATCAGGACTACCGGGGCGCAGGCGCTGTGCGAGAAGGCTGAGTTCGGCGGACAGCGTCGGTTCGCTGTTCTGCAAGCGGTCGGCCTCGCTCAGCACAGTGGTGAAGAAGACCTCGTCGCGCTCCCTGCTGGTGATGTCGGCGCGGACGATACTGGTCAGCGCGGCGACCAGCAGCACGACCACCGCCGCCGCGAGCCCGACCTGCGCGGCGATGCGCCTGCGGTGCTGCCGGATGCCTGCGATGAGGAATTCGCCGGTCTGCCCGGTCGGTCTCGGTTGATGTTCGCGGGCCTGCGCCAGGCGCGCGCCGCGATACAGCAGGGCTCGGTTGCGTTGCGAGGCAGACCATTCCGCAGCGTCGGCGGCGACCCGCTGACGAACGAGGTGGCCTTCGCGATCGGCGTCGATCCACTTCCGCAGCTCCGGCCATGCGTCGATGACCACCTCGTGGGTGAGGATCGCGGCGTCGGTGTCGAGGGTGATCAGCCGTGCCTGGGCAAGGGTTTCCAACGCTGTCGCTGCGGCGTCGGGGTCGCTGGTGTGCGCGAGCAGATCGACGCGGGCAACCCGGCGTCGGGTATCGCGGGTGTCGTGGCCGACCGTGACCATCTGTAGCAGCATGTCTTTGGACGCTGTCTGCTGCGAGTCATCCAGTTTCTGCCACGCGGTGTCGGCGGTGTGGGCCACCGACCCGGCGACACCGCCCGCGGCCCGGTAACCGTCGACGGACAGCTTGCGTCCCTTGCGTCGATGCCAGGCTGCCTCCATGACATGCGACAGCAGCGGCAGCGCACCCGAACTGTCACCATCGGTGACGTCACCGAGCCCGCTGAGTTCGGTCAGGATCAGTTCCACCAGGCCGGGTTCCAGCTTCAGTTCCGCCATGGCTGCCGGTTTGATGATCGCATCGGTCAGTTCATCGCTGCTCATCGCGGATAGTAGGAAAGGGCGCTTGGTGATGGCGTTGGCCAGCACTGGATAGTCGAGGCATGGCGCAAAGAAGTCGGCGCGCACCGCGATAACCACCGTGACACCCTGATCCGCGCAGCGCGGCAACCGGTCGATGAACGCCCTGCGAGTGTTGTCGCCGATGGCCGCGGTGAACAGTTCCTCGAACTGGTCGACGACCATCAGACGCCGACCGCCACGATCCGACGGGATCTCGATCGCGGCGAGATCCGGGTCCGGCGTGCTGGTGGTGGTCGTCCATTCAGGCCCGAGAGCCGGGATCAGTCCGGCGGCGAGTAGCGACGACTTGCCTGCGCCGGAGGCGCCGAACACAACGACGATCCCGCCACCGGCCCGGTCGGTCGATCGGACCAGCGCCACCAGGTCGTCGGTCGCGCGTTCGCGGCCGAAAAACCGCTCGGCATCGCCCGAAAAGTACGGTGCCAAGCCTTGATACGGGCAATGGGGGTCTTCCGGAGGTTTCCAGGCATTGGCCTCAGACCACAGGCGTTGCCAGTCCCGCAGGTTGAGAAGTCCTGCGGGAGGCCGCCCTTGGGCATGTTTCGCCAGGTCGATCAGCGTCAGCAGGGCCGGTCGAAGCACTTCCCATCGGGCCGGGATGGCACCGGCGCGCCAATCGCTGAGTCGCTGGGTCGTGACCGTCCCGGCGTGGCCCCTGGCTGCCGCCTCACGCTGGTTGGCCGTGCGCGCCACCCGATCGAGGACGGGACTCCCCGCGCGTTCCCACAGTCTGTTGAACTGTCGGGTGAACGCCTTGCGGGGTGAACTATCGACACCCTGATCCCCTGCCGTATCACCCATCGGCGGCACGTCGACTTTGCCAGCGCCATAAACGATCTCCGGACATCAACGTCTCAACTCCCCTGGTTTCGACATCTTCCCCTGCGGCACAACCACATCGACGATACCTCCGGCGGGCGCTGACGATTCGTCCCTTGCCCGGAATCCTCTGCGCGTCAGCATATCCGGGTGAGTCGCGTGCACCAGCGCAGGTGCTGCACGGCCCGACCGGGTTTCACTGCCGGACCGGGAAACTCGAAAACACTCTCCTACCAGCAACTTCGCCCGTCCGTAGACAAGAGACCGATTGGCCCGCAACTGCCGCAGCGCCAGGCTTTCTTCAGAGCCTCACCGACCCAACGAAGCAGCTCGGCGGGGTTCCGCAAGAAACGTCTGGAGGCGGATTCGGGCTCCGGAGGGGAGAGCCTTCCGCCTCCAGACGGCAAACCAGGGGCCAGATAGTCGAAGAGTCGACGGCAGGCGACACAAAGCAGAACGCGCAGCGCACAGCGGAAATTCTGCGCAACCGAGGAATGATTCCAGCAGTCGTCCTCGTCACCTCGGGATGTCACATGGCCAGAGCAACCAGCCTTTTCGAGGGCGCAGGTGTGACAGTCGTCCGTGGTGTGAAGGCTCCTGGAGACACGTCGTGCTGATCATGGGCAACCAGCGCCATGGCCGAAGATATGCTCGTCGGGCGGTCCACCGGACCGTGACGCCCGGGCTGGATGAACACTCGAGGTCGTGGCCGGACTGATATTGGGTACATGAACGGTATCATCAGTGCGGACGCGGTGTGCTTGCGACGGTAAGGGCGGCGCTGCCGCTGGTAGCCGTCGGATATCGGAGTTGAAGCTCATGAACGCAGAACCGAAACGGATCTCTGTCGATTCGAGCGTCGCGGAACGCGGCCCGACAGCGTTACGTATCGCGGTCGGCGGTCAGTTGCGGGCGCTGCGTGAAGCGAGCGGCATTACGCCGCAGGTAGCAGGCGACCACATTCGTGGCTCGTATGCCAAGATCAGTCGGCTCGAGCTCGGCCGGACCGGGTTCAAAGAGCGCGACATCGTGGATCTGCTTGACCTGTACGGGGTTACCGACGCAGATCAGCGAAATATGTTCCTGGATCTGGCACGTAAGGCGAACCTGCCGGGTTGGTGGCATCGCTACAGCGATCTGCTGCCGCAATGGTTCGAGACCTATATCGGGCTGGAAGGCGCGGCAAAGACGATCAGAACCTATGAGAGCCAACTGGTTCCGGGTTTGCTGCAGACACATGACTACGCCACCGCAGTGGTCGAGGTGGGTCAGGAGTCGCCCAAGGACCCGGTGCGCCGGGTGGAATTGCGTACCAAGCGTCAGGAGATCCTGGACGCGCCCGATGGGCCGATGCTGTGGGCGGTGCTGGACGAAACCGTGCTGCACCGGCGGGTCGGCGGCACGAGGGTGCAGCGCGAGCAGATCGAGCATCTCGTAGAGATGTCGACCAAGCCGAGCGTGACCATCCAGGTGCTGTCCTACCGGTCCGGTGCCAGCGCGGCCGCGGGCACGCCGTTCACCATGCTGCGTTTCATCGAGCGAGGCCTGCCCGACATTGTCTACCTGGAACAGCTGACCACCGCGCTGTACTTGGACCGTACGGACGATGTCGCCCTCTACCGCCAGGTAATGGACCGGCTCGCGGTCCAGGCGGAGACGCCGGCGCGCTCGCGGGAACTGTTGATCGACGCTGCCGCGGCGCTCTGAGTCTTCCGGTGCGTAGATAGCGACCTATGTCGCGAGTGATGTTGGCCGGAACTGACTATCGACTGAGGGGCGAGCTCTCGCCACGCCGTTCCACGACGACACGCAGGTCTTCGGAAAGGTCCGGGCCGCGGCATTTG
>NZ_BDAY01000079.1 GCF_001612685.1 Nocardia altamirensis NBRC 108246
CCAGCCTAACCGAACCCCTAAGCAGAGTCAAGCTCGCTCAGTCGTTCCATGTTCATGCTGGCGCCAGGCGCTCCTCGTACTACCTCGTTTCCCTGGCCTCTCACTCAGCGCTTCCGCTGGGCTTCTCGGCTCCGGGTCGGTGTCCGTGTCGCTCTGACTTGGATAAAGTTACGCGGCGGATAACGCTACGTCAAATCGGCTGTCCGCGCCGGTGTTTCCGCAGGTCAGAGACCCGCGGAAACTCCGGAACCCGGCTCGAATCACATGGATGTGACTCAAGCCACCGCGATCTTCATGCACCCGCCCGCAGAACACCGGCGAGGTTCTTCTTCCCGCGCCGCAGGACCAGCCAGCGTCCGTGCAGGTAGTCGCTCTCGGCGGGGGTCCATTCGGCATCCGAGATCCGCTCGTTGTTCACCGAAGCACCCCCTTCGTTCACCGCACGCCGGGCCGCACCGCGGCTTTCGCAGAGTCCGGTCGCGACGAGCAGGTCGACGATCGTGTCCGGCTCCCCTGCCTTCAGCTCCGCGACGGCGGCTTCCCGCAATGCGGCACCGAGCGTCGGCTCATCCAATTCACCGAGCTCGCCGCGACCGAACAGCGCCTGGCTGGCCAGCTGCACCGCGTGGGTGTTGGCCTCGCCGTGCACCAGCGTCGTCATCTCCGCCGCGAGACGACGCTGCGCCTCCCGCGCGTGCGGCCGCTCGGCCGTTGCCGATTCGAGCTCGGCCAGTTCCTCGCGCGACAGGAAGGTGAACCAGCGCAGGTACCGCACCACATCGGCATCGGCGGTATTCACGAAGTACTGGTACCAGGCGTAGGGGCTGGTCATCTCCGGATCGAGCCACAGGCTGCCGCCGCCGGTCGACTTGCCGAACTTCTTGCCGTCGGCGGAGGTCACCAGTGGAACGGTGAGCGCGTGCACCGCGGCACCGTCGACGCGCCGGTTCAGTTCGACGCCGGCGATGATGTTGCCCCACTGATCGGAGCCACCGACCTGCAGCGTGCAGCCGTGGTTGCGGCGCAACTGCAGGTAGTCGTTGGCCTGGAGCAGCATGTAGCTGAATTCGGTGTAGGAGATGCCTTCGCCGTCGAGGCGGCGCTTGATGGTGTCGCGGGCCAGCATGACGTTCACCGAGAAGTGCTTGCCGACATCGCGCAGGAAGTCGACGGCGGACAGCTGCTCGGTCCAGTCCATGTTGTTGACCAGCACCGCACCGGTCGGCGATGCGTCCAGGTCGACGAACCGCTCCAGCTGCGACCGGATCCGCTGCGCCCAATCGGCGACGGTGTCGGACGAGTTCATCGTCCGCTCGCCGACGTCACGCGGGTCGCCGATGAGTCCGGTCGCACCGCCTGCCAGCACGATCGGCCGATGACCGGCACGTTGGAACCGCTTCAGCGCCAACAGCGGGACCAGGTGTCCGGCGTGCAGGCTCGGTCCGGTCGGATCGAATCCCGCATAGAGGGTCAACCGGTCGGCGGCCAGCGCCGCGCGCAGGGCATCCAGGTCGGTGGACTGTGCAATCAGTCCGCGCCAGGTCAGTTCATCGATGATGTCGCCGCTCACGGTGTCCCATCTTTCCGCACGGTTGGTCGTGCCTCGAGTGCACCTCAGTGTCTTCGCCCGATGTCAGGCAAGTCGAGCGAATTTGGGCGGCGTTCCTACCCTGCGCCCTCGTCCACACATCGGCGATGATCTCCGGTGCCTCGCCCGGACAACCGCGACCATCTCCTGCGCATCGCCCGCACAACCACGACCATCTCCTGCGCATCGCCCGCACAACCACGACCATCTCCTGCGCATCGCCCGCACAACCGCGACGATCGCACGCACATCACACCGCGCAACGGGCGCCGATCTGCGGGCCATCGCCAAGAAACTTCAGGAGGCCTCGACGCGCGGGGCGCGTGGACTGCGCCGGTAGGTCGAGACCGCGGGCGAGGACGGCAGCCAGAATCGCCATGGCAGGTCGGCGGCGAGACTGACACCGACCCGGGGACCACTCGCGATCTCGGACGCCGGAACGGGGTCGCCGAGTTCGAGCCGGATCGGCGCTGACGGGTCGAACAGCGGAGTTCCGTAGTCGCTCAACGTGATTCCCAGCGTGCTGCCGAGATTGCCAGGGCCCTTTGCCAAGTCGGCGGCCGAGCGCGCGGCCGGTCGCCTGGCCCGTGCCTCGGCGGATCCGGCGACCACCTCACCGGATCGGATCAGCGCGGCGCTGGCGATCCCGTCCGGTCCGCTGGTCACGTTGATGCACATGTGCATGCCGTAGCTGAGGTACACGTACAGCACCCCGGCCGGGCCGAACATCACCGCGTTGCGTTTGGTCCGGCCGCGCCCGGAGTGCGACGCCGGGTCCGGCCACGGCCCGGCCGGATCGCCACCGTAGGCCTCGACTTCCACGATCCGCACGCCGACCGTTCCTGACCACAGCGTCGCCCCGAGTACGCGGCGGGCGGCGGCGGGCGGTTCGACGGCTAGCTCATCGGCACACACAGCCGCCATTGTCCAAGACAGCAGACGCAGCGAATCAACCAGCCGCTGTGGTCGCGCGGGCTACACGTACGAGCTGTGCTGTCCCGTGCGCAGCGTTGTCACATCGTCGACGATGACCGCGAGGTAGCCGACGGCGACGAGTGCGGCCAATTGCGCCCAGGCCACCCACACCACGCCGATCGGGATGGTCGCGGCGACGGCCACCGCGGCGAGCAGCCGCATCCACGGCCGGGGAAGTTTCAGGGCAGCCCGGAAGAAGAACTGCGCAACGAAGTACAGCGAAACACCGCCGGACAACGCGGTCGCGGCGGCCAGGCTGATGGATTCGTTGCCGTGCGCGATGCTCATCTGAATGCCTGCCGAGGTCATGATGATGCCGATGAGCAGCGGATACAACGCATAACCGTAGGCGAACACGGCGGGCCGAGAACGCTCACGGGCGGGCGTTGCGGCCAGCGCATGCTCGCCGCGCTCGTCGTCGAAGCCGAAGTACGCCCACCACAGCACGTAGGCGAGGCACAGTGCCAGCGACACCGTGACGATCAGTTGCGGGGTGATCTTCACCCCGGCCAGTCCGACCCCGATCGCGACGATGGACTCGCCGATCGCCACGATCACGACCAGGCCGTGCCGCTCGCAGAAGTGGCTGGCCCGCACCACGAAATCGCCGGTATCGGCCAGATATGGGCTGATCACCTGGACCGCGAAACCCAGCCCCCAGCAGGCGTATTGCAGCCAGCCGTGCGCGAATCCGCCGCCGAGCACCAGCGCGGCGGCGAGTGCGTTGTACGGCCCGATGTGTTTTATGGCGCGCCGCGCGGACTCACCGCCACCGGAGACGAAAAGCGCGGCATGCACCGCGGTCACCAGGACATAGCCGACGCCGAAGGCGATCCCGGTGCCGTGGAAGGCGTCCGGAATGGCCAGCGCGAGCACGAAGAACGAGAACATACCGATCAGCAGCCAGGTGCGCCGCGCCGAACTGTTCGGGGCCACCTCGTTGGTGAGCCACACGTATCCGCTGTACATCCACCAGATGACGCCGAACAGCAGAGCCACCTGCCCGAAGGCCTGCCAGCTCGGGTGATGGGTGAAGACGTGGGTCAGCTGGGTGATGGTGAAGACGAAGACGAGATCGAAGAACAGCTCCAGGGTCGAAGCCCGCACCTGTCCCCCGTCCGCGGACAGTTCTGCGTTCTGGTTGGTCACGGCAGGAGCCTAGAACGTCCGCGGCCGGATCCGATTCATCCCAGGATGTCGGGGTCCAGCGAGAGGCCCTTCAGCTTGTACGGGTTCACCTGGAAGCGCAGGTTCTGGATCTGGCCGTCGACGAGGTCGTAGGTGAAGGCGGCGATCGGGTTTCCGTCGATCGTCGCCAGCGCGCCGAGTTCGCCGTTGATGTGGGCGGATTCGAGCACGACGCCTGCGACGCTCGGTTTGGCGAGGACACCGAGGATCCAGCGGGCCACGTGATCGGGGCCGTACAGCGGGCGCAATGCCGCGGTGACCACGCCGCCGCCGTCGGACCACGAGGTCACGTCGGGGGCGAGCAGGTCCATCAGCGCGTTGAGGTCGCCGCCGGAGCAGGCGGCCATGAACTGCGCGGTGATGTGGTCGCGGTGGGCTTTGTCGGTGTCGAAACGCGGTCGCCGCGATTGCACGTGGGCGCGGGCGCGGTGCGCGATCTGGCGGACGGTCGGTTCGGGACGGTCCAGGGTGTCGGCGATCTCGGCATGCGAATAGCCGAACACCTCACGCAGCAGGAAGATTGCGCGCTCGATCGGGCTGAGGGTTTCCAGCACGACCAGCATCGCGGTGGAGACGGTGTCGGCCAATTCGGTCTCCTCGGCGATGTTCGGGCTGGTGAGCAGGGGTTCGGGCAGCCATGGCCCGACGTAGTTCTCGCGGGTGGCCCTGGCCGAGGTCAGTCGATTCAGCGACAGGTTGGTGACGGTACGCACCAGGTAGGACTTGGGGTGCTGCACCGTCGACTGATCGGTGTCGTTCCACTTCAACCAGGTGTCTTGGAGGATGTCCTCGGCGTCGGTGACGGTGCCGAGCATCCGGTAGGCGGTGGCGAAAAGCAGCCGACGGTGTTCGAGGAACGGATCGGGCTCAGGTGTTGGGTCGGCCATTCGTTCATGCTCCTGAATGGGCGTTGCGGGGGTGCGGGCGGGTGCCAGGGCCGATCAGGTGCCGGCCCCGGTGTCGCGGCGCCACGCTCGCCTAGCTGCGTGCGGTGGCAGGAGTGCCTGCCCTGAGTTTGACCGGGACGTTGATCCGCCTGCTCATCCGGAACGTCGGGACCGGGCTCGAGCTCACCGATTCCTTGTAGAACGTCGCGAGACGTCCGGTCAGGTACCAGCGTCCCGGAGTGTCGTCGGACTTGGTGAATTGGATGACGGCGTCGCCGCGGCCGAGGCTGACCGGCTGGTGGAAGTAGCCGAAGCGGAACGGTTTCGACTGCTTGCCGCGCAGCTGCCTGGCGATGGTGTCGGCGGTGTAGGCGGCGGTGGGCATGCCGCTCTGGCAGGTGCCGTGGAGCCGGCCCCAGGCGAAGCGGACCGCGGCGGCGTCGCCGATCGCGTGGATGTCCGGGTGCGAGACCGAACGCAGGGTCGCGTCGACGACGATCAGTCCGTTGGCGTCGGTCTCGATGCCTGCCTGCGCGGCGAGTGGTGCGACGCGGACGCCTGCGGTCCACAACGTCAGGTCTGCGGGAATCAGTTCGCCGGTGGACAATTCGACGGCGTCCGGCAGCACTTTGCTGATCCGGCCGAGCTGACGGGTGATGCCGAGGCGGTCCAGCGCGCGGTTCAGGTAGGCGCGGGCCTTGTCCCCCATCATCGCGCCTGGCGCACCGGCGCTGATCAGGGTGACGTGCAATTCCGGGTGGCTGTCGGCGATTTCGGTCGCCGCCTCGATGCCGGTCAGGCCGCCGCCGCAGACCACCACGGTGCCACCTTGCGCCGCAACGACATTCAGTCGCTCGGCGAACTGGTGCGCGAGGCGAGGGTCGTTCAGTGTCCACGCGTGGTCCGCGGCGCCTGCGACGATGCTCGTGTCGGTGCTGCTGCCGAGGGCATACACCAGCTTGTCGTACGGCAGGGTCGTCGTGTTGTCGACGACAACGTGCTTGGCCGCCGGATCGATGGAAGTGGCTGAGCCTTGGACGAATTCGATGCCGGTACCGGTCAGAATGTCGGGGATGCGGTAGTCGGCCAGCTCCTGGCCCGCGGCGATCTGATGCATGCGCAGGCGCTCGGTGAATCGCGGCGACGGATTGACGAGGGTGATGCGGACATTCCGGTTGCGGGTCCGCCTGGCCAGGCGAAGGGCGGCAAGCATGCCGGTGTAGCCGGCGCCGAGGACGACGATCCGCTGTTCGGTGTTCATCGGGTGCTCCTGTTCGGTGGTGGGGACGACCATGGGACAAACAACCCGCCTCCGACGTGACACTTGGTCGATGTGAGCTGAGTCACGTGCGCTGACCACCGCTTTCCGGAACTGCGGTCGTATTGGGCTCGATGGACCCTGGCGCGGCGGCCGGAAATCCAAGGGTCGGACCAGGGGCGAAATACGGACGCTCCCTGATGTGTCGAGGTGGGCCTGGTTTCTACCGTCGGGCGATGAACTCGGTTTCCCGGCCGCGTAGGTTGTGGCGGTTTCTCTTGATCCTCATGGCTGCGGTGGCGGTGCTCGCGCTGGCAATCGGTGGTGGCGTCACCTTGGTGTACGTGAATGCGGCCGTATCCACGGTCGGCAGTGCGGAATTCAGCAACGAACTCGCCATTCCGCCGCTGGCGCCATCGCGACTGCGGCCGGACGGGACCAGGGAGTTCGAGCTCGACATGCGTTCGGGGAGAAAGGAATTCCGAGCCGGACAGCTCACCGAGACGTGGGGATTCAACGGCGACTACCTCGGGCCGACGCTGCGAGCTCGCCGCGGCGAGCGGGTGGCGGTCACGGTGCGCAATCAGCTGCCGGAGGCATCGACGGTGCACTGGCACGGCATGCATGTGCCCGCCGCGATGGATGGTGGGCCGCACCAAATGGTGCAGGCCGGTGCCACCTGGACCCCGCAATGGACGGTGGATCAGCCCGCCGCCACGCTCTGGTACCACCCGCATCCGCACGGCGTGACCGAGCGGCATGTGCGGCGCGGCCTCGCCGGGATGTTCGTGCTCGACGACGAGGTGTCCGAATCACTGCCGCTACCCAGCAATTACGGCGTCGATGACCTCCCAGTGATCGTCCAGGACGTGAAGTTCCGTGGCGCCGAACTGGATTCGGCGCACGCGATGTTCCGCGACGTCGGCTTCCTCGGCGATCAGACCATGGTCAACGGGACGCTGACGCCATACCGCACCGTCGGCGACGAGCTGGTCCGGCTGCGATTGCTCAACGCCTCGACGGCCCGCAGCTACAACTTCGGCTTCGCCGACGAACGCAGCTTCGCCCTCATCGCCACCGACGGTGGCCTGATCGAGCGCCCTCTTACCCTCGACCGGCTGGCACTGTCGCCTGGCGAGCGCGCCGAGATCGTTGTGCGCGTCCGTCCCGGTGAGCGAACAGTGCTGCGCAGCAACAAACTCGACGCCGGACTCGACTTCTGGACCCAACGCTTCGCCGGCGGCGACGACACCTTCGACGTGCTCGAGCTTCGCGCCGCCACCGCACTGCGCCCCGCACCCGAACTCCCTGCGACGCTGGCGGTTCCGTCGACACCGGACGGCTCCGATTCGGTGCAGCAACGCCGCTTCGACATCAACCTCGCAGGCATCAACGGAAAGCCGATGTCCATGGACCGCATCGACCTCGCGGTCACCCGCGGCACCGCCGAGACCTGGATCGTGCGCAACGCCGACGGCATGCCGCACAACTTCCACATCCATGACGTCCAGTTCCGCGTCCTGACCAGGAACGGCGGCCGCCCGCCCGCCGAACTCACCGGTCCCAAGGACACGGTCTTTCTCCCACCCAACGCCACCGTCGAATTGGCGATGCGCTTCGACGGACCCGCCGACCCGAATATCCCGTACATGTACCACTGCCACCTGCTCTGGCACGAAGACCTCGGCATGATGGGCCAATTCGTCGTCGTCGAGCCCGGCGGTGCACCAGGGGTCCCGCCCAGCCACGGTCACTGATCCCCGACGCGCCCCACAACGCACCCGGACACGCGATGTCGGTCAATCGACTCTTGCCTAGTCAGGCCGTTGGAGCTAAATTCATCACACAGTGAATTCAACACTCGATGAATTGAGGCGACTATGTCGCAAGCCAGGTCAGGGAACGCTGTGGAGGTTGCGCACCTCACGGTGCGGCGTGGCGGCCGCGAGGTCCTGCACGATGTGTCGTTGACGATTCCGCAGGGATCGATCACCGGACTACTCGGCCCGTCGGGGTGCGGGAAGACGACGTTGATGCGCAGCATCGTGGGGACCCAGATTGTTGCGGGCGGGGAGGTCTCGGCGCTGGGGCGGCCCGCGGGGTCGGCGGAGTTGCGGCACCGGATCGGGTACGTAACGCAGGCACCGAGCATTTACAACGACATCAGCGTGTACGAGAACGTGGCGTACTACGCGGCGCTCTATGGGCGCGACCGGGCGGCCACCGAAGAGGCGATCAACGCGGTCGGCTTGATGGAGTACGCGACTCAGCGCGGAGACGAGCTCTCGGGTGGGCAGAAGACACGGGCCTCGTTGGCGTGTGCGCTGGTTGCTCAACCCGAGTTGCTGATACTCGACGAACCGACCGTGGGGCTGGATCCGGTGCTGCGCGTCGACCTCTGGCAGAAGTTCCGTGAGTTGGCGGCAGCGGGAACCACTTTGGTGGTGTCCAGTCACGTGATGGACGAGGCCGAGCACTGCGACCGGCTGCTGCTGATGCGCGACGGCCGTCTGCTCGCCCAGTTGAGTCCGGACGAATTGCGCACCGAGACAGGCGAACAGAACCTCGAGCATGCCTTCCTCGCGCTGATCACCAAGGGGCAGGCGGCATGATTGCCCGCCGACCAGCACACGTAGCGACATCATCGAACACCAGGCAGGAAACATGACCACCACTCTCGAGCTCGCGCCCCGCCGGACTCCGACGCTGCGCCCGTACCTCGCCACGACCTCGCGCATTCTGCGCCAGCTCCGCAACGACCGTCGCACCGTCGCGATGATCGTTGTGGTGCCCGCGCTGCTGATGACGTTGCTGTACTTCATCTATCAGGACACGCCGACGAACCCGCTCAACCCGGTCTCGCTGTTCGATCGGGTCGGCATCACCATGCTCGGCATCCTGCCGTTCATCGTGATGTTCCTGATCACCGCGATCGCGATGCAGCGCGAACGCACCTCGGGCACCTTGGAGCGGCTGCTCACCACGCCGCTGGCAAAGCTCGATCTGCTGGGCGGCTATGGAACCGCGTTCTCGGTGGCCGCGGCCGCGCAGGCGGCGGTAGCGTTCCTCGTATCGTTCGGCCTGCTCGGTCTCGATGCGGCGGGGAGTCCCGGATGGGTGGTGTTGATCGCTATGGTCGATGCCGTGTGTGGTGTGGCTTTGGGTCTGCTGGCGAGCGCGTTCGCGCGCACCGAATTTCAGGCGGTTCAGTTCATGCCGGTGGTGGTGGCGCCGCAGATCTTCCTGTGCGGCTTGCTCGTTCCGCGTGGGCAACTACCCGGCTGGCTGGAAGGGATCAGCAACGTGATGCCGCTGAGCTATGCGGTCGATGCGCTGCAAGAAGTTTCGGTGCATCCGCATGCGACCGGCAGGATGTGGCTCGACTTGGCGGTGGTCGCCGGATTCACTGTCGTTGCCTTGTGCCTCGGCGCCGCGACACTACGGCGGCGCACTCAGTGACGGAAGCCAATGGCGCCGAGGACCGCACCGGACGCACCGGACGCAGGCCGGGGCAGTCCGGTGCGCGCGAGGCGATTCTGCAGGCGGCGCGGATTCGGTTCTCGGAGGGCGGATTCGACAAAACGTCCATCCGCGCGATCGCCGGCGACGCGGGCGTGGACCCGGCGCTGGTCCATCACTACTTCGGGAACAAACAGAAATTGTTCGGCGCGGTGGTCCAGCTGCCGGTGGATCCGGAGGTCGCGCTGGTCCCTGTCAACGAGGCGCCGTTGGATCAGCTCGGTGAGCACATCCTCCGGACCGTCCTCACCGTGTGGGACTCCCCCGCGGGCCCCGGCATCGTCGCGATGGTCCGCAGCATCATTTCGGGCGCGGATGTCGCCTTGGCGCGCACCTTCATTCTCGAGGTCGTCCTCGAACGGGTTCGCCTGCGCATCGCCACCCCCGAGGACGACGGCCGTTTCCGGGTCTCGCTCGTCGCCACTCAAATGATGGGCGTCCTGATGAGCAGGAAGCTCATCGAATTGGAACCGATCGCCTCGACACCCATCGATGACATCGTCACCGCCGTAGCCCCCACCATTCAGCGCTACCTGACCGGCGAAATAGGTCCTCCCCCAACCAAACCCGCCCCGGCTCGCAAGTCCCGGCGGACCTGACCACCACCCGCCGCCCGTTCGACGCTGGATCAACGGCGGAGGCGCTCAGTTTTCGACGGGCTGCTCGATGAAGTCGGCGTGTTCGGCGTCGGTGACGTCGCGGGCCTCATCGATGAGCAGGACGGGGATGCCGTTGTCGATGGGGTATGCGCGGCGCAGGCGCGGGTTGTAGAGGACGGTGCCCTCGGTGGCGCGGACCAGCAGCAGCGGGCCCTTGTCCTGGGGGCAGGCCAGCAGGCTCAACAGCGTGGCGTCCAAGGTGGTGTGCTCCGGCATGACCGAAAACCTACCCGACGGCGTCGTCCGCTTCGACCGCCGGTCGCCGCCGGAACGAGATGTGGCGGTGGCCGAAGTAGCTGGCGACGGCGACCAGGCCCATCACCACGACCGCCGCGGGCTTGTCGGGGAAGTGCCAGACCGAGACGGCCAGCTCGAGCAGCAGCATATTCAGCAGCAGCCCACCGGAATTGACGGCGACGAACCGCAGGAAGTCCCGGATCAGATGGCCGCGCACCCGGAACACCAGGGTCCGGTGCAGCACGAACGCGACAACGATGCTGACCGCGTAGGCGGCGGCCACCGCGACCGACGGCGGCACGTTGTCGCCGAGCACCGCCAACCAGACCACGGTCATGCCGATGCCCATCGCGGTGTTGAAGGCGCCGACCCCCGCGAACGCGACCTCCTGCCGACGCACGAGACGCAACAGCGGTCCGGCTTTGGCGGGCTCGACCGCGCCGAGCGCACCGACTCCGCCGCTCATCGCATCGCCGGTCACGGCGAGCCGACCTGGGCCGTCCGGCGTCTGCCGGGCTGCGCCCTCCGCGCTCGGACTCGACCCGTTCGAGTCACCCGACGCCCGCATGGCACGCACCACTACCGCCTCATCGCCACCCGCGGACACCTTGCCGCGGTCATCGTCGTAATCCACTAGGCGCCCACCTCCAGTCGCGCCAGGCACTCTATCGCCCTCACCGTCCAGCGCAACGCCGGGCGCACCGATAAGCCCACACTCGACGCCCTCGCGCGAGGCCGCCGATCGAGCACCCGACCCCGCGCAACACATCCCACGTCAGCGGGTCGAGTCCACCAGGTCGGGTTGGGGGGTTGGGGGTTCGGTTGTTTCGGTGGGGTTGGGGTTTTCGGCATCGCGGCGGCGACTTCGGATGTAGGCCCACTGGAGGACGCCGGCGCCGAGGAGGCCGAGGAGGGCGGCGGCGACGCCGAGTTGCCAGCCGGGTGGGCGCCAGCTCACTTGCAGGTCGCCGTCCTTTGTGCCTGCCGGGATGTCTACTGCGAGGAAGGTTTTCGCGATCAGGCGGGTGGGGATTTCGCGGCCGTCGAGGGTCGCGTGGTAGCCGGGCCAGCCGAGGCGGGCGAAGACGACGGGTCCGCCGGTTTCCGAGGTGACGCGCACCCGGCTGGTCAGGTCGGATTCGCTGACCGAGGTCGCGGTGCCGCCCGCCACGTCGGCGACCCGCCCGTTGCGGGTCGAGGCGAGTCCGTCGACGCGTTCGAGCACCGAGATGTACTGCTCGTGTCCCGGGTAGTCGACCCACTTCCAGCCGTCGGGTGCGGGCTGCTCGCGTGCATCGGGGTACAGCGCGCGGTGCAGCACGACCCGGTCGACCTTCATCAGGTCGACGATGGTCCGGCCGGTGGACGGTTCGACCGCGAACGCCCTGCGGTACGCGTCCGGGCACACGCTGGTGTCCCACAGCATGCACAGCGTCTCGCCGAACCAGAAGTGACCGTTTGGCGTGTAACCGCTGACGTAGGTCAGCTCGAGGTCCTTGGCGTAGTTGCCGAAAACGAGCGAGCCGTACGCGCCGCGCAAGTTCCTCTCGTCGTGCGGAATCCGTCCTCGATCAGCGAGTTGCAGTGTGGTGCCTGGGAAGTCGGGGAAGGCCGCCTTCATCTCGGAGCGGTTGGTCGGCAGGTTCCAGCCCATCGGGGTCGGCTGCGCGGCATGCACCTGGACGTAGGCGATCGGGAAAACAGCGACGAGCGTGAGCACGCAGGCCGCGACCGTCCCCCTGGTCCGCCCGAGCCACACCACCGCGGCCCCGAGCGCGGCCACCGCGAGCGCCGCGACCACATGCCAGCCCAGCTCGCGCGGAGCCGCAGAGAACGACCGCACGAACAGCAGCCCGATCAGCACGCCCGCCGCGATGCCGCGCCGCCGCCATCCGTCGAAGGTGGCGAACCGGCCGAGCAGCACACACACCAACACCAGCAGCCCGAGCGCCACCATCGGCAGCACGCGGGCAGGCCAGCGCAGCGGCCCGATCGCGCCGGGCCCCGCGGTCCACATCAACGCCATGATCGCGAACAACGCGATCGCAGTGAATTCCCGCCAGCTTTCCCGCGCCTTGCGCCAGTCGATGAACGCCAGCGCCGGGATCAGGAACCAGGCGATGTACACCACCGGCATCGGCTGCACGTACCCCCACCACGAGTTGTACGCGGGCAACGTGCTCGGCAGGCTGGCGTTGAGCGACTCCGACCACGGCACGGTCAGGAACTGATCGTTGTTGATCTGCGCGGTGCCGCGCCAGGTCACCTTCGCCGACAGCATGCTCGGCAGATAGGTGGCCAGCCCGGCGGCCGCAGCGCACGCGGCCGCGGCGAGCAGCCGCAGCGACGGCGCCCATTTGCGTTGGTAGACAACCTCACCGACCGCCACCGCGCCGATCATCAACCCGGCTTCGACCGCGGGAAAGATGTATTGCACGGAGATGGCCAGGTACAGGAACACGACCGTCGGAATCGGTCCACTGCGTCCCCGCGCATACCGCACTCCGGAGGCCCACGCGTGCGCCAGCCACGCGGTGCCGACGAACGCGGTGTACCAACTGGCCTCGTCGAAGAACAGCAGCCAGCCGGTGAACGGAATCGAGATGCCCGCGACCGCGGCCCACGGCGCCTTGGACCCGTATTCCAAGCAGATCCGGTACACGCCGAGCCCGAGGACGACCGCGAAGATCAGCTTCACCACGGTGGCGTAGAGCGCGACGTTGTCCACCGAGGGCGCGATCAGATCGATCAGCAGCTGCGGCGGGTTCAGCAGGCCCGCTTCCTCGATGGTGTAGTTGCCCGCCATCCAGTGCTCGGGGACCATCGACGGGAATTGCCCGTTGCGCAGTCGATTTCCGAGCATCACCCACAACGGCGCGTACTGCGATTCGGTGTCGTCGGTGTAGAAATGCCGCACGTTGGCCAGCAGGACGGCACCGTACCCGGCGATCACGCCGAGCGCGGTGACGAGGCCCCACGTGTACACATCCCGCCGGGCGAGGGCGTTGCTTTCCACCACGAGTTCCAGACCCTACAGTGCCGACGCCTGCGCTTGGGTATGCCGCCGCGACCGCACGTACAGCCACTGCAGCACACCGACGCCGAGCACACCGAGCGCCAGCGCGCCGATACCGATCTTCCAACCGGGCGGACGCCAGGTGAGCACCAGCTCGGCATTCTGGGTTCCGGCCGGAACATCCACCGCGACAAACGATTTCGCCACCGTGGTGATCGGAATCTGCTTGCCGTCCAAGGTCACCCGATAGCCGGGCCAGCCGAGGCGGGCGAACACCACCTTGCCGCCTGCCTGCGAGCTGACCCGCACCCGACTGGTGGTGTCGGTCTCCGAAATCGACTCCGCCGTCACGTTCTTGGCGTCCGCGACCCGGCCGTTGACCGTAGAGATCGGGCCGTCGATTCGTTCGAGCACCGAGATGTAGCGCTCGTGGCCCGGGTAGTCCACCCACTTCCAGCCCTCCGGCGCAGGCTGCTGCCGCGCGTCCGGGAACAGGGCGCGTTGCAGCACAACCCGATCCAGCTTCATCAGATCGACCAGCGTGCGCTTGGTGGTCTGCTCCGGTGCGAACATCCGCCGGAGCGCATCGGGGCAGACGCTGCTGTCCCAGCGCATGCACAGCAGCTCACCGAAGTAGAAGTGGCCGGTCGGCGTGTAGCCGTTGACGTAGCTCAACTCCAGCGACTTGGCGTAGTTGCCGAAAACCAGGGAGCCGTAGGCGCCGTCGAGGCTCTTGTCCCCCGGCTGCAGCAGGCCGCGCTCGGCGAGTTGCAATGTGGTGCCGGGGAAGTCGGGGAACGCGGCTTGTGCGTCGGAGCGGTTGGTCGGCAGGTTCCAGGTCATCGGCGTCGGCTGTGCGGCCCGCACCTGGAAGAACGCGATCGGGAACATCGCGACGATGACGAGCACACACGCCAGCGCGACACCCTTGGTGCGATCCAGCCACACCACCGCGGCCCCGAGCGCGGCAACCACGGCAACCGCGAGCAGATGCCAGACCACCTGATGCGGATCGGCGGAGAACGTCCGCACCAGCAGCAGCAGGAGCAGCACGCCCGCGGCGATGCTTCGAGTCTTCAGATCCTTCGTCGTCGCGTACCGCCCGAGCAGCACGCACACCAGGACGAGCAGCGCGATCGCCAGCATCGGCAGCACCCGGACCGGCCAACGCAGCGGTCCGATGGTGCCGGGCCCGGCCGACCACATCAGCATGATGACCCCGAAGATCACCACCCCGGAAAGCTCGCGCCAGAACTCCTTGGCACGGCCCCAGTCGATGAACGCCAGCGCGGGAACGAGGAACCACGCGATATACGTGACCGGCATCGGCTGCACGTACCCCCACCAGGAGGTGAACGCAGGCATCGAGCTCGGCAGGCTGGCATTCAGCGATTCCGACCACGGCACCGTGAGGAACTGGTCGTTGATGATCTCCATGGTGCCGCGCCAGGTCACCTTGGCCGAGAGCATGCTCGGCAGGAAGGTCAGCAGACCCGCGAGTCCGGCACACCCGCCGACGATGGCCAGCCGCAGCACCGGCAGCCATTTGCGTTGCCGGACAAGCTCACTCACCGCCACCGCGAGCAGCATCAGCGCAGCCTCGACCGCAGGGAAGATGTACTGCGTCGAGATGGTCAGATACAGATAGACGAAGACCGGGATCGGCCCGCCCTGCCCACGCGTGTACCGCACCGACGACGCCCACGCGTGCACCATCCAGGCGGTGCCGGTGAGCGCCGTAAACCAGCTGGCTTCGTCGAAGAACAGGAAGAAACCCGACAGCGGGAACGCGACACCCGCCACCGCCGACCAGGCGGGCCGCCCGCCGTAGGCGAGGCAGATGCGGTAGACGCCGAGCGCGGCGATGATCGCGAAGACCAGCTTGACCACGGTGGCGTACAGCGCCATGTTGTCGACGGACGGCGCGATCAGATCGATCAGCAGCTGCGGCGGGTTGAACAGGCCCGCGTCGTCCATCGTGTTGTTGCCCGACATCCACCGTTCGGGGACGAGCACCGGGAAGGTGCCGTCGCGCAGGGCGCGGCCGAGGCCGATCCACAGTCCGGTGTACTGGGATTCGGTGTCGTCGGTGTAGAAGTGCCTGGCGTTGGCGAGCAGGACCGCAAGGTAGCCGACGAGCACGCCGAGCGCGGTGATCGCGCCCCAGCGGTAGATCTCGCGGCGGGAGGTGCCGTCGTCCGATCCGGTGGTGGTCTCGGCCGCGGCGACGGCACTCGGATCGGTAGCAGCGTGAGCGGCCGACTCGGCAGTGGTTCCGTTCGCACCAGCGGTCACGGCCGCCCCGGTGGCGACCTCCCCTGCGGTGGTCGTGACCTCGGCGGACCCCGGGTGCGTCACCCTCGACACTGCACTTTCCGTCACGAGTTCAGAACCCTACACAGCGGTGTGCTGCTTGGCATCCGGCCGCCGCCGCGATCATGATGGGGGGATGTACGGCGGCGGCGGTAGCTCGCGTAACCATAGGGGGACCTGCGGACTCGGTGTGGGTTCCTGCCCCGAATTCCGAAACCCGCACCATGCTAGAGTTCTGCACGGCTCGGGCTCTGCTGTTCCGCGGGGCATACCGGCACGCACCGTCATCGAAAGTCGATCCAGCTGATGCCGATTCCCACCACCCGTACGCCGAGCACGGACGCCGCGCCGCTCGGCCACTCGCCCCGGCCACAGGGCATATCCGTGGTCGTCCCCATCTATCGGGGCGAGGACACCATCGGCGGACTGGTCGCCGAGCTGCATCAGCTCACCAGCCCCACCACGACGCCGGGCGGCGCCACCTTCCAGATCAACGAGATCATCCTCGTGCACGACCGCGGACCGGACCAGTCCGACGTGGTCATGCAGGAGCTGGAGCAGGCCTACCCCGAGGTGCGCACCATCTGGCTGAGCCGCAACTTCGGGCAGGACGCGGCGACCATCGCGGGCATGTCGGCGGCGGGCGGCGACTGGATCGTCACGATGGACGAGGACGGCCAGCACGATCCCCGCTTCATCGCCGACTTCCTGGACGCGGCGCTGGCCGAGCGCGCCGAACTGGTCTATTCGAAGCCGACCAACACCAGGCCGCACGGCTTCCTGCGCAACCTCACCTCGCGCGGTGCGAAGCTGGTGCTCGCGACGCTGTTCGCGTTCCCCGACTCCACCCGCTTCGAAAGCTTCCGGCTGATCCGCGGCGCCATCGGTCGTCAGCTGGCCGAGGTCGCGTCCAACGGCGTCTACCTCGATGTCGCGCTCACCTGGGTGGTCGGCAATGTCGCGCAGGTGCCGGTGGTGTTGCGCGCCGAGGGCCGTGAGGAATCCGGCTACAACTACCGTCGCCTCTTCTCGCTGTTCTGGAAGATGGTGCTGTGCAGCGGAACTCGCGGCCTGCGGTTGGTGAGCATGCTCGGTGTCACGCTCGGGCTCGGTGGCGGCGTGATGGCCGCCGTCATCGTGTACGAGGCGCTCACCACCGATAATTGGGCGCCAGAGGGCTGGGCCTCGATGATCGTCGTGCTGCTGCTCGTCTCCGGCGCGATCCTGTTCTCGCTCGGCCTCATCGCCGAATACCTCGGGGTGGCTTTGCATATCCTCGTCGGCAAGCCGCTGTACCTCACCGTCGATTCACCGACGCCGCGCCCGGCCGACCGACAAGCGGTGCCGCTCGCGAACGGCACGGCGGACCACGCCGCCAACGGCACCGCGGACACGCGCCATTTAGCAACGACCACATCGAACAGAGGAAACGACCGGGTTGAGCACTGACCGCGTCATTTTCAGCCGCCCCTACCGGGCCCGCCGCGAACTGCCCAACCTCGAGGCCGTCCTCCGTTCCGACCACAGCCACGGCGACGGACAGTTCACCGCGTCCGCCACCGAGAAGCTGAAGGCGATCACCGACGCACCGCACGCATTGCTGACCACCTCGTGCACCTCCGCGCTCGAAATGGCCGGGCTGCTGCTGGAATTGGGGCCCGACGACGAAGTGATCGTGCCGAGCTTCGCGTTCACCTCGACCGCGACCGCGATGGCACTGCGTGGCGCCACCTGCGTCTTCGCCGATATCGACCCGGCCACCGGCAATCTCGACCCCGAGTCGGTGGCGGCCGTCGTCACCGAACGCACCAAAGCCGTCGTGGTCATCCACTACGGCGGCGTCGGCGCCGACATGGACCGGCTGCTGGAACTGGCGGGCACGCACGGCTTCGCGATCGTCGAGGACAACGCGCACGGTCTCGGTGGCCGCTACCGCGGGCGCGCGCTCGGCACCCTCGGTTCGCTCGGCACGCTCAGCTTCCACGACACCAAGAACGTGCACTGCGGCGAGGGCGGCGCACTGCTGCTCACCGACGAGATCCTGATGGCGCGCGCCGAGATCATCCGGGAGAAGGGCACCGACCGCGCCCGATTCCTGCGCGGCGCGGTGGACAAGTACTCCTGGCAGGACATCGGCTCCAGCTATCTGCCGAGCGAGTTGAACGCGGCGGTGCTCGACGCGCAGCTCGACGAATTCGACACGATCCAGGCCGCACGGCACCGGGTGTGGGACGCCTACGCCGCCGCACTGCCGGAGTGGGCCGCCCGCAACGACGTTCGGCTGATGACCGTGCCCGACGACCGCGAGCACACCGCGCACCTGTACTACCTGCGCACCCCCACCGAAGAGCGCCGCGACGACCTGATCGCGCACCTGCGCGCGCTCGGCATCTCCGCACCGTTCCACTACATCCCGTTGGACTCCAGCCCGGCAGGGCTCAAGCTGGGCCGCACCCCGATGCCCTGCGTGCGCAGTGCGGAGTTCTCCGCGACGGTGGTGCGCCTGCCGCTGTGGCCGGACCTCACCGACGACCAGGTCGGCCGAGTCGTCGAGGCGATCACCGACTTCACGGTGTAATTGTCGGCCCCACCCGCCGGGGCCACAGAGGATCCAGACCCCTCACAACGACTACAACTGTTGTGGAACGCGCCGAAACTCTGTGCGCACCACCTCTGCTCGGCGTGTCCTCAGGCGCTGAGGACGTAGAGCTTCTCGCGGCCACCGGCGATCAACGACTGCCGGACCACGCGGGGCGCGTAGGCGCGGAAGAACTCGTCGAGCGTCTCCTCGGTGAACCGGTGGGCTTGGACACCGTCGCCCGCCGCGGTGAAGCGCTGGCCGAGGGCGGCGAGCACGCGGTTCTGGCTGCTCGCCACGTTGCGCACCGGTTCGGCGATGATCACCTGCTTGCGCGCGGCGGCGAGCATCCGATCGATGACCGGTCCCGGCTCGGGCAAGAAGTGGTAGAGGCTGGCCTGCATCACCAGGTAGTCGGCCTCGGGCAGCGGGATGTCGGCGTGCAGGTTCCACACCTCACCACGCCCGCCTGCCTTGCCGATCTTGGCGACGAAGCCGTCGTTGCGATCGAGACCCGTGTAGTCGACCGACTTGTGCCGCAGGTAGCGGGTGTACAACGTCGCAGGACCGCAGCACAGATCGACCACACTGGCGCCCTCCGGCACGAGCTCCTCGACGGCGCGGTACCGAGCCGAGTAGTACCGGCCGTACAGCGCACGCATCAGCAGCTCATACACGGTGGCGTTGCGGTAGATAAGGCTTGTTCGCACCAAGTACCCCTGAACGGAAATCGGACAGCAACGTCAGCCCCGGATGGTACGGCGCTGGCCGCTCGCGCGCGCGGGCGGGTCGGTGACCTCGAACGCCGCCGCGAGCCGGGCCAATCGCGCCGCACCGGAACATGATTCGGCCCGTGCGCGGGCGCGTACGGGCCGAATGCGGATCAGCGGGGCGGTAGACCGACGAAGTCGGGTGAATTCAGCGGTCGCCGAGCACCTTGGGGGCGTCGTCTTCGGTGAGGATTTCGTAGGCGTCCGAAACCCGGTTGTACCACCAGGTGTCGGGGTCGGGCTCGGGTCGTCCTGCCGCCTGCACCGCGCGGGTGGACGGCCGGTAGGAGGAGCTGCGTGGGATATCGTCCACCACGTACACCAGGTCGGGCCGCTTGTCGGGATCGAGGGCGCGCAACGCCTCGGTGACGTCCTTGGGCTCGAGCCGCAAGTTCTTGCGCACGCTGACCGCCGCAACGGCGATGCAGTGATCACCGACTTCGAGCCCGTACGCGACCTCCATGTCGACCGCGGTGATGTCGTTGAGCACGTCGACGATCGGCTGCCCGTACACCGGACCGCGCGGAGTGTGGATCACGGTGTCCTTGCGGTCGACCAACCAGTAGTCGCCGTCGCTGTCGCGGCGGAAGAGGTTCTCCGTCGGCATCCACGAATCGCCGGGTGCGAAGACACCGCGCAGCCCGCCTGCCGAGATATCAACGCCCTCGGAGGCTTTCCCGATCAGCAGGCCGACCTCGTTGTCCGCGCAACGCCGGGCGAAACCCGCGCTGTCGAGCTGGATTTCCTCGGTGATCGGGTCGTAGGCGACCAGCTCCACCTTGGCGGTGCCCGGCACCGGCCTGCCCTTGCAGCCGCGCTTGACGCCCTTCACGTTGGCCAGCACCACGTCGCCCTCGATGGACGCGTAGAACTCCAGCACCCTGGCAGGCTCGAATTGCTCGGTGGTGCGCCGCCACAGGCCCGCTGGCATGCCGGAACCGATGAACAGCCGAATCGGATGACGATGCCCGGCCGGGAACACATCGGCGTCGAGGATGTCGCGCAGCATGGTCCAGGTGTAGGTGACCACGGTGACGCCGTAGCGGTGCACTTCCTCGGCGAACTGCGCCGGGTCCAGCGAGCGGGTCAGCGCGATCCGGCTGCCGCCCGCGATCGCACCACCGAGGCTCACCAACAGCCCGGACGAATGGTGCAGCGGGGCAAGGCAATACACCGTATCCCTGCGGTTCAGATCGGCGGAGGTCGCGGTGCCGAACGCCGAAAGCGCCCAGCGGTGGTTGGTGATGTACTTGGTCTCCAGCCGATCACCCGTGCCGGTGACGAGCACGAACGCCAGCTCGCGCGCCAGCCCGGGATCCGGGCGGTACCACGCGGGCAACTTCACGTGCGCCGGATCGACCTGCTCGAGATCGATCACCTTGTCGCTCAACGGAATATCGAGCTGACGGGCATCGCCGCCACCGAGCACGAGCACCCGCGCGCCGGTGCCTGCGGCGTGGCGCAGGTTCTCCGGATCCGCGACAACCGTGTCGACGCCGGTCAATTCGAGCGCGCGCGACAGTTCGCTGCCCGGCGCGAGCAGCACGGCAACGGCGCCGAGCCTGGACAGCGCGGCCACCGTCGCGAGCGCGCTCGGCCTGGTCTCCATGATCACGCCGACCCGCATCGCCGGACGAATACCGACCGAGACGAGCCCGCGCACCACATTGTCGATGCGCACGTTGACCGCGGCGTTGGTG
Organism: Nocardia altamirensis NBRC 108246; assembly: GCF_001612685.1. Taxonomy (GTDB): domain Bacteria; phylum Actinomycetota; class Actinomycetes; order Mycobacteriales; family Mycobacteriaceae; genus Nocardia; species Nocardia altamirensis. The sequence goes on from NZ_BDAY01000079.1 coordinate 20,689, forward strand.
TGCACCCGATCGTCGAACAGGAACAGATCCTTCAGCGGCGCGCGCCTGCCCTGCTCGGCGATCAGCCTGCCGAGCGAGATGCGGGTGTGCGGCTGAATCATGCCGAGCCTGGTCAGCCGGGGCAGCGCCCGCGCGGCCTCGCCCGCCAGCTCGACCGAGCCGCGCACGGTGTTGTTCGCGATGCCTTCCAGCGCCTTGCTGACGCCGACGCCCGCCTCGGCCAGGGTCGCGGCGGTGTGCACCACCCGCGTGGCCGCCGAACGCGGCCGGTTGGACTCGACATGCTCGGCCATCGGGACGATTTCCTCGGGCAGCGGCTTGTCGCGCTCCAGCCAATCGACCCACTGCCGCACCAGCGGCCAGGTGTGGTTGGTCGCCATGCTGCCTGCCACCAGTCCGAAATGCCCGGCGATCAGGCTGGCCTCGTACACCTCCGCGTTCGGCGCGGCCCGCACGATGCCGCGCACCGCGGCGGGCTGGCCGATGTCGTCGACCTCGCCGACGAACGCGAGGATGGGGCACTTCAGCTCGGCCAGCGACACCGGATGGTCGCGAATCACGAAGCCGCCCAACATCAACCGGTTGTGCGCGACGAACTGCTTGAGCAGATCCGCGGCGGCGGGACCGGCGTAGCCGACCCAGCCGTCACTGTTGAGGAATCGGCGCTGCCGTTCCTTCGGCAGCAAGGCCTCGCGGTCGTGCAGCTGACGCAGGAAGTCGATCCGTGCCTTGGCGGTCTTCATCGGATCGAGCATCTGGAAGCCGATGCGCACCATCGAATCGGTGATCGGCAGCCGGGTCACGACGTGATCGGCCAGGAAATCGGCGACATCGGAGACCATGCCGTAGGGCAGGCCGAACGGCATGCCAGCGACGACGTCGACCGGGCTGCCGAAGGTCACGATGCTCTGCACACCCTTGCCGTACCGGTACGCCGCGACCTGGTAGGCGAACATGCCGCCCTGGGAGTACCCCATCAGGTGCACGCTGCTTCCGGTCGCCTCGGTCACCGCGTCGATCGCGCTGCTGACCGCGAGCACGTGGTCGGCGAGGTCGCGTTCCCAGCCGCCCTCCTCGCTGGCGGGTGAGCCGAAATCGACTACCCAGCAATCGATTCCGCCCTGATGCAGGATGCCGACGGCGCCGTCGTCGGCGTTCACGTCCCAGATGTCGGCGTTCACCATCAGCGGCGGCACGAGCAGCACGACGGGACGGTCCTTGGTCGTGTCGTCGGGGAAGTAGTGCCGCAAGCGGTACATCCGCCTCCTCTCGACGACCTCGAACGGCGACGACTCCACGTCATGGGTCAACCCGCCGAAGCGGATGACCTCCAGGCCGTTCTGCGCGGTTGCCACCAACCGCTGCACCGACCCGACCAATTCCTTCGTGCTGAACTTCAAGATCGCTCCTGGCCCTACCCTAGAACGTGACTCGCATCCTCCGCGCCGTTGTCGGAGGCCACTCGCCGCAGGCCCCGACAACCGTGCCGCGATGTGCTCAGACGAGCTTCCCACACCGCGTATCCATTATGTGTCTGCTGTGAGCAGTTCCATGCCACTCAGCGGCCGGTCAGTGGCCTATTACATACGCGGAAACCCATTGTCTCTCACCCTCTCGGCGGTATAACGCCGACGCGCCGCCGGACCGTCACAGCCCGGCCACCTCCCGTCGCAAAGCTGTTACGCAGGCGCTATTCGATCGGCAGCGTGTCGTAACCATCCGCGTCGGCATCGGCCATTTCGCTGCGTGCGAGCCGACGCCGGGCCTACTATCGAAGCCGTCTGGAACGCACTGTCGCGTAAGCCAATTCGCTCGAATGACTGGTTTCACGGGTCACAACCGCCCGTTTATTTGTTGTGCATGAAATAGCTGTGCCGGAAACTCTTCCTCGAGGTGAGGACAACGCATGACCATCGATATGCCGGTCCACACGGAAACCAACGGTCGTAAAAGTCTGAGCACGTCGGCCGCCCATCAGCTGACGCACACCACCAAATCCGAACCGCAGATGCAGGGCATCAGCTCGCGCTGGCTCACCCGCATGCTGCCATGGACACAGGTCAGCGGCGGCGTCTACCGCGTCAACCGCCGACTCACCCATACCGTCGGCAACGGCGAGGTCGAGTTCGTCGTCGACGGCGCGCAGGCCCGCGTCATTCCCCTGGAATTGCAGGAACTTCCGCCTTTACGCGACTTCGACGACGAGGAAATACTGCGCGCCCTCGCGCAGCGCTTCGAACAGCGCGACCTCGACCCCGGCACCGTGGTCGCCGAATTCGGCAACCCGCTGAATCAGGTGCTTTTGGTCGTGCACGGAAAGCTGAGCAAAATCGGCACCGGCGAATACGGCGAACAGACCATGCTCGGGATCCTCATGGGCGGCGACTACTTCGGCGAAGAAGCGCTCACCGACGGTGCGGCGATCTGGCCGGTCACCGTCAAGACCGTCACCAGAACCACACTGCTGGTGCTGCCACGGCAGGCGCTGGACGAAATGCTCGAATACACGCCCGCGCTGCGTGAGCAACTCTCGCGCGTGGCCGCTGCACCGGACAAACCACAGAACACCAAGGGCGAGGCGAATATCGAGATCGCCTCCGGCCATGCCGGCGAGCCGGAACTCATCGGCACGTTCGTCGACTACGACGCATCACCGCGGGAATACGAACTCAGCCTCGCGCAGAGCGTGCTTCGAGTGCACACCCGCGTCGCTGATCTCTTCAACGACCCGATGAATCAGACCGAACAGCAGTTGCGACTCACCATCGAAGCACTCTACGAACGCCGCGAACACGACCTCGTCAACAACACCGACTTCGGCCTGCTGCACAACTGCGACCTGAAACAACGCATTTCGACCGAAACCGGTCCGCCGACCCCGGACGATATGGACGAGCTGCTCAGCATGCGGCGCAGCACGAAACTCTTTCTCGCACACCCGAAGGCAATTGCCGCATTCGGACGCGAGTGCAGCAAACGCGGCCTCTACCCCGACCCGGTCGACGTCGACGGCCACCGCGTACCCGCATGGCGCGGCGTACCGATCTTCCCCTGCGGCAAGATCCCCGTCAGCGACACCCAGACCACCTCGATTCTCGCGATGCGCACCGGCGAAAAGGACCAGGGCGTCATCGGATTGCATCAAGTCGGGCTCCCCGACGAATACGAACCCAGCCTCAACGTCCGATTCAAAGGCATCGACGACCAATCGATCATCTCCTACCTCGTGAGTTGCTACTACTCGGCCGCAGTGCTCGTGCCGGACGCACTCGGCGTGCTCGACAACGTCCTGGTCGCTCGGCAAGCGGTCTGACCGGAGGATGAGCAATGTCAGCGCTCTCCCGTGCCTCCGCGCGTCCGGCCACGCATGAAATAGCCGCGCTCTCCGGCGCCACCGGACTCGGTACCACCGCGTTGCGGCGTGGTCCGTCGCGTACTCCGCGCAACACCGCACCGGTACCGGCGCCGAACGTCATGTCCCCCTCACCTCTCAACGCAGAATCAACACAGCCACAAGCGAATTCACCGACCCCGGCACTGCCGGATCCACAGACCGTCGCACGGGCCTTCGGGCCCGTAGGGCTCGGTACCGGTGCGCTACTCCAACCGCCGGGCGTGACGGAGCCGCCGCAGGTGCCCGCGCCGAGCACGATCGTCTCGTCCACCGGATCGGAACCACCGGGCATCACCAGCGTGCCGAACCTCGTCGGCGTGCCGTTCCAGCCGATCCATCCCGATACCAGGGCAGCATTGTCGGCCCTGCTGGATTCCGTGGCATCCGGGCTTTCCGCGCCGCCATGGCTCCGCGCGTCGTTCGCCGGTACCGAGGCGCAACCTCCCACGGGCACAACCGAATCGGGAACCGAACGTTAATCCGACGCGAATTGACGAGTGTTGCAACGAGAGAGGGTGAACCGGCATGACCATTCTCAATCCCGATACCGGGGCCGTACTGCAAACCAGTTACCAGGAGTCCGTCGCCGCGTACTGGAACAACAACCCCAACGACGACCGGGTGAACACGAAACTCGGTGAGGTGGACGGGCTTTACCACCATCACTACGGCATCGGCGCCCCCGACCTCTCGGTGCTCGGCGGGCCGGAGGAGACCAGACAGGAGCGCATCGTCAAAGAACTGCACCGTCTGGAGACCGCGCAGGCCCAGCTGCTGCTGGATCACCTCGGCGACGTCAGGCCGGACCGCGGGCTGATGGACGGCGGATCCGGCCGTGGCGGTACGAGTTTCATGGCCAACCAGCGGTTCGGCTGCCGAGTCGACGGCGTCACCATCTCCGAGTACCAGGTTCGGTTCGCCAACGAACAGGCCGAACAGCGCGGCGTGACCGACAAGGTGCAGTTCCATTTCCGCAACATGCTGGAGACCGGCTTCGAGCCGTGGTCCATGCGCGGCATCTGGACCAACGAAACCACCATGTACGTCGACCTTTTCGACCTGTTCCACGAGTTCTCCCGGCTGCTCGAGCCTGGCGGACGCTACGTGTGCATCACCGGCTGCTCCAACGATGTCACCGGCGGCCGCTCCTCGTCGGTCAGCTGGATCGACGCGCACTACGGCTGCATGATCCATCCGCGCAGCGAGTACTTCCGTGCGCTGGCCGAGAACAACCTGGTGCCGATCAACGTGGTCGATCTCACCGCAGCCACCATCCCGTACTGGGAGCTGCGCACGAAGTCCGAGCTCGCGACCGGTGTCGAGCAGCCGTTCCTGACCGCATACAAGGAGGGGAGCTTCCAATACCTCCTGATCGCCGCCGATAAGGTGGGCAGGTGACCGAGACCATCGCCCAGCCGGGCACCGACCGCGAGGCCCTGCCCGTCGAGCTCGTGGACGACGCAGGGCGCGCGATCGGCACGTGCCCGGTGTCGCAGGCGCATCAAGCGCCCGGACAGCTGCACCGTGCGTTCTCGGTGCTGCTGTTCGACGGCGAGGGGCGGGTGCTGCTGCAGCAGCGGGCCGCGGTCAAGACCCGGTTCCCGTCGCAGTGGGCCAACACCTGCTGCGGCCATCCCGCGCCCGGCGAACCGGTCGCGGCCGCCGCTGCGGTCCGCCTCGCCGAGGAGATGGGCTTGGCCACCGAGCTCACCGAGGTCGGGGTCTATCGCTATCACGCCGAGGATTCGTCCACCGGCCGCGTCGAATTCGAATGGGACCACGTGCTGGTCGGCCTGCTCACCACGGGTTCGCCTCGGCCGGATCCGGCCGAGGTCGCCGACTACGTGTGGATCCAGCCGGACGAACTCCGGGCCGCGTTGGCCAGTGACCCAGACGTCTACACACCGTGGCTGGCAGGCGTGCTCGACCTCGCTGAGCGCGCAGGGCAGTTCACCGCAGACGCACAGCGGTAACGCGCGTCACGGGAAGGAGGTCGCGCTCAGGCGGCCGGTGCCGGTGCGCACTCCCGAGCCGAGGCAGCCGCCGACCATGTCCGGCGTCATCTCGTAGTCGGCGGTGATCCGGACTCGCCTCCCCTCGCCGAGGCCGGCCACCACCTCCAGCGGCCCGACCGTCGGCTGTTGCATGGTGACCGGCCATGGACCCCACAGCCTGCTCGTCTCGCCGTTCGACCAGAGCACGTCGACGGTGATCGGGCCGTCGGCCGGATGCATGCAGTCCGAGGTCGCGATGTGGGTGCCGGTGAACGTGCCGCCGGTGATGCTTTCGGGTCCGCCGGTGCAGTCGCGCAGCACACCGACGGACGTGAAGGTGAGCGTGTTCGGCGTCATGCCGATCGCGCCGTCCGCCGCGGTCCACCGGAACTCACCGTGTGCGCAGCTACCCGAGGGCGGCAGCGCACTCGCCGCACCGATATCGAAAGGGACGAGGACTGCGGCAGTGACGGCCGCCGCCGTGGCGGCCTTCCCGAGCTTCACGACTCCGGCACCTCTTCTCGCTGGCTGGTTCTTACGAGCGACTGCACGCGGTGGACCTGCAGGAACGGGTGGTGCACGAGTACCGCGAGAATCCCATACCGTCCATGCGGTTTTTTGGATCGACACACGCGGAGGCCGAGCCTTGATCAAGAAGCGACTACCTCCATAGATGCGCATATCTACGTAGGGGCATGGGTGAAGCCTGAGAGAACTCATAGCAACGCCACAGGAAATGACCAGGTCCGCCCGGCATTGTGAAAGAGACAAATTCTCTACGAAGCGAGGTGCGCGATGGTCGAAGTCGAGGTCACCGGGACAACCGTGACTATCCAGGTGCTCGGTGGGCACCAGGTGCTGGCTTTACGTGAGCACATCACCTTCGATCTGGCCGATATCACCGCGGTCGCGCGGGCCGAGGTCGACCGCAGGCCACCGTGGCTGCGGACGCCGGGCACCTTCTTCCCCGGCGTCATCGCGGCGGGCACGTTCCGCGGCAAGGGCCGAAAAGAGTTCTGGGACACCCGCTTCGACGGCCGCGCCATCCGGATCGAGCTGGCGGGCGCCGATTTCACCAGGATCGTCGTCGATGTCGATGATCCGGACACCGCGCTGCACCTGTTGCGGACCGCCGTCGCGGCCTGATCCCTCCCCCGGCTTGCGCCGTTGCTCGTGGGATGTCCACGAGCAACGGCGCTTTCGATCTTTCGCCGAGCTACCTACCGTAGTCGCGAAGCAGGCCGGAGTACGGTTTCGGTGGCGGCGCGGCGAACTCGCCCCTACCGGACTTGCGCAGCCCGAGCGTGATCAGGGACTGCACGGTCACCGTCGCGGCCGCCACTCCGTCGATCACGGGCACCCCGACCTCGTCGCGGATATGCGTGCACAGATCCGCCATGCCCGCGCAGCCGAGCACGATCGCGTCGGAACCGTCGGCTTCCACCGCGTCTCGACAGGCCTCAGTGATGATCTTGCGGGCGTCCGGGTCGGCGTCCACCGCGAGCACCGGCAGCTCACACGCGTGAATACCGCGGCAGAATCGTTGCCGCCCATAGCGTTCCACCAGATCATGGGCGCGCCCGATGGTTCGGCTCAACGTGGTGACGACACTGAACCCCCGACCGAGATGGCACGCCGTTGCCATTGCCGCCTCGGCGATGCCGAGCACCGGCCCCGCCGCCACCTCCCGCGCCGCATCCAGGCCAGGATCACCGAAGCAGGCGATCACATAGCCGTCGACACCGTCCTGTTCGCCGCGCTGAATCGCGGCGAGAATCCCTGGGACGCTGAGTGCTTCGTCGTAGTGACTCTCGATCGACGCGGGTCCCATCTCGGCGGTCACCGCGTCGAGCAGGGTGCCGGGGCCTGCGACGGCCCTGGCACACTGCTCGATCGTGTCGGTCATCGCCCGCGTCGTGTTCGGGTTGACCACCCGGATACGCATCAGGCAGGCACCTCCCGCGCCATCAATGTCGTTCGGGTGGCAAGCAGGTAATAGGACACGAAGCCGACACCGCAGCCGACGAACCAGCTGTACTGCGCCATCGTGTACATGCCGGTGACGTCCTTGGCCAGCACCGGGAGCACCGCGACCACCGCGCCGAGCACGGTCGCGACGACGGCGGCCGGGTTGTATCCCTTGCGGTACCAATAACTTCCGGATTTCGACATGGTGAACAAGTCGGCAACGACGACCCGCTGCTTGCGCACCAGGTAGTAGTCGGCGATGAGCACGCCGAACAGCGGGCCGATGAAGGCGCCGAGCACCTCGAGGGTGTAGTGGATGACCTCGGGGTTGTTGTACAGATTCCACGGCGTGATCAACACCGAACCGACCGCGGCGATCATGCCGCCCGCCCGCCAGCTGATCCGTTGCGGGCTCACGTTCGAGAAGTCGAAGGCGGGCGAGATGAAGTTCGCGACGATATTGATGCCGACCGTGGCGACCGTGAACGTCAACGCGCCCAACACGATCGCGAAGGTGCTGTCGATGCGGGCGACCGTCGCCACCGGGTCGGTGATCAACTCGCCGTACACCGGGACCGTCAGCGACGCGGTGACGACCACCAACAGCGAGAACACCAGGAAGTTGACCGGAAGCCCGAGCAGGTTGCCGCGCCGGACGGCGGCGAAAGTCTTTCCGTACCGGGAGAAGTCACCGAAGTTGAGCATCGGGCCGGAGAAGTACGACACCACCAGGGCGATGGCGCCGAGCATCACGGGCAGCGAATCCCAGCCGGTGTACTGCACCGCGCCGAGGTTCAGATCGATGGCGCCCCAACCGGCTTTCGCGATCAGGTAGCCGCAGAGCAGGAACATCACCACGTACACGGCGGGCCCGCAGAAATCGATGAACTTCCGGATCGACTCCATGCCACGCCAGAACACGCAGGCCTGCACGACCCACAACGCCAGATAGCTGCCCCAGCCGAGCAGCGAAAGACCCAGGAAGCCATAGTCATCGACCACCGCATACGGCGCCAGGCCAGGAAACAGCTTCACCAGCACCACATCCAGCGCCGCCGACGCGAGGAAGGTCTGAATGCCGTACCAGGCCACCGCGATCAGGCCGCGGATGATGGCCGGGATGTTCGCGCCGAGTACGCCGAACGCGCTGCGGCACATCACCGGATAGGGCACGCCGGTCACCTGACTCGGCTTCGCGACCAGATTGCAGAAGAGGTAGACGATGCCGATGCCGATCAGCAGCGCGGCCAACACCTGCCAGCTGGCCAGGCCGAGCGCGAACAGACTGCCCGCGGTGACGTAGCCGCCGACGCTGTGCACGTCCGACATCCAGAACGCGAAGATGTTGTACGAGCCCCAGGTCTGGTCGCGTAACGGCGCCAGGTCCGCGTTGGTGAGCCGAGGGTCGTATGCGGCCGCTGCGGTGCCGGCCTGCGGCGCGGAGCCGGCGGCAGGCCGGGCGATGGTATCGGTCATGGTGTTTCCCATCCGAGGGTGAAACTGTGATCGAACCGACGGTAGGTATCCGCTATTGCCCGCCCGTTGCGCGAGTATTGCCCGGCTATTGCGCGGCAGATATATCTTCCGGCGCGAGCAAGCCGGTATCGGTGGGCAGGGTCGCGATAACGCCCGCCAACCTGCGGTGATGGCGTCCGGCGAGCATCAGCAAGCGGTCGACGTCGCGGGCGAGGAAGGCATCGAGCAGCAGCGCGTGGTCGGTGTGCAGGCGGACCCGGTCGGCGCGGCCGATATGCACCATGGACTGCACCGGCTCGGTGATGTTCCACGCCGATTCCAGCATGTGCAGCAGCCGGAACATCCGCGACGGCTTGGTGAGCGCGATGTGGAAATTGCGGGACTGGCGCTGATAGGCAACCGGATCGTCGTCGCGGATCGCCTGCTCGAGCAGCGCGTTGATCGCAAGCAACTCCGCGCGGTCCGCCTCGGTCGCGCGCAACGCGGCGGCGGCCAGCGAGGCGTTCTCCAGGGTCTCCCGCACGATGTACATCTCGCGCAGTTCCGCGACGGTCAGCTGAGCCACCGCGTAGCCACCGTGCGGTTCGTGGGTGACCAAGCCCTCACCGATCAGTGTCTTGAGCGCCTCACGCACCGGGATGTGGCTGACGCCGAACAGCTCGGCCACCTCGCGCAGTGGGATGCGGGTGCACGGCGGCACCGCGCCGTCGAGGATCACCCGGCGCAGTTCGCCGAGGATGATTTGCGGGCGGCCGGGTGTGTCGACAACCAACCTCGCGAGCAGCGCCGAACGTCGTCTCGAGGGCATGCGAACACGCTATGCGCGGCGTGTTGCGATCTCCGTCCGCTGTGTGACGCTCAGGAAACGTCTCACCGAACCGACCGGTCGCGTGGGTGCACGCGGATTCGGCCCTGCATGGACATGTAATCCTGGATCCGACACGTACTACAGAGAGATTTCGATGACGGCTTCGGCAACACAGTTCGTCGATCGCCGGTTCGCCGCCCTGGTCGCCGAGTTCGACCGGTTGTTCCGGCGTCCGACCGACGGCGGCGGGGCGCTCGCGGTCTACCTGCACGGCACGCCGGTGGTGGACGTCTGGGCCGGGTTCGCCCGGCCCGAGGTGCCGTGGGCGCACGACACCGTGGCGATGGCGTATTCGACAAGCAAAGGGGTGGCGAGCACGCTGCTGCACCGGCTCGCCGAGCGCGGCAAGCTCGAGTGCGACGAGCCGATCGCCACCTACTGGCCCGAGTTCGGCGCCGCGGGCAAGGAGCGCATCACCGTCCGCGAATTGCTCACCCACCGTGCGGGATTGCATCGGCTGCGCGGGCTGCTGCCCGGCTCGTTCGATCGGTTCTTCGACGATGCGGCGGTGACGGCGGCGCTTGCCGCGGCCGAGCCGGATCCACGGCGGCTGGTCACCAGCGGCTACCACGGAATCACCTACGGGCACTTGGCCGCCGAGCTGGTGCGCCGGGTCACCGGCACTGCGTTCAGCGAGGTATTGCGCACCGAGATCGCGGAACCGCTTGCCGCCGAAGAACTCTGGTTCCGGGTGCCGCAGGAGCACCGCGGTCGCATCGCCACCAACTTTCCCCGGCTCACGGTCGCCGGGATGAGCTGGGAGAACAGCTCACGTCTGCTCGGGCGCACCAGGTTCGCGGCCGCCATGGACACCACACCGAAAGGCTTCGCCGATCTGGTTTCCGATCCGCGCCTGCACGATTCGGTGATGCCGGGCCTCAATGGCGTCTTCTCGGCGCGGGCCATCGCGCGGATGTACGGCGCGCTCGCCAACGGCGGATCACTCGACGGATATCAGCTGCTTCGTCCCGAAACCATCGAGCAGCTGACCCGCAGGCAGGTGTTCACCCCCGATTACGTTCTGGCCCTGCGTATCCCGTGGGCGCTCGGCTTCCACGGGGTCCCCATGAAGCCCTCCAAGGCCGATCCGGTGTCCGCCTTCGGTCACTTCGGTCTCGGCGGTTCCGGCGCCTTCGCCGACCCCGCGACCGGCATGTCCCTCGGCTTCGTCACCAACCGCCTCGGCGGTCGACTCACCCCGCTCGGCGACGCCAGGCTGGCCCGGCTCGGCGCCCTCGCCCACCACCTCGCCAAAACCGCCTGACCGAGCAGCACCGGGAGACACACCGAGCAGCCGGATGTCCCGTGGACCAGACAAGGTGCGCGGCAATGGTGGGACGTTTCCGGGACGGGATGGCAGCATGGGCGCCATGGAGTTGGTCGGTATGGAGCAGATCGAGGCTGCCGCGAAGTTGCTCGCGCCGGTGATCCGGAAGACGCCCATCGTGGCGTCGCGGGTCCTGTCGGAGCGTGCCGGATCCGAGGTGTGGCTGAAGTGCGAGAACTTACAGCGAACCGGGTCGTTCAAACCGCGCGGTGCCTATAACCGGATTGCGAACCTTCCGTCGGACGATCGCGCTAACGGAGTGGTTGCGGCGAGCGCAGGCAACCACGCCCAGGGGGTGGCCTGGGCGGCCACCTCGCTCGGCATCGCCTCGACCGTGTTCATGCCGGTGGGCGCCTCGCTGCCGAAGCTGGCGGCGACCAAGGCGTACGGCGCCGAGGTGCGGCAGGTCGGGGAGACGATCGACGATTCGCTGGACGCCGCGATGGACTTCGCCGAGCGCACCGGCGCGACGCTGATCCACCCGTTCGACCACCCGGACATCGTCGCCGGGCAAGCCACCGTTGCGCTGGAGATCCTCGAACAGATCCCCGACGTCGGCACGGTGCTCGTGCCGACCGGCGGCGGCGGGCTGCTCGCGGGCATCGCGGTGGCGCTGCACCAGCTGGCGCCGCAGGTGCGGGTGATCGGCGTGCAGGCCGCGGAGGCGGCGGCCTGGCCAGGTTCGTTGGCGGCGGGCAAGCCGTTGCGGGTCGAGCGGATGGCCACCATGGCCGACGGTATCGCCGTCGGGCTGCCGGGCAAGGTGCCGTTCGGTTATGTCGCCGAGCATGTTCCGACGATGTTGACCGTCAACGAGGACTCGCTGTCCAAGGCGCTGCTGCTGTGTCTGGAGCGGGCGAAGTTGATCGTCGAGCCTGCGGGGGCCGCGGCGGTCGCGGCGTTGATGAGCTGTGCCACAGCGGATCTCGACTTGAAGGGCCCGGTCTGCGCGGTGCTGTCCGGCGGCAATATCGACCCGCTGCTGCTGACCAGGTTGATCGGCCACGGGTTGAGTGCGGCAGGACGTTATCTCGCACTGCGCGTGACGATCTCGGACCGGCCCGGCGGGCTGAGCGCGCTGCTCGCGGTGGTCGGCAAGACCGGCGCCAGCGTTGTCGACGTCGCCCACGCCCGCACCGGCACCTTCCTGGCGCTGGACGAGGTCGAGGTGTGGCTCACCCTGGAGACGCGTGGCCCGAACCACCGCGACGACGTCCTCGGCGCCCTCACCACCGCGGGATACGCGGTGCGCGTAGAGGACTGACGTCCGTCGGACAACGACAACGCCGCACAGCTGCGAGCAGCTGTGCGGCGTTGACATTTGTCGCGATCATCCTGCCGCGCACGGCATCCGCGTGCGTGGCAGGTAGATCACCCGGTCAGCACTTGCGCTTGTAGAAGTACTTCGAGTTGGCGTCCATGTCGGCCTGGGTGATCGCGATCATGTCGGTCTGGATCTTCCTCGTGACCGGCTTGCCCTCGATCGCCGCGGCCACTTGGTCGACGCCCTTGGCGCCGATGCCAGCGGGATCCTGGGCGATAAGTGCTTGCACGGTACCGGCTTTCAGATCCTCGACCTGCTTCGGGCTCGCGTCGAAGCCGACCAGTTTGACCTGGCCGAGCTTGTTCGCGTTGCGCAGGCCGGTGGCCGCGCCCTCGGCCGAACTCAGGTTGGTGGCGAAGATGCCTGCGAGATCGGGGTGCGCCGCCAGCGTGGCGGTGACGATCGACGCCGCCTGGGCCGCTTCGTTGTTGTTGTACTGCACGCCGAGCGAGGTGATGCCCGGGTAGCTCTTCACCGCGTCCTCGAAGCCCTGCGCCCGCGCGTCGGTGGTGGACGTGCCCGCCTTGGTGTTGATCACCAGCACCGGGCCCTTCTCCCCCACCAGCTTCGCCAGGGTCTGTGCCGCGAGCTCGCCGCCCTTCTTGTTGTCCGACGAAATCGACGACGCCGCAACGGAAGTGTCGTCGAGCGCGGTATCGACCTCGACGATCTTGATGCCCGCGTCCTTGGCCTGCTTGATCGGATTCGCCATCGCGGTGGCGTGCGTCGGCGCGATCAGAATGCCGCCGGGCTTGTTCGCCACCACACCGGTCAACACCGGCGTCTGCGATCCCGCGTCGAACTTGGTCGGGGCCTGCGTGTCCAGCTTGTAGCCGAGCTTCGCCGCCTCGTCCTGCGCGCCACATTGCATGGAGATGTAGAACGGCTCGTCGGCGACACCGGGGATCAGCACCAGCTTCTTGCTGTCCGTACCACCCGAATCACCCACCTTCCCACTACATCCCGCCAGCATCGCGCCGACCGCCACCATCGTGCCGATCACCACCGCGGTCCGCTTCGCCACCCTCATTTGGCTACCTCCGCCGAATTGTGTTGTCACTACCGAATTCCTACTTTCGATCGCGGGCCCGGCGGCGCACCTGGTCGAACCAGACCGCAGCGACCAAGACCACGCTCACCGCGATCGGCTGCCAGAACACCGGCACCTGTGCGATGACGAAACCCTTCTTCAGCACCGAAGGGATGAACACGCCGATCACGGTGCCGACAATCGTTCCGACACCGCCGAAAAGACTGGTGCCACCGATCACTACGCCCGCGATGGCGTCCAGATTGTCGGTGGTGTGCCCGCCGATGGTGGTGGTGCCGAAGTAGGCGAGATTCATGAAGCCCGCGAGACCGGCGAGCAGACCGGTGAGCAGATACACCGAGATCAAGTGCCTGGTGACCGCGATGCCCGAGCGCCGCGCCGCCTCCTCGTTCGAGCCGATGGCGTAGGTGTAGCGGCCGAACCGAGTGGTGTGCAGCACCCACGCGGCGAGCACGGTCACCACCGTGGCGACCAGCACCAGGTTCGGCACGCCGCCAAGCGTGGTGCCGAAACCGAGGGTGTCGCGCAGCTTTTCGGGCACCGTCCTGGTGTCGACGCCGCCGGTGATCAGCTGGGCCGCGCCGAGTGCGGCGCCGAACGAGCCGAGCGTGACGATCAGCGGCGGGATCTTGGCCTTTGCCACCAGCACGCCGTTGAGCAGGCCCCACAGACCGCCGCCAACCACCGAAAGCAGGAACCCGATGCCGATGATGCCCCAGCCTGCGCCGGTGGCGTCCTGGTCCGGGCTCAGCGCCTCCATGGATTTGGCGCCGATCACGCCGGAGAAGATCAGCACCATGCCGACCGAGAGGTCGATGCCCGAGGTGATGATCACGAACGTCATCCCCACCGAAAGGACAAGCAGCACCGAAGTTTCGATCAGCAGCGTCTGAAAGGTGAAGCGGGTCGGGAAGGCATCGGGTCGCAGCACGCTGAACACGATGCACAACGCGACGAGCACGACGCCGATCCACACCGTGCTCGCGCCGAGGAGTCGTTGCAGTGCAGTGCGTTCCGCTATCTCGACACCGTTTCCGTTGTCCGCCTTACTGATACCGGCTGCGCCTTTTGTTGGCTCGCTACGCTCACTCATGCGACATCCTCTTGCGACAGTGCGCCGGTCATCGCACCGACCAATTGCTCGAGCGTGGCGTCGGCCGCGTCGAAACGCGCGACCCGCCTGCCGAGCCGAAGCACCTCGATGCGGTCGGCCACCGCCAACACCTCCGGCATGTTGTGACTGATCAGCACCACCGCGATGCCCTGATCGCGGACCTTTCGGATCACGTCGAGCACCCGCTCGCGCTGGACAACGCCGAGCGCGGCGGTCGGCTCGTCCATGAAGACGACCTTGCTCGCCCACATCACGGCGCGCGCCACCGCGACACTCTGGCGCTGCCCGCCGGACAGCGAGCCGATCGGCACATCCGCGCTCTGCAGGGTGACCCCGAGGCGGCGGAAATGTTCGACCGCCTGGGCGCGCATGGCGGTCCGATCCAGCATGCCGAGTTTGCCGGGCAAACCCTTGCGCACCAGTTCGCGGCCGAGGAAGAGGTTCGCGGCCGGATCGAGGTCAGGTGCCACCGCAAGATCCTGATACACGGTTTCCACGCCGAGTTTCCGCGCGGCCGTCGGGTTATTCAGCACCACCTGCTTGCCGTCCAGCAAAATCCGTCCGGAATCGGGCTGCTCGGCGCCGGAAAGACATTTCACGAGCGTCGATTTACCCGCGCCGTTGTCGCCGATCAAGGCGACGACTTCCCCGGCGCTGACCTGAAAGTTCGCGCCACGTAACGCCTCGACGCCGCCGTAGCGCTTCACCAGTCCCTCGGCGGCCAACGCGACGGTCGAGTCGCCCGTCGCACCTGCCTCTTTTGCGGCATCGTCCGAGGTCATCGGCCACATCCGTGCGCGCACAGCTGAGCAAACGTCCAGTCCATCGCCCGATGGTACGTTCGGGTCACATCCGAGGGGACGTATTCGGCAAAATGCGGACAGCGCAACAGAATCCCGTTTTCGACATCAGAAAACAATGCACTCAACTTCCGCATGGACGGTTCATCGGGTAGTGGATCCCATTGCCGCAAACCGACACTCCGAAAACTCGTCGACTTTCACGGGAACCATCAGCCCCGATCTCGCGTCAAAGCAAATGCACATCATTCTGTCGGCCGAGTAGAAGGAGCACGCGCATGGACCGTACCTGCCCGACCCCGGATCGAGGCACCGGATGAGCCTGCACGCCGCGGCGCGGCGGCTGCCGGCGGACGACCAGCAGACCGAACCCGCGCCACCCCGTTACCCTGGGGATATGAACAGCATGGACGCCGATGTAACCCTCGCGGAGTTCGAGGTGCTGGAGCGCGCATCGTCCGAGGAAGTCAGTGTCGAGCTGATCAATGGGAGGATCTACGTGGTTCCGGCACCCGATGGTGACCATGATGTGTTCGCTGTGTACGTCGGCGACCAGATTAGGGACCACCGATCCGATCTACGTCTGTTCCAGGAACGTGGGTTGGCGATCCCGGCGTATCGCTCTGGGCGCGCCCGCCCGGACGGGGTAGTCGCTCCACGCGACTACTTCCGGAACCAACCGCCGTGGTCCGACTCCGCCGGAGTACTGATGCTCGTGGAGATCACCTCAGGCCGTGAGCGCGACGCGGATGTCGATCGGACCGAGAAGCGCGAGGCCTACGCACAGGGATCGATCCCGGTGTATCTGCTCCTCGACCGTCACCGCGCGGAGGCGACCGTCTTCTGGGAACCTGCCGACGGCGAATACCGGCACCACGAGACCGCCAAGTTCGGTGCCCCGCTTCGGATACCGAAGCCGCTTGATTTCGACCTGGATACCAGCGAGTTCCTCTGATCGACATTGGCGTCCCGGGCGTGCCGATGGTCTCGCAGGCCATCGGCACGCGCGATCGGTCAGTGCTCGCCGCCGAGTTCCAATGCGAGGACGCCGAGGATCACCAGGCCGATGCCGCCGACCTGGATCAGGGTCAGCTTCTCGTCCAGGAAGAGAACGCCGATGACGGCGATGGCGGCTACGCCGACCGCGGACCAGATGCCGTAGGCAACGCCGATCTGCATGCCGCGCTTGAGGGCTTGGGAGAGGAAGTAGAAGGCGGCGATGTATCCGATGACCACGATGATCGAGGGGACCAGTTTGGAAAAGCCCTCGGAGATCTTCAGCGAAACGGTCGCGGTCACCTCGGACGCGATGGCCAGGGCCAGCAGCAGCAAGGTCATGGCGGCAGCGTAGCGAGTGCTGGATACTAACCGGGCGGCACCTTCAGATGTGCAGCGGCCGGGTGGAACTCGTGATCCAAGTGCCAGTCCGGCATCTCCGATGAGGACGTGGTGATCGGCATGGATACGGCGGTGCTGATTTTCGGCGCGTTCGTGGTGTTCGTCGTCGTGCTGATGGCGATTCTGATCCCGCTGTCGATCCGCGCCGAGCGCCGTCGCGTGGCCGGTCTGGCGCAGTGGGCAGCTGCCAACGGGTGGACCATGACGAAGAACGGGCGCGCGGACTGGACCGGCCGCATGCCCGGCCGCAACAAACGCGGCCTGACGGTGAACCTGACCGGTCAACTCGACGGCCGACGGGTGACCGTGGCGGACTACCACTACACGACAAGGTCCACCAGCCGCATGTCGACCAGCAGCTCCAGCTCGTCGACCACCACCCACTACTACATCGCGATCGTCGTACACCTGGACCGCGCACACCCGCCGGTCGCGGTCGTACCTCGCGGCGTCTTCTCGCAGCTCGGTCGCTCCCTCTTCGGCGACAAACCCACCGCAACCGGCAACCCGGACTTCGACTCCCGCTTCCGCATCGCCAGCCCCGACCCCGCTTACGCCCGCTGGCTCGTCGGCCCCCCGCTGATCGCCGCCCACCTGGCCTGCGCCCTCCCCCACTGGAACCTCGCAGGCCACGACCTCCTCACCTTCCGCACCGGCCGCCTCCCCGACCCCAAATCCATCCCCGCCCTGGCCACCCCACTCCTCCAGGTAGCCAACCTCCTCCCCCGCTGAATCCGCACGAGTGGCACACCACGGAGTGGACTACTCGCACTTTGCCGCAGCCATGTGCCACTCGTCGGACAGGAGGGGCCGAGCGGCGGCGTGGGCGTGGGTTGTGCCGCCTATCGGGGTTGTGCGAGTCGTGCTCGGGGCTAGGTCAGCCAGGTGCGGAGGTTGGTTGTGGTGGTGTGGATTTCGGTGAGTTGGACGGTTACTTGGGTGGCTGCGGTGCCGCCTCGGGCGTTGCGGGAGGCGATAGAGCCTGCGACGGTGAGGACTTCGCGGACTTGGGGGGTGAGGGCGGGGTCGATGGCGGCGAATTCTTCGTCGGTGAGGTCGGCGAGGCCGACGCCGCGGGATTCGGCGGCACGGACGCACGCACCTGCGGCTTCGTGGGCGACACGGAACGGAACGCCTTGGCGAACCAGCCATTCGGCGATGTCGGTGGCGAGAGTGAAGCCTGCGGGCGCGAGTTCGGCCATGCGGTCGGTGTGGAAGGTGAGGGTGGAGACGAGGCCCGCGATCGCGGGGAGCAGGAGTTCCAGCTGGGCGACCGAGTCGAACAGTGGTTCCTTGTCTTCTTGGAGGTCGCGGTTGTAGGCCAGCGGCTGCGCTTTCAGCGTGGCAAGCAGGCCGGTGAGGTTACCGATGAGCCTGCCCGCCTTGCCGCGGGTGAGCTCGGAGACGTCGGGGTTCTTCTTCTGCGGCATGATCGACGAGCCGGTCGACCAGGCATCCGCGAGAGTGATGTAGCCGAATTCCGGTGTGCTCCAGAGGATCACCTCTTCGGCCATCCGGCTCAGGTCGACGCCGATCATGGCGAGAACGAACGCGGCTTCGGCGGCGAAATCGCGCGAGGAGGTGGCGTCGATCGAGTTGGCGGCCGCGGCGTCGAAATCGAGTTCGGCGGCGATGGCTTCGGGATCGAGGCCGAGTGAGGAACCGGCCAGCGCGCCGGAACCGTAGGGCGACACGGCCGCTCGCTTGTCGAAGTCACGCAGCCGATCGATGTCACGCAGCAGCGGGTGGGCGTGCGCGAGCAGATGGTGGGCGAGCAGCACCGGCTGTGCAGCCTGCAGGTGCGTCTTGCCCGGCATCACCGCGTCGGGATGCGCGGCCGCCTGCGCGACCAATGCGTCGACGACGTCGAGCACGCCGACGGCGACCCGGCGGACGCCGTCACGCAACCACATCCGGAACAGGGTGGCCACCTGGTCGTTTCGCGAACGCCCCGCGCGCAGCCGCCCGCCGAGCTCGGCGCCGACCCGGTCGATCAGCCCACGTTCCAGCGCGCCGTGCACGTCCTCGTCGGAGTCGGCAGGGCCGAACGCACCCGAATCCACGTCCGCGGCAAGCTGATCCAGGCCGGCGAGCATCCCTGCGAGGTCGCTCTCCGAGAGCAGGCCCGCCTTGTGCAGCACACGCGCATGCGCCTTGGATGCGCGAATGTCGTAGCGCGCAAGGACCCAATCGAAATGCGTCGACTTGCTCAGTGCGGCCATCGCTTCGGCGGGACCGGAAGCGAACCGTCCGCCCCAGAGCGCACCGGTGTTCGTGCTGCCGCTGTGCGTCATGGTGTGCTGTCTCCTCGGATCGCGGTCATCAGTGTGTGGTTGGTCAATTCCTCGGCGGCAGATCGGCCCTCGACATCGCCGGTGCCGAACTTCACCCACTCCGGTCGCCCGACGGCTGTCACCAGCTGCTCGGCGAACGGGTCGTGGAAGAGGGCATCCGGCCGCCGGTTCTCCGCGGCCCGCATGGCGGTGACGCCGACGCTCGTCACGATGTCCCAGCCGGCGTCTTCGGTCCGCATAAAACCGCACACCCTTCCCGCCGACGACCCTCACCGGCCGCCTTCGAGACTACGACCGCTCCCTGCGCCCGGTGTCGACGCGACACTCCCGCCGAGCCCGATCCAAGCCGGGCCTCGGCGAGAGCCCGAGGCGTCCTACTTCTGGTTCAAGTCCCGACGGGCCGCGACCTTCGACGACAGCCCGTGGATCTGCACGAAACCCTTGGCCAGCGACTGGTCGAAGGTGTCGCCCTCGTCGTAGGTCGCCAGGTTGAAGTCGTAGAGCGACTGCTCCGAGCGACGTCCGTTGACGACCGCGCTGCCGCCGTGCAGCACCATTCGGATCTCGCCGGAGACGTGCTCCTGGGTTTCCCCGACGAACGCGTCCAGCGCGCGCTTCAGCGGCGAGAACCACAGGCCGTCGTACACCAGCTCGCCCCAGCGCTGCTCGACCTGCCGCTTGTACCGGCCGAGCTCGCGCTCGACGGTGACGGCTTCCAGCTCCTGATGTGCGGTGATGAGCGCGATGGCGCCGGGCGCCTCGTAGATCTCGCGGCTCTTGATGCCGACGAGCCGGTCCTCGACCATGTCGAGGCGGCCGACGCCCTGCCGTCCTGCGCGGTTGTTCAGCTCGACGATCGCTTCGAGCACGCTCACCTGGCGGCCGTCGATCGCGACGGGAACGCCGCGTTCGAAGGTGACGATGAGCTCGTCGGGCGCCTCGAAGTTGACGGTCGCGTCGGCGGTGTAGTCGTAGACGTCCTTGGTCGGCGCGTTCCAGAGGTCCTCGAGGAAGCCGGTTTCCACCGCGCGGCCCCACACGTTCTGGTCGATCGAGAACGGCGACTTCTTGGTGACGTTGATCGGCAGCTCGTTCTCCTCGGCGAAGGCGATGGCCTTCTCCCGGGTCCACGCATAATCACGCACGGGCGCGATCACGTTCAGGTCGGGCGCGAGCGCGCCGATGCCGACCTCGAAGCGCACCTGATCGTTGCCTTTGCCGGTGCAGCCGTGCGCGACGGTGGTCGCGCCGTGGAACTTGGCGGCCTCGACGAGGTGCTTGACGATGAGCGGGCGGCTGATCGCCGACACCAGCGGGTAGCGGCCCATGTAGAGCGCGTTCGCCTGGATGGTCGGCAGGCAGTAGTCGTTGGCGAACTCGTCGCGCGCGTCGACCACGATCGCCTCGACGGCGCCGCAGTCCAGTGCTCGCTGGCGCACCACGTTCATGTCCTCGCCGCCCTGGCCAAGGTCGATGGCCACGGCCACCACCTCGGCACCGGTCTCCTTGGCGATCCAGCTGATCGCCACGGAGGTGTCCAGCCCACCTGAGTAGGCGAGTACGACGCGTTCCGACATGGTCTGTGTGCTCCTCGGTTTCGATGCTCGGTTACGACGGCGCGGACCGGCCTCCCGCCGTTCCGTCCTACAAATGATTATGCACGATGATGCAAGCCCATTCACCCCCGGGGGTGGGAAGAGGGCACCGGCCGCCCGGCTCGTTCGCGAAAGTCAGTGCCCATCAAGCGAATAAGACCCCTTGGCGCGGCCACGCCCATGTGCGACCCTGAAAACGGCAACCTTCGGGCAGGCAGAAGGACGGACGCAATGCTGCACTACATCGCGGGAGAATTCAGCACCCTCGGCAACGGCGTCCTCGACGTCGGTCGCGCCATCGTCAACCTCATCCAGGACATCATCGACGTCGGCACCCCAGGTAACGGCACGTCGCCGCGCGGTGGCGGCGGACAGTTCCCGTTCTCCTGATCGTCAGGCGATCTCTTCGATCTTCGCCGCCAGTTCGGCCCCGGTCAGCGGCTCGCGGGCGATGACGGCGATGGTGTCGTCGCCTGCGATGGTGCCGACGATGTACGGCAACGCGGCGCGGTCCAACGCGCTGGCCAGGAAGTGCGCGGCGCCGGGCGGAGTGCGCAGCACGGCGATGTTGCCGCTGGCATCGGTGGAGACCAGCAGATCGCCGAGCAGCTTACCCAGACGATCGGTGCCGCCGATGACGCCGCGGATCGGATTGCCGTCCTCTGGGACGACATAGACGCCGGCGCCGCCGTCGGCCGCGCGCAACTTCACCGCGCCGAGCTCATCGAGATCACGCGAGAGCGTGGCCTGGGTGGTTTCGATGCCCTCGGCCGAAAGCAGCGCGGCCAACTCGGTCTGGCTGCGCACCGCATGCGCGGTCAGCAGTTCGACGATGCGCGACTGCCGGCCGGCGCGGGTGCGCGCGATTTCGGGGCCTGCTTTGCCTGATTCGGGATGGGTGACGCTCACGACTGCGCCTCGCTGACGCTCGGCTCCGTCGTGCGCGTCCGCGCGCTGCATCCTCGGTTCACTCGCTGACGCTCGCTCATGCCGAGCCGTTGTTTCGCTTGGCCAGCAACCACACCAGCAGCGCCTTCTGCGCGTGCAGCCGATTCTCCGCCTCGTCCCAGACCACGCTGTGCGGTCCGTCGAGCACTTCGTCGGTGACCTCCTCGCCGCGATGTGCGGGCAGGCAGTGCAGCACAACGGCATCGGACTGCGCGTAGGCGAGCAGCTCGGTGTTCAGCTGGAACGGGCGGAACGGACCGACGCGATCGAGCCCATCGTTCTCCTGACCCATCGAGGTCCAGCCATCGGTCACCAGCGCGTCCGCGCCGTCGGCGGCGGCAACCGGGTCTTCGGTCAACGTGATGGTGGCGCCGGTGTCCGCGGCCCGCTTACGCGCGGCCTCCAGGATCCACGGCAGCGGCTCGAAACCGGGTGGCGCTGCGATGGTGACGTTCAGCCCGGCGGTCGCACCGCCGAGCAGCAGCGAGTGCGCCATATTGTTGGCGCCGTCACCGAAATAGGTGAGCTTGCGTCCGGTCAAGTTGCCCTTGCGTTCGACCAGGGTCTGCAGATCGGCGAGCACCTGGCACGGATGGAACTCGTTGGACAGCGCGTTGACCACCGGAACCGTTGCGGTCACGGCCATTTCGTCGAGCCGGTACTGCTCGAAGGTCCGCCACACGATCGCGTCGACATACCGGGAGAGCACCCGGCCGGTGTCGCCGAGCGTCTCCTCACGGCCGAGCTGGGTGTCGCGGCCGTCCACCACCACCGCGTGCCCGCCGAGCTGGGCGATACCGAGCTCGAAGGAGAAGCGGGTGCGGGTGGAGTTCTTCTCGAAGATCACCCCGACGCCGCGCGGCCCCTCCAGCGGCCGCTGCGAGAACGGCGCCTGCTTGAGCTCGGCGGCGAGCGTGAGGATTTCGGCCTGCTCGGCCGGGCTCACGTCGTCGTCACGGAGAAAGTGCCGAATACCGGGTTGTGCTGAGGTCACCGCGTGCTGTGCCGAAGTCATTGTGCCGCAGCCTCCTTCGCATCTTGGGTCGCCGCATCCAGAATCGTTGGCAGATCGGCGACGAAGTTATCGGCCTGGGTCTCGGTGAGAATCAGCGGCGGCGCGAGCCGAATGACGTTGGGCTTGGCTGGATTCACCAGATATCCCGCCGCGCGCGCCTGGGCTTCGACATGCGCCGACACGTCGTCGGTGAGCACGATGCCGAGCAGCAGCCCCGCACCGCGCACGTGGTCGATCAACGGATGCTCCAGCAGTTCGATGCCGTCGGTGAGCCGCTTGCCGACCGACTCGACGTGCGCGAGCAGGTCGAGTTCGTCGATGGTCCGCAGCACGGCGAGCGCGGCCGCCGCGCAGACCGGATTGCCGCCGAACGTGGTGCCGTGCAGGCCGGGCGTCAGCAGGTCGGCGGCCGGGCCGGTGGCAAGCACCGCGCCGATCGGCAGCCCGCCGCCGAGCCCCTTGGCCAGCGTGATGACGTCGGGCACGATGCCAACGGCCTGGTGCGCGTAGAACTTTCCGGTCCGGCCGATGCCGGTCTGCACCTCGTCGAGGATCAGCAGCGCACCATGCCGCGCGGTGATCTCGCGCGCCTTGACCAGATAGTCGACCGGCGGCACGACGACGCCGCTCTCGCCCATCATCGGCTCGAGGAACACCGCAGCAGTGTCTTCGTCGACAACAGCTTCCAGCGCGGCAGCGTCACCGTAGGGCACGTGCACGACGCCCGCGGGCATCGGCTCGAACGGCGTCCGCTTGGCCGCCTGCCCGGTGAGGGCGAGCGCGCCCATGGTCCGCCCGTGGAACGCCTCCTCGCACGCGATAATCTTGCGCCGCCCGGTGAGCCGCGCGATCTTGAACGCGGCCTCGTTCGCCTCGGTCCCCGAGTTGCAGAAGAACGCCCTTCCGCTGTGCCCGTCGGCGGAGGAACCGTCGCCGAAATGCGCGAGCAGCCGCTCGGCCAGCTCGATCACCCGTTCGTTGGCATAGAGATTCGAGGTGTGCCCGAGCGTGCCGAGCTGCTGGGTGACCGCTTCCAGAATCGCCGGATGCGCATGGCCGAGGCTGTTGACCGCGATGCCGCCGAGGAAATCCAGATAGCGGTTGCCCTCGGCGTCGTAGACCACCGCGCCCGCGCCACGCACCAGCGCGATCTTCGGCGTGCCGTAGTTGTTCATCATGGCGGCGGACCACCGCGACTGCAGATCTTGGTCAGTACTCATTGTTTCGTTCCGTCCAGCGAGCCGATCCCGTTCGAAGACAGGGCAGGCGTCACCATCGTTCCGATTCCTTCTCCGGTGAACAGTTCCAGCAGTACCGCGTGCGGGACGCGGCCATCGATGACGTGCGCGGTCGGCACGCCGCCGAGCACGGCGCGCAGACATGCCTCCATCTTCGGCACCATGCCCGCGTCCAGTCGAGGCAGCAACTCGGCGAGCGCCGCCGCGTCGATGCGGCTGATCAGCGAGGACCGGTCGGGCCAGTCCGTGTACAGCCCTTCGACGTCGGTCAACACCACCAGTTTCTCGGCGCCGATACCCTCGGCGAGCGCGGCGGCGGCGGTGTCGGCGTTGATGTTGTGCACCACGCCGTCGACGTCCGGCGCGATGGTGGACACCACCGGGATGCGGCCCGCGTCGATCAGGTCGAGCACCGCGTCCGGATTCACCTCGGTGACATCGCCGACCAGTCCGATATCGGTCGGCTCGCCGTCGACCTCGACGGTGCGGCGGGTCGCGGTGAACAGGCGCGCGTCCTCACCGGAGATGCCGACGGCGTACGGGCCGTGCGCGTTGATCAAGCCGACCAGCTCGCGGCCGACCTGCCCGAACAGCACCATCCGCACGACATCCATCACCTCGGGGGTGGTCACCCGGAAGCCGCCGCGGAATTCCCCCTCCAGGCCAAGCTTTTTCAGCATCGCGCTGATCTGCGGTCCGCCGCCGTGCACCACCACCGGGTGCACGCCGACGGTCCGCAGGAACGCCATATCGGCGGCGAACGCGCGCTCGAGTTCTCCGTCGACCATGGCGTTGCCGCCGAACTTCACCACGACGATCTTGTCGCGGAACTTCTGCAGCCACGGCAGCGCGTCGGCGAGGACGTGTGCCTTGTCGAGCGCCGAAAGTTCGTGACGGAGTTGGCTCGTCATGAGCTGTACGCCGAATTCTCCTCGACATATCCGTGCGAGAGGTCGGTGGTGCGGATGGTGGCGGCGGCGTCACCGACGTTCAGGTCGATCCGCACCTCGATATCGCCACCGGACAGGTCGACGTCGCGGGCGCCCGGCGCGCCGACGCCGTCGATGCAGACCGGACTTCCGTTGAACGACACCGAGATCCGGTCCGGGTCGAGGGTCACCGGCGCCATGCCGACCGCGGCGAGCACCCGGCCCCAGTTCGGGTCCGAGCCGAAAAGCGCGGTCTTGACCAGGCTGTCGCGCGCGACGGTGCGGGCGGCGGTGACCGCCTCGTCCTCGCTGACCGCGCCGGTGACGGTGATCAGCACCCGCTTGGTGACGCCCTCGGCGTCGGCCATCAGCTGGGCGGCCAGATCGTCGCAGACCGCGAGTACCGCGGCGTCGAGGTCGGCCTGGCTCGGGGTGACCTCGCTGGCGCCGTTGGCCAGCAGCAGCACAGTGTCGTTGGTCGAGCAGGAACCGTCGACGTCGAGGCGGTCGAAGGTGCGTGCCGTCGCGTTGCGCAGCGCCTGATCGAGTTGGTCGGCGGTGACGGCGGCGTCGGTGGTGAGCACCACCAGCATCGTGGCCAGCGACGGGGCGAGCATGCCTGCACCCTTGGCCATGCCGCCGACGTTCCACTTGTCGCGGTGGTGGAACGCCGCTTCCTTGGGCACCGTGTCGGTGGTCATGATGGCGTGCGCGGCGTCGAGGCCGCCGGAGAGGCCGCCGCCCATCTCGTGCACGATCTCGGTGATCGCGGGCACCACCTTGTCCATCGGCAGCCGGTCGCCGATCAAACCCGTTGAGCAGACCGCGATCTCGCCGGCGCCGGTCTCGGAACCCCAGTTGCTCAATGCGGCGGCGAGTTCTTCGGCGGTCTTGTGGGTGTCCTGGAAGCCACCGGGGCCGGTACAGGCGTTGGCGCCACCGGAATTGAGGATCACCGCGCGCAGCCGACCGCCGGACAGCACCTGCTGCGACCACAGCACCGGTGCGGCTTTCACCTTGTTGCGGGTGAAGACGCCTGCCGCCGCGTACTCGGGGCCCTCGTTGAAAACCAGTGCCAGGTCCGGCTTTCCGCTGGCCTTGATGCCCGCCGCGATACCGGCCGCACGGAACCCGAGCGGTCCGGTCACGCCCTGGTTGCGCACCAGCTTGCCTGCCTCGGTCGAAATCGCTGCGGATGTTGTCACGGTGCCACTCCTACGGTGGAAAGTCCTGCGGTCTCGTCGTATCCGACGGCCAGGTTCATGGATTGCACCGCGGCGCCCGCGGTGCCCTTGGTCAAATTGTCGATCGCGCCGATCACCACCAGCTGGCCTGCGTCGGCGTCCACCGCCACCTGCAGGGTGACGGCGTTGGAGCCGAGTACCGCACCGGTCTGCGGCAGGACACCTTCCGGCAGCAGGTGCACGAAAGGTTCGTCGGCGTAAGCCTTTTCATAGACGGCGCGGGCTTGCTCGGCATCGACCGTTGTCGGCGCCGTGCAGGTCGCGAGGATGCCGCGCGGCATCGGCGCGAGCACCGGCGTGAACGACACGGCGACGTCGATCCCGCCCGCCGCCTTCAGGTTCTGCGCGATCTCCGGCGTGTGCCGGTGTGCGCCCGCGATGCCGTAGGCGCGTGCCGAACCCATCACCTCGGAGGCAAGCAGTCCGACATCGAGCTTGCGGCCCGCGCCGGAGGTGCCGCTCACCGCGACGACATTCACCTGCGGCGCAATGATTCCAGCCGCGATCGCGGGCGCAAGCGCGAGGCTGGCGACGGTCGGATAGCAGCCGGGCACGGCGATCCGGCGTGCGCCACGCAGGCGTTCGCGTCCGTCGGGCAGTTCGGGCAGCCCGTACGGCCAACTGCCCGCGTGCGCGCTGCCGTAATACTTCTCCCACGCCTGCGCATCGGTCAGCCGGAAGTCGGCGCCGCAGTCGATGATCACCGTGTCGGCGGGCAGCTGTGTGGCGAGCGCGGCGGACTGCCCGTGCGGCAGGCCGAGGAACACCACGTCGTGGCCGGCCAGCACCTCGGCATCGGTCGGCGCGAGCACGCGATCCGCCAGCGGCAGCAGGTGGGGCTGCAGTTCGCCGAGCACCGTCCCGGCATTCGCGCCCGCGGTCAGCGCGCCGATCACCAGGCGCCCCTCGCGGTATGCCGGATGACCGAGCAGCAGACGCAACACTTCCCCACCCGCGTACCCACTCGCCCCGGCCACCGCGACCCGTAACACAGGCCCGGTCGGCTCCGGCGCGTGCACCGAATCAACCATGTGATGATTATGCACGACTATGCAAGCTCATTCACACGCTGCCCCTAGCTCGTCGCCGATGGCATCGATCGTCAGGCCATTCTTACCCACTCCCGCGCGAGAAACACCCGATGATCGGCGGCCATGAGGGCGGGGTCACACCTAGCCGGGCCCAGGCTAGGTGCGACCGAGGCGGTGGTCTCGCACCGCAATGAGGTTGTCGACCAGGCGCGGGGCGTCGGATTCCGGGTCCAAGGAATTGGAAAGCAATGCGCGAATGTAGGCCGGAGACAAGATGATCTCGAAGACGTCCCTGCTGTTCAGCACGGTGGTGTTGCTGGCGTCGAGGGTGGCCTGAATCTCCCGCATGCGAGGTTCGGCGAACTGCGCGACATCAATCAGCCCGGTCTCGCCGCCCGCGGCCCGTGCCATCGCCCGGAAGAAGGTCAGATGGTCGGGCTGCCGGAGATCGGTGAGCAGATTCGTCGCGTATGTGAGCATGTCAGAGTGCAGATCGCCAGTCGCGGGTAGCGGTGAGCGAGTGCCGAGATCCTGCACGACCGTGTCGATGACCAGACCCTCTGCGGTGCGCCACCGTCGGTAGATCGTGGCGATGTGCACGCCGGAACGAGCGGCCACCGCGGCGATCTCGACAGTGCCGTCCTCGGATTCGGCCAGCAGTTCACGGGTGGCCGCGTGCACGGCCTCCCGGGTGCGGGCGGTACGTCCGCCGGGGCGGGTTACTCCTGTCGCTTGAGTCACGTCTCCATATTAACGCGAAGCACTTGCGTTTGCACGGATCTCATGTTTATCGTTAAGGCGAATCGTTCGCATCAATGGCCCGGAAGGGCGCACAACGCAGGGAGAACACGTCATGGCACGCGCACTCATCGTCGGTGGCGGAATCGCAGGGGACACGCTCGCGCTGCTCCTGGAACGGGACGACTGGGAGGTGACCGTCGCCGAGATCGCGCCCGCACTGCGCACCGGCGGTCAGACCGTCGACCTGCGCGGCGACTCCCGCGAAGTACTGCAGCAAGCAGGCCTGCTCGAGCAGGCGCTCGGCTGTCTGGTCCCGCAAAGCGGAGCCGCATGGATCGCCGCCGACGAACGTCGGCTCGCCGCGATGCCGGTGGAGGCGTTCGACGGGCAGGGTTTGGTGTCGAAGGAGGAACTGCTGCGCACCGACCTCGCGCGGATCATCCACGAGGCCGCAGGGCCTGGCGTGACGCATCGTTTCGGCGAAACCGTGGAAGCGCTGGAGGACAAGGGAAACCGAGTGCTCGCCCGGTTCCGTAGCGGCGGGGCCGAGGAATTCGACCTGGTGGTCGGCGCAGACGGCGCGCACTCGCGGGTGCGCGCGCTGCGCTTCGGCCCCGAGGAGAACTACCGCAAGCCACTCGGCCTGGCACACGCCTGGTTCACCCTCACCGAAACGCCGGACACACCGGCGTTGGACGGCTGGTTCCTGATGCACAACGCGCCAGGCCGCCGGAGCGTGGAGGCCAGGCCCGGTCACCCGGGGCAGCAAGAGATCGGCTTCACCTTCGCCGCCGACACCCTGCCGCCGCGGCGCGACCGCGAGGCCCAATTCGCCCTGCTGGAGCGCACTTTCGCCGGAGTCGGCTGGCGCACGCAGGAATTCCTTGCCGCGGCAAAGCAGGCACCGGACTTCGCGCTGGACACCTTCGACCAGGTCGACATGCCCTGCTGGCGCGACGGCCGGGTGGTGCTGGTCGGCGACAGCGCTTGGTGCGCAAGCCCGCTCAGCGGCCTCGGCACCGCAATGGCTCTGCGTGGCGCGGCCGAGTTGACGGCGGCGCTCCGGTCGGCCGAGGTGCTCGACGATCTGGACCGGCTGCCCGCCGCGCTGGCGGCCTTCGAGGCGGCGATGCGGCCGCGGGTCGCCTCGGCGCAAGAACTCCCGCCGGGTCGGGTCGCGATGGTGGCCCCCAACTCGGCCCTTGGCATCCGGATCAACGCCTGGGTGATGCGCGCGGTCCAGTCGAAGCTGGTGCGCCCGTTGATCGCCAGGGCGATGGCCAACAGCGAGCACGGCCGCGGGTCACAGACCGCAGACGCTCCAAGCCGCGTGCACTCTGCGTGATCCAACAGCAGGACAGCGTCTTTCAGCGCGATCAGCCGCGAGAGCTGCCCGCCCACCACGCTCTCGCGGCCGCCAATGCCGGGACCGCACCGGGCATGTCGAACAAGTCACCCTGTCACTTGATTCGACCTTGCGCCGGGTGCGGGCTCAGCGTCCCTACTTGCGACAAGGGACGTCGCGGATGGGCTGTCCGGCGGAATTGAACAGCCGTACGGAGAAATCCCAACCCGCGCCGAGCGTGAAATCAACACTGCCGCTGCCATTTCGGATAAACGGCCCGGCACCGAAGGTCGACTGGTCGGGGAAGTTCAGCAGGATTTCCGGGGTATCGCGATCGAGTTTGGTCTTCGCGAACGGCAACGCCTGGCCTGCGGCCGCATCAATGGTCGCCGACGTGGCGTTCGACGCGGCGACGGGCAGCTTGCCGACGGCACCGCCAACCGAATCGGCTCCCCACAGCAGGAACAAGGACTTGACGGCCGAGTTGAGCCGCACCGTTCCTGCCGCACCGGTGAGCGAAATCGTTTGTCCCGCATCGTTGACCGCGCCCTCGACGGTCATCTCGACTTCTTGTTTCGGATTGACGCCCAGATCGCACAGCGTCTTTCCGCTGAAGGTGACCCGCTGGTCGTGGTCTGCCCCGGCGACGGGCGAGACAGCTGTGGTCACGATCATTGCCAGAGCGACAAGCGCAGCGGAGCGGAGGGTTCGAGTCATGATGTCGTTCCTCTGTCAGGGTTGGCCGTGAGCCACCGCACGACTTCGGCAGCGTGGGTGTCCGGCGGAAAGATCGGATAGAAGACGTGCTCAATTGTGTTGCCCCGCAGGACCATTGTCACGCGTTTATACAGCGTCGCGTTGCCGGCTTCGAAGGTCGGCAGCTTCAGTGCCTGTGCCAGCGCCAATTCGATGTCCGAGACCATCGGATAGGGCAGATGCAGCCGATCGGCCAGCGCCCGTTGATATTCGGCGTCGTCGCTGGACAAGGCGACGACATGCTGCACTCCGTTGGCATGCAGATCCGCGAAGTTGTCGCGGAAACCGCATGCTTCCTGACTACAGCCGCGAGCACCTGGAATCTCGTTCCAGCCCTTGGGGATATCGGTGCCGGGCTCGCCGGTCAGCGGGTAGATGAACAGCACCCACCGGCCATCGCAGACTGCGTCCAATCGAATCTCGACGCCGTCACTCGTGGTGAAGGTCAGCGCGGGGATCGTCATACCCGGTAGATGATCGGCGGCACCGTCATCCTGGGGGATCGGCAGATTCTCGGGAAGTGGATCGGCTTGTGGCAGCAAGGAAATTCCTGTCTCGTCGTACTTGTCGTGGTCGAGTCCGAAGCCGCGACGAGCGGCCACATGCATACGCCGGGTGAGCTCGTGGCGATTGCGCGTGAGGCGAGTGATCAGCAGGTCGATTTGATCGATCTTCGATTGGTAGGCCGCCAACGACTCTGGACAGTGATCTGCGGGTTCGTACCCCTGCCGCAGACAGTCGAGGAACGGACCGATCTCGCCGAGGTGCAGCCCCAGCGAGGCGAGCAAGCGGATCTCGGCCACACAACGCGCATCGATGTCGCTGTACTCCCGATAACCGTTCGGCCGCCGCACCGGTTGGATCAACCCCAGCGCTTCGTAATGCCGCAACGCTTTCACCGTCACCCCCGCCGCATCGGCAACCTGCTTCGCCCGCATCCACCCAACTCCCTTCCTCGCCTGCAACGGTAAAGCCGTCCCCAAAGGGCCGAGTCAAGCCAGATTCAGCGCAAGCGCGTGAACGCCGCTCGATGACGCAGTTGGACTGTGGGACCGCGGGCGGCTGGATGCGCTATCATTAGAAC
Organism: Nocardia altamirensis NBRC 108246; assembly: GCF_001612685.1. Taxonomy (GTDB): domain Bacteria; phylum Actinomycetota; class Actinomycetes; order Mycobacteriales; family Mycobacteriaceae; genus Nocardia; species Nocardia altamirensis. The sequence continues at coordinate 51,623 of NZ_BDAY01000079.1, forward strand.
ATGCGTTCGAACGGAGCTTTCGAAGACCAGCTCACAGCGCTGGAGCGAGCGCTCGCTGGCTTGCGTGGGCTCGATGTCGGGCGGGCCTCCGAGGACGACCTCAGTGACCTGCTTGATCGGCTCGAGGCGGCGGCGCGCATGCTCGCGGGGATGATCGCACGTATCGCGCACCAGATTCGTCAGCTGCGGGACTACTCGTAGCGGGGTTCAAGAATCCAGTTGGAGTGCGGACGGTTCGATGCCGAGTAGGTCGTGCAGGCCGGATTCGCCGGTGCGCGTGACGCGGATGGCGCGGCCGGTGCCGATGCGGGAGATCCAGTCGAGGTCGAGGAGGCGGCGGCAGAGTTGGGCGCCCGCCGTGCCGCCGAGGTGAGTGCGGCGTTCGGTCCAGTCGAGACAGGGGCGGACGACGGGGCGGCGGGTGACGTGCAAAGCTGCGGGTGGTACGCCGAGGGGGCCGGTGAGCCAGGCGAGGCCTGCCTCGGTGAGAGCGAAGCCGGTGCCCTGGTCGAGCAGCGCGCGTGTGGTCATCGCGTCGGTGATCGCCACGCCGAGACGGCCCGCCAAATGGTCATAGCAGGTGCGACCGCGCGCTAAAGCCGCTGCGGCGGTGGCGGTTCGGAGATTGGTGACGACTGGGCGCGGTGGGTCGAGGTGGGTCGCCATGGACTCGAGGAGTTCGGCGACGTGTGGACCGGCAAGCTGGACGTAGCGATGGCGGCCTTGACGGCGTTCGACGAGCAGGCCACCGTCGAGGAGTCGATTCAGGTGTTCGGTGGCGGTGGAGGCGGCGACGCCGGCGTGCCGGGCGAGCTCGCCCGCGGTCCAGGCCCGGCCGTCGACCAGCGCCAGACACATGTCGGCGCGGGTCTTGTCGGCGAGCAAGGCCGCCAGGCCTGCGAGTTCGGCTCCTCGGGATGACACAACCCCATGATGGTCCGCCAACGTTTCGGCGGCCACCGAAATATCACGGGGATACGGTCACCCCCATGAATCGGACAGTTCCTGAGCTCACCGACCCCGAGCAGGTGCGTGCCACGCTGGTCAGCGCGCCAGTACCCGCGGTGCCGTCGGTGGATTCGCCGATCGGCATCGACTGGCTGCGTGCGCATGTGCCGCGCTTTTGTGACGGGCCAACGCATCAGCGCCTACGTGCGTTGGTCGTCACGGAACTCGACCAGCTCGCTCCTGATGAGTTGCGCCTGCGAGCACGGACAACGACCGGTCCACTCCCCCACGTCCGGGTGCTGCTGGACGTTCTTGGCCTGTCGGATGTTTCGGTCGAGACCGTGGCGCTGGTCGCCGCCCACTATCAACCGCATGAACCAGATAATCCGGCAGCCGATGCCGCGGTCGCGGACTTGGTCGCGGCCTGCGGCGGCGTCGCCGACGATCGCACCGCGGCACGAATCTGTGTGCTGGTACAGGCATGTGCGGCGACCGGAGCCCTGGTGACCAACGCCGAACAGGCGGACTCGGACGGCACCGCCGACGAGATCCTGCTGCGCACAATGGACGAGAACCCGCCACTTCGCTCGACCAGACGAGTCGTCGACGGCGCGGTGATCGAACTCGACATGCGCCATCCCGGACTGGGTTTCGGCGCAGGACCACACGCTTGCCCCGGACGCACACACGCCCTTGCCCTCGCCGCCGGAATCATCGAAGGAACAGCATGAACAAGACGAAGACCTTCCGCGAACTGCACGATGGCCCGCAACCACTCGTGCTGCCGTGCGCGTGGGATTACGGTTCCGCCGCGCTCCTCGCCGAGGCAGGATTCCCGGCGATCGGCACCACCAGCCTCGGCGTTGCCGTCGCGGCAGGACTCCCGGATGCCACAGGCGCTACCGCCGACGCGACGATGGCGCTGGCCAGGCTGTTGGCGCGACTACCAATCCCGGTGACCGTCGACATCGAGCACGGCTTCAGTGAAAACCCCACCGAGGTAGGCGAATTCGCGGCCGAGTTGGCTGAATTGGGCATCGCGGGAATCAATCTGGAGGACGGGCGCCCGGAATCGACGCTGGCCGCACCGGATCACCAAGCCGAGCTGATCGCCGCGGTCAAGGCCAACGCACCCGAGCTCTTCGTCAACGCGCGGGTGGACACCTTCTGGTCCGTCCTCGACACCGACGCCACCGTTGACCGCGCCGCGCGATACACCGACGCCGGAGCCGACGGCATCTACGTGCCGGGCCTCGCCATCCCCGACGTGATCGCGCGCCTCGTCGCGGCGACACCGCTGCCCGTCAACATCCTGCACTCGCCGACCGGTCCGTCGGTCGCCGCGCTCGCCGACCTCGGCGTCCGCCGGGTCAGCATGGGTTCGCTCCTCTACCGCACGGCACTCGCGGCGGCGGTCGACACGGCCCGCGCGGTCCGCGACAACACACCCCAGCCGATCGACGCCCCCGGCTACCGTCAAATCCAGGCGCTCACCGAGTAGTACGCGGCGGGAGATGACGATGCCCCGTCTTCTCCCGCCGCAGGCCAACCCCGACATATCACCCCGGCGGCCGACTACCATCGAAAGACAGCGGCGGACGGCCGAAAAGGGGGTCGCCATGTTCCAGAGGTTCTCCGACCAGGCCCGGCGAGTGATCGTGCTGACGCAGGAAGAGGCGCGTTTGCACGGCCACAACTACATTGGCGCGGAACACATCCTGCTCGCCATCCTGGTCGCGTGCGAAACAGGTTCTGCGGCAACCACCACACGCGCGCTCGCGCATCTCGGTATCGATCCGCCCGAGGCGCGGGCCAGGCTCGATGAGGCGCTCGGCACCGCGGAACTTGTTACTACCACGCATATTCCGTTCACCAAGCAGGCCAAGACCGTGCTCGAGAACAGCCTGCGGGAGGCGCAGGCGCTCAATCACGAGCACATCGAGCCGAGTCACCTGCTCCTCGCCTTGACGAAGGTCGCCACCGACGAACCCGAAACCGCGGCAGGTACCGCGATCCGGACGCTCGGCTTCACCTACGAGGACCTGCGCAAGGCATTCCGCTCCGCCGCCGAGTCCTGGGTCAGCCAGCCGCAACTGTTCTATTCCAAGCAGGCCAGAAGGGCGCTGACCCAAGCGCACCGTGAGGCGCACGAAACCGACAGTGCCACAGTCGATATCGGCCATGTCCTGCTCGGAGTTCTGGCCATGGACGACGCGTCGGTGCGTCCCGCGCTCGACGCGCTCGGCATCGATCCGGAGCAGCTTGCCATCGAGGTACGCAACCACTTGCCGCGCCAGGACTGATCGGCGCCGCCGGATCAGGCGAGCCTGCCACCGCAGCGATCACGCCACAGGACCGACCCGCAGTGGTCACTTGTAGACCACGCGCTCACCTTCGCCCGGCTTCCAGATGGTGATGCCGAGCTTGTTGTCGATGAGCTCGACGGTGGAGGCACTGGTCAGGTCGGCGACGTAGAAATGGTCGAAGTCCTGGCCGCGGATGTCGAAGCCGGTGTCATCGAACAGCGCCTGGGCGAAGCGGACGTGCAGGTCCTTGTCCGGGAGGTCGACGACGGTGCCGAACAGCTTGGCGTCGCCCTCGCTGACGTGCGTATCGACGGTCGCGGTGTGCAGGCAGAAGCGAGGGTCGCGGGCCAGATCCCGGAATTTGGTGGTGCCCGGCATGCCCGAGATCACCAGATGCTTCTCGAAGAACCGTGGTTCCACCGGACTGATTCGCGGGAATCCGTCCGAGCGAAGCGTGCCGAGCATGCAGAGGTTTCCGGTGGCCTGGTGCCGCTTGGTGAACAGGGTGGCGATGTGCGGCGCCTCGTCGGCGAATGTGCTCCAAGTGGTCATGTCGTCGACGGTACGGTCTATTGCTGACACCTTCTGTCAAGGTTTCTGGCTAATGTTGGCGTATGCGCGCGAGTCGACTGGTGCAGCTGCTCCTGATGCTGCAAACGCGCGGGCGTGCCACCGCTGGCGAGCTCGCCAAGGAGCTCGAGGTGTCGGTGCGCACCGTCTACCGCGATATCGAGGCGCTGTCCGCGGCGGGGGTGCCGGTGTACAGCGAGCCGGGCCGAGCAGGCGGCGTGCAGTTGGTCGCCGGGTATCGAACTCGGCTGACCGGCTTGAACCCCGACGAAGCCGACGCCGTGCTGCTGGCCGGATTACCCGGCGCGGCAGCCGATCTCGGCCTCGGCACGGTGCTGGCGACGGCGCAGCTCAAGGTGCTCGCCGCACTGCCGCCCGAATTACGTGGCCGCGCAACCCGAATCGCCGAGCGGGTACACATCGATGCACCCGGTTGGTTCCACCGTCCCGACGAAACCCCCACGCTGAACACCGTCGCCGACGCGCTCTGGCACGACCGCAGACTCGCCGTGCGCTACGGCCGCAAGGACAAGGTCGTCGAGCGCCACCTCGACCCGCTCGGCCTGGTCATGAAGGCGGGCACCTGGTATTTGGTGGCGATGGGCGGCGACGCGATCCGCTCCTACCGGGTCAGCCGCATCCTCGCCGCCGAACCGACCGGCGAATCCTTCCACCGCCCAGCAGATTTCGACCTGGCCACGCATTGGTCCTCGGCTGCCGACGACTTCGCGCAATCCATGCTGCGCGTACACGCCCGCTGCCGCATCGCCGCCACCCATCTCCGCATGCTCCGGCTGATGAACGAGCCCGCCGCCGTCACCGCCGCACTCGCCTCGGCGAGCGAGCCGGACGCCGACGGATGGGTCGAGCTCACCCTCTCCTCGGAGTCCTACGACGTACTCGCGCACGGGCTACTGCCGCTCGGCGAATACGCCGAAGTGCTCGACCCACCACACGTGCGCGCCAAGCTGGCCGAGACCGCAGCCCGAATGCACGAGCTCTACCGCAGCTGACCAAAGAACGCCGCCTTAGGACGGCCACGTTCCTAACTGTCTGCCATGCTGGCAGGCATGTTGGAGACGTCGGCGCGGCTGCTCAAGTTGCTTGCGCTGTTGCAGACGCATCGGGACTGGACCGGCGGGGAGCTCGCCGAGCGGCTCGGGGTGACCGGGCGGACGGTGCGGCGCGATGTCGATCGGCTGCGGGAACTCGGGTATCCGGTGCACGCCACCCAGGGGACGGCGGGTTATCGACTCGGCGCGGGCGCGGCGCTGCCGCCGCTGCTGCTCGATGACGAGGAAGCGGTCGCGGTGGCGGTCGGACTGCGCAGTGCGTCCGGCGGGACGGTGGCCGGGATCGAGGAGTCGTCGCTGCGGGCGCTGACCAAGTTGGAGCAGGTGCTGCCGCCGCGGCTGCGACACCGGGTCCAGACATTGCGCGGCGCCACGCTGCGGGTCAACGCGCCAGGCGCGGCTGTCGAGCCGGACACGCTGATGGCGGTCGCCGAGGCGTGCACGCGGCACGAGCGCCTCCGCTTCGACTACCGCGCACACAGCGGCGAAACCACCCTTCGACAGGTGGAGCCGCACACCCTGGTGCATTTCAGCCGCCACTGGTACCTGGTGGCGTGGGATGTCGACCGCAAGGACTGGCGCACCTTCCGCGCCGACCGGCTGACCCCGCGCATCCCGACCGGTCCGCGCTTCACCCCGCGCGAACCACCGGAAGGCGATGTCGCGGTCTACCTTTCGCGACAGCTGTCGAGCCGCGCGTGGCCGAGCCAGGCAACGGTGCTCCTGCACATCTCCGCCACCGAGGCCGCACCCAACGTCTGGCCGGGCATGGGCGCCATCGAACCGGTCGACGCCAACTCCTGTCGCCTGCAGGTCGGCGCCGAAACCCCCGAAGCCCTGGTCTGGATGATCACCGCGGTAGACATCGATTTCACCCTCCTCAGCGGCCCACCGGAACTCGTCGCCGCCCTCCGCGCCCAAGCCGCCCGCTGCACCAACTCCCTCGCCAACTTCCCCGCACCACCCGAGTGAGAACCGCACCCGTTCTGCCGATCCGCACCCCTTCTGCGAATCCGCACCCCTTCTGGGCGCCCCAGTGCGAATCCACAGAACGAGTGCGGATTCGAGCATTCGGCCGTGGACCCCGGGCTCGCTGGTGACTTGACGTAGGAATTGTGCTCTTGACCCATGCTGCAGCGTGGGTCAAGA
>NZ_BDAY01000080.1 GCF_001612685.1 Nocardia altamirensis NBRC 108246
CTAGGTTTGACTTCGCCGGGCATAAGTTAACACTAGCCATATAGTGACTAGCATGGCAGTCTAGTCAAAAGATTGGCAGTCCAGAGGAGGCGGCGATGGATGCGCGAGAGATCATGGAGGGGGAATTCCAGATGCTCGCGACAGGCGACATCGAGCTCGCCCGCCAGGTGATCGCACCCGATCACATCAACTATATGGCGGTCGATGAACCCCCGGCCTGTCGTGAAGTCGGCGTACCCGGCCTGATGGCCACCGGCGTCTGGCTGCGCACGGCCTTCTCCGACCTGCGCTGGGACATCCTCGACTTCATCGAATCCGACGATGATCGGGCGTGTGTCTTCGCCGAGATGCTCGGCGTGCACACCGGACCCTTCATCGTCTACCCGCCCGGCGAAAAGCCCAAGGTGTTTCCGGCGACCGGCCGGGAAATCCGGGTGCGGCAAGCGCATTTCGCCACGTTCCGCGACGGAAAGACCACCAGCCACGTGGCCGTTCGCGACGACTTGACGATGATGACCCAGCTCGGTTACCTGCCGCCCAACCCGCGGTCGGCGCTCAGACTCGCCAAGCACGCACTGCTCGGCTACAACAAGCGAGCGGTCAGCGAGGTCACCCGCGCGGCGGCCGAGGCCGCCCGCGACGCCGCCACGGTCGTCGGCGCACCGATTCCGCAGTCACCAGGACCGCACTGACGTAGGCCCCACGGCCTGCTCTCGGGCGGGCGCAACCCCGGGAACGCCCGGTGAGCATCGGACGGCCTTCCCGGACAAGAGGATTCGCAATGCCAGAGGACAAAGGAAACCGACATACTCCGCTCGAGGGTGGGCATCAGCTCACCGCGCCGCACCGTCGGCGCGCGGTAGTTCCGCCGCGTCCCCTCGCGCAGGTCGCGCCGGTGCGTGATTTCTACGGCAGGGAGCGGGAGCTGGCGACGATCGCGACGCTCCTGCTGGACTGCACTCGACTGATCACCCTGGTCGGCCCCGGCGGAATCGGCAAAACCTGTCTGGCCAACGAAGCTGTCCGGAAATACCAGAAGTCGCGCCGGGTGCCGGTCTACTGGGTGCGGTTGGCCCGATTGGCCAGGAACAGCGAGGCACATGTCGTCGAGGAGGAGTTCGTCCGGGCCGTCGTCGATGCGGGCTGCTCCGGCCGATCCGCCTGGGACGCCCTGGTCGAGACGCTGAGTGACCCGGCGGGCGGCCGCACCGGCCAGGCGATTCTGGTGGTGGACAACTGCGAACATGTGCTGGCGGCGGCGGGCCAGGTGATCAACGATCTGCTGGTCGCGGTGCCGGGGTTGACGGTCCTCGCGACCAGCCGCGAGCCGATCAGCTGGTCCGACGAGCGAGTTCTCGATGTCCCGCCGCTCGCGCAGGCGCAGGCGCTCGCGTTGTTCCGCCGTCGCGCCGAGCTGGCAGGCCACCTGATCGCCACGCACGAACAGATCAAGCAGGCCACCTCGATTTGTACCCGGGTGCACAACAATCCGCTGTATATCCGGCTTGCCGCGGCTCGGCTGCACCGGCAGCCGTTGTCGATGCTGCTCGGCGAGTTGACCGGTGAACCGGGCGATCGCCGCCTGCGCTGGTCGGACGGGCCTCGGTTCGGCACCGAGGAACGGCATCGCCGCATCGCCGATGTGATCGCCTGGTCTTACGACCTGTGCAGCGCCAAGGAACGGCTGCTTTTCGAGCGGCTCGCGGTCTTCGCCGCGGGCAACGACACCCAGTTCGAGGACGCTGTCGGCGCCGATGTCGAGAGCGGCGGCGCGGGCAGGGAGGCGATCGAGGCGGTGTGTGCTGACGAGCATGCCGACCGCGGCCCCGAAGTGCTGACCCGAGCCGAGATCGGTGAGCTGCTCGAGCGGCTGGCCGACCAATCTCTGGTCTTGCGGCACCGCACGCGGACGGCGGTGCGTTATTCGCTGGTGGAGAGTTTCCGCGTCTTCGCGACCGAACGGATCCGCGAGCGGGCGTCGCGCGGCGCGCCCGACGAGTGGGCGCGGCTGGTCGCCAGGCACCGGCGCTACTACCGCGACAAAATCGTTGCGGCACAGGCTGAATGGTTCGGTCCCGCGGAGCAGGAGCTGCTGCGGTGGGCGCAGACCGCCAGGACCGATCTGCGGTGCGCCATCGACGAAAGCCTGCACACTCCCGAAGCCGCCGCCGAAGGCCTGCAGATCGCCATCGGCATCGCCACCCTTCGGCTGCCGATGTTGAACGGGTCGCTCGGCGAGGCACGCACCATGATCGAGCGGACGGCGGCGCATGCCAGGCCGGGATCCGCGCTGCACATCGAAGCGAAAGCGTTGATGGCCTGGCTCAGTTTGTTGTGCGGCGGATACCAGGATGCCGAGCGACTACTCGATGAGTGCGTGGCGTTGTGTCTTCCTGACCCGGCGGTGCGTGCGGACTGGCGCGCGTGCGTCGAACGTGATCACGGCTTGCCCGCGCGGGTGGAATTCGTGCGCGGCGCCGAGTTGTTCGTGGTGCATCAGGACCCGAGAGCGCTGCTCGTCCTGCGGCGCGCGCGGGAAAAGTTCACCGCGGCAGGCGATCTCAGCGGTGCGGCGACCAGCGAGCAGGCCGAGGCGCTGGCGGCCGCGATGCTCGGCACGCCCGAACAGGCGCTCGACACCGCTACCGCTTATCTCGACCGCGCCAGTGGGGCGGGAGCCAGGTGGGCGATGTCGTGGGCGCAATGCATCCTTGCGCTCGCCCTGACCAAGTACGGCGATCCCCGCGAGGCGCTGGCGATGGGCAGCAAGGCGCTGCACGGTCATCTCGCCATCGGCGATCGCTGGGGAGCGCTGATGGGGGTTCGCATCCGGATGTGGTCGCTGGCCAGAATGATCGAGGACGCCCGAACCGGGGGAGGGCAGGCCCGCTCGCGGCAGCTGACCGAATGGGCGACCGACATCGCCAGGCTGTTCGGCGGCGCCGCCGAGCTGCACAAGCGGATTCCCGCTATGCAGAACAACTTCGATCCCTTCGCGGCCAGCACCGAGGCGGCCGCCGATGCCGCGCGAACGGTGTTGGGCGATCGTGCTTTTGCCCTCGCCGCACACGAAGGCGCCGCATTGCGGCCCGAACTCGACGAGGTCACCAAGCTTGCGGTGGGCGACCTGCCACTGGATCGGTCGTCGACCAGACTCCGCACTCAGCACCATGCCGTTGCGCAGTGGCACGGGTTGACCGCGGCCGAGCAACAGGTCGCGGTGCTCGCGGCCGCGGGCTGGACCAACACCGCGATCGCGGCCAGGCGCGGCAGCTCGACCAAAACCGTTGACGCGCAGATGGCCTCGATTTTCGACAAGCTGCTGATCAACTCCCGCGGGCACATCGCAGAGCTGGTGCCGGTCGAGGTGCGCCCGAAAGTGGCCGAGGAGTCGAACCGCCGCCCCCGGCGCGCCGACCGGGCACGGCGGGCGCGATACGCGCGCACGGCACGGTAGTCACGCCAACCTCCTACCGCCTCGCGACCCGCGAGGCGGTATTGGCGTGTGCGCACCACTGCGCTGCCGACGCCGAGCGCTGGCTTCGAATTGGCTGTGATCAGGGGGTGTCACCAGCGGTGGCGATATCCCTACGTAGCCGGGTGGTTTACCGATGCCGCGGCTTTGCCTAGAGGCTCAGGCTGATTGACGTGCGCTGAACGAGGCACCGGGCGGAGCGTCCCGACCCGTTCCGATTGCGGCCATTGCGGCGCGATCGTGACGCGAGGCTTGGCCCGACATCAGTACTTCGCCGCGTCGACTCGCGGTGCGAGCGATAGGAAATACATGTCTGTCCAGAAGGCAGTAATTCTCGCAGCGGGAGTCGGTCGGCGGCTCAGCGGTGCCGTGCCCAAAGCGCTCACTCCGGTGAACGGGGTGCCGATCGTGCACCGAGCACTGGAGCGGTTGGCCTCGGTCGGTGTCAGGGAGACCGTCCTGGTGGTCGGGCATCGGGCCGACGAGGTGCGCGCGGCGGTCGGTGTCGAATTCGCGGGAATGCGGGTGTCGTATGTGCTGGCGGACCGGTACGACACGACGAACAACGCGTACTCGCTGTGGCTGGCCAGGCGCCACCTGACCGACGATGTCTTCGTCCTCGATGGCGATGTGGTGTTCGACGCCGAAATCCTGACCCGCCTTGCTGATTCACCGGACTCGGCGGCGTCGGCCGTCGCCGCGTGGCAGCCAGGGATGAACGGGGCAGGCGTGATCGCGAAACCCGACGGCCGCATCGACCGTTTCCTCACCGCATACGACAGCAACGAGGCACCGCACGGTGCGCTCAAGACGATCAATGTGCATCTGCTCCGGGCGCAGTACCTGCGCTCCGAATTCGTTCCGGTGCTGGAAGAACTCATCGACCGCGGCCGGGAGGACGAATTCTACGAGTCCGTGCTCGCCGTCACCGCGGCGAAGGGTGTTGTCGAGGTACACGCGGTCGACTGCACCGATCTGCGGTGGTGCGAGATCGATGACACGAGCGATCTGATAGCGGCGGAGTATTCCTTCAGTGATGCGGCGCAACGGTTGTCGTTTCTGGAGCAGCTGCACGGCGGCTATTGGCGATTCGATGTCGCCGATCACTGTCTGATGATCAATCCGTACTTTCCGCCGAAACCGTTGCTGCGCAGGCTCGCCGCCGACCTCGAGACGTCGCTGCTCAACTATCCGCTCGGCCAGGCCCCCCTACGACAGCTACTTACGGCGGCAACCGGCACCCCTGAGCATCAGCTGGTGGTCGCCAACGGCGCCTCCGAGCTGATCACCGTGCTCGGCAGGTTGCTCGACGACGTGGTGCTGATTGTGCCGGGGTTCAACGAATACGAGGCCGTGTTCGCCCGCAAGCGACGGCATCGTGTCGAGCTCGCCCCGCCGGACTTCGCGTTCGAGGTGGATCGCTGCGTCGACACCGCCGTGCGGGCGCGGGCGAAGGCGGTGATCCTGACCTCACCGAATAATCCGACCTCCAGGGCGATTCCGAAGGAGGACCTGCTCCTGCTCGCCAAACAATTGGCCGACCGCGAGATGCGGCTGCTGGTCGACGAGTCGTTCATCGAGTTCTGTCCGCTGGAATCCACCGTGCAGACCGAGCTCGACACCCACCCGAATCTGACGGTGATCAAGAGCATGAGCAAGGCCTACGGCGTCGGCGGCCTGCGATTGGGGTACCTGGCCACCGCGGATACCGAACTCCGTGACCTGGTGCGTGCGGAATTGCCGGTGTGGAACATCAACGGGCTTGCCGAGGAATTCCTGCGCAGGCTCCCCGGATTCGCGACGGAATATCGGGCGAGTCTGGAGCGGGTGCGATGCGACCGCGACGAGTTCTATCGCGAGCTCTGCGCGGTGCCCGGCCTCACCGTCATCGAGCCGGACGCGAACTTCATCCTGGTCCGCCTGCCGGACGGATGGCACGCCCGCGAGGTCGCCGAAGCGATGTTGAGCCGGTTCGGCATCCTGGTGAAGGACTGCTCGGGCAAATCTATGCCTGATGCCGACCGCTACGTGCGCATCTCCTGCCGGACCGCCCCGGAAAACCACCGGGTGGCAACGTCTTTGGCGGCGGTGCTGGCCACGGCGCCCGCCGGACTCGATGCGGCAGTTGGTTTTTGACATGGACGTGCCACACACCAGGCAGGACATCGTCGACCGGCTCTACCACGCGGCGGCGGTCACGCACGCCCTCTTCGCCGCACTCGGCATCCACTACACGATGCTCGGCGGCACGCTGCTCGGCGCCTACCGGCACGGCGGTCTGATCCCATGGGATGACGACATCGACTTGGCCATGCGCGCCGAGGACGTCGAAATGCTCACGGGGCCAGGCTCGTATCTGTTGGCCGAGCGCGGATTCGCCGTCGCGGACTCCGGGCACTTCCTCAAGATCTTCGCGCTCGACAGTCCACTGGAGACACTCGGCGACCCCTTCGACACCGTGCCGTTCCGCTATCCGTTCGTGCACCTGTTTCCCATGGCGACGATCGACGGCAAGATGGTCTACCACACCACGGCGGCCCGATTCCGCTGGCCGCACGACTATTTCGAGCCTGCTGAATTCGATCGGCTGGAGCGCAGGACCTTCGGTCCGCTTCGCCTGTCCTGCGTGCCGGACGAGGCCGCGCGTCGGTATCTGGACAACCTCTACGGCGCCGACTGGTGCACCCGAGTCCAGGTGCACGAACCGCACGGCACAAACGGACACACCATGTGGAACGCGCCGGTCGGCGTGTTCGCCCCGGCCATGCCCAGCTCGAAGGAAGGTTACTGATGAACCCATCGTCCACGTGGAAGCAGGTCTGGGACAGCCGAACTCTTGATCGATCGGCCGGATCCATCCTGGCCCAGCTGATGGCGGCCGACGGTCTCGACAGCGCGTTCAGCAGGCTCGGGACGATTGCCTGGACCGATTTCGTCGGCGCGGTCGCCGCACGGGTCGCCATCACGCCGGACCGCTCTGTCTTCGAAGTCGGTTGTGGTGCAGGTGCTTTCCTGTACGGACTGGATCAGATGGGATGCCGGGTCGGCGGCATCGACCAGTCGGCCGCCCTGATCGACATCGCACGCGACGCCTTGCCCCGTGGCGAATTCGCGGTCGCGGACGCCGCGGATATCGCGCCGGAGCCGCAGGCCGACATCGTCATCTCGTGCGGGGTGTTCCTGTATTTTCCCTCGCTCGACTACGCACGCACCGTGATCGCGGCCATGGTGGCGAAGGCGCGGTACGGCGTTGCCATTCTCGACGTCCCCGATGTGGCCAAAGCCGATGCCGCACAGCAATTCCGGATCGAGGCCGCCGGCGGGGAGGAAGCATACGCCGACCGCTATCGAGGGCTGGAGCACATGTACTACGAGCGGGACTGGATGCGCCGAGAACTGGCCGCGGCCGGATTGACGAACATTGCCATCGTCGACCAGCAGATCGAGGGCTACGGCAACGCGCCGTTCCGGTTCAACGCCTTCGCCTTTCGGCGACCGCCTGGCCCTTCGACGGATTCCGCAGCGTAAGGATCGGGTGGACGCGATGCGTCACGTGCGTGCCGTGCTCTGGGATCTGGACGGAACGATCCTGGACACGGAGAAGCTGTGGTGCGACGCCGTCGGCGACTTCGTCGTCGAGCGGGGCGGCACCATGACCGCAACGGACCGAGGGCGGCTGGTCGGGGCGACGGTCCCCGAGGTGCTGCACACGATGCTCGCGCTGTCCGGGCTCACACCGAGCCCGCCTGCGCTCCGGGACGCCGACGCGTGGCTCGACCGCCGACTGGCGAGCCGGTACGCGGACCCGGTGCCGTGGCGGCCGGGCGCGCGCGCCGCCCTGCGCACCGTTCGCGCCGCAGGCCTGCGTTCGGCACTGGTCACCAACACCTCGCGGGCGCTCGCGGATATCGCCTTGGGCGCCATCGGAACCCAGTATTTCGATGCCTCGGTCACCGGCGACGACGTTGCGCACGGCAAGCCGGCACCCGACTCCTATCGGCGCGGCGCCGAACTGCTCGGTGTGCCGCCGGACGAGTGCGTCGCGATCGAGGATTCGCCGACCGGTGCCGCGGCGGCGAGTGCGGCGGGCTGTGGTGTGCTCGTCGTGCCATGCGACGTTCCCGTCACGGCGATCAAGTATGGCCAAGTACGGGGTTCGCTGGACCACCTGAGCATTTCGGATCTGCAGCGTGTGCCTACTCCAGCCACGTGCCCGTTTGGTGCGCCTGCCAGAATTCGTCGGCGACATGACCGAACCACGTTTTGAGGTCGAGGTCGGGCGGCACCGGCAGCGGCTGACGCCCGACCACTTCTCCCATTTCTTGAATAGCGGTGTCCCAAGTCTTGGACTCTTGGGCGACCTGACCGTACAAGCGTTGCGCGGCGGTCACGGTTTCCGTCTCTGACCAATCGGCATCGATATCGGGTCCTTTGCGATCGAGGATCTCATGACGTACTCTCGCCGCCTCCAGGTATCGGACGCTCCTGGCGTCGAGTAGCTTCTGTACCTGATCGCTTCGCCAATCCTCTTGCGTGACATCCAAGTCTGGTTTCGCGATGATTCGGGAGATGCTCCTTGTCTGCGCCCTCGCGACCTGCTCCGCAATATGGTGAACGGTCCTTGCGGCATCGGAGGTGATCTCGGTGATCTCGGAACTCGGAATATTGAGCACCTTTTTATCGAAGTACTGTGGGTCCGTACGCCATGGCGCTTCGAATTCAATTTTCCAACCCTGCTCCCGCAAGTCGTTGAGGTCACGCGACAGCGAAGGGGAAAGTTCGCCGATCTTGGCGATGTGCGGGGTGATGAATTCGGTGTAGCGCAGTTGGGCCTCGAGGTCGAACGGGCCAGATGGCAGTGGCCGCCGGTCCATTTCGCCGAACTTGGCAAGCGTGTCGTAGATGACTCGTACCGGCGCTTGGTGGTCGTGATACCGAACGATCTCGATGCTGTTGACAAGGTTTTTCAGGCGTTCGACCAGCGCCCGAAACACCCAGCCGTCCCAGCTCACTTATCGTCCATCACTTCGTCGACCACATTGAGTTCGCATTGCCGATGCACTGAAATAATAGGCAATTGTAATCAGTCCCCAGCGGTGGAAAGGCCGACGGCCGGTGGTCTCGGGACTGCCGCACGCCGACATGCGGCAGCGGCGGTGCCTGATTTGAGCTGGGAGTTAGCTATGGTGTGGTGGCATTCGCTGGTGCGCTTCGGTATTTGGCCCTGTCGTCCACACATGCGAGGTTGCTGTGCAGTCTCTGGCTTCGAGGATTACCCGCTGGGTTGTTGCGCTGGCCGTGGCCGCGATCGGGTCGACAGTGATGGCTTGGCCCGTTGCTGCGCAGCCGGATTCGGTGCCGGTGCGGCCGGTGCTGCCGTCCGGGGTGCTGCCTGCCGCGCCGGAATACGATCCGGGCTTCTACGAGCCGCCCGCCGAGGTGGTTGCCGCGAAGCAGCCGGGGGAGATCATCGCCGCGCGGGAGGTGCACCTGGGGTTCTACTCGGTGCTGCCGATCAATGTCGATGCGTGGCAGCTGTCGTTTCGCTCGACCGACCATCTGGATCGGCCGATCGCGGCGGTGACGACGGTGATGAAGCCGCGTGGCGGCGACGGCGGTCAGCCGTGGAACCTGCTGTCGTATCAATTCGCGGTGGACAGCGAAGGTCCGCGGCACTGTGCACCGTCGTATGTGCTGCAGGAGGGTGCGATGCCGCCGGCGCCGGTCATCGGCTCGCTGCTGGTCGGCACCGAATTCCTGTTCCCCATCACGGCTTTGGGTGCCGGGTGGGTGGTGAACATGCCCGACTTCGACGGGCCGGACATGGCTTTCGGTGCTGGCCCGCTCAACGGACGCATCACGCTGGACAGCATTCGTGCGGTGCAGAACTTCGCACCCCTCGGTTTGTCCGGCCCACAGACGAAGACGGCCTTGGCCGGGTACTCCGGCGGCGCGATCCCGTCCGTCCATGCCGCGGAACTGCATTCGTCCTATGCCCCTGAGCTGAACATCGTCGGCGTCGCAGCGGGCGGCATCCCCGCCGACCTCCGAGCCATGCTGCAACAGGCCAGCGGCAATCTGGCTTCCGGACTGCTGCTCAGCGGAATATTCGGCGTCGAACGGGAGTATCCCGATTTGGCGGACTACCTCGAACGCCACATGAGTCCGGCTCTGAAAGCATTGCGATCGGTGAAATCCGGTCTGTGCTATCTGTATTCGCTCCCGGTACTCCCATTCCTGCCCTATGAGCAAATGTTCGACATCCCCAATCCGTTTCACGGTCCGGTGCCGGATCAGATCTTCGACGCGCTCCGGATGGGTCACGCCGTGCCGAAGGCGCCGATGTTCATGTTCAATGCCAACCCCGACTGGGTCGTTCCCGTGGGCACGGTCAACGCGCTGGTCGACTACTACTGCCGTGATCCCGAGGCGCGCGTGCGGTACACCCGTGACCACTTCAGCGAGCACATCACGGCCGAATACCTCGGCATGGCACAGGAATTCCTCTGGCTGAAGGAGCGCTTCGACGGCGTCCCGGTGGCCTCCGGTTGCGAAATCCGCGACGAGGGTTCGATGGTGCTCGACCCCGCGAGCTGGCCGACCTGGCTGCAGACCGCGGGCACCCTGCTCGCCGCGGCCGTACAACAGCCCATCGGCCGGCGCTGAGTACTATTTCGAACCTTGGAACGGGTGAGTCCCGTGCGTCGTGTCTCGCGGCTCGGACGTGACCGCCGCACGGGCGTAGTCGCCGATGCGGGTGTGATTGAAGAGCAGGTTGAGCGCGAATGCCGTTCCGGCGCCCAGGGTTACGCCGCTGGTCAGCAAGATCTGTGCGGACGTCGGAAACCTGCTGAACATGCCGGTGGCCATTTCGGGCACCAGGCCGACGCCGACCGCGGCGGCGACGATGGTGGCATTGATCCGGTCGGCGAGGTCGGCTTGCAGCAGGGTGTTGACCCCGACCACGGCCACCGTCGCGAACAGCACAAGCCCGACGCCGCCGACAACCGGCTTGGGTATCAGGCCCGCCACCACCGCACCGAAACGCGGTAGGACACCGAGTATTACGAGGATCACCCCGCTGGTGGCGGTGACATACCGGCTGACCACCCTGGTGGCCGCGACCGATCCGACGTTCTCGTTGAAGACCGTGTCGATGAACGAGACGAAGATGCCGCCGAGCACACCGGACAGCCCGTCACCGACGAGCCCGCGCGCGACATCGGCCTTGCTGATCCGCTTTCCGGTGATCTCGCTGACCGCAAGCATGCTCGCCGTCGACTCGGCGAACGCCACGGCCATCACGATGCTCATCGACACCACCGCGGTGATCGGGAACTCCGGTGCGCCGAAGTGGAACGGCTTGGGCACGCCGACCCAGGCGGTGTCGCCGAGATCGCCGATCGCGACCAGCCCCATCGGGATGGCGATGACTATGCCGATCAGCAACGCGATCAGCACGCCGAGTTGCGACCACACCCCGCGGCCGAGACACAGGAACCCCACCGCGATCACGATCACGACGGCGGCCAGCCCGATATTCGACGGTGTCGCGAAGGTCGGCGCCGTCGAGTCGGTGCCGACGACCAGGCCGCCTGCCACGCCGATCAGTGAGATGCCGACCACCGTCAGCACCGTTCCGGTGACCAGCGGCGGAAAGAACCGCACGATGGCGGCGAACGGCCACGCCAACGCCACCCCGATCACGCCGCCCGCGAGCATGGAGCCGTAGACCGCATTCAGCCCGTACTCCTTGGCAATAAGGATCATCGGAGTCAATCCGACAAATGTCGACCCGCAAACAATGGGCAGCCGTACGCCGGCCAGCTTGCCGAGCCCGAGGCTCTGCACGACGGTGATGATCCCCGCGACCAGCAGGTCGGCACTGATCAGCAATCCGACGGTCGCCTGGTCCAGCCCGATGGCCGCGCCGAACACCAGTGGGAGGGTGATTCCGCCGGTGTACATGATCAAAACATGCTGGATGCCGAACGTCAGCTGCCGCCCGAACGGCAACGGCATATCAACGGGATGCACTGCGGTCATCGCTACAGAGATACCACTCTTCAGTTAATTGTCAGCACACTTGAAGTTTCTAGTCGGCGACGCACTCCGCACAGTCGCCGCCTCTTGGGTGTGACAGGCGGGCGTTGAGGCGTGAGACTCGGCCCACTCTTGCCTATGAGACATGGGCGGTCTAATGTCGCTCTTGAGACACTTTGTACCGAGTGTCTCGATGGGCCGGGTTTCTGGGGAATCAGGGAAGGGCTTGCGCATGACCGATTCGACGATGACGGATCCGTGGGGATCGCCGCGGACCAAGACGGTGACCTGGTACGACCCGGCGGCTCTCGTGGCAGCCGCGACGGGTATGTCGGGCCTGGAGTTTTTGCGCGCCATGTCCGAAGGCAAGGTGCCGCCCGCCCCGATCTCCAGCCTCGTCGCGCCCGACTGGAGCGAGATGAACCCCGAGCCCGGGAAAATCAGCTTCAGCTGCACGGTGGACGAATCGACATACAACGCCAACGGTTTGGTGCACGGCGGACTGGCGTGCACGCTGCTGGACACCGCGGTCGGCTGCGCCGTGCAGACCACGCTGCCCGCCGGGGTCGGCTACACCTCCGTCGAGTTGAAGGTGAACTATCTGCGGCCGCTGCGCCCCGAGGCGGGTCCACTCCGCGTCGTCGGCCGGGTCACCAAGCCGGGGCGGCGAATCACCTTCGCCGAGGCCGAGATTCGTGATGCTGAGGATGCACTGCTGGCCACTGCGTCAAGCAGCTGCTTGATCCTCGGTGGCTGAGGCAGGCTAGCTCGGGTTGTCCCTGCTCTGGCCTGTCCCGAGCCGCCCGGCCAAATCCGTTGCGAGCTGGTCGAATCGGTCGTCTCCGGTGCGCCAGACGAGGGCGGTGTGCATCTGCAGGGGTAGATCGTCGATCGCCAGGACGACGAACTCCGCGGTGTCGATTCCGGGGCGTTGTGCGAAGGTCGCTGGAACCAGGGCGAACCCGTGGCGGTGCCGCACCGCTACCAGCATGCCGCCGACGTCCTTGTAGCGGTGGGAGTCGTTGTGGACCACGCCGGCGTCCAGCAGCTTCTGGTGACTCTCGGCGAAGACGTTGAGTTCCCAGTGCTTCGGGCCACGGATCCAGGTGCGGCCACGCAGGTCGGCCAGCTGCAGCGAGGTCCGGCCCGGAAAATCGGTGACTTCGACGAGGGCGTGCAGCGACTCGGTGGCCACCCTTCTGGTGCGTCGGCCGGATTCATCGGAGGTGATGTGCGACAACCCGATGTCCACGCTGTTGTTGTGCAGGCCGCGGTCGATGTCGACCGAACTCATCTGGGCTACGGAGAAGGTGTAGCGGCCCGAAAGTTCGGTTATGGCATTTGAAACCTGTTGTACCAGAGTGGGATTGAGTACTTCAGGGATGGCAAGGCGGACGGCGGTCTTGCCGTCCTCGGACACGAGTCGGGCCGGGATGGAATCGAATTCGGCCACCACGGTCTCGGCCATCGGTAGCAGCTTCGCGCCGGCCGGGGTGAGTCGGACGTGGTGGGTGGAGCGATCGAAAAGCGAGACGCCGAGTTCCTTCTCCAGTGTCCGGATGCGCTGACTGAGTGGCGGCACGGAGATGTTCAAGGTGCGTGCGGCCCGGGTGAAGTTCAGCTCCCTGGCTACGGCGAGAAAGTACCGCAGGTGGTGCATCTCCATGCCACATCGTAGCCAGGGTTTCGCTGGTGTTATCGGCCTGGTTATACCGGTGCGCACCAGATGGTCATTCCGTTAGCTCGGGTAACTACCTAGCGTTGGTGGGGACGCAGAGGTGACCGACGGAAGGACGAATGATGAGTGCCGCGATCGACATCGGCGGACCTGCGACAGGACCATTGCAGGGGGTGCGGGTAGTCGACCTGTCCACCGTGGTGATGGGCCCGATGGTCGGCCAGATCCTCGGCGACTTCGGCGCGGACGTGATCCGGATCGAGCCGCCGTTCGACACCGCCCGCATCTCCCCGGCGAACCAGAGCCGAAACCCGGGTATGGCACCGCTGTATATGCAGGTCAACCGGAACAAGCGCAGTGTGGCACTGAATCTGAAGGATCCCGACGGGCGGGCGGCGTTGCTCGACTTGATGGGCGAGGCCGACGTCTTGCTGACCAATATGCGCGGTGATGCGCTGGAGCGACTTGGCCTGAGCTACGAACAGATCAAGGAGCGCTGCCCGCACCTGGTCTACGCCCACGCCCAGGGCTTCAGCTCCGAGTCCTCGCAAGCCCGGCGGGCCGCCTATGACGAGGTGATGCAGGCGGTGACCGGTCTTGTCGATCTCAACGACCGCGCCGCAGGCTCTGTGCAGTTCTTCCCCACGTTCATCGCGGACAAGACCACCGGGCTGTATCTGCTCGGCGCGCTGCTCGCAGCGCTGTATTACCAGGCGAGAACGGGTGAGGGACAGCTGATTTCGTTGGCGATGGCGGACACGGTGATCGCCGTCAACCTGCTCGAGCACCTGGCCGGTGCGATGTTCGTGCCACCGACGGGACCGCTGGGCAACCCGCTGAGCCTGAGCCGCGAGCACGTCGCGCTGCGTACCGCCGACGGTGCGATCGCGGTGTGCGCCTACACCTACGACGACATTCGCAATCTGCTGATCGGTGCCGGGTGCCTGGATTTCGCCGCCGATCCGCGCTGGGACGACTCGACCATCGACCGCGAACTCTTCTTCGAGGGCATGCAGGCCGCCATCGCACACTCCACCGCCAAGACGACTGCCGAGTGGGAGTCCTACCTGGCCGAACTGGACATGGCGTTCGGCCGGGTGGTCCGTATCGACGACCTGCCCGAAGACCCCTACGTCCGGGAGGTCGGACTGATCGAAGAGGTCGAGCACCCCACCGAAGGACGGATAAGGGTGGTCGCCAACCCGGCCCGCTTCTCCCGGACTCCGGTCAACATCCGCCGACTGGCCGAGCAGGCCGGGGCCAGCACGGATGACGTTCTCCAGCAACGGAAATCGGCTCCGGTCGGGTAGACCTTCCGCCGGATCAGTCGACGACGACAAAGGAAATATCCACGATGAAACTCGAACTCTCCCCTGCGGAATTGGCGTTCCGCGACGAGCTGCGCACGGTGTTCTACGACGAAGTGCCCGCCGAGGTACGTGCGCGCTCGGCGCATGGTCAGGCCACCCGCGACGACCTCGTCACCGCGCAGCAGATCCTGAACAAGCACGGTTTGGCCGTGCCGAACTGGCCGGTGGAATGGGGTGGCAAGGACTGGAGCCCGCTGCAACGGCATCTCTACACCGCCGAGCTGCAGCGTTCCGCGGTGCCAGTTCCGTTGGCGTTCAACGTTTCCATGGTCGGCCCCGTCATCGCGGCGTTCGGCAGCGAGGCGCAGAAGGCTCGATTCCTGCCCGCCACCGCCAATCTCGACATCTGGTGGTCGCAGGGCTTCTCCGAGCCGGAAGCAGGCTCGGACCTGGCGTCGCTGAAGACGACCGCGGTCCGCGACGGCGACCACTACGTGGTCAACGGCCAGAAGACCTGGACCACCCTCGGCCAGTACGGCGACTGGATGTTCCTGCTGGCGCGCACCGACCTGCAGGCCGCCCGCCCGCAGCACGGCATCTCGTTCCTGCTGGTGGACATGACGACGCCCGGAATCGAGCGGCGGCCGATCCGGTTGATCGACGGCAGCGTCGAGGTCAACGAGTTCTTCTTCGACAATGTGCGAGTGCCGGTGCAGAACCTGGTCGGCGAGGAGAACCGCGGCTGGTCCTACGCCAAGTTCCTGCTCGGCAACGAGCGCAATGCCATTGCGGGAGTGGGCTATTCGCAGCGGGTCTTCGGGGAACTCGTGCAGCGGGCCGCGGCGGTCGATCTCGGCACCGGTCCGCTGACCGAAGAGACCGGTTTCCGGAACAAACTGCACACTGTCCGCTTGCGCCTGCTGGCCCTCGAGGCCACTCAGCTGCGCGTCACTGCTTCCTCGGCCGACGGCAAACCCAACCCGGTGTCGTCGATGCTGAAGCTCGAGGGCAGTCGTTTGCAGCAGGAGATCTCCGCCCTGCATCTGGAGGCGGTCGGATCCGATGCGCTGCTCGTCGGCGGCCGCGACGGCGGCGACCCCGCCCTGCACACCGAACTCGCCGACAATGTCGCGGGCTCGCACTACCTGAACCTGCGCAAGGTGTCGATCTTCGGCGGCACCAACGAAATTCAGCGCACTGTCATCGCCAAGACCATCCTGGGCCTGTAAGGAATCGTCGTGAATCTCGAACCAAATGAAGACCAGAAACTGCTGTTCGACACCGTCGATGCCTTGCTGGCCAAACACTATGCTCCCGAGTTCCGGGCGCATGCGGTCACCGGTGACCTCGGCTGGAGCGCGACGGTGTGGTCGGCCCTTGCCGAACTCGGGCTGACCGGGCTGACCATCGCGGAGGAGTACGACGGTGTCGGCGCCGGACCTGCCGAAGCCTTTGTCGTGCTGCAGGCCCTCGGCCGCCACGCCGCGGTGGAGCCGCTGCTCGACGGTGCTTTCGTGCCGTCGTGGTTGATCGGCGACCTCGGCACCGAGGCGCAGCGATCCGAGCTGCTGCCGCGGTTGGCCGCAGGCTCGGACGTTTTCGCCGTCGCGCACGCCGAACCGAACCGCGTCTGGGATCGCACTCCGTCGGTCACCGCGACCGCCACCGAGGACGGTGTGGTGCTCGACGGCGTCAAAGCCCCTGTGCCGCACGCCGATCAGGCCGCGGTCCTGCTGGTCACCGCGGTCGACGCCGATGGCCAGGTCGGTGTCTACCTGGTGGACAAGGAGGCATCGGGTATCGCCCGCGTCGACGGCCGGGCCACCGATTGGACCCATGCCTCGGACATCACCTTCACCGCGACCCCCGCCACGGTGCTCGGTGTTGTCGGCGATGCCGCGCAGGATGCGTTGGCGCGCACCTTCGCTCGCGCCCGCATTGCCGTGGCCGGCGAGGCGATCGGTCTTGCCGAGTCGGCGCTGCGCGACACCGTCGAATATCTGAAGCAGCGCAAGCAATTCGGTGCGCCGCTCAAGGTGTTCCAGGCGCTGGTGTTCCGTGCGGTCGATGTGTACGCGGAGGTCGAGCTCGCCCGGTCGTTCGCGCTGTGGGCGACGGCCGTCACCGAGGCAGGCGGCGCCGACCCGGCCGTTGCCGACGACAGCTTCGTGTTCGTCTCCGATATGGCCAAGCGCGCGGCGGAGGAATCCATTCAGTTGCACGGCGGCATCGGCATGACATTCGAGGCGGCGGTCGCGCACTACGCCGCCCGCCTGATCGGGATCACCCAGAGCTATGGCGGTGTGGCCGCCACCCGTCGCCGCGCGCTGCGCAGCGCGCAGCTCGTCACGATCCCCGAAGCGCTGGTCAATTAGGAAGGACAGGAAGATGTCGAAGGTAGCCATCGTCGGCGCAGGCGTGATCGGTGTGTCGTGGGGGCGGCTGGCCCGCAGGCACGGCTGGTCGGTCGTGTTCAGTGATCCGCGGCCGGATCTGGCGGAGCTCGTCGAGCAGAGCTTCCCCGGCGACGCTGCCGTCACCGTCGAGCCCGATCTCGCGACGGCGGTCGCCGGCGTCGATCTGGTGCAGGAGAACGGCCCGGAACGGCTCGAGATCAAGCAGCAGCTGTTCGCCACCATCACCGCGGCGACCGGCCCGGACACCGTGCTCGCGACCTCTAGTTCGTCGATCGCGGCCACCCTGATCGCCGCCGAACTCGACGACGTCGCAGCAGCCAAAATCGTTGTGGGCCACCCATTCAACCCGCCGGAACTGATGCCGCTGGTGGAAGTGGTTCCCGGCGAACGGACCTCGGCGGCGACCACGGACCGGGCGGTGGAGATCTACCGCAGCTGGGATCGGACTCCGGTGGTGTTGGGCAAGGAGTTGCCCGGCTTCGTCGCCAACCGCTTGCAATCGGTGCTCGGCCGGGAAGCGCGATGGTTGGTCGAGCAGGGTGTAGTCGATGTCGCACAGTTGGACACGATCCTGCAGAACTCATTGGGCTTGCGCTGGTCGACGATCGGGCTGTTCGAGGGCAATGTCCTCGGCGGCGGCCCCGGCGGTGCCAGGCATCTGTTCGCCGGAGTCGGCGCCGTCACCGGCAAGATCCAGTTCCACGACCCGGACCCCGCCCAGGTGCCTGCGCTGATCGAGCAGATCGAGGCGACTTACGGCACCGGGCAGGACGTCTACGACGAGTTGTCCGCCAAGCGGGACACGCGCACCACTGCGGTGCTTGCGGCGCTGGCCGCCACCGAGGCCCGAACGGGCAACTGACACCACGACATCGAGGAGTTCAGATGTTCAATGCCTTGCTCGCCTTGGATTTTCTCGGTGGTCGTATCGAGCGGATCGATCTGGCCGATGGCGCGGTCACCACGATCGTGTCCGACACCGGGCCCGCGCCCGACGGTGTCGGGTACGACGCGGCCACCGATCGCATCTATTGGACCACCATGGGTCGGCCCGAGAAGGTCAGCGCACCAACCAGTCTCGGCGAAGACTACGACTTCTCGAAGCCGAACGGTTCGGTGCGTTCGGCCCGGCTGGACGGCTCCGACATCCGGGTCATCGTGCCGTCCGACGGCACAATGACCACCGGTAAGCAGCTGACCCTCGACTCGGCTGCCGGGTACGTGTACTTCGCCGATCGCGAAGGCAGCCGGGTTAGCCGAGTCGGTATGGACGGTGCAGGCAAGGTCGACCTCGTCGTGAACCTGCCCACCGACGATCCGGGCAACAACTGTGTCGGTGTGGCCGTCGACTCGGCGAACGGGCACCTGTACTGGACGCAGAAAGGCCGCGCCAAATCCGGCGAGGGCCGAATTCTGGGGGCTGGACTGGCGATTCCGACCGACCGAACCGCCGAGCACCGCACTGATATCGAGACATTGTGGCGCCGGCTGCCCGAGCCGATCGATCTGGAGATCGATCCGATCGCCGGGTACCTGTACTGGACCGACCGCGGTGCACCCCCGAACGGCAATACGCTCAATCGCGCGCCACTGCCCAAACCGGGTGACCATGGGCTACAACCCGAGATCCTCGCCGACGGGTTCGCGGAAGCCATCGGCCTAACCGTCGATTTCGACGCGCGTATCGCCTATGTCGCGGATCTTGGCGGCACCATCCGAGCGGTCGCGCTCGACGGTTCCGGCTCCGATCGTGTTCTCGTGCACAGAGATAAGCGTCCGTTCACCGGCATCACCGGAGTCTGAGCCGCCGAATTCGGTTTTGCGACAGTGCCATTCGCAGTTCTGCCGTCAGTTGTGCACCGTGTGCTCGCCGACAATTCCGAGCAGGGCGTGCCTGGCCGTGGCGTCGACCGCATCGGGGCTGTCCAGGTAGCCGGCCATCAGGATGCCGTCCCGCAAGTACACCAGTTGGCGTGCAGTCGATTCCGGTTCGGGATGGTCGAGCGCGGCGAGTAGTTCGGAAAGGGTGGTGCGCAGCCAGGTGCGGTGCGCGGTGACGGCCTGCCGCACCGGGTGCGTGCGATCGGGGTATTCGCTGGCGGCATTGATAAAGGGACAGCCGCGGAAGCCGGGGCCGCACGAGTATGCGGCGATCGCGGCGAAGAGGGCGGGCAGCGCCTGCTGCGGTTCGAGGCCTGCGGTTGCGCCGAGGAGCGCGGCCCGGGTGGTCGTGTCTTTGTGCTCCAGATAGGCGACCACCAAGTCGTCCTTGGATCGGTAGTGCCGGTAGAAGGTGGCCTTGGTGACGCCGGCCTCGGCGATGAGTCGTTCCACGCCGACGGCGTGAATCCCTTCGGCATAGAAGAGCTGAACTGCCGCGTCCAGTAGCCGTTGAGCTGGGGGAATGCCTTTTTCGGACACCATGGCGGTCAGAGTATCAGACCGGTCTTTCTACTACTCGGAGCCGAGATTGCCGCTCCATTTGACAGAGAACGACCGGTCTGTCTACTGTTCCTCTCGCAAGTGGAGATACCGGTCGTTCTACCAGTGAGGAAGATTCATCATGAACAGCGCCAACTCGTCCAGCACGTTCCGTCGCCGCATCGGTTTCGCCGCCGCGACGGCCGTGGCCGCAGCCGTGGTCGCCGCAACGCCCGGCACGGCCGCGGCTCAGCCGGCCACCGGATCGGCCGGGGGACAGAAGCCGACCGTGGTGTTGGTGCACGGCGCTTTCGCTGATTCCAGCAGTTGGAACGGCGCGATCGGTGATCTGTCCAGGGACGGCTACCGGGTCATCGCCGCCGCAAACCCGTTGCGCGGCCTCGACAGTGACGCCGACTATGTCGCCAGCATCGTCAAAGACATCGCCGGTCCCGTCGTGTTGGTCGGCCACTCCTACGGTGGATCGATCATCAGCAAGGCCGCCCGCGAGGCCGGAAATGTCAAGAGCCTGGTCTACATTGCCGCCTCCGCGCCGGACGAGGGGGAGAACACCCTCACCGCGGGCGGCCCGGATCTGCCGCACACCGAGGTCGGCAAGGCGCTGTGCCCCCACCCCATCCCGGATGGCGTCGATCTCTACCTCGATCACGGTAAGTTCCACGACACCTTTGCCCAGGACGTGCCCGCCGAACAGGCCGCAGTGATGGCTGCCACCCAACGGCCGGTCAAGGCAGGCGCTTTCGAGGGCGTCTTCACCGGTCAGCCCGCGTGGAAGTCGCTGCCCTCGTACTACCTGGTCTCCGGCGCTGATCACGTCATCCACCCCGACGCGCAGCGCGCCATGGCCAAGCGCATCGGCGCCAAGAAGGTCGTCGAGGTCGACAGCTCGCACGCCGTCGCGGTGTCGCATCCCCACGAGACCGCCGATCTGATTCGCGCTGCCGCCCAGTAAGACCCGCTGAAGTGGCGAGAGGCGGTGTCGATCCGCCGATGCAGCAGTGAACGTCGGTGCAGGCCATGAAGAAGTCGAGGCCCGTTGCAATGCAACGGGCCTCGGCCTGGCGGTAGGGCTCGGTCGGTTGGGGGATGGCGCTCGTTTATCCAGCAGGGCCGTGTGTTTCGGGCCGATGATCAGGCAACCGCGAGGCGGCGGCGTTCGAGCACGGAGGCGACGAGGTAGCCGCCGCCGCCTGCGATGGCGAGCACCCAGAAGAGTCCGGTGGCGCCGAAAAACAGTGCGGCAGTGGAGGTCAGCGCGAGCCAGGTGCCGAGGGCGTAGTGCAGGACGTTGCGGCGCACGGCACCTTCGCCGAGGTAGAGCAGGCCGACAATGAGGCCGGAGCCGACGGGCCACAGCATGGTCTGCAGGTCGGGGTGCTCCACCACGGCGGCAAGGCCGGTGATGGCGAGGAAGAGGGCGACAAAGGCGCTGGCCCAAGAGAATCCGAGCAGTTTGCCGGAAAGAATATCGGCCGTGCTCGCGCCGCGCTGCGCACGATTGGCGGCGCGAATGCTGTAACCGATGCCAACGGCGAGCCCGCCGCCGAGCAGGGCGAGTGGCAGCCAGCCGGGCAGGGACACGAACGGATCGTCGCCCTTGGAAAGGGCCGCGGCACCATGTCCGAGCAGGTAGGCGGCTCCGAAGCTGACGTAGGTAGCGAGATTGTCGACTTCCCCGACCCGAGTCGTCGTGAGCTCCCGCGGGTGACCGGCAACGGTGGCGTGGGCGGTGAGGGTGGTGTTCATGGTGGACTCCGAATCCGATCGCGTTTGGTTACGGTCGTAAGGCTACGCATGTAACCTTACGAAGCGCAAGGGCTGACGCCAATAAGCTTTCATGTGTATGCTAACGGCATGGCAACCACTGTGACCGGCGCGGACGCCCCGACCAGGGCCCGCAACCGCCGCGGCGAGGGCGCGCGGTTGCGCGACGAGATCGTGCAGGCGGCCGTCGAGCTACTCGATGAACACGGGGATGAAAGCGCGATCACGTTGCGGTCGGTCGCCCGCCGCGTCGGGATCGCCGCCCCCTCGATCTACCGCCACTTTCCCGACCAGCCGACCATCATGCTCGCCCTCGTCCAGCAGGCTTTCGCCGAGCTGGAGCAGCGGCTGCGCGCGGCGGGGGACGATGCCGGCGAGGATCCGCGGCAGCGGCTGTTCGCCGTCTGTCACGCGTATCTGGACTTCGCGCAACAACATCCGCAGCGCTACCGCACCATGTTCGGCGGTGTCTGGATGCCGGCCCTCGGCGAAAGTGCCGTGACAGCAGCCGATATGCACCTACTCGGCCAGGAGAGCCTGCGGCTGCTCGGTGATCTCCTCGACGCCTGCGTCGCCGCCGGTCATGCCACGAGCACCGACGTGTCCGCCGACGCCGTCGGCCTGTGGCTCGGCCTGCACGGCCTCGCCCACCAGCGAGCATCGACCGTCGCCTTCCCCTGGCCCGCCGACATCGCGGACCGACTCATCACCACCCTGGCGCACCTGCACGACTGACGCCGTTTCGCCCTACCGGCGCCAGTCGTGGTGCGGGCGATCGGCATTCGCACCTATGTCACTGTTCGATCTTTTTCGAACGCAGCTCGTGCCCTCGGTGCGACAAGCAACGACCGGTTTCGAGGTTCCAATCCCATCCGTGCAGATTGCACGTGAGCTTGTTGCCCTCGATGACACCGAACCTGGAGAGATCTGCCTTGAGATGCGGGCAGCGGCGCTGGATTTCCCATCCGCCCAGTTCAACGGTCGAGCTGTCGTCGTGAGCTTCTGAATACCAGCCGTCCGCGTAGGCGATCCGCTCATCGGTGAGGCATTTGAAGAAGGTGTAGAGGAACTCGTTGAAGCCACCGATTCGACGAGCGCGGAAGCGAGTCGACAGGAAGATGGTGTTCACCCAATCCGGCTCGTCGTCGCGGAGTACGGTGCGGACGAGTTGTGTCGGTATCTCGAATTCGTACCGGAACTTTTCGTTCGGAACAGGCTCGCGCACAACGCGTTTAGGGAAGTCCAAGGCGATTTCTTCGGCGTCGAGGCGGAGCATGACCGGGTAGCCGATGCCATCACAGATCAGATCCGACTGCGCCATGAGTGGCTCGAGCTTTGCTCGGACGGTGTCCAGGAGCGCCGGTCCTTCAGCAGGCGCCCACTCGGCCTTCATCGCCGAGATCGTGGCTGCCTGCCGTCGCGCGTACGCCGCTATGTAGGCGTCCTTGCCGTCGGTGAATATCGCCTCCACCTCGTCGTCGGCGATCGGATGCCGCAGCGACTCCAGCGTGGCGCCCGACAGAGTCGCGGTCGAACCGGGGATCATCAGCAATCCGTTATCCATGCCGTGCCGACGCATCTGATCGAGAAAGACGAGCTGATCCGGGAATATGTTCGCCGGGTCACCGTACACATCGTTGAGATGCCGCAACTCGTCGTCGAGAAAGCATGGTGGTCCGGCAGAGGGGATCACCCAGGACGCACCGACCTGGCTGATGTATTGCCGACAGCGGTCCATGCCACGCTGGCGCTTCTGCGTGGCGAAGGTGGTCTTGGCCCGCTCAGGCATGTCGTACACCATCGGGTACCAGAGCGCGCCCGAGTACTGCAGCATATGGACATCGACATGGCCGAACTCACGCTCGAGCATGTCGAGGTCCACCGGGCGCGCATCATTCATGTTGAAAACCACAGTCTCGCCGTCGGATACGACGAGTCCGGAGTCTCCGATCGGTCCGTCGGCAGGCGCGCGGAGCGCGATGATCATTATGTCGACCTCGCCATCCGGACCGGACAGTCGGTGCTTCGCGCAATTGTCGGTCTCCAGGAATTTGTGGAAACCGAGTTTATCCAGCTCGCGCTGAAGGTCGGGAACCGGGTAGTCGGGGAGTAGGACAGTCGCGTCCTTGTTCACATGCTCGGACAGGTTCTTCGGATCGAAATGGTCCTTGTGCAGATGGGAGACGTAAAGATAGTCGCAGTTGCCGAGATCGGCCCAGTCGAGTGTCGAATTATCGGGAAATGGGAACCATGCGGCGAAATAGGCAGGATTGACCCATGGGTCGCAAAGAATGGTGCCAGCCTTTGTTTTGATATGAAAGCCGGCGTGCCCGATACTTGTGATCTCCACGGGGTCAATGTCCTTTCGATAGAGACGCTCACAGTGCCACTTGGTGCGGCTCATCGCTCGAACCATGACGGCACTCTGCCAGCGTACGGCGCTGGCCAGCATCCTGGCATACGGGCGGTTGATCAAGAGCCGTTGGTCGCTGCGGCGAGGTAAATCTGTATACCAAGCGTACGACTGGTTCCTCTGCTCGATTTGTGCGTAATCCGGTCTGCCTGGTTCGATTGCGTTACAGTTCCGATGCGTCCCTCTCGAATCGGCCAGGAGACCAACGTGACGGCACCGATCGGCGGCGAGATCGAAAACGATCCGGTTGGTTTTGTTTTACACAACGCGAACCTCCCGAGCGACGACAAGACAGCCCTCGTGGCCGATGAAGCGCTAGGTGATGCGCTGATTTGGTTCGGTCAAGAATATTTAGCGGCGACGAAGAGCGAGTGGGACGTCGCGCTTTTCTTCGAGGTTTACGGTGTTCCACCGAATCCTGTGCGTGGCTGGTCGCGGAAAATCATCAGTGGTCTTGCTTCGAGATCGGACATTTCGGCGACGGATCGCATCGGAATCCTGCAAAAGGCCTGCACGCAAGCGGTGCAGCGGTTGCAGGCCCCGCCAGAGCACTGACCGGCTTCGATGACCGTCGACTTTGGCGGCGCGATCGAGGCGGTAGCGTGTGCGACCGTGGCAACGATGATTGCGGACCTCACCACCATGCGGCTCGGCGGTCCCGCTGCGGAATTCGCGAAGGCGGCGAGTACGGATGAGTTGATCACGGCGATCCGCGACGCGGATGCCGCTGGGCAGCCGGTACTCGTGGTGGGCGGCGGATCGAATCTGGTGGTCGGTGACGATGGTTTCGACGGACTCGTGGTTCAAGTGGCGACTCCCGGCCTGCGTATCGATGGTGATCACGTCGTTGCCGACGCCGGTGTCGAATGGGATGACCTGGTTGTCGCCACACTGGACGCCGGGCTGGCGGGGTTGGAGCCACTGTCCGGAATTCCGGGCTCGGTGGGCGGGACACCAGTCCAGAATGTCGGTGCCTACGGCACTCTCACGTCGGACTTCCTCGAGACGGTCTCGGTGTACGACCGTGTCAGCGGCGCCGTCGAAGTCTGGGGCCCGGATCGCTGCGGGTTCGGCAGCCATCGTCAATCGACGTTCAAACACACCCGCCGCTATGTTGTCCTCAGCGTGTCCTTCCGGCTGGCCGAAGGGCATTCGAGCCTGCCGATCGCCTACGACGCGTTGGCTCAGCGCCTCGGTGTAGCAGCGAACAGCACCGCGAAGACATCGGACGTGCGGGCCGCAGTATTGGCACTGCGTGGTGAGCGCGGGATGCTGTTGGACGAGGCCGACCATGACACCTGGAGCGTCGGCTCATTTTTCATCAACCCCGTGTTGTCCGAGGTGCCAGCACAAGCAGCCGCGTGCCCGCAATATCCTGACCCCAACGGCGTGAAGCTGTCGGCGGCGTGGCTGATTCACCGGGCCGGCTTCGCACCCGGCTACGGCCGCGATCGAGATAACGGAACAGTGGCTTTGTCTTCGAAGCATGCACTAGCGGTGACCAACCGGGGCGGTGCGACGACGGCCGATGTCATGCGGTTTGCCGCCCATATTCGAGACGGGGTCGAAGCGGCGTTCGGTGTGCGACTCGGACCGGAGTGCGATCTGGTCAATTGCGCATTCGGCTGACCATTATCGAGCTATTGTCGCGAGGTGCAAGAAACACCTGAAAACAACAAACCAACCATTTCGCAGGTTCCTATCGATATCGCAGAAATCGGCCGACGGCTGAACGCGGCGCTGCCCGATATGGCGGCCCGCTGGATCGTTGATAATGCGGACATGTCGCTCCCCGAGAGCCAATCCTTCGCGAAGGCGCCAGACAACCCAGAAGAGCATTCTCCGCAATGGCATCAGTACGGAATAATCACGCACTCGGTAGAATTCGCCAACGATCTCTCGACGGTCGTGCCGGAGCATCTGGAGCGTTGGGGGTTGCGCGATTCGGTCCGAGCGGCGCTGTCAGTCGAAATAGATGCGGTCGCCAAGGAGCAACTACTGCAGATTGTGGCGCTGGCCCACGATGTCGGCAAATTCTTCACCAGAAAGCCGGTCCGCGGCGAGATGGGGCAGACTTTCAGCTTTCCGCATCATGAGAAGTACTCCGGCATCGTCATTCGTGGTGACATGCGACACTCCCTCACGCAATGGGGGTTGACCGATGCGCAGATCGAGTACGTTGCCGCCTGCGCCGAACTGCATTTCGAACTCGGCAAAGTCAGGCGAGTGGCAAAGAAGACGCTCGGCTACAATCTCGCCTTCACGGAGTCGGCAGAGTTCACCGTCGCCGTGCAGGAGATCATGGCGGCTCATCCCGACTATGCGCTGGAGGTGGGTCTGCAATTCATTGCGGACAGCTCGAGCAAGACTACCGTCGCCGCCACCGGGGACACCGATGCCGCGATAGCCGCGCAACGTCCGGTGTTGGAAGCCGAGATCGCAGGCAAAGGGCTCTCGCCGAGCCTGATCAATCAGGCGCTACAGCAACCTGTCAACTTGACGGTTGCTAGAGGCTATCTGCGCCACTGGGCCGATCGGTTCGCTCAGGATCAGGACGGGCGCTGACGGCCAGCACGCTTGCGATAGCTGCCATCGCCCCGGCCACCACGAATCCGCTGCCCTGCCACTGAGTCCAGTCGAGGACAGCCCCGGCCACCACGGTGCCTGCCGCGTCGCCTGCCAGGATCGCGGTCATCGCCCAAGAAAAGAACTCGGCCTGCCTGTTGTGCGGTGTCACCGACTCGAGCGATCCATACAATGCCGAAATCGCCACGGCGATGGGAGTTCCCGCGGCAAATGCCAACCACAGCACTACGGGCCAGTGTGCGGCTGCGAGGATCGCGAGCAGCCACACGATGACAGCTGTCACCGCCATCATGAGCGGGCCGGGAAAGCGAAAGCGCCTGATCGAAAGGCGGGTCAGCGGCTCGAGGCCTGCGAGGCTACCGAGCCCCCACAGGGCGACCGCGATTGACCCCAACACTGCACCATGTGGCCGTGCGTGCATGACCACCACCAGTGAGAGCGCGACGGCGCCCAATGCTGCGGCGAATAGTGTGAATGCGGCAAACAGTGGCGCGACGGCCGGTGTCGACGGCCGAGGCGCGCGCGTGCCGCCGTCGATCTGTGGTGGCATCGGTCGATCGGCACGGACCCGTGCTGTCACCGACAACGCCACCCCACCCACGATCGAGAGAAACGCTTGGCCTGCGACGATCGCATGCAATGGGAAGGCGAGTGCGGCCAGTGCCAGCAGAGCGCGCCCGCCGAGCAGTACCGCTTCCGTCATGAAGGACTCGAATGCATTGGCGGACAACAGTTTATCCGGCTCGTCGTACTGCCGATTCCAGAGCGTACGCAGGAAAGCGGAATACGGCAGCGTGAGACAGCCGAGGATCATCGCGGCGGAAATCAGCAATGCAGGCTGCGCCGCGCAGCTGGCCAGCAGCGCCACGAACACGCCGAATCCGATGGGAGCGGTGCGTAGTAGCACCCGCAGGGGGACACGATCGGCGGCACGACCCCACAGTGGGGTGGTGGCGGCCTGGGCAATCCGGTACACGGCCAACGCTGCCCCGGCAACGGTCGGTGACGACTCAGCGGCCAAGCCGATCAACGGAATCGACAGCCCGATCATGCCGGTGGGCAATCGGGCGACGAGGCTCCAGCCGACTACGGTGGTCGTCTGTCGGTTGTCGAACGCGAATGCCAACGGGCTCAACCGCATTGACGAGTCTCGATGCGCACGCACAGCAGCCATTCGCTTTCCGGCCCGCCGCAGCGGTCAAGCGGAGAAATCGTCGAGATCGGGGAACTTCCTCGCGAATGTCTCGTACATCATGCGCATCGACCAGATCGCCGAGCGGACCTCCTGCAGCCATTCAGCGGTCGTCCACGAAGTCCGGACCTGCGCATTGTCGCTCGTCGAGATATGAGCGCCGATAGTAGTTATGCGCGCACCAGTCCACAGCCCCAACTCGGCGAGCGCCTGCGCATGCTGAAACGGTCCGTGGATCGCGGAGGTGACGACCAGTATGTCCTCGGCTCCAGCTGCATGCTCGGCAGTATCGACGAAGAAGCGGTACGTATCGCTCGTTGTCGCTCGCGGCTTGCCAGGGCCAGGTGCTGCGGACAGTCCGGTAACCTGGATGGGATCCGTTGCCAGCGAACGGATCTCGCTGATACCCGGAGTCTTCGGCGCAACCGTCGCCGGGTCGAGGGAAAGGTTGGTCACCAAGGCGACCGACATTGCATCGAGTTCGTCGTCGACCGCTTCGGTGGTGAGGGTCGCTGCCAGCGCACGCTCGGCATCGGTCACCGCGCGCCGACTACCCAGACCCCAGACGTGACCTATGCGCAGCCCTTCGGCGAGGAGTCCGGCGAGCAACTCCGCGCGCAGCAAACAGGTGTTGATACGCCCGCCGAGCACCAATGCGTGATCGAAACCGCCCAGGTCGGTCTGAGGCCGTCCGGTCGGCTCGCGATAGATGAGCCCGATCAACCGGTCCACTACATCCGTTGTCTCAGCGGTGAATTCGACCTTCTCAGCCTCCCACCGTTCGCTGCCACGCCGGAAGTCGAAGATGTCGCGCGTCAGCTCTTCGGCTTCCGCCAGCCGGTTGCCCAGTCCTGTGGCGTTGAGTTGGTGGCCGAAGAGCGCGAACAATTCAGCCATCTCCGGCGAGTCGAGCCAGGCGCGCGTGCTGGCACACACCGCCGACGGGTCGGTGGCATCCGCAGCAAAATCGATGACCGAATACTCGACTCCGGCGGCGTCGACGTCGCGTGACCGGTTCAGCATCTGCACTGGAACAGTATGGCAACCAACTGGCTTCGGCTCAGCCGATTGTCAGGTGGGGTGCTTGTAGCTCGCGGGAAGGCCGCCGTTTTGCGGCGCCTCCCAGAATTGGCTGAGGTTGTGGTTGAGGGCAATCTCTTCCGCCGGGGTCTGCGGCAGCTCGATGTGCATAGCGGTAAGAAGGTCGAAGCGATGTAGATCGAACGCTACGCGGCACGCTTCGTGGTAGCCGGCCGCGACGAGTACCGCTGCCTGGTACGACACGACCGCCAGCGCGGCTGGGATCGCGGACAACAGCAGGCACGGAACCCAGCCACTTCGCAGCAGCAACAAGAAGACCGCAACAGTGGTGGCGGCGGCCGTGAAGGTCACTCTGGCCGAGAGGTCGAGCTGGTCCCTGCGGTCGTCGACCATGGCCCGAGTTTCCGCACTGAGTACCGGGTACAGCCGGGGCCAAGCCCGATCGATGGCAAATCCGTACCAGCCTCCAGCGGTGCGATGGTATGTGAGTCGACCGAGTCGAGACATCCGCAGCGTCGGCCGACGATCGCGTTTCGCGCGGTCGATGATCAGATAGGTCAGTATGGCGCGCCAATTCTTCCGCGAGAACCATCGGATCGAGACCAGCCACACGATCAACGGCTGCAGTGGGTGTATGACGATTGATAGCAGCAGAACGCCGATGATTGCCGGAATCGCTTGACCCACTCGGGAGTACGTAGTGGCCCGCCATGCCGCGGCGAAGTCGAGTGGTCCCGGTGCTCCTGCGCCGACAAGGAAGGCGAGGAAGAGCCCCGCTGCGCACGTCGGCAGGATGCCGATGAGAATGACCTTGCTGCTCGTCAGTCGGTCGAGCATTCCGGCCGCATTCATGGGGCGTCTGGTCGCATCGGTTTGCCGCAGGTCCATTTGCTGCAATACAGCGCCCCGATGGGTTGATCCTTCGGCACCCCTATGTAGTCGTGGTGTCCGTTGAGGCAGGTTGCGATGACCATGCGATAGCTCGCGAACGCAGGGTGAATCGCATCACCTCTCGTATTGCCGCTGTCGGCGAGATGGTCGTTGGCAATATTGTCGAACTGCGTCCGCTTGATGAAGCTGTATCTTTCCCTCGCCAGGAATATCTCGATCACCTCGGCAACCGAATCGTCCTCGAATATGTCCTTCAGTATGAAAATGGCTGCATCCCAGTCGACTTCGTGCGGAAAGACAACGCTACCCGCGCCGTCCGGGGTTGGTTGCAGTCGGTTCTCGTTCAACGCTTCTTCCAGTGCATCATTGGCGCTCATTGCGCCCTCCCACTTGTGAGTATTCGATTGAAGCCGTGCTCGGATCTGCTGAGCACGAAAGTGTTTGATCACGCTGCCGAGCTGTGGCGCAGGATATCGACGGCGTCGACGACGAGTCTGCGCGCCGAGCGTATCGCCGAAAGTGTTTCCTGTAGTAGATATTCCGCGGTCAACGGCCGATCTCCCCATTCGGCGCCGAAGCCGACCGCTTCCACATCGACACCGTGTTGTAGGTAGAGTCGCTTGATTCCGTCGAATGTCTGGAACGGTACGAACACCTGTGTGGTCACGATCAACACACGTTGCCGGGTGGTCGGCGAGGCGGTGCGAGCCCAAAGGCCGAAGGTGTCCGAAGTGTCGGGGCGATAGGGTGGCCTGCCGGTGCATGCCGAGAGGACCCAGCCACGAGCCCGATCGGTGCTGTCGGACAATTGGATTCGGCGCTCATGGGTATATTCCGATGGCGTCTCCGTTGCCGCGTCCTGGTGCGAGCGGAGCCACTGTGGGCAGCGGGTGTCCGCTGTCCGGCAGCCACACAGGAACTCGGGGCTCGCCGCATCGAGCTCGAACTCACTGTGTGCGGCCGCGACAAGCAAGTCGAACTCGTCACGGGCAGTCGGCGCGTAGTCGGCGACGTCGAGCGCTTCCGGCGGTTCGGCGATGAGGAAGCGCGGACTGCCGAGGAAGTACAGCTCGCCCAGGTCTACGCCCTGAGATTCGAGCAGTCTGGCGAAGCGTGCCCGCAACAGTGGCGAGCGATAGCCGCCGCCGAGCACCAGCGTCATGTCGTATCGCCGATGACGTGGATCGACAGGGTGCACCAGACCGAGCTGGTCCGTGTACTCCGCGACGGCGTCCCGCATCGTGTCGCTGAAATCCGCGGAATCGGCCTGCGCGCGTTCGCGATACCGCTTGGCGTCGCCCCGGAAGTTGAAGTCGTCCGCGGTCCGGTGCTCGATCGTCAGCACCGTGTCGAGCACATCCACCTGCGTGTCCCGCAGGCCGCCGGGTAGGCCGTTGGTCCGGTCCAGCACTCCGTCCAGCCACTGCGGCAACTCCTCGCCCAACGGCAGCCACTCGGTGTCGGCTCGCCAGTCCGGCCGCATTTTTCCCGGCTCAGGTAGTTCCTCGCCGAATAATGTGAGCAATTTCCGCATCGGATCGCTGGACAGCCAGTGTGCTGCGAAATCGATCGCGAGTTTCGCACGCTCGGCTCGTGAATCGGCATCTGCCGGCATTGTGCTGGGAGTATCCTTCAACATGTTTGCCACCGTGAGTTGACCGCGAACGGCTGGTTCTCAATTCTGTTGCCGCCCCGCAGGTCACAACATACGTTAGGGGGCGAAGGATGTGGGGTAGATCGTGACAATCGATGCGTTCGATGCAGTCAAACACATCCAAGACCGAGATGATCTGCTACATCTCGCACTAGATGTATCGCGGGCGGTCGGGATAGTAAAAGATACCGACCAGCTGGGACGCACTCAATACCTGGGCGAGGCGCTATTGGTTCGCGCACTGAAGCGACAGCTCGATGGTGCGAAATCTTCGCCGAAACCCGCTGCTCGCTGTGGTTTCTATGCCCATGCGGCCGCCATTATAGAATTTCTGATGTTGCCCGGACTCGCTACGTATCTTCCGGAGTCGATCGCTCGGGAGGATCGTGATGCCGCCGCGCTCTATGACAAGGCACTGGCGAATGCGTATACCGCCCACGGGATTGATCGCCGTCAGGTGGTACGGATCGGCCACAAGAAGGCGCGCGCGTTGCGGCTGGCGTGTGAGTACAGCAAAGCACGTGCCATGGCCGACCAGCCTGAGGAATACTTCTACCTCAGCGGAGCTGAGCATCATCGCGCGCATTACGAGTACGAGTGGTGTGCAGCGACTTTAGCCGCGCAATGCAGAGAGCGTCGATGGAATTCGCCCGTGCTCACCGGGTGGGTGCGTGACCGGAGGCGCCGCTATCGAAACATCGATAGGACGTGGCAGTCGAAGAAGCAGGAGTTCGTCGAGCCGTACGGGGGCGAGCGCTGGTGGCTCGAGGGACAAGCGCACAGTCGATTTGATTTTGCCCGCGGCTTGACAGAGCTGGTTTCGGATCCCCCCGACACCAAGGCGGCAGCCGATATATCGAGAGCTGCACGTGCCCTTGCAGATCCGAACGGCGAGCTGAATTCCACGGCTACCTACGCTGACGGCTACGACCGGAAGGAGGTGCTGGCTGCCACCGACGGCCTCTCGGTGACGCTCGCACTTTCAGAATTCCCGGTCATAGATCACAGCGGCGTTGCCGCACCAAGGGAGATGGTTGCCGAATTGCAGCGCGCTATTCGCAGGCTGGAACAGATCCGCTGGGGCCAGCGCGTGGTTGCCCGGTTGCGCGGACCGTTCTCGATCGCGCTTCGCCGCATTCTCGGCGATATCGCGATGCAGTTGGTCAGATACCCCGACGAAGATATCGGCAAACTGGGTCTGCATGTCGCCTTGCTAGCCAAGCGAACCGGCATTGCCGCACTCATCCGCGAGCAAAACGCAGACCTTGGTTGGCAGATCGGAGAGGTGGTGCGTGAGACGCTTCGAATCGAGGATGCGTTGGCCGATGGAAAGGTATTGGACCGGGCCGAAGTATCTGTACGCCAGAAGAAGCTCGACGAGTATGGCGTAACACTCGAGACGGTCTCGCCGGTCCTTGCCGACTGGGTGCTTCCGCAGCCGATCGACGCGAGCGCAGTAATACGCCGTGCGCGTGGTCGTCGGTACGACTGTCGCAGGTTTGTCCTCGACTATGTCGCATTGGGTGAGACGCGCAAGGGGTCACCGGTGTGGTTCCGCACGCTGATCACCCCGGACGGCGCGGTGTCCTTCGATCAGCTGACGAAAGGCGCTGCGTTCCGGGAATTCTTCGAAGATCCAGCGCCGCGGGTGACTCGTCTTCGCGCGGAATGGTTGGCCGCGCAGAACGCCGATGAAGAAGTGCCGAAGCCGCCCGGCGTCGACAGCTGGTACCGATTGGCCAGGGAACTGCTGCCTGACACCGTGTTGGTCGCGCTGAACGAGGCGTCTTGTGAGAATCCCATCCTGCTCCTGGTGTCCGCGCACGGTTTGCTCAATCGTTTGCCGTGGCAAGCGCTGCAGATCAATGAAGCAGGCACGCGGCTGGTAGAGCGTGCCGTGGTGTTGAACACTCCCGTGCTCACCGTCATGACCGGTGCGCCCGTGCCGGTCGTCCGGGATCCGGTTCTCGTGCACTTGGTCACGGACGGATTTCCCGCGGGATTTGCCGCGCTAGACCTCACGAAGGAGAAGAAGGCCTGGCGGCTCGATGCGGAAAACGGGTCGATCTTGCAGGCATGTCGACTGCGCGCCTATGGCCGCGCTCGCGGTGGAAGTCCTTTCGTACGAGCCATTTCGGACTATGGCCTGGTTCACGTCTCCACCCACGGCGCAGGAGCGAAGCTGAACCAACGTGTCCATCTGGCGGGGGACGAGTTCCGCGCCTATGAGGCGCTACAGACGCGGTGGCCGGCATCCGTACTGCTTGCCGCTTGTGAACTCGGCAATGATTCGGACCGACTCGACGAGGAACCTCTCGGCTTCGCTGCCGCGGTGCTTGCCGGGGGTGCTCGGTGTGTCGTGGCCGGTCACGGCAAAGTGGACAACGAACACACCGCTGCTCTGGCGGCCGGGATGGTGGCCGCTCTGCGCGCCGATCCGACGCTGACCCTGGCAGCAGCCTTACGGCTCGCGCAGCTTGCCCAGCTCGAGAAATCCGATCTCGATAGCGACGTGTACGCCTGGGCTTCATTCAGTGCATTGTGCCGCTGAGAGGTTCAGCGCATTGGCGACCCGTTCGTCTCGACCCTCCTGTTTGACGTACCGATCGAGGTTCGGCCACTTGCGACGCCACTCGAAATAGCTGAGTTCGCTGTTACCGAGATGCTTTCCGCAGCGCTCGATCGCACACATGTAGCCAGGCATGGTCGCGCTGCCGAGCACGTTGGCATCGTCCTCCGGTCGCTGGGACAACCAGAGGGAAAGGGACTCGCAAGCTCGATCGTCCAGTGGATCGATCGTCAGGCAGTCGGCCAGGTCGGTCTGCAACGGCATCGATCGGCCGGGCGTGAGCAGCGCGAAATTGAGTCGAAGTTGGACCAGCGAGCGAAGATGATCCTGGGCATAGGGGGCCCCTGAGTCGTCGAGAATCGCGCGGTAGGCGTGGCCGGCACGCCGAAGGAAATTCTCCTGCGCCATCGACCAGGACATGTCCTCCGGTGGCCGGAAGCCGAGTCGGTCCATATCGGCGCACAACGGGGCGGCGAGCAGCAGCGCGCGGGCGGTCATAATGCCTGGTTGCCGGTATGCGGTGACCAAAGCCATTCGGTCCTCGGTGACTTCGGTGACGAGTCCGTGCTCGAGATGGACCGACGCTACGGTGGCGAGGGTGCGTTCGCCGATCTCCGCACCCTCGGACAACCGCACGTACAGCCGCCGCAGCCACACGTCTTCGCCGCCTTCGGTCCACGCGTCGCCGCGACCTTCTGCCCAGCGACCGATGATGCGTTCGGCCTCGCGGCAGGCTGTTCCGGTCTCCGCGAGCCCAAGCTGAATGAACACCTCGTCGAGGCCGATGGCGAACTTCTTTTCCGCGCCCATCAGACTTTGCTTGAAGTCGTCGTACATGTCCGTTGCTTGGTCGTGGAAGACCCAGGCATGGTCGTATCCGTCAGGGGTATCGCGCTTCGATTCGACCAGCGCCTCGCATCGGATGGCGCCGAGAGCGCGTGGTGCATACTGCGGCCATGGCAGTGCGCGAGCGGTGGCGGCCAGTGTCGCGATTACCGCGGCGCGTTGAGCGCTCTCGGCATGACCGGTGAGCTCCCACGCTACTTCCACTTTCGAGACAACTGCCCACGAGGCCTCATAAATGCACCACCCGATATTCCACAGTAGAATCTTGTACTCCGGACACGGAATGAGCTCGGGATTCGCCTCTGCCGCTTGTCCCATCCACCGTGCGGCCTGGTCTATGGCCGCCAACGCTTCCTCATCGACTGACCGGTCCTTTTGTCGCAACCCCCTCGCCAGTGTGTACGTTTCTTCGATAAGCTTATTAATTTCACTATTGATCATATCGACTCCTTTGCGGTAACTATAATTGCGGAGACGCGGCAATTTTCGGAGTCGGTGGACCTTCGTTCTCGGCGAGAATTTGCGCATAAGGTTCCGATGGATCCGATAATCGTAAGCATATGAGCGGAAAAGGTTCGCGAATTACATTCCGACCGGTATTCATCGGTGGGATCTGCGGTGCCGGTCCCGGCAGCCGGGCATCGGCCCGCCGCCGTTCGGCCGTGTCACGAGACCGCTCGAGGCGACCGATCCACGACCCGGTGTGCATCCTGCGATTTCGGGTACTCAACTCTTGGAATGGTCATGTGCGGGAGGGCATTTCGATCATGTACCGAGTCCAGGTCGAAATCGTGTGAGGAGAGGCCATGTCACGTGATCAGAAGCAGCCGAAACGGCGGTCGAACAGGATGATCCGAGGCGGCACGGTCCTCGTGCTGCTCATCGCCGCCACCTCGGCTCCGCTCGGCGCGGCTGCGCGGCCGATCGGGCCCTATGACGTCGGCGGAGCGATCGAGGTCGAATACGACGAGTCCGGCGGGTTCACCTTCTTCGGCAACCCGGTGAACCCGGAGTCCGATGCCGCCCGCGGCGGCCGGTGGCAGGCATTCGAGAAGGGCAGCGCGATCTACTGGCATCCGCTGGTATCCGGCGCGCACGCCAATCAGATCGGCGGCGCGATTCGCGCCAAATGGGGCGAGCTCGGCTGGGAGAACGGCGCGTTGCGGTATCCGACCACCAGAGAGTTGCCGACGCGAAAGCCGGGACGATTCAACCACTTCGAGGGCGGGACGATCCACTGGTCGAGCACGACCGGTGCGCACAACACGTGGGGTGCGATCCGTGACAAGTGGGCCACCCTCTCATGGGAGGACGGCCGACTCGGCTTCCCGGTCACCGACGAGTTCGTGGCCAGGGGCAACGGGGCTGGACAGCATTTCCAAGGCGGCTCGATCTACTGGTCGTCCGGCACCGGTGCCCGCGTGGTGGTCGGCGCGATCAGAGAAACCTGGGCCGGCCAGAATTGGGAGAACGGCCGATACGGGTATCCGATCAGCGATGAGTACGACTACAACGGTGGCCGAGCCCAAGATTTCCAGGGTGGCCGCATCGAGTGGTACCCGCAACCCCGCTGATCCGATCAGCGGAGGTCGTCGATGGCGACTTCGCCCTCGATCTCGACCGGTATGCCGAACGGGAGCTCGGCGAGTCCGACGGCGGAGCGGGCGTGGGCGCCTGCCCGGTCGCCCCACAGTTCGAGGATCACGTCGGAGAAACCGTTGATCACGGCGAGCGTGCCGGTGAAACCGGGGGCGACGGCGACCATGCCGAAGACCTTGACCCAGGCGGTGATTCGGTCGAGATCGCCGAGTTCACGTTGCAGTGACGAGAGGATGGCCAGCGCGGTGCGGCGAGCGGCGAGATAGCCCTGTTCCTCGGTCACCTCCGCACCGACCTTGCCGAGCGGTTCCGCCAGCGAGCCGTCGCTGAGCAGCGGGCCGTGTCCGGAGATGAGGGCTCGGTTGCCGTGCACCCGCACGAAGGAGAACGGCACGATTGTTCCCGGCGGCAACTTCGGTGGATCGGGAAGGGAGAGGCCGAGGTCGGCAAGCCTTTGCTCGATGCGCATGGATGCGTCGCTTTCGCTAGCCGGGATGCAGGTGGGTGCCGAGGAAGTCGAACACGGTCTGCAGGACGACGCCGGGGGAGGCGAGCCCGACGAACTCGTGGTCGGTCATCGGGCAACTGTGGAATTCGGTGGGCACGCCTGCCGCGACCAAAGCGTCACGGAGCTGGACACTTTGGCCGAACGGCACGACATGATCGAGTTCGCCGTGTTGGATCAGAAAGGGCGGAGCGTCGCGCGTGACGTAGTAGACCGGGCTCGCTGCCCTTGCCTTGTCCGGACAGTCGGTGGGCACGCAGTCCACCAGTCGCGCCTCCGGTGAACCGGGCAGGTTCTTGGGCAGACTGAACGGAATCGACTGTGGCCCAAGGGTCAGCAGGTCGGTCGCGCCGAACCAGTCGACGACGGCTTG
Organism: Nocardia altamirensis NBRC 108246; assembly: GCF_001612685.1. GTDB lineage: Bacteria > Actinomycetota > Actinomycetes > Mycobacteriales > Mycobacteriaceae > Nocardia > Nocardia altamirensis. The sequence continues at coordinate 36,799 of NZ_BDAY01000080.1, forward strand.
GACACGGCTGGAGACGCCGAGGCTGCCCTCGGTTCCTTCCAGCTCGGCAACATCGCCGCTGACGCCGAGCACGGCCGCGATATGGCCGCCGGAGGATTCGCCCAAGGCCGCGAACCGATCAGGGTCGAAACCGTAAGTGGCGGAATTGCTTCTGAGCCAGCGGACCGCTGCCTTGACGTCATGTATCTGCGCGGGCCACGGCGCGACGGTGGCGAGCCGGTAACCAACGCTCGCGACGGCATAGCCGCGCTCGACCAACGAGGCGGCCACGCCGGGCACCGTTCCCCATGGCATCGGGATGGGGTAACCCGCACGCGAAAAGCTGACCCAAGCGCCACCGTGGAGGAAGATCACCAGCGGATGGGGCCCCGCGGTGGCCGGGAGGTAGAGGTCGAGCTGGAGATCGGTGTCGCCGGCCGTAGCGTAGGTCAGTGCCGAAATCGTCTGCGGCTGTTGGGTATCCGGGTAGGCGGGTGGTGCAAGGAACAGCACGGCCACCACCGCCGCCAGAGCTGCCAACACAAACCGTGCCGGGCGATAGTGGTCCATGTGCCTCACCATTTCTCAGTGCGCTGTGTACTCGGCCGCAACTCGGATGAGTTCGGCGATGGCCGCGGGGTGTGAGACCGGCGAGGAGTGGGAGGCGTCGAGGTCGATCACGAACGAACCGCTCCGTTCGGCCATGGCCTGTTGGGCAAGCGGGTGCAGCGCGGCGTCGTCGCGCGACACCTGATACCAGCTCGGTAGGTGTCGCCACGCCGGAACGCCCGACGGTGTATCGAAAGCGCCTGCGGCGACGGGGCGTTGGGCGGCAGCCATGCGCTTGGCCTGCTCGGCGGGTACGTCGTGGGCGGCCACCGCGCGATAGCGGTTGAAATCGAGATAGAGCTCGACGCCGGACGTGCCGTCGGCGGCGATGACTTCGCGCATGCGTAGCGCCTGCCCGATCGAAGTTTCGGGGTAGCGGGTCACGATGTCGTTGGCGGTCTCGCCTGCTTCCGGCGCGAACGCGGCGACGTAGACCAGCCCGACGGCGTTCGCGGCATTGAGCGCGGCATTGCTGATGACGAATCCGCCGTAGGAATGGCCGACCAGCACAACGGGTCCGTCGATTCCGGACACCACGTCAGCCACATGCGCGGCATCGTGGGCGACACTGCGTAACGGGTTGTTGACCGCGACCGACCGATAGCCCCACCCGTCGAGTGTGGCGATGACGCTTGTCCACATCGAACTATCGACGAACGCGCCGTGCACGAGGACGATCTCGGGGCGAATATTCATGGCGTTCTGCCCTGTTCAGCGAGGGGACTGCAGCGCGATGACTGCCTGGTCGAGGATCGGGCCGATCGCGGCCGTCAGCGCCCGCAAGGTGCTGTAGACGGCCACCGCGTCGATGCGGCCTTGGTTGTCGAACTGAAGGGTGAGAACGCCGCCGTAGTCGGGCCCGGACCGGAACGGCAGCACATGCGTCTCCTTCGGGTTGCCGTCGCGGTCCTCGGCGGTGCCGGACAGGTGACCGGTGAATCGAAGATCGGGTGGGAACGCGCTACGGATGGTTGCCACAAATCCGTGGTCCACCTCCTGGCGGCCTATTACGGTCGCCTTCAGCGGAGAATAGAGATGTACGTCCGGGGACAGGTAGGAGACCACGGTGTCGATATCGCCTGCCACCAGCGCTGCGCGCCATTTTTCCACGGTTTCTGTGTACATTGCGTTTTCCAATCGCGTGGCGAGGCTATTGGCTTCGGAGTCGGGTGTTTCGCATCCCGTGATGGTCGCCGTTGTTGCCAGGAGCATGAATGAAAGCAGGAGATCCCGACGTTCCATGGCAGTTCCTCGGATTCGTTTCTATTCGGCGGAAATCCGGTCGGTCACGCAAATCTAGTTGGCCGGTCACGTCGCCGGAACGGGTCCGGCTGCCACGGATCAACGGATTCCTGCCAGCTACCTCTATGGTGTTGTCATGCACACCGTGGCCGTGCTCGCTGTCGATCAGGTCGTCCCCTTCGATCTGGCCATACCGTTCGAGGTGTTCACGCGTGTTCGCCTGCCGGATGATCGCGCGCCTTACCGTGTGCGGATTTGTGCGGCGACACCCACCGTCGACACCGAAGCTTTTACTTTTCAACTGCATTGGGGTCTGGAAACGCTCGCCGAAGCCGACACCATTATTCTGCCCGGCCGGGCAAGCCCGGAGTTGCCCGTCTCTGCCGAGGTGATCGATGCGCTGCTGAACGCCGCGAAAAATGGAGCACGCATCGCATCCATCTGCTCGGGTGCATTTGTCTTCGCCGCTACCGGATTGCTCAACGGATACCGCGCGACCACGCACTGGAATTCCGTTGCGAAGCTCGCCCAACGCTATCCGGAGATTGCGGTCGACCCGAATGTGCTGTATGTCGACAACGGTCAATTTCTCACCTCGGCAGGCGCGGCCGCCGGGCTCGACCTGTGCCTGCATATGGTCCGGCGCGATTACGGATCGGCGGTCGCCGCGACCGCTGCGCGCACCAACGTGATGCCGTTGGAGCGGGAAGGCGGGCAAGCCCAGTTCATCGTCCATGACAATCTGCCGATGCCGCAGGGCTCCACGTTGGAGCCGCTCTTGGGCTGGTTGGAGGAAAATATCGGCGACGATCTCACGGTCGACGACATCGCGGCCCATGCCGGGATGAGCGCGCGCACCCTCAATCGTCGATTCCGCGAACACACCGGAACCACACCACTGCGCTGGTTGTTTCGCGCCCGCATTCGCCGCGCCCAATACTTCCTCGAAGCGACCAGCGACACGATCGATCGAATCGCCACCACCGTCGGATTCGGTTCCACCACAGCCTTTCGCGACTGTTTCAAACGGGTGGTCGGTCTCAGTCCCTCTGCCTACCGAGGTGCCTTCCGGGCACGCGACACCGAGTGATCCGCTGGTGCCCACCAGGGGACGTCGACGAGCAGGTTCGCGATCGCATGTGCACACCCGTCCAGCAATGCTTTTCCTTTGGCCGCGGTCGCCGCTCTGGCATCTCCTGCCACGCCTGGCGAGGTGATGGCCGCGAGTGATATTGGGACAGTCACCAGGCCTTCGGTCGGCAATTCGATTGCGGGACCGACTGCCTCGGCGAGTGCGGGCATCCGGACCAGCTCGGGCATCGTCGCCATGATCATCGATGTCTCGGCTTCACAGGCGTGCATGAGAGTGTCCTGGGTGTCGAGGATTTCCGCGATCGTCGCGCGGCCCGCCACGAAGTAGGTGGTGACGGCGATCTGCGCGGACAACTCGGTGGCGAGCTCGGTCACCAGCGCGCCGAGGGCGGCGATGTTGCCGCCGTGTCCGTTGACGATCAGGATCTTCGAGAATCCGGCCCGAAGGATCGAACGACAGAGATCGCGCAGCAGGGCGTGCATCGTGGCCAGTGTCAGCGTGAACGTGCCGCCGAATGCCATGTGGTGCTCGGCAAGCCCGAATCGGACCGAGGGCGCCACCACCACGTCACGGCGCGTGCAGGCATACTCGGCCGCCCGCCGGCACACCTCGTCGGCGAGGAAGTCGTCCACCCCGGTCGGCAGGTGCGGGCCGTGCTGTTCGGTGGAACCCACCGGCAGCAGGACAACCGCGTCGCGCGCAGCCTGAGCGCGCAGCTCGGCGGCGGTCATCCGGTTCCACACCAGCTCGCGCATCAGGCACTCGCTGATCGGCGTTGCGCGGCAAGTGTTTCGATGAATGTGCGCAGTCGCGACGGCACGTCCAACGGCGCGGTGCGCACCTCGAGCACGTGCAACCGTCGGTCGCGATATTGCCAGTGCTCCAGCACCTCCAGCAGCTCGCCCGCAGTGCGCGCGGTAGTGCCGGACACCTCGGCGCCCGCCATCGCACGCACCACGGCCAGGTGGTCCCACTGGGCGATGTCGTTGTAGATCGCGGCGGGACCGTCGATGACACGTTCGATGGTGTACCCGTCGTTGGCGACCACCACCAGCGTCAACGGAATCTGCCACCGCTCAATGGTTGCCAGCTCCTGCACGGTCAGTTGTAGCGCCCCGTCACCGATCACCAGAACGATGCGGCGCAGGGGCGCGGCGAGCCCGACGCCCAATGCGGCGGGCAGGGAGCCGCCGATCGATCCCCAGTGTGGCGCGGCGACAAACGTGACTCCGCTGGGCAGCGGCTGATCGAGCATGCCCCAGAACGAGGTGCCCGAGCTGGTGATCACCGTGTCGCCGGGCTGCAGCGCCGCCGTCAGCGCCGGCCACAGCACGGCCTGCGTCAGCGGCGCGCTCGTCTCGACCGGTGGCAGTCCGGTGGTTTCCTGCCTGCACGTTTGCGCGGTGTGATCCAGTGGGCCGCCGATCGAGGTGAACAGGTCGGTCAACCCGATCAAGGCTTGCCGGAGGGGCAACGGGGCGAAGCGCACGGTGCCGACCGTGCTGTGCGCCGGGCGCAGGTCGATGACCCGGCGCTCGTCGAATCGTGCCGTGAAGCCTGCTGTTTCGAGATGCGACAGCCGGGTGCCGATCCGCACCAACAGATCGGCGTCCTCGACCGCGGCGCGAACTTCGTCGTCGCTTGCCGCACCGTTGTACAAGCCGAGCCAAGGCACGGCCTGCTCGTCGACCGCTCCTTTCGCCATCGGGGTGATCGCCACCGGGATGCCTGCCGTCGCCGCGAGATGCTGCACCAGCTCGGCTACGCCGAACCGCGCGGCCTCGTGCCCGAGCAAGATCACCGGCCGCCGCGCCCTGGCGACCAGATCGTGTGCCGCCACTAGGAATTCGACCTGTATCGGGCCCGAATCCAGCAGCGTTGGCGGTACTGCGATCGGCGTATTCCGGACGACCGGAAGACCCGGTACATCGGAAGGGATCGCGATGTAGACCGGTCGCCGTTCGGTTTCGGCGACGGCCAGCACTCTGTCGATCTCCTCGATCGCGTTCTCCGGGCTCAGCACCGCCTGTGCCGCAGTCACTTCCGTATAGGCACGGAGGAAGTGCGCCCAATCTCCGTCCGCGAGACCGTGATGCATCGGGGCGCCGGATCGAATCTGTTCGCGCGACGGCGCACTGGCGATCACCACCACGGGCACGTTCTCCGAGCAGGACCCGGCGACACCGTTGATCGCACTGAGTTCGCCGACTCCATAGGTCAACGCGACCGCGGCCAACCCGGTGGTCCTGGCGTACCCGTCGGCGGCGAAGGCGGCGTTGAGTTCGTTGACGTTGCCCACCCACGCCAACTTGCCGTGCGCCAGCACGATTTCGAGCAACGGCAGATTGTAATCGCCAGGGACGCCGAACAAATGGCGCACACCGCGCCGAGCAAGTTCGTCAAGCAGGTACGTAGCAACGTTCACTCGACCCTCCGTGGCAGCTGGGTGCATCGCAGGAGACGTGGTCGCTGCGAACAACACGCGGCACTTGTTCTGTCATCGAAGATCAAGGTAGTGCCGACCCGTCGTGCGCGGCAGTGGTGTGAGTGCCAGACATACACGGGTTTGCGCCAAGTTCGCTGAATGACCGAACTGCGCCGAGTCGGCAGATCCTCGCCGGGCCTGTCGATGAATTTGCGAGGATTGCGCCGTCTCTGTGAGTGAGGACTACTACCAGGTGAGGAATCGCGATGACGGATGCACAGGACCCACAGCCCTCGGACGTTCCCGACGACCGGGATGTCTCGCTCGAACGCCTCGAACCGTTGCTGGGTGAATGGGGAGTCGAGGTCTTCTTCGCGGCAGACTTCTTCGGCCCTGGCAGCCCGGCCGTCACCGATCGGGGCGGCACAACCACCTACGAGTGGATGAAGACCAAACGCTTCCTGGTGGAGCGTTCGATCATCGACAACCCCGCGGCACCGGACACGATCGTCATCATCGGCGCCGCCGGGGACGGTGAGTTCGTCAGGCACCACTACGATTCCCGCGGCGTCAGCCGCACCTATCAGATGAGCCTGGACGACGGCGTCCTGCGCATGTGGCGCATGGAACCCGGCTTCTCCCAGCGCTATACTGGCACGTTCAACGAAGACGGCAGCCGGATCGCCGGCGCATGGGAGAAATCAGCCGACGGCAGCACCTGGGAACACGACTTCGATCTCACGTACTTCCGCAAGGCGAGCTGAGCTACCAGGCGAAGTCGCCGCGACCCGCCGCGATGCGGCTAGCTCGTGCCTGCGGGGAGCTGGCTCCAATCGATACCCAACTCGCCCTTGTCCGCCAGAATCGCCTCCCACCAGTCGCGGTGGTCGCGATACCAGGCGACCGTCGCGGCCATCTCGGGGGCGAACTCGCGGGTGGGTCGCCAACCGAGTTCGGTTTCCAGCTTCACCGGGTCGATGACGTAGCGGCGGTCGTGGTTCGGCCGGTCCGGGACATGCTCGATCCATTCCTCGGGAGCCAAGCCGAGTTCCGTCACCACGAGGGTGGCAATGTCGAGGTTGCTCACCTCGTGGCGGGCGCTGATATCGAAGATCGGCAGGAGGCCGGGATCGGTCGCGGCCGCAGCCGGAATCGGATCGAGTTCCGCATGCAGCACCCGGTGCACCGCGGCGCAGTGGTCGGCCACGTGCAGCCAATCCCTGGACTGCAGCCCGTCCCCGTACACCGGGATCTTGCGGCCGCGCAGGACGTTCGTGACCGCCAACGGGATCAGCTTCTCCGGCAGCTGGTACGGCCCGAAGTTGTTGGCGCAGTGCGTCAACCGGATGTTCATGTCCGGATAGGTCGCCATGTAGGCGCGCACCATCTGATCGCCTGCGGCCTTCGCGGCGCTGTAAGGCGTCTTCGCGTTCAACGGGGACCGCTCGGTGAACCACTGCGCGTCGGCGGGCAGCTCGCCGTACACCTCGATCGTCGACACGTGCAGATGCGACCGCACCGGATGCAGCCGACTGCATTCGAGCATCACCTGCGCGCCGAGCGCATTGGACCGCATGAACGCCGACGGCGCCAGGATCGCCCGGTCGTTGTGCGACTCGGCGGCGAAGTTCACCACATGGTCCGGCCGATACCGCCGATAGAGCGCGCTCATCGCCCCGAAGTCGGCGATATCGGTCTGCTCGAAGGTAATTCGGTCGCGCACCGGGTCGAGGTTGGCCCGGTTTCCGGCGACGCCGAGGTAATCGACCGCGATCACCTGCGCGTCGGGTTCCCACTCCAGCAACAGGTGCACATAGTTGGCGCCGATGAAGCCCGCGGCGCCGGTGACGAGATAGACGGCCATGGTGGTTCACCCTATAGGCCTGCGTCGGTGCCGATCGGGCGCTACGGGAAGGTCAGCGGCTCCTGGATGTTGAAGGTGTAGAACTCGCTGCCGTACCAGTACAGGACGGCAAGCGACGCTTCCTGGGGCTCCACCCGGCAATACTCGAGATGGGTCATCGGGATGGATTGCCTGCCTGCGAGACAGACCCACGGATTCTCCGAATCCGGATAGGGGCCATTGACCGCGAAACGCTGCCAGGAAATCGCGATTGTCTCCGGCCCATTCCACATCCAGTCCGGCCTTCCGAATGTCCACCAGTAATAGCCGAATGAAGCCGTGAGCGCGAGAACCGTGGCAGCCATCGACGCCCTGACCAGCTTCAGCAGCATTGGACTCCTCGCGAGCAGTGGAATGGTTCGAAGAATCCTACGATGACGATCCGCGTTTTTCGGACCCCGTCGACCACCGTCCGCGTTGCGTTTATGGACAAATGTATTTCCGGCCGCCACCAAAGCTATTGACAGGTCAGCGGTGCGCTGATGCCGCGACGAGCTACCCTGGAACCGTGGGCGTGATGGGCGAACTATTTCCCGGGCAGAAGCTGGCCGACGAGGGCAGCGAGGACAGTGCTGGCGAGCAGCATCGTCCCCGCGTCGACCTCGACCTCGATGCCGGGGTCGTTCGGCTGCGGAGCGCGCCGGTCGAAGAACCGGCAGACAACGACTGAGTGACGGGGTTTCCCCTCAGCCGCGTTCATCCTTGATCGCCCGGACCACCTCGGCGATCCGGACGTTGATCAGCGACGTCAATTGCCGCAGGTCCGCGGGCGCCGCGATCGGTGCCGACTGATCGGCGATGACATAGCGCCCGTCCTCGTCGAGATCACGCCAGTGCAGCCGGTGGCGGGCGATACCGCGCGGGCCGAACAGTGATCGGCCCTGCACCACCTCGATCGTGCCGAGACGCGTCACCGGATGCGCGAGGAATTCCGCCGAGCGGTCCCACGTCGTCCCACCCGCCACCGCGCGGACGATCGACTCACGGACCCGATAGTCCAGCTCGTCGTGCTCCGACGGCGCGATCAGCTCGACGTCCGACCGCTTGCCCGCGCACGCCGCAGGCAGGGCCGCCGCCACCACTTGAGCCAAATGCAGTGCCCCACACTCGGTTACCGTGAAACCGGCGCTGTGCCGCAACGTTTCCCCCGGTGCCTGCACCACCAGGCAGCCACGCTCACCGGACCGCGCCGCGAGCATCCGAATGCTGCAGGCGGGGTCGCCGGGGTCGCTGCCGCTGTGGCCGCGCACCTCGATCGCGATATCCGGCTCGGTCAACATCGCGAACAGTCCGCCGAGTGCTTCCTTCTCGTGGCGCCACCGTTCGCGGGTCTCGGCCTTCTCCTGCAGAAAAGCGCGGTAGCTCGGCGTCCGGCTGGTGAAGGTGAGCGGCGCAGGCAAGAAATCCTGGCGCACCCCCTCCCACAGCACGAGGAAATCCAGGTCGGTGAACGTCCGCACGCAGGTCATTGCTGCAGCACAGCGTGGTACGCCACGGGATCGCCCCCGATCGCCTCGTCCATATTGTCTTCCGAGCTCAGGAATTCGGCCCGTTTGTGTTCCGGACGGCCGCCCATCATGCCTGCACCGCCGATCGGTGGCGCCATCCCCGGTATGCCCGGCGACATTGCTCCGGCCGTGCCTGCGGAGACCACCGGCGTCGCCGGGGCGACTGCGGCGCGGGGGAACAGCTTTGCCGACTGCTGGACGAGGCTGCGCGGCGTCGGCCCGGGGCCGGGACCGCCGATCCCGCCCGCGGGTTTGCTCGGTTTGGCCGGGTCGAGCGCGGCCGAAGTGAGCGGCGGGAGAACCGGATTCGAGACAAGAGGTTGCGCTAGTTGGGTGCCCTGCTGCAGCAACGAACTAGCCTGGGAGAACAGGCGGTCCAGCGACGGTTCGGCCCGTTGGTCGGCCGTGGCCTCGGAGGTCGGCTTCGGTTCGCGGTCGGTCGTCTCGGTCGGACTCTGCTGAATCCGCATCTCCGGCGGGGTACTTCGCGCCTCGGGCAGGATCGGTATCGCGAGACTGGAGCCCGTCAACCCCGGCTCGTAGTGCTTCAACCAGGCGAGGATGGCGTCATTGACGATTTTGTCTTCCGCCGCACTGCCTGGTTCGGCGGGGCGCGGGCTGGTCGGCATCGCCACCTTGGTGTGCGCCAGCCAGCTCGACGCGTAGTTCAGGCTGCCCGCGACCTGTCGCATCGCACCGGACAGGGCGTCGACGTTGTCGCGGTAGGCATTTGCCGCGTCGATGGCGGCGTTGATGGCTCTACCGGTCCATGCGCCCTTCTTCTCCATCTCCTGGAGCTGGCCGGCGAAGGTGGTGAAGGCGGTGTTCAACCGTTCGGCCATCCACCCCCAGGTTGCCGCGGCGTCCGTGGGCGGTTGGGGTTGCATGCCTGCGCCCGCGAGGTAGAACCACTTGACCGTCTGGCCGTAGGGGTTCTCCGCGTCGATCGGATTTGTGCCTGCGGGTTCGGGTTTGGGTGCGTCCCGGGGCGGCGTGCTCTTGCCTGCGACGGGCGCGGGCGGATAGGTGGCGCCACGCAGCTGCGCGCCGGACGCGATCCGGCCGATCGTGACTTTCCTGTCCTCCTCGGAATCGCGGAACAGTTTGCCCGCCACCACGAAGTGCTCGCTCATCGCGGTCAGAATCGCCTTGTGCGCGACCAGAATTCGACCTAGGTCGTGTGCGGACTCGTCGTACCTCGCCGCGAGCGTCGTCGCGGAGTTCAGGTGGCCGTTGTCGCTGAACCCGGTGTGTACCCGGATGTCGCTGAGTCGATCTTCGACCGCGAACACCGCATACAGCGCGTCGGCGGCATAGTCAGCCGCGGTGCGTGCCGCCTCCGGGTCGAGCCGCAGTTCACCCTCGCGCGCCCGGTGTGTCAGTCCGGGCCACGGGTTGACCGTCGAAGCGTCGCTGTCCATCCTCGACTCCTGAACTCTCGCATTGTGCCGCCCCTCAATATCGGGCGTCACCCACGTGAATTCAATACGAGCCCGTCAATTCCGCATCCATCCCGAATAATCGAAAAATCATCGAGTACCGCCGGGACCGAACCGCGCAACGGCATCGTCGACGATGGCGCTGAGGCGAGCGTGATGGGCGCCTTTCCAGTAGGCCTGGCCGCAGTCGACACACTGCGCGAAGGTGTCGTAGGTGCGCTCGGTCTCATCCGGAATCTGTTCGCGCACCGCAGCTTTGTCCGCGTCAGCGAGCCTGCCGTTGCAGGCCGTACAGCGAGTCCACGGAGCCAGCGGTGGTGCGAAGCGAGACAGTACGTCATCGAGCTGCTCGGCCGGGCGATGGCTGTATATGTAAGCGCCCGCGAAGATCTCTCGACGGCGCAGCAGTCCGCGATCGCGCGACAGCAGCACGCGCTGCTCGGTCGCCGACCGCGTGGCCAATGCGGCATCGCCGATATCGGGGTTCTCGTACGCAGTGTCGATCCCGAGCAGTCGCAGCCGCCGCGCCAACGTCCCGAGGTGAATATCGAGCAGAAGGCGCAGTGGCTCAGTCGTATTCAGCGGGCGAACCAAGCCGCGCACCTCGACCGCCTCGCCATCGGACGGAATGTGCGACCGACCCGAGGGTCGCCCGTCGACCAGCAGCGCGCCGACCTCGGTGAGTGGTACCCCGAGTGACTCGACGACGTGTCCGAGGGTCGACATCCCGTCGGTCCGAACGGCGGTCGGCCCACCGCGCAGCGCGGCAGCGACGAACACATGCAGGTCGGGTGCGAAACCGACCGCTATCTCCCCAGCGTTCACCCGGCAAGCATGACAGGAGAACCCGGAGCGGCCGTCGTGTTGCTAGTCCTGGAAGCGGCAGGCGCCTGCGTAGGGCATTGTTGCCATGGGGGATTCGACTACGCCGGTGCCGTAGGTGGAGGCGTGGATGACCTTGCCGTCGCCTGCGTAGATGGCGGAGTGGCCGCCGCCGTAGAACGACACTACGTCGCCGGGGCGCAGGTCCTCCTGCGCGACAGGGGTTCCGGCGGCGAGCTGGTCGTAGCTGGTGCGCGGCACCGAGACGCCTGCTTGCTCGTAGGACCACTGGACCAGGCCCGAGCAGTCGAAGGCGTCGGGGCCTGCTGAGCCGCCGCTGTAGTTGGCGCCGAGCTTGGCGCGGGCCGCGTCGACCGCCACCTCGCCGGTCGACTTGTGCGGAGCGAGCTTGGGCTGCACGGGTGTTGGTGACTTGAAGCCGGGAATCCCTGTCAGGCCGAGCTTTTCGAGGCCTGGGAGGTCTGGGAGCGCGAAGCTGATTCCGGGAGCGGAGAACTCGACCGGTGCGGGAGCTGCGGGTTCCGCGCTCTCCTGCTGCGGTATCGAGACCGGCATTCCGGGAATGCCTGCGGGGATGGCGATTTCGATCGGCACTTCGATGTTTCCGAGGCCGGGGACGGTGACCGTCTGTGCCGAAGCCTCTCCTGCGGTACAGAGCAGGGCGCCGAGTGCGGCGCCGAGGACAACTCCTGCGGCAAGTGCCCACCAGAGCAGCTGCTGCAGGAAGCGGGTAGTTCGGGGTTCGTCGTTCTTCGAAGCCATGATCAGGTCCTCCGATGGTCATATCGAAGGCCTTGGCGGGCCACGCAACGCCGCACCGATGGCGAACCGGACTTCACCAAAGTCTTCGAATAGATTCGAGAACATCACGGTGAGCTGTCAGTCCAAGCCGGATCCGATTTCCCATCATTCGACACAAACCCGGTGAAACATATTCAGACACACGCTAAAACAATAACAAAACGATAACGCCTTGCGTTATTGATGGCGAAAACCCTTGTTGACCTGGGGATATGGCGATAATAATTTCCGCCGTATTTCACGGGTGGAGTCCGTTGCGGCCCCGGCCATTCCGGCTCCGACCTGCGCCGAGCACCGCAAAACACCTGTTGAACGGCGATTTTCGCCGGTTATGGGGCAGCGCCGTCGATACCAGGCAGCGCGTCGTGGCTGCGTAAGGCGTCGAGCACCACGTTGACGGCGGCCCGAGGGGGCACCCCGCGCCGGATCGCCGCGGTGATCGTGCGGGTGACCGGACCGGCGAGCTCCCTGGTCGTCACGCGGTAACGCGGATCGACGGCAAGGCCGGGCAGCAGCGCGATCGACAGCCCCGCCTCGACGTGCTGCAAGGTCATCATGTAATTGCTGAAGCGGCAGACCACTTTCGGCTCGAAACCCGATTCCCGGCAAAGCCGAGTCGCCAAGGTCGCCATGTAGGACTTGGGCATATCGAACGCCCACGGCTCGTCGGCGTAGGCGGCGAGTTCGGCGGGCCCGCGCGCGGACCGTCCCGGCGGCAGCACGAGCACGATGGGATCGGTGGCCAGCGGCACGATGTCGACGTCGGGACCGAGCGGCTGTTCGACGAAATCGGTGGTGGTGATGATGACGTCGACATCGCCGACCCGCAGCGCCGGCATGCTTTCGTGCGGTTCCAGCTCGTGCAGTTCGATATCGAGGTGCGGATGCGCCTGCGCGAGCCTGGTCACCGCGGGCACGCAGAGGGAGTGGATGGCGCTCTGGAAGGCGCCGAGCCGGACCAGGCCGACGGGTTCCGCACCGAGGCTGCGCAATTCGGCTTCGACGCTGCCCATGTGGTCGAGGATCGCCCTGGCCCGCCGGGCCAGGATCAGCCCGGCGGGCGTGAGCCTGACCCGGCGGCCGGTGCGTTCCAGCAGCCTGGTGTGTGTTTCGGCCTCGAGCACCGCCAGCTGCTGGGACACGCTGGATGCGCTCAGGTTGGCCGCCTGCGCGACCGCACGGACGGTGCCAAGGGAATCGAGCTGGCTGAGCAAACGTAGTCGCCACGGGTTGAGCATGGGTCGATTGTTGTGCGGTTTTGCCGAACAGTACAGCCGGAATTGTGTGATGGACGTGATGCTCGGGCCGCCTTACCGTCGAGACATGGCTTTCTCCACTGCGGCACCGCTGTCCACCGCGGACTTCTGGGCCGACGCCGACCGGCACCTGGTCCGCTACGCCGGCGCGGGCACCTTCACTCCCGAGATCATCGCCCGTGCCGCAGGCAGCTTCCTGTACACCGAAAGCGGCAGGGAGATACTGGATTTCACCTCGGGTCAGATGAGCGCGATTCTCGGCCACGCACATCCGGAGATCGTCGCGACGGTGCGGCGGCAGGTCGGTGAACTGGACCACCTCTTCAGCGGCATGCTCAGCCGCCCTGTCGTCGATCTGGCCCGCAGGCTGGCGGCGACGGTGCCTGCGCCGTTGGAGAAGGTGCTGCTGCTGACCACCGGCGCCGAATCCAACGAGGCCGCGCTGCGAATGGCCAAGCTCGTCACCGGTAAGCACGAGATCGTGTCCTTCGCCCGCTCCTGGCACGGCATGACGCAGGCGGCGGCGAGCGCGACCTACAGCGCGGGTCGCAAGGGCTACGGCCCTGCCGCGCCAGGGAACTTCGCGATTCCGGTGCCGAGTGCGTTCCGGCCCGACTTCACCACCGCCGGTGGTGATTTCGACTGGCGCCGCCAGCTCGACCTCGCGTTCGAGCTGATCGACGCCCAGTCGGTCGGTAGCCTGGCCGCCTGCCTGGTCGAGCCGATCCTGAGCTCCGGTGGCGTCGTCGAACCGCCGCCGGGATACTTCGCCGCGCTCCAGCAGAAGTGCCGCGACCGCGGCATGCTGCTGATCCTCGACGAAGCGCAAACGGGCCTGTGCCGCACCGGAACCTGGTACGCGTTCGAACGCGACGGCGTGGTGCCCGACATCCTCACCCTGTCCAAGACGCTCGGTGCCGGGCTGCCGCTGGCGGCCGTGCTCACCAGCGCGGAGATCGAGCAGGCCGCGCACGAGCGCGGCTATCTGTTCTTCACCACGCACGTGTCGGATCCGCTGGTGGCCGCGGTCGGCAACACCGTGCTCGACGTGCTCATCCGAGACCGGCTCGACGAGCGTGCCGCCGAGCTCGGTGGTCTACTGCGCCAAGGACTTACCGACATCGCCGAGCGGCATGACGTGGTCGCCGACATCCGGGGTCGTGGCCTGCTCGCCGGTCTGCAACTGCACGAAACGGCAAGGGGCTCCGATGAACTCGGTGCGCTGATCACCCGCCGCTGTCTGGAGTTGGGCCTGCACATGAATATCGTGCAGCTGCCAGGCATGGGCGGTGTCTTCCGGATCGCCCCTGCGCTGACCGCAACGGAGGGGGAGCTGTCGCTCGGCCTGTCCATCCTCGACGACGCGATAGGTTACGCGTCGGCGCGCCTCTGACGCGCTGGTCAGGTGAGGTTGCCGTCGATGCAGAGGCTGGCCGTCCGGCCGGACGGGCCGGGCCGAGCGGCGCCGGCGTCGAAGGCCCACTCGGAGATCGGGGCGGCGGCCTTCCAGAAGACGGCGCCGTTGCGGGCGGTCGCCACCTGGTAGATGTCTTCGTGGCCGCCGATCAGCTGGCCGCCGACGCAATAGTCGTTGTAGCCCGTGCCTGGTTGCCGCGCGCCCGCGCTGAACAGGCCGGTGGGGTTGGTGTAGGAGCCGGGGTTGGCGACAGTGCTCGACGCTGAGTCGGTGCGGCCCCGCGACCAGGACGGTGCGCCGCGGTCTGTGCCGCACCGGTAGTTCTGGCCGCCCGCGACGATCGTCGAGCCGGGCGGGTAGGCGGTGCCTGCCCACAGACAGGGCTGGTTGCTCGCGGTTGCCGTTGTCGCCGTTGCGGTTCCGGCGCCGATGACGGTGCCGCCCGCGACCGCCGCGATCGCGAGGAGCGCGAGGGCTCTGGTCCGCGCGGAGTGGCGTGCTGCCCGGCGGGTGGTAGTCGGTTCAGTGGGGAAGGGGTGTTGCGTCATGGCCTCGTTGCCTTTCTGCATATCTACTGAGATCGATAGTAGATGATGAGGAGACGCGCTTTTGCTGTCGACCAGGTGAGATGCCGGAGAAGTGATCGACATCGCAGCTTGAATAAGATTTTGCTGAGTATTCGGCATGCCTGACGTGAGGCTGTATGCGTCAACCCTGAGCCAGCTGATCAAGTAAGATACGCATCCGGCTAGTAGATCGTCTGCCGCCAGGAGAGTTGGCCCAATAAGTCGGGGCAGTCCCGACGGTAACCGGGCCACCGCCGCGCTCGATGTGCCGACCAGAACCGGTTGGAATGGGGGAGTGGCGTGCATCGTTCGCTGAAAAACACTGTGCTGTCCGCGATCACGGCAGCGACACTGCTGGTGGGAGCCGAATTATCGGGCGACACAGCCAATGCCGCGCCCGCAGGGCAGAAGGAGTGCGAGGTCGTCGACGGACGACAACCGCAGACCGCCGCACCCGAGGAGGTGGGGCTCGACGCCGACGCGTTGCGTGCGGCGATGGCGTTGGCGGCGGACCGGAGTCGGCGCAACATCCAGGTGTTCCGCAACAATTGTCTGATCGCCGCCGGTCCGAACAACGCGCACACCGGCGGGGTGCCCTGGAATCTGTGGAGCGGCACCAAGAGTGTGGTCTCGCTGATCGTCGGCATCGCCATCGACGAGGGCAGACTGCAGCTCGATGACCCGATCGGCCGCTACCTGCCTGCCGAGGTCGGCGACGCCGCGCACCGCGCGATCACCGTCCGCAGCCTGCTCACCGAGACCTCGGGCCTGCGGGTCTCCGTGGCCTCCGAGGGCATCACCGGGGTGGTGCAACTCGACCCGAACGTGGTGGCGCAGGCGATGGCGATCCCGATCGACCGCCCACAGGGGGTGGAGTGGCGATACAGCCAGCGTGGCGTCGATCTGTTGCTTGCGGTGGTGCAGCACGCGGTCGGTATGGATGTGCAGGCCTACGCGCAGCAAAAACTGTTCGACCCGTTGGGTATTCAGCGCACCGACTACTACTGGGGGCGCGATCGCGCCGGGAACACCTATGGGTACGCGCACCTGTTGATGCCGCCAGACGACTACGTCAAGATCGGCCTGCTCATCGTGAATCGCGGTGACTGGCACGGTAATCGGGTCGTCTCCGCCGACTACCTGGCGCAAGCCGCCCAGCCGACCATGGCCGCCGCGTGCTACGGCTTCCTCTTCGTCGTCAACGCATCCCGCTGCACCGTCGATCTGCCCGGTCTGCCCGCGGACGCGGTGAAGATCTCGGGGATGATGCGCCAAGACAGCTTCATCGTGCCGAGCATCGGCCTGCTGGTCACCTGGACCGGCGTCGCCGATCCTGATGGTCCGGTGGGCTATTCGCACGACGTGCTGCGCGGCATCGTCGGTGCGTTCAGGGAGCCGCGGCTGCCGGACCCGGGACCCTATGCGCCACAACCGGATACCAGCATGTCCGACCCGTCGATCTCGAACCCGGACGCCGTCCTCGGCGCGCTCGGCATCGGGTCGTACGCCTATCCGGGCTGCGGGCCGTTGGAGTGCCTCGGCAAGCCGCTCGCGGCGCCGTTCGGCGACTGGCCGCCCGGCTGCTTCGTGGTCGGTTGTTTCGGTCCGCACCCGGACACGCCTGGAATCCGCTAGGTGCGGTGAGCACCGTCACAGGAAATTGCACTTTCTGAAATTTTGCAGTTCATGCTAAATTTTTCCGCATGTCATCGCCCTCCCGTGACGAGGCCCCGCTCGGTCTGCGCGCCCAGAAGAAGCGCAGGACCGCGCTCGATCTGTGCATGGCCGCGCGCAGGCTTGCCGTCGAGCGCGGGCTCGATGCGACCACCGTCGAGGACGTCGCGAAGGTGGTCGGGGTTTCGCCACGCACGTTCTTCAACTACTACGAGACCAAGCTCGACGCGGTGGTCGGCCCGGTGCAGGACATCGGCAGCCCGGAAGGCCGCGAAGTATTCATCGCCGGCGGGCCGAGCGGCATCCTCATCCAGGACCTCACCTGGCTGTTCGCCGCCACCCTCGAACCGGAAGCCGAAGTGCGCGAAGCCATCTCGCTGGTGGTCGAGCTCATCAAGACCGAACCGCGGGTGCTCACGGCGTTCATGGCCGTCGGCGTACGGCAGGAGACCGCGGTGGCCGAGCTGCTCTCCGCCCGCGCGGGCGCCCCGGTCACGCCCGAATTCGCCTCGCTCGCTTCGGGAATCATGACAACGCTCACCACGCGGGCCGCGATGTCCTCGACCGGTGACTCGGCCAAATCGCTGACCGCCGCGTTGCACGAGCAATGCGCGATGGCTGCCCAGTTGTTCGAAGGGCCTGATGACAGCACACGGAGAGGTGTCAAATGACTACAGGATCGCGAAGCGATTCGATGAGGGGTGGTGGTCGGGCGGCGGGTGGGCCTACGACGGCTGACTCGCCGCCCACCCCAATTGTTCTGACCCAGAAGCGCATCTGGCTCATCTTCAGCGCGCTGATCGCGGGGATGTTCCTGGCCAGCCTCGATCAGATGATCGTCGGCACCGCCATGCCGACCATCGTCGGCGACCTCGGCGGCGTCTCCCACATGGCGTGGACCGCGACGTCCTACCTGCTCGCCACCACCATCGTGATGCCGATCTACGGCAAGTTCGGTGACATGTTCGGCAGGCGTTGGCTTTTCCTGTTCGCGATCACCGTCTTCACCGCCGCGTCCGTCGGCGCCGCCATGTCGACCGGTTTCTGGGAGTTCATCGTCTTCCGCGGCCTGCAGGGCGTCGGCGGCGGCGGTCTGATGATCCTGGCGCAGGCCGTCATCGCCGATGTGGTGCCCGCGAAGGATCGCGGCAAGTACATGGCGCCGATGGGCGCCGTCTTCGGCATCACCTCGGTGGCTGGACCGCTGCTCGGCGGCTTCTTCGCCGACACGCTCGGCTGGCGCTGGTGCTTCTGGATCAACGTGCCGATCGGCATCGCGGCGCTGGTCGTCGCCTTCCGTTACCTGAGCATCCCGAGCCATCGGCCCAAGGCGAAGCCCGACTATCTCGGCGTGGTCCTGATGTCCGCTGCGACAACGCTGTTGATCCTGATCACCGACTGGGGCGGCAAGCAGTACGCCTGGGGGTCGACGACGATGGTGTCGATGATCGCCGCGCTGGTGATCGTGGTGGCGACCTTCGTGCTGGTGGAGGCGCGGGCCGAGGAGCCGATGCTGCCGCTGTGGCTGTTCCGCAACCGGACGTTCGTGCTGACCTCCGCGATCGGCCTGCTCGTCGGCCTGGTCATGTTCGCCGCGCTCGCGTTCATTCCGACCTACTTGCAGATGGCCACCGGCGCCTCGGCCTCGGTCTCCGGCCTGCTGCTGATCCCGATGATGGTCGGCCTGATGATCGCGCTGATGGGATCGATGACCGCGATCACCAAGACCGGCAACTACCGGATCTACCCGCCGCTCGGCGCGCTGATCATCATCGTCGGGATGCTCTGGCTGACCCAGCTCGCGGCGAACACCCCGATGTGGGTGGTGTCGGCCATGCTGTTCGTGATGGGCGCAGGCCTCGGCCTGATCATGCAGATCATCGTGCTCGTCGTGCAGAACGCGGTGGCGCCGGACCAGATCGGCACGGCGACAAGCGCGAACAACTACTTCCGTGAGATGGGTGGTGCGATCGGTGTCGCCGTCTTCGGCTCGATCTTCACCAGCAGGCTGACCGAGGGACTCACCGACGCGTTCGTCGCCAACGGTCCCGCGGCGGCCGCCGCGAAGCTCGATCCCGGCGCGCTGGTGCCGTCGGTGGTCAAGGACCTGCCTGCGCAGCTGCACGACGCGATCGTCGGAGCCTATGTGCACGCACTGGTTCCCGGCTTCTGGTACCTGATTCCCGGTGCGGTGATCGCGTTCCTGCTCGCGCTGTTCATCCCGCAGCTGAAACTCTCGGACGAGGCGGGCATGATCGCGCGCGGCGAAGCGGTGATGGCGGAAACGGTGTCGGGCGAGCAGGTCTCGGACGGCGACGACGAACCGGATCCGCGGCTGGTCAGCGAACGTCGCTGACTCGCGGCACCTGGGCGGTAGGGCAGTTGCCCTGCCGCCCAGTCGCTTTCACTGCCGAGGGCAGGGGCTTCCGGTGAAGGTGGGGTCGAGCGCCTGCTCGATGATGTAGGCGACGGTGGGCGACTGCGGCAGCGTGTCGTGTTTGAAAGTGTCTGTGGGGCACAGGTCTTGGACCCAGACATTGTCGACCGTCGCGCCGGGGCCTGCGGCGAGGAAGGTGGTCTCCGGTGGGACGGACGCATCGTCCTGAGTGCTGGCGATCACGGTGTAGTCGACGCCGGGATCGGTGTCGCCGCCCGCATTGACGCCGCGCACGAAGTCGCTGCCCGCGACCTGCTGCGCGGCCGCGGCGCCGGCGATGCTCGTCAGCCCGGCGTCGAAAACCGGTGCGCTGCCCGGCGGTAGCCGCTTGGCCACCGCGCTGAGGGCGGAGCCGGAGCCATGGTTGGTGCCGACGAGGGAGATCAGGTGCCCGACCTTGCGCGCACCGCCGTTGAAGCGTAGGTACTGTCGCGACATCAGCGCGCCCTGGGAATGTCCGACGAGATCGACCCGCGCCGCGCCGGTGGCGCCGAGGACGCGGTCGACGAAGGCCGCGAGTTCGGCTGCGGACGACCGGATGTCGCCGGTCCCATAGACGCCACGGAGTGCGCCGAGCGCGTTCGTGGTGTCGCGGCCGTAGTTCAACGAGAAGACGCAGTAGCCTTCGGCTTTCAGCTGCGGCGCGAGCACGTCCCAGTCGTTCTGATTGCCCCAGGTGCCGTGCGCGAGCACCACGGGCCTCGGGTGGGCGGCGGTGGGGACGCAGGACCAGTCGTTCGATCCGGCAGGCGAGATGCTGCCATCCGGGTTCTTGCCGACGCCCAGCCCGGGGTCGGCGCCATCGGCGACGGTGGTGACATCGGACCGGTCGGCTTGTTCCGGCTGCGGGTGGGCAGCAGCCGAGGCGGGCATGGCGCAGAGCAGAGCGGCGGCCAGCACTGTCACGCCGGGGCCGTGCGGACGGAATCGCATCGGGTGGTGTGCTCCCGTTCGTTCGAGGACGAGCCTGATCGGCGCGCCGCCAGGACGGCAGGCGGACGGCCCGACCGCCACCGTACAACGGGGCTACCCGGCCTGCTCGGCCAGCGAGCCAGGTGGAGGTGTGCGGTGCTACTCGTCCTCCTGCCGCAGGCGGCGGGCCTGTTGCAGGGTCGACAGCAATGCCAGCGTCGACTCGGCGCCTTGATTCTCATTGATCCCGGTGGGTTCCAACCCGTCGCAGCAGCCGCCGCTCGCCGGGTCGATCAGCGGCGTGGAGATGTCGTTCGCGCCGCGGAACCAGGCCTCGCACATCTGCACCGCGTCCTTCCAGCGTTGGTCGCGGGTGTCGTCGTAGGCGCGGGCGCAGGCGTCGGCCAACGCGCCGACCTCGATGGGCTGTTGATCGAAGCCTGGCCGCCGCTCGCCGGTGGCCCAGCCGTCGATCGGCGTGACCGACAGGTGGTCGCCCGCGGTCTCGATCTCGAGGAGCCAGCGCAGCATCGCGAGCCCGTCGGCGTGTGTTCGCCCCTGTCCCGGCTCGGCGCCTGCCACCAGAAGTGCTTCGGCCAGCACCGCGTTGGCGTAATGCAGCCGAGGTTCCGGCCACCGCCAATCGAGTCTGCGGGTCGGCGGGCCGATCACCGTCGCCGCGTCGGCCAGCAGTGCGCGGGCCGCCGCGTTTCCGGGATCGGCCGTGCGCACCTC
>NZ_BDAY01000081.1 GCF_001612685.1 Nocardia altamirensis NBRC 108246
GGTCAGCCGCCGCATCGCCCCGTCCCGCCTGCGCAGCAGCGCCCCGGACCGGGAGCGCCACCGACACAGCGGCCCCGGCAGCGGGTGGCCGGAGACTTCGGTGGGCCACCCGCACCACGAAATCAGCTTCCCAGTACGGCAACTCGGCCGACGCTCGACCGCGACCCTCCGGGCAGGGCCCAGCGGCGTCGCCGACCGACGGCCACAAAGAAATCACGATGGCGCATCGTCCGTCGCGTCTGCTACCTCCTGCTGGCGCTGGCCATCATGGTGCCGAGCGCGATCTTCGCGGTCGCCTACACCACGGCCTCGGTGCCCCAGCCGAGTGCGCTGAAGACCAACCTGGTGGCGACCATCCTGGAGTCCGACGGCAAGACCGTGCTGAACAAGGTGGCCCCGCCGCAGGGCGAGCGCACCGACGTCTCCATCGATCAGATCCCAGCGCATGTGCGTAACGCGGTGATCGCGATCGAGGACCGAACCTTCTACACCAACCCCGGGTTCTCGCTGTCCGGTTTCGCCCGTGCGCTCCGCGACAACCTGCTCGACCGCGACGACGCGGGTGGTGGCTCGACAATCACCCAGCAGTACGTCAAGAACGCGAATGCCGACAACGAGCACAGTCTCGACCGCAAGTGGCGCGAGCTGGTGGTCGCGGCGAAGATGGCCCGACAGTGGAGCAAGGACGACATCCTCACCGCCTACCTGAACATCATCTACTTCGGTCGCGGCGCCACCGGCATCAACGCGGCGGCCAGGGCCTACTACGACAAGAAGGTGCAGGATCTGACGCCGGCCGAGGGCGCGATGCTGGCCGCACTCCCCCGGGAACCGTCGAATCTGGATCCGGAAAAGAATCGGAAGGGCGCGGAGGGGCGCTGGAACGACGTACTCGACGCGATGGTCGACACCGGCGCCCTGCCCAAGGCCGACCGGGCGAAGATGCAGTTCCCCCAGGTGGTTTCGGCGGCACAGACCGGTGACGACAACGCCGATCAAGGCCCCAACGGCCTGATCAAGAGGCAGGTGCTCGCGGAGTTGGCCGACGCGGGCATCACCGAGAAGCAGCTCAATGCTCAGGGCCTGCAGATCACCACCACCATCGACCACAAGACACAGCAGGCCGCGATCGATGCGGTCCAGAAGAATATGCAGGGCGAGCGGCCGGAAACCCGCAGCGCGGTGGTGTCGGTCGACCCGAAAACCGGTGCGGTGAAGGCGTATTACGGTGGCGACAACGGTCGGGGCTGGGACTTCGCAGGCAACCCGTTGCAGACCGGCTCGACGTTCAAGGTGTTCGGTCTCGCGGTCAACCTGGAGCTCGGCATTCCGCTCTCGAAGGAGTACGACAGCTCCGACCTGACCGTGCCAGGCGTCAAGGGCAAGATCACCAACGCTGAGGGCCATGGCTGCGGCACCTGCACGATCGCCGAGGCGCTCAAGCTCTCGTTGAACACCAGCTTCTATCGAATGGAGATGGATATGGGATCCAGCGGCGCGAACAAGATCGCCGCGATGGCCTACAAGGCGGGTATCCCGGACACCATTCCCGGCCTCGGCAAGACGCTGGTGGAGCCGGACGGCTCGCCGCCCAACAACGGAATCGTCCTCGGCCAGTACTCGCTCCGTGTGCGCGATATGGCTTCGGCCTACGCGACATTCGCGGCCTCGGGTGTCTACCGCAAGCCGCACCTGGTGCAGAAGGTCGTCACGGCCGAGGGTCGGGTGCTGCTGGACAACGGCTCGGTGGCCGGCGAGCAGCGCATCTCGAAGGCGGTGGCGGACAACGTGGTCGCGGCGATGGAGCCGATCGCCGCGTCGTCGCGGAATCATGGATTGGCCGGTGACCGCAAGTCCGCCGCCAAGACCGGGACCACTCAGCTCGGTGACACCGGTCAGAACAAGGACGTCTGGATGGTCGGCTTCACCCCGTCGCTGTCGACCGCCGTCTGGGTGGGCACGCCCGACGGCACCCCGCTCAAGACGTCGGCCGGCAACGTCATGTGGGGATCCGGGCTGCCGTCCGACATCTGGAAGGACACGATGGACGCGGCACTACAGGGCACTCCGAAGGAGGAATTCCCCAAACCCGCCTCGATCGGCGGTCAGCCCGGCGGCGTGCCGACCTCCACCGTCGTGCCCTCCTCGACCCCGTCCGTCCTGCCGACCGCACCACAAGGCTGTGGACAACCCTTCCCCATGCTGCCTCCCTCGTTCTTGAATCCTTGTGCGGAGCAACCGCCGCAGGATTCGGGTCGGTAGCCCGGCCGGCGTCTCGCGCTGGTCCGCACACACGAAAGTGGCCCGGAACCGATGGATGGGTTCCGGGCCACTTCCCATGTGCCCGGGAGCGTGGCCTTTACGCTCGACCAGGCGCGCGGTTCCTCCGGGGACGGCAGCCGGCGGAGCCGGCGGGGTGGGTAAGCACTGTCCCGTGCCGCGCTGGTGGAACTACACCTGCGGCGGCTCGATGCCGAGCTCGCGCAGGCTGTTTCGGTACTGCTCCACGTTGGCCAGCTTGATGTCCTCGTAGCCGCGCACCGCGTCGGCGAGCGCGGCGGCCTGGACCGCCCGGTCGTAGCCCGCCTCGTCGAGCGTGTCCGCGAGGGTGGTCACCATCGCGGTGTAGTGGGCGAGCAGCGCGCGCTCGACCCTGCGGACGTGGGCATAGCCGAAGAGATCGAACTTGGTGCCGCGCAGCCGCTTCCCCTTCGCCAGCACCTTCAGGCTGAAGTGGCCACGCGGACCGATGCCGATCTTCTTCTTGCGACCCATCGCGCGCAGGATCGGCGGGTGCAGCTTGTAGGTGAGGTTGGCACCTTCGGGCAGCTGGCCGGCGACATCGTCGAGGAAGGCAGGATCGGTCAGCCTGCGGGCCACCTCGTACTCGTCCTTGTACGCGGTGAACTTGTAGAGGCCACGGGCCACCTCCTCGCTGAACTCGGTGCGATCGGTGACCTTGCGCTGTCCGTCCCAAACACGTTGCACGGCTTGCACATAGTCGCGAGCAATGCGCACACCCTGGAAACCGATCAGCTCGGCGGCACGCAGTTCGACCAGCCGCTTGGTCTCCCCCGTCGCGGTCAAGCCGTCGAAAAGGTCAGCGGGAACGACGATCTCGGCGCGCTTGGGCTGCTGACGGATAGCCACCGCGGCGAACTCGTCCGGCCGTTCGATCGCGATCCGGCCCCAGCGGAACGCCTCGATGTTGGCTTTCACTGCGACACCATTGATCTCGATGGCTTCCTCGATCGCCGCAGCGGGCAGACGAAGACCACCGAGCTGGTAGGCCGCGCCGACCAGCAGGAAGTTGGCGGCCGCGGTGTTGCCGAACAGCACCTCGGCGGCGGTGAGCGCGTCGAACGAGCGCACCTCCCGCGACGCCTGTGCGAGCCTGCCGAGCAGCGCGGGCGTCTCCGGGTACTGAACGGCCTTGTCGTACACCATGTCCCCGGTCGGGGTCTTGCTGGTGGACGCGACCGTCATGGTCGATTCCTTCGAGCCGTACGCCAGGTTCTTGTTGTCGGTGGCGGTGAGCAGATCGAACGCCACGATGCAGTCGGCGGAACCCGGCGTCAGCCGGTTCGCCGGCTCCAGCGCACCGGAGACGAACCGCAGGTGCGAGACGACCGGTCCGGCCTTCTGGCTCAGGCCGATCTGGTCCAGGCTCGCCACGTCGTAGCCTGCCCGCAGCGCGGCGGTGGCAAGCACCTGGTTCACGGTCACGATGCCGGTGCCGCCGATGCCTGCGAGGAAGACGTTCTGTGTCGTGGTCGGCGCGGCCTGCCTGACGTCGGGCAGCACCGGCGGCTCCGGACGCTGCATCGCCTTGCGCTTCTTGGCCTTCCCCGGCTCGGGCAGCTCCACCGTGACGAAGGACGGGCAGTCGCCGTCGAGGCAGCTGTAGTCGGTGTTGCACGAGGTCTGATCGATCCGGGTCTTGCGGCCGAATTCGGTGTCCACCGGCTGCACCGACAGGCAGTTGCTCTTGACGCCGCAGTCGCCGCAACCCTCGCAGACCGCCTCGTTGATGACGACCCTGGTGCGCCGGACCGGCAACGTGCCGCGCTTGCGCTGGCGGCGCGCGTCGGCGGCGCAGTGCTGGTCGTAGATCAGCACGGTCACGCCGGGGATCTCGCGCAGCACGCGTTGCGCCTCGTCGAGCCGGTCCCGATGCCACAGCCTGGTGCCCGCAGCGAGATCACGCTTGCGGTACTTCTTCGGCTCGTCGGCGCAGATGATGATCTGCGCGACGCCCTCGGTGCTGAGCTTGTGCGTCAGCATCGGCACGGCGAGCGCACCCTCCGCGTCCTGTGCGCCCGTCATCGCGACGACGTCGTTGTACAGCAGCTTGTAGGTGATGTTCACCCCGGCGGCGATGCAGGCCTGCACGGCAAGCTGACCGGAGTGGAAGAACGTGCCGTCGCCGATGTTCTGGAACAGGTGCGGCACGTCGGTGAACGGCGCCTGGCCGATCCACTGAGCGCCCTCACCTCCCATCTGGGTCAAGCCGGTGACCTTGCTGTCTTCCCGGCCCGACATGGTCACCATCGTGTGGCAGCCGATGCCGCCGCCTGCGATCGAGCCCTCCGGCACCGCGGTGGAGCGGTTGTGCGGGCAGCCGCTGCAGAAGTAGGCGGCGCGCTTGGCGGGCAGCACCGCAAGCGACAGCGGCTGCGGCAGTGGCCGTTTCATGTCGAGGAAGCCGTCGAGCGCGCGGGCCAGCGGCTTGGCGATCCGTCCTGTAGTGAGTTCGCCGTCCTGGCTGAACAGCGGGCGGCCCGCGGCATCGCGCTTGCCGATGATCTCAGGGGCATCGGCGGTGCCGTAGAGGATCTCGCGGATCTGGGTCTCGATGAAGGCGGTCTTGTCCTCGACCACCACGAGCCGGGTCAGCCCCTTCGCGAACTGCTGAACGCGTTCGGGCGCAATGGGAAACGGCATACCGATGCGCAGCAGCCGGACGCCGGCGCGCATGAGGGCGTCGTCATCGACACCGAGGTCGATGAGCGCCTGCCGGACGGCGTCGAAAGTCGTTCCGGTGGCGGCGATGCCGATCGTGGCGCGGGCCGGGTTCACCTCGATGACGTCGAGTTCGTTGAGGGTGCTGTAGGCCTTGACCGTTTCCCAGCGTCCGCCGTACAGGTCGGCCTCGGCGATCACGCTGTCGGTCGGTGCCGCCATCGGTCGCTGGAGGTAGCGGAACGGCCTGCCCTCCCAGGAGATTTCGGGGACAACGATGTCGATGTCGCCGACCGTGCCGTCGACCGACCAGGCGCCGTCGGCCACGTCGGCCACGATCTTGAGCGCGACCAGGCAGCCCGAGGCACGCGACAGCGCGACACCGTGCAAGCCCATGGTGATGATCTCGCGGGCGTTGCGCGGGAACAGGACCGGGATGTTCATCGCGGCCAGCGAGCGCTCGCTCACCGCTGGCACCGTCGAGGACTTCGAGGCCGGGTCGTCGCCGACCAGCAGCAGCACCCCGCCATTGGCATTCGCACCGTACATGTTCGCGTGCCGCAACGCATCCGTCGCGCGGTCGAGGCCCGGTCCCTTGCCGTACCAGACACCGACAACGCCGTCGTGGGTCGCGGCGCCTGCGGGCAGGTCGGCCTGACTACCCCACACCGAGGTCGCGGCAAGTTCTTCGTTCAACCCGGGCACGAACGAAATGTCGTGCTCGGCAAGCACGCCGGGCATCCCGCCGAGCATCTTGTCGACGCCGCCGAGCGGACTGCCCTGATACCCCGAGACGAACGTGCCGACGCGCCGCCCGGCGCGCAGGTCACGCACGTGCTGTTCCACCAGCTGGCGTGCGATCGCTTGGACCCCGGTCAGAACAACGGTGCCCGCGCCGACCCGGTAGCGGTCGGCGAGGTCGTACGGAGCCGGGATCAGGTCGTGATCGGCGAGCTCGGTCATGCAGTCCACCCGTCCGGACGGCGCCGATCGGGCGGCGTCCTAGTTGAGCACTTGATGCCGCATACCCTGCCCTTAAAGCGCGAATTGAACAATAGTGGCGAAGAAATTTGAGCAGACTGCTCAATTTAGCAGCTTGTGAATGGGCACACACTATGCACGGTGCGAGGTGCGCTGTGACCTCCACCACCGAGCGCCGGATCCCACCCGACGCCGAAGACCCGACCGACCGGTACCCGAAGGGCAGCCAGGGACACTCGAGCGGAGGCCGCACCGACTGCCCGCGCACCGGCTGGCCCTGCAACGCGGCACCCAGGGACACGACCGAAGCGATCGAGCACCCTTTCCATGATGACGTGCTGCGGTAATAGCCAATAGCTTTCGCAAACGGTCGGCTATCGGCATCGACGGCGCCGGTAGTGATCTCGTGCAACTGCACAGGAAATGCGCTGTGAATTATCAAATAATGCCCACCCGGTGATATACGGTGACGGACACGGCGCTACGTTTGCGTACGGATGGTTTCGCCGAGGTGCGGCGGTCCACAGGTTGACCCGAAAGGTGGTGTGCCGGTCCGCTCCTCGGGTGCGGCCGTGGGTTCCAGCTATCCGCCTGCGCGGCAAACGACGACGTTTACCGCGCATCTTCCATGCAGTGGTGGTCCACCCGAGTCGCCGAGAAGTCTGTCGGGGTCGGTGAGTCGATGGTGGCCGAAAGTCGAAGGAAAGCCGTGCGAAGAGTTCCGTTCAGGATTGCGATCCTGATGTTGAGCATCGTCTCGATCGGGCTGGTTGGCCTGCCCGTGAATGCTCAACCGCTGTATCCGACCCCGGATCCGGATGTTTTCTACACTCCGCCCGCCGAACTGGCCGCACTGAAACCCGGCGATGTGGTGCGCGCCCGCAAGATCGACACCGGCATGTATGTCGGCACCGAGGGCTGGCAGGTCGCGTTCCGGTCCACCAACTCGATGAGCAAGCCGGTGATGGGGGTGACCACGGTTCTGCTGCCCATCGGCGTCAAGAACCCGCCGCTCGTCTCCTACCAGGCCCTCATCAATTCGCTTGGTACCCAGTGCAACCCGTCCCGGTCGCTGTTCAACGGCGAGCTGCAGGACGCGGCAGGCGCGATGCTCCCGATCGGGCGCGGCTGGGCGGTGTCGCTGCCCGACTACCTCGGCCCGACCTCGGCCTACGGCGCAGCCAGGCTCAGCGGCATGATGACACTGGACAGTGTCAGGGCGGTACAGAAGGTGGCCGAACTCGGCCTCGCCAATTCGCCTGTCGCCCTGGCGGGTTACTCCGGCGGCGGCATGGCCACCTCGTGGGCGGCAGCGCTGCAGCCCACGTACGCGCCCGATCTGAAGCTCACCGCCGCGGTGGCAGGCGGCATCCCCGCCGATCTCGAGGAGATGGCGCTTTCGCTCGGCTTCGCACCGCACCCCGGTTTCGGGTTGGCGTTCGCCGCCGCGATGGGACTGGAGCGCGAGTACCCGGAGAAGCTGCCGATTTCGGATCAGCTGAACGAAAACGGGCTGTGGTTCCGCGAATTCACCCATGACGCCTGCCGCAGGTTCCTGCTGTTCCACGGGGCCTTCCGCAACGCGGAGCAAATGGCCGCATCGAAGAGCCTGATGGACAGCCCCGTTGCCCGCGAAGTCCTGCGCCAGAACAGCTTGCGGCACTTCGACGGCATCCCGTCCGTTCCGGTCTTCATGTGGCAGGGACGCTTCGACGAACTCACCTTCTTCCCGCCGGTCGCCGAGGTCGCCGACCGCTACTGTCGCGCGGGTGCCCGACTCGAGTTCCGCCCCTACGAGATTGCCGAGCACATGACAACGGCTGTGGCAGGCTTCGCCGACGCGTGGAACTACGTCGAGGCCCGCTTCCGGGGCGAGCCGGCTCCCACCACCTGCTGATCCCGACATCACCGGCACGAAACGGCCCCGGAGAACTTCTCCGGGGCCGTTTTTCGTCCGCGACCGGGCTCAGCTGATCGAGCGGACCTGTTCCTCGTATGCGGCCCTGACCTTCTCGTCGGCGGGATGCAGGGCGCGGTCGCCGTCGACGAGGCGGCGCACCAGGCGCACCGCGCGCTCCGGCGCGGCCGCCAAGGCAATGTCGATCGGGCCGAGATAGTTCGGCACCGCGACCTCCCCCTTGCGGGTGGCGACCGTGCGCAGGATGGCGGCGGCGACGTCTTCCGGATCGACGGTCGGCATGCCGTGGCCGAGGGCCATGCCGGACGACAGCCGGGTACGCACGGCCGACGGCATGACACAGCTGACGCTGACGCCCTGCGGTGCGAACTCCAAACGGGTTGCGGCGGAAAGGCCTACGGCGGCGAACTTGCTCGCGTTGTAGACGGCGAGACCAGGAAGCGGGATCTTGCCGGCCAGCGAGGCCACATTGACGATGTGGCCGCGGCCGCGCTCGACCATGCCCGGCGCGACGGCGCGCATGCCGTGGATGAGACCCCAGACGTTGATGTCCATCGTGGCCTGGCCGACCACGTCCGGCTCGTCGAGGAAAGGACCGGCAGGCATGACGCCCGCATTGTTGACGAGGACGTCGACGTGGCCGAGATCGGCGATCACCTTGTCCCACTGGCCACGCGAGCGCACATCGAGCTCGTAGGCCTTTGCTCCGATCGCGCCTGCCGCCTCCTGCGCGGCCTCGACGTCGACATCGGCGATCACCACCTCGGATCCCTTGGCCGCGAACAACTCCGCGGTGGCGCGGCCGATGCCGCGGCCTGCTCCGGTGATCAGAACGCGGGCGCCGCTGAGCGCGACGTCGGGGTAACCATGACCGAGAATTCTCATGCGAAGGTTCCTTGTTCGAGCGCACGGCGAGTGCTGCGCAGACTGTGCTGATAGGTGTCGAGACGGCGACGGCCGTCCATGAAGTTGGGGCCCATCACCGCGAGGTCGTCGGCGGTGGCGGCCACGTGCAGCACCGTGGTTCCGGTCGCGCGTAGCTGGGCGATCTCGGCATCGAGCTTGGCGCTCATGCGGTTTCGCATCTGGCGTTCGAGGAGGTGCCCTGGGCCGGTCGCGGGGATCTTCCCGGTCGATGCCATCGGGGTGAGGACGACGAGCTCGTCCAATTTCGCGGAGGTCAGCAGATCCACCGACGCGGTCGAGCCTGCACCACCGTCGATGAAGCGGCGTCCGGCGATCGGGACCGGCGGAAACCAGCCGGGCACCGCCCATGACGCGCGCAGCGCAGCGCCGAGCGGCGCGGTCGGCGCATCGGGCGAGCCGAACGGAACCCGTTCTCCCGTCGCATAATCCATGCTCACCAGCCAGGTCGCCGGGTGCGGCACCCAGGATCGGCCCGGGTTCAGTCGCTCGGCGAGCTGCTGCAACCAGCTCGCGTCGCCGCCGCCGACCGGCAACAGCCCGCTGCCCGCGGTGAGCAGACCCTGGCCGGAATCGGTGCGCCGCAACGGCAGCCGGACCGAACCGAGGCGAGGGCGCGGCACCGGCGGGAATCGACCAGGCCCGGACCGCATGTGCGCCAACAGGATCGGGTCGGTGGAGGTGCCGTCCTGCATGGCGGCCAGCTCGTCCACCGAGATTCCGCTGCCGAGCATGGTCACCAGCTCCGCGCCCGCCGAGGTCCCGATGAGCACATCGGCCTCGCGCGGATCCCAGCCGAGTGCGTCACGGACCGCGACCAGCGCCGCGACGATCCACGCCGCGCCGAGCGTGCCGCCGCAACCGATGGCCAGGCCGCGCCGCTGCGACCCGTTGTTGTTACTCATGGTTCCAAACACTAGCAGAATTCAAATACCCTTGGTATCCGAAATCCGACGGTACGTAGAATCGCGGCATGGCACGTCTGACCCGCTCCGAAAGCCAGGCCCGCACCCGCGCTGACCTGATCGCCACGGCACGCGACCTCTTCCTGGCCGATGGCTACGCGAGCACCAGCCTCGAGCGGGTCGCCGAGGAGGCCGGGTACTCGAAGGGCGCCGTCTACTCGAACTTCCGCACCAAGAAGGAACTCGGCCTCGAAGTGCTCGAGCTCATCCACGCGACCAAGTTCCAAGAGGTGACCGACCTGCTCGCGGCCGACGACAGCTTCGACGCACAGCTCGAGCGGTTCCAGGAGTGGGCCGAACGCACCGTCGGCGACGTCGGCTGGACGATGCTGGAATTCGAGTTCGCCACCGTGTCCAGGGACGATCCGGTCCTGCAGGCCGCGCTCGTTTCCAGCCTCGCGGTGGTGCGCGGCGCGGTCGCGGCCCAGGTGCAGACGCTGGCCGACACGATCGGCGTCGACCTGCCGGTACCCGCAGAGGACGCTGCGACGGGCATCCTCAGCATGGGCATCGGCCTCGGCATGCAGCGCGCCATCGACCCGTCGATCCCGGCCCGGTTGATCACCGACGCCGTGCGGCTGCTCATCACCCTCGGCACCGGACCGCTCGCCGCGAAAAGCGGTGTCACGCCGTGAAGTGCAAGGTCCACTCGCCGCGGTAATGCAGCCGGGTCACGCTGCCCGGCGGAATGTCGATCCGCCAGAACGATTTCGGCGGCGCGTCCAGCGTCACCAGCAGTGCCGCGCGGATGACGGCGGGATGGGTGACCGCGATGGTCGACTTGCCGTCCGAGGCGATCTCGGCCATCCAGTACCTGGTCCGCTCGATCACGTCCACCACCGACTCCCCGCCGTGGCCGCGGAACATCGGATCGGTGAGCCAGGCGTACAGCTCGTCCTGCGGCACCGACATCAACGCGCCGCCGCGCCACGCACCCGCGTCGAGATCCCGTAATCGCGTGTCCTCTTCGCCGGGCAGCCCTAACAGCGCCGCGGTCTCGACGGTGCGGCGTTCCGGTCCGGTCAGGACGCGATGGGCAGCAAGCGGCGCACTACCAGAGATGGCACGGCGGCCTGCTTCGGTCAACGATTCGTCGACTGGAAAACGTGCCTTCCGCATCGCCTCGGTCATGCCATGGCTGACCAGGTCGAGTCTGAGCACCTTTTGCACGCTCGAAGCGTACGACTATGCGCATGTGGCTGTTCCGCTGCTCACGAAATCAGTGGGTTTTGAAGCGGTCCCAGGTTGTCGGTGGGTGGGTGCAGACTGAAGAGCATGGCTCAGTTCTCGCCCGCTACACAGGAGTGGTTCGACGGTGCGTTTCCTGCGCCGACGAGCGCGCAGTTGGGGGCGTGGGCGGCGATTGCGGCGGGTGAGCACACGTTGGTGATCGCGCCGACCGGGTCGGGCAAGACGTTGTCGGCGTTTTTGTGGGCCATCGATCAGTTGGCTACTCGAGAGAAGTCGACAGAGCAGGTCGGGACCTCAGTCCTGTATGTGTCACCGCTCAAGGCGCTCGCGGTGGATGTGGAGCGCAATCTGCGGGCGCCGTTGGTCGGGGTGACACAGACGGCGAAGCGGCTCGGATTGGATCCGCCCGCGATCACCGTCGGGGTGCGGTCCGGGGATACCACGGCGGGCGAGCGTCGGACGATGCAGCGGACGCCGCCGGACATCTTGATCACCACGCCGGAGTCGCTGTTCCTGATGCTCACCTCGGCGGCCAGGGAGACGCTGCGGGATGTGCGCACGGTGATCGTTGACGAGGTGCACGCGATCGCGGGTTCCAAACGTGGGTCACATCTGGCGCTGTCGCTGGCCCGGCTCGATCAGTTGACTACAGCGTCGCGAAGCGACTCCGTGGAGGGTGAGCCCGGGCGTCCTGCGCAACGCATCGGGTTGTCGGCGACCGTGCGGCCGCCGGACGAGGTCGGGCGGTTCCTGGTGGGCAACGCGCCGATCACCATCGTGTCGCCGCCCGCGCCGAAGACCTTCGACCTCTCCGTGCGAGTGCCGGTGGCGGACATGACCGAACCCGGCGAATCCGATCAGCCCGGCTCGATCTGGCCGCACGTGGACGAAGCCATCGTGGATCTGGTGCTCGAGCATCGGTCATCGATCGTGTTCGCGAATTCGCGCAGGCTCGCCGAGCGGCTCACGGCCCGGCTCAACGAGAACTATGCCGAGCGGCTCGGGGAGCCCGTCGACACCGAACACAAGCCGCCCGCACAGCTCGGCGCCTCGACCGAGGTGATCCACGGTGCGGGCCCACTGCTGGCTCGTGCGCACCACGGATCGGTGAGCAAGGAGCAGCGCGCGCTCATCGAAGACGACCTGAAGAGCGGCAGGCTGCGCTGCGTGGTCGCCACCAGCAGCCTCGAGCTCGGCATCGACATGGGCGCGGTCGATCTGGTGGTGCAGGTGGAGGCGCCGCCCTCGGTGGCGAGCGGACTGCAGCGGATCGGCAGGGCCGGACATCAGGTCGGCGAGATCTCGCGCGGCGTGCTGTTCCCGAAACATCGCACCGATGTCATCCACTGCGCGGTGGCCGCGCAGCGGATGACCGCCGGACAGATCGAGGCCATCCAGATCCCGGCGCATCCGCTCGACATCCTGGCCCAGCAGACCGTCGCCGCGTGCGCGCTCGAACCGATCGACGTCGACGCCTGGTTCGACATGGTCCGCGGGACAGGAAGTTACGCGACGCTGCCGCGGTCGGCGTACGAGTCGGTGCTCGATCTGCTGTCCGGGCGGTACCCGTCCGACGAGTTCGCCGAGCTGCGGCCGCGGCTGGTGTGGGATCGAGACGCGGGCACGCTCACCGGGCGGCCCGGCGCGCAGCGGCTCGCCGTGACCTCGGGCGGCGCGATACCGGATCGTGGTCTCTTCGCGGTGTACATGGTCGGCGAAAAGGCTTCGCGGGTCGGCGAACTCGATGAAGAGATGGTCTACGAATCGCGGGTCGGCGACGTGTTCGCGTTGGGCGCGACCAGCTGGCGGATCGAGGAGATCACCTTCGACCGGGTGCTGGTGACGCCCGCGTTCGGCCAGCCGGGACGGCTGCCGTTCTGGCACGGCGACGGCCTCGGGCGGCCCGCCGAACTCGGCGGTGCGCTCGGCGAATTCATGCGGAAGGCAGGCCAGCACCAGGAGAACCTCGAAAAGCTCACCGCGGCAGCGGGACTCGACGCCTTCGCGACCGGCAACCTCGGCACCCTGCTCGACGAGCAGCGGACCGCCACCGGTCATCTGCCCACCGACAAGACGCTGGTGGTCGAGCGTTTCCGGGATGAGCTCGGCGACTGGCGGCTGGTGCTGCACTCCCCCTTCGGGCTGCCGGTGCATGCACCGTGGGCCCTGGCCATCGGCGCCAGGCTGCGCGAGCGGTTCGGCGTCGACGTCGCGCCGAACGCCTCCGACGACGGCATCGTGGTGCGGCTG
This sequence comes from Nocardia altamirensis NBRC 108246, assembly GCF_001612685.1. Lineage (GTDB taxonomy): Bacteria > Actinomycetota > Actinomycetes > Mycobacteriales > Mycobacteriaceae > Nocardia > Nocardia altamirensis. The sequence goes on from NZ_BDAY01000081.1 coordinate 13,192, forward strand.
CCGGACACCACCGACGATCCGCCCGGTGCCGAGCTGTTCGTCTTCGAACCCGACGAGATCGACGACATCGTCACCGAACAGGTCGGCGGCTCAGCGCTTTTCGCGTCCCGCTTCCGGGAGTGCGCGGCCAGGGCGCTGCTGCTGCCCCGGCGCGATCCCGGCAAACGCGCCCCGCTGTGGCAGCAGCGGCAGCGCTCGGCCCAGCTGCTCGACGTGGCACGCAAGTTCCCCGACTTCCCGATCCTGCTGGAGACGGTGCGCGAATGTTTGCGCGATGTCTACGATCTGCCGTCGCTGCGTGATCTGCTCGGGCGGGTCGCCCGGCGCCAACTGCGGTTGGTCGAGGTGGAGACCGCGACACCGTCGCCGTTCGCGAACGCTCTGCTGTTCGACTACATCGGACAGTTCATGTACGACGGGGACAGCCCGCTCGCCGAACGCCGCGCCGCCGCACTGTCGCTCGACTCGGGGCTGCTCGCCGAGCTGCTCGGCCGGGTGGAACTGCGCGAACTGCTCGACGCCGCGGTCATCGACCAGACCGAGCGGGAACTGCAGCGGCTCACCCCGGAACGCCATGCGCGCGATGCCGAAGGGTTGGCCGATCTGTTGCGCCTGCTCGGTCCACTGACCGCGGCTGAGGCCGAGGCACGCTGCGTCGCCGATCCCACGGACTGGTTCGCCGAGTTGGTGACCTCGCGCCGCGCGCTGGAGGTGTCCTTCGCGGGCCGCACCTGGATGGTGGCCGTCGAGGACGCGTCCCGGCTGCGTGACGCGCTCGGCGTGCCGCTGCCGATCGGGACGCCTGCGGCCTTCATCGAGCCCGTCGCCGATCCACTCGGCGATCTCGTCGGCCGCTACGCCCGCACGCATGGACCGTTCAGCACCGAGGCGGTCGCCGCCCGCTTCGGCCTCGGCACCGCCGTCGTCGCTACCGCCCTGCACCGACTGATCACCGAAAAACGGATCGTAGAAGGCGAATTCACGCCGGGTGCGGCAGGCTCCGAATGGTGCGACGCACAAGTGCTTCGCCGCCTACGCCGCCGCTCGCTTGCGGCGGCAAGGCACGAGGTCGAACCGGTGTCGACCGCCACCTTCGGCCGTTTCCTACCGTCCTGGCAGCACATCGGCACCGGCGAGCTCCGCGGTGTCGACGGCGTCGCGACCGTCGTGGAACAGCTGGCGGGCGTGCCGATCCCGGCCTCCGCCTGGGAGTCACTGATCCTGCCCGCCCGGGTCCGCGATTACTCCCCCGCCATGCTCGACGAGCTGATGGCCACGGGCGAGGTCATCTGGTCCGGCCACGGCGCCATCACCGCAAAGGACGGCTGGGTCGCCTTGCACCTCGCCGATCAAGCCGCCTTCACCTTGGCCCCGCCAGACGACATCGAGCTCTCCGAGGTGCAACTCCGCCTGCTCACTGCGCTCGGCGCCACCCTCGCCCCGTGGACGCCCGCACCAGATCCGGTGGGGTCGATGGATCCGATATCGCTCGACCCACCAGGCCCTGGCGATGCCGCTGCCTCGTCACCGACACCTCCCGGCTCGCCAGGACGCGATTCGGCGGCCAAGAACGGCGCCGACCGCAGCGGCAAGGAACACTCGAAAGTAGTGGGGCCGAAGCACACTCGCCGATCGTCGACAGACGCCGCGGCCGTGCCCGGTTCGGCAGCTCCACGACTTGCGCCCGTGTTGCACGGCGGCGGGGCGTACTTCTTCCGCCAGCTGTCCGACGCCACCGGGTTGCTCGACGACAGCGGGGTTGCGGACGCGCTGTGGGAGTTGGTGTGGGCAGGCATGGTTTCCGGCGACACGTTCGCGCCGGTTAGGGCACTGCTGTCGGGGACGACTCGGACCACGACGGCGCATCGCACGCCACGCCGTGCACCGCGTGGGCGGGCCTATCTGCCGCGGCCGAGCATGCCGACGCGGTCCGGGCCGCCGATGGTGGCCGGGCGCTGGTCGCTGCTGCCGGAGCGGGTGTCGGACAACACTGTTCGCGCACACGCGACGGCGGACATGCTGCTCGAGCGGTACGGGGTGCTAACGCGTGGATCGGTGCAGAACGAGGGGGTGTCCGGTGGGTTCGCGCTGATGTACCGGGTGCTGACCGAGTTCGAGGACCGCGGGCGTTGTCGCCGTGGCTATTTCATCGATTCCTTGGGCGGCGCCCAGTTCTCCACCACCGACGTGGTCGATCGGCTGCGTTCCTTCGACAGCGAACGCGTGCGACCCGGCGAGACAGCGCAGCAGACCGGTCACGCACTCGCGCTGGCCGCATGTGATCCGGCGAACCCGTACGGTGCGGCACTGGTCTGGCCGAAGGGCGACGGCGACGGCGGGCACCGGCCGGGTCGCAAGGCCGGAGCCCTTGTCGTGCTCGTGGACGGCGAGCTCGTGCTCTATCTCGAACGCGGCGGCAAAACCCTGCTCACCTTCACCGAGGACCCGAACGCCCGCCAGTCCGCCGCCAAGGCGCTCGCCGACCTGGTGCACACCCGCAGAGTCGACTCCCTCGTCATCGACAAGGTCGACGGAGAAACCGTGCACGGCAACACCTTCGCGGGTTTCCTCACCGAGGCGGGTTTCTCCGCCACCCCCCGCGGCCTTCGCCTCCGGGGCCGCCCGTGAGCCGCCGACCTGCCCGCGGTGTGCTTGGGGTGCCGCATGCCCGAGGGTGACACGGTATTCCTGACCGCTGCTCGACTCCGTGCGGCGCTGGAAGGGAAGACCTTGACCGGCAGCGACTTTCGGGTGCCCCGGTATGCCACCGTCGACCTGCGCGACGAGGTGGTCACCAGCGTCGGCAGCTACGGGAAGCATCTGTTCATCCGGACACCGACGGTCAGCATCCACACCCATCTGAAGATGGAGGGTTCGTGGCGAACCTTCCACTGCGGGCAGCGGTGGACCAAGCCGAGGGTGACCGCGCGGCTCGTGCTGCGCACCGACGAGGTCGAGGCCGTCGGGTTTTCGCTCGGCAAGGTGGAGGTGCTGCGGATCGACGAGGAGCACCAGGTCATCGCACACCTCGGACCGGACCTGCTCGGTCAGAACTGGTCGGTCGAGGAGGCCGTGCGCCGACTGCAGCGATATCCGGACCAGCCGATCGGACTCGCGCTGCTCGATCAACGCAACCTCGCCGGGATCGGCAACATCTACCGCAGCGAGATCTGTTTCCTGCGCCGCGTCCATCCCACCACTCCGGTCGGCGCGGTCCCCGATCTGCTCGCGTTGGTCAACGAGGCACACCGGGTGCTGACCAAGGCCGCGCACGAACCACCGTGGCGCCCACTGGCCTACGGCCGCACTCGGCGACCGTGCCAGCGGTGTGGCACGCCCATCGTCGTGCACCTCCTCGGCGACTCCGCACCCGATTCGGACCGGATTGCCCACCGTGAGCGCGGCATCTACTTCTGCCCGCGCTGCCAACCTGCCCCCGGCAACTGAGTCGAGGCCGATTCCCGCCGACAAAGTTCGCGTCGAGACCAAACCCTTTGGTCAACCGCACCGAATCAGTTGTGCAACCTGTCGGACCGCCCGGCGTGCCAGCACGCTATCACCGGCCGTTCCTGTAATTTGCCACTCAGTTGCTAACGATCGGCGCATTCGGCACGACTACTTCCCTGGCGTTCACCACACGGCACAGGAGCGGATCATGACGACGGCAGCGAGAACGGGCAGACGACTGCTCTTCGCGATCGGCAGCCGCCTGCTCTTCGCCACCCTGGCGACCCTCGCCACCGTGCTGTTCAGCTACGTACTGCTGCATCAGAATTCGAATGCCGATCCGCCGCGGGCCCCGTATCCGCCACTCACCACGGTCGTCCCCGGCCCTTGACGCCGACCACACTTCGGACCTAACTTGCAACTTGTAAGTTAGTGAGGAGTGTGGCATGAACGACCAACGGCAGTATGTGGTCATCGGCGGCGGACTGGCCGGGCTGGCCGCCGCGGTCTGGCTCGCCGAGGCAGGCAAGCAGGTCACCCTGTTGGAACGACGCGGCAGGCTCGGCGGTCGCACCCATGCGATGAAGGTCGACGTGGTCGACGACCTCCCCGACAACGGCCAGCATGTGATCGGCAGCGGCTACGACCATCTGTTCCGATACCTGACCAGCATCGGCACCCGCCAGTACGTCGCTTTCCCGCACCATGCCACCCTGCGTTGGCCCGACGGCCGCAGCGTCACCATGCAGACGAAGGGACTCGGCGCACTGCGCACCCTGACAGGCGCGCACCCCGACGCCTCGCTGGTCGAACGAGCCAGGACCCTCGTCGCCACGCTGAAGCTCGGCCGGCAATGCCTGAACCAACCCGCCGACCTGGCCGACCTCAGCACCGAGCAATGGTTCGACCGTGTCGGCATGCCGGCGAAAGCCCGTGAGGCGCTGTGGGATTGGCTTGCCCTCGGGGTCGCCGCCGAACCGGTGCAACGCGAATCGGCGAAGGTGCTCGCCGACGTCATGGCCACCGGCATCCGCCTCGGCATCAAACATCGGCGGCCGGCCACCATCGGCTACCCCACCACCGACCTGGACACGCTCTACATCACCGGTGCGCTGAAATTCTTTGCACAGCACGGGGTTCAGGTCCGATACCGGGCAGTGGCCCGCCGGATCACCATCGTCGACGGCAGCGTCACCGGGGTGACGCTCGCCGACGGCACCACCCTGCCCGCGGACGCGGTGGTGTGTGCGGTGCCGAACTCCAACATCAACGGCCTGCTCGACGACCTGCCCGAGCACGCCGAAATCTACGCGGCCGCAGACAAACTGGGCTACACGCCGATCGTCAGCACCAACCTGTATCTGGATCGCCCGCTCGGCACCACCGCCGAATTCGAGGCGCTGATCGGCGGCACCGGCGTGATCGACGAGGTCTTCGACCGCCAGCGGATGACCGGCCGCGCCACCGATCGGGCCTGGTTGTACTGCCTGACCACCAGCGGAGCCTACGAGCAGATCCACAAGAGCAACGAGGAGATCGTCGCCGAACAGGTCGAGCTGCTGCGCCGGTACTATCCGGCCGCGAAGGAAGCGAAAGTCCTTCTCGGACACGTGGTTCGGATGCCCAAGGCGACGTTCTCCCAGGTAGTCGGCACGCACGCGCTGCGGCCTGCGCAGAGGACCTCGGTGCCGACGCTGGTGCTCGCGGGCGACTGGACCGCCACCGACTGGTCGGCGACGATGGAAAGCGCGGTCCAGAGCTCGGCCAACGCGGTCGATTTGCTGCTTGCGCTACCGTCGGTGCCGTGACCACGGAGCGCACCGCGTCCGAGCACATCGCTCGGTCGCCGTCCACCGGGGCTTCGATCGCCGAGGCCCCGACCGATCAGCCGTCCCCGAAGCGCAGGATGTCGGCTGCAGACCGGCGCGCTCAACTCCTCGATGTCGCCCGCGACATCGTGGCCGCCGATGGTTTCGGCGCGGTCAGCATCGACCGGGTGGCGCGCGAGTCCCAGGTCGCCCGCGCCCTGGTGTACCAGCAGTTCACCGACCTCGGCGGCCTGATGACCGCGCTGCTCGATCGTGAATCGGCGATCGCGCTGGCTGGGGTCGGCAGCGTCGACTGGTCCGACGCCGTCGACGTGGACCGGGTCGGCCGCGGCATCCTCGCCTATCTGCATGCGGCGCCGACCAGTTGGCGGATCATCCTCAGCCCGCCGGACGGCGGCCCGCCCGACCTGCGCACCAGGCTCGAACTCGGCCGCGCCTACGCCCGCGCGATCGGCGCGCGCCACCTCTCCCGCTACACCGGCGTCCGCGTCGACCCGGACGGTCCCACCGAGCGGATCATGTTGGCAGCCCTGGAGGAGCTGGCCCGGCTGCACCTGACCGATCCGGTTCAGTACCCGGACGAGCTGGTGCTGCGCTATCTGCGCTCGCTCGTCGGCTGGGCGGTCCGCCTCGAAGCACCGGACACCCTCGGGACACCTCCCTCCTGAGCAACCAACCTCGACCGGCTTCGTGGCCCTGACCTGCGGCGACGGCCACCTCATGAAAATCTCACGGACAGCTTGGTTTCCTACTTCCAGGCGCGGAACAGCGCGCCAGGGAGAAAGGAAAACAGCATGAAGATCAGCACCCTGCTCGCGGCCGTCGCGCTCTCGGCAGGCCTCGTCGCCGGAGGGTCGGCGGTGGCCAACGCGGAGACGATCTACGTCGGCACGTACGGCACCGAGGCGGCCTGCCGCGCCGACGGGTCGAACGCGCCTGCACACCCGGACTGGAAATGGTGGGAGTGCCAGCAGACCCCGACCGGTGAGTGGGATCTCTACTACTCCACCAACTGATCTCGGCGACCCGGTGGTTCGGCGGGGGCCGGGCCACCGGGCGGCCCACTGTCTCAAATGACCTATTCTCAGATCTCGTGCGGGTGTTGGTAGTGGAAGACGATGAGGGTCTCGGCATCGAAGTCGCGGCCGGATTGCGAGCGGCCGGTTTCGCGGTCGACCTCGCCTACGACCTCGCCGACGCCGACCTGAAGATCGCCGTCAACACCTACGACGTCCTCGTCTTGGACCGCGGCCTGCCCGACGGAGACGGGCTGCACCTGGTCGCCGCGCAGCGCGCCGCCGGAGCCCGGGTGCCGGTGCTGATGCTCACCGCCCGCGACGGCGTTGCCGATCGCGTCGCCGGTTTCGAGCACGGCGCCGACGACTATCTCGTCAAACCGTTCGCGCTGCCCGAACTCGCCGCCAGGGTGCGCGCGCTCAGCAGGCGCCGCGAACATCCGGCACCCGCGCGCCTGGTACTCGGCGATATCGACATCGACCTGCCGCGCCGACGGGTCGTGCGCGCAGGCATCCTGCGCTCGCTGACCCCCAAGGAATTCGCGGTGCTCGAACTGCTCGCCACGCGCGCGGGCAGCGTCGTCTCCCGCAGCGAACTCATCGAGTGCTGCTGGGACGAGATGGCCGAGCCCGCCTCGAACGTGGTCGACGCGGTCGTCGCGCAGCTACGTCGCAAGCTCGGACCACCGCCGGTGATCGAAACCGTCCGTGGCACCGGATTCATGATCGGAAGTGAAGCATTCGCACGTTGAGCCAGGCCGAGCCGCGCGGCGACGTCACGAGCCTGACCAATCCCCGCCCCGCCGTCGCCAGGCTGCGCCGCACCCGCTGGCTGCTGACCGCGCTGATCACCGTGATCACCGCGACCTGCCTGGTCATCCTCGGCGTCCTCGCGGCGACCATCGACGCACGGTCCAGGCACAACGCGGTCGACAACAGCCTCGACCGGGTGGTGACGGGGCTGTGGCGCGCCCTCGACTTCGACCCGGACGAGCAGGCCATCAACCTGGACCAGATCAAGCAGGACGATCTGGCCAACGGCGAGATGGCGGTCATGATCGTCACGACCGACGACAACGGACGCTGGCGCGAGATCTACGGACATCTGCGCTCCTGGCTGCCGTCGAGCAACGGCGTTGCCGCGATGGCCGATGACGCCGTGCGGGCCGCCGGCACCGTCTTCCAGGACAGCCGCGACAGCGCGGGACGGCCGGTGCGGCTCGCGGCGACGCCGGCCTACTGGGAGGACACGAAGACCCAGGCCGTCGTCATCGCAGGCACGAATCCCGGTCTGCACGACCGGGATCGGACGTTGTTGCTGTGGGGCTTGGTGGTCGGCGGACTCACCCTGGTCGCCTTGTCCGCCATTGCGGCACACGGTATTTCGGGCCGGAGCATGCGTCAGGCGCTGGCGTTGATCGAGGAACAAGAACGCTTCCTCGGCGACGCCGCACACGAATTGCGCACGCCGCTCACCACTTTGGGGCTGGTCACCGCGCCACGCAGGCGCAACCCGCACGAGGTGGAGCGCGCGCTCACCGATGCCAGCGCACTCGGGGCCAAGATGGAGCGGATCGTCGCAGGCCTGCTCGCGCGGGCCAGGATGCAGGCAGGCGTGACGACGATGGAGCGGGTGCAGTTGCTGCTCGATCAGCTCACCGAAGCGGTGGTCGAGGAATTCAAGTCCGAGATCCTCGTGCAGACCCATCCCACGGTGGTCGTCGGCGACCCGAACCTGTTGAGCCTCGCGGTGCGCAACCTGATCGAGAACGCCATCACGCACGGCGCCGTCAATCCCGGCGCGCCGGTCGAGGTGTACGTCGGCGACGGGCGGGTCAGCGTGCGCGATCACGGCGCCGGACTGAATCCGCAGCTGTCGAGCAACCCGTTCCAGCGCGGCGTCACCGGCGGCCGCGGCAGTGGCATCGGCTTGGCGCTGGTCGCCTGGATCGCCGAACTGCACGGCGGCGCGGCGACCATGGAACCGGCGCCGGGCGGCGGCACCATCGCCACCATCGCCCTGCCGCCGCCAACGCTGTAGCTTGCGTCGAATCAGGCTGTCACCTGATGGAATTGGATGAGGTTGCCGCAGGTGTCGTCGAACACCGCGGTGGTCGTCGTGCCCATGTTCGTCGGCTCCTGGGTGAACTCGACGCCACGCTTGCTCAGCCGCTCGAATTCGGCATGCACGTCATCGACGCCGAAGGTCGTGACCGGGATGCCGTCGGCACGCAGCGCATCCCGATAGGGAGCGACGGCGGGGTGCCCGGCGGGCTCGAGCAGCAGCTCCGTGCCGTCCGGATCCTCCGGCGAGACCACGGTCAACCAGGAGGCGGCGCCGAGCGGAATATCGTTCTTCTTCACGAACCCGAGCACATCGGTGTAGAACTGCAGCGCCTTCTGCTGGTCATCGACAAAGACGCTGGTGACGACGATCTTCATGGATTTGCCTTTCCGTTGTCGGCGAGCCATCGATCAACCAGGCCCACCAGTGGTTTCCGGTCGATGTAGTGGAACTTGGACCGGCCGGCCCGCTCCGTCCTGACCAGCCCCGCCTGCTCCAGCACATCGAGATGTTGCGAGACCGCCTGACGCGAGGAACCGAGCCCGTGCAGCATGGTCAGCCGCCCGCAGATCTCGAAGAGCGTCTGACCGTCCCGCTCGGCCAGCCCGTCCAGAATCGCCCGGCGGGTCGGGTCGGCGAGCGCCTTGAACACGTCACTCACAGCTCCGACAATAGGCAAGTATTTACTTGCATGTCAATCCCCGCACCCGCGGTCCGCGTGCTCGGCCGGCGGGCGGCGGGTGTTCAGCCGTCCAGCGGAACCGGCTCCAGAATTTCGGGGCGCGGCTCGGGGGCGGCGACGCGCAGTGCGTCGGCGGAGGTGTCGTCGGGCTGGGTCTGCGAGCGGATCTCGGCTTCCACGCGAGCCTGATATGTGGTTATCTCGCGGGCGATTTCGGCGTCGTCCCAGCCGAGGACGGGGGCGACGAGACGGGCAACCTGATCGGCGCAGGCACTGCCGCGGTGCGAATATTCGATCGAGATCCTGGTACGACGGGCGAGGATGTCGTCGAGATGCAGCGCGCCCTCGGCTGCGGCCGCATAGACGGCCTCGACCTGCAGGTACGAGGGCGCCTCGGTAATCGGTTGCAGGAGTTCGGGTTTGCCGTCGGCCATCGCCATCACCTCGTCGATGAGGGAGCCGTAACGGTCGAGCAGGTGCTTGATCCGGTAGGGGTGCACGCCGTACGCCTCGGCGAGTTGGACGGTCTGGTTGACGAGGGCGAAGTAGCCGTCAGCGCCGAGCAGCGGGACCTTTTCGGTGATCGATGGCGATACCCGAGCCGGAATGTCTTGTGCCGCTTCGTCCACCGCGTCATAGGCCATCACACGGTAGGTGGTGTACTTGCCACCCGCGATGCCGACGAGACCGGGCGCGACGCGGGCGACCGCGTGTTCCCTGGACAGCTTGGAGGTTTCGTCGCTCTCGCCGGCCAGCAGCGGACGCAGGCCCGCGTACACGCCGTCGATGTCGTCGTGGGTCAGCGGGGTGACCAGCACCTCGTTCACCCGGTCGAGCAGGTAGTCGATGTCGGCCTTGGTCGCCGCGGGATGGGCGAGGTCGAGGTTCCAGTCGGTGTCGGTGGTGCCGATGATCCAGTGCGTGCCCCACGGGATGATGAACAGCACCGAGGTGGGGGTGCGCAGGATGATCGCGGCATCGCTGACGATGCGGTCGCGCGGCACCACGATGTGCACGCCCTTGGAGGCGCGCACATGAAAACGACCGCGCTGGTGCGACAACGCCTGCACCTCGTCGGTCCAGACGCCGGTCGCGTTGATCACCACGTGCCCGCGCACCTCGGCGGTGCGGCCGTCCTCGCTGTCGCGCACCTTCACGCCGACCACCCGGTCCGACTCGCGCAGGAAGCCGACGACCTGGGTGGAGGTGCGGATCACCGCGCCGTAGTGCGCGGCGGTGCGGGCGACGGTCATGGTGTGGCGGGCGTCGTCGACGACGGTGTCGTAGTAGCTGACGCCGCCGATCAGCGAGCTGCGCTTGAGGCCGGGCGCCAGCCGCAGCGCGCCCATTCGGGACAGATGCCGTTGCCCTGGTACGGATTTCGCGCCGCCCATGGTGTCGTAGAGCACCAGGCCCGCCGCCACGTACGGGCGTTCCCACGCCCGATGGGTGAGCGGGTAGAGGAAGCGCAGCGGCTTCACCAGGTGCGGCGCCAGCGTGGACAGCGCGAGCTCGCGCTCACGCAGCGCCTCGCGCACCAGACCGAACTCCAGCTGCTCCAGGTATCGCAGGCCGCCGTGGAACATCTTCGACGAGCGGCTCGATGTGCCGGAGGCCAGGTCACGGGCCTCGACCAGGGCAACCTGCAGCCCGCGCGTCGCGGCATCGAGCGCAATGCCCGCACCGACCACCCCGCCGCCGATGACGACCACATCGAAGTGGTCCTTACCGAACCGCTCCCAGGCCGTCCTACGCTGCTCCGGACCGAGGAACTGGGATTCCGGTTTCTTGGTCATGCTCGACTCCTCCAGCCGCGCCGGTTGTCGACGACGTAGTGGTCTTTCTCGGGCATTCGTTCGAGCTGCTCCCGTACAGGCTATGCGAACCGGTACGGATCTCTTCGACCGTCACCCCGTCCGTGTCGTCGATCACTACCCATCGGTAACTGACACCGACCCTAATCGAGCGACGCGGCGACGGCAGGGCAAGGCAGCGGCGAGACCCGCGCACGCCACAATCGACCACACGCGGGCCCGGTTTTAGTAACCTGCACGAATGCGTCGCTATGTGGCCGCCATCGACCAGGGCACGACTTCGAGTCGCTGCATCGTCTTCGATCGGCAGGGGCGCGTTGTCGGCGTCGCCCAACGGGAACACGAGCAGATCTTCCCGCGCCGGGGCTGGGTCGAGCACGATGCCGAAACCATCTGGACGAATACCGAATTCGTGCTCGGCGAGGTGCTGAAGCAGACGAAGCTCGGCAAGGACGACATCGCCGCGGTCGGCGTCACCAACCAGCGCGAGACCACGGTGGTCTGGGATCGCGCCAGCGGCAAGCCGATTCACCACGCCATCGTCTGGCAGGACACCCGCACCGACCGGCTCACCACCGAACTCGGCGGCGACATCGGGCCGACCCGCTATCAAGAACGCACCGGCCTGCCGCTGTCGACCTACTTCGCGGGCCCCAAGCTGCGCTGGATCCTCGACAACGTCGACGGTGCGCGTAAGCGCGCCGAGGCGGGCGAGCTGTGCTTCGGCACCATCGACAGCTGGGTGCTGTGGAACCTCACCGGCAAGCACATCACCGACGTGACCAACGCCTCGCGCACCATGCTGATGGATCTGCGTACCCGGCAATGGGATTCGCAGATCTGCGCGGAGTTCGGGGTGCCGGAGTCGATGCTGCCCGAGATCCGCAGCTCCTCGGAGGTCTACGCGGAGATCACCGCTGGCCCGCTGGCAGGCGTCCCGGTGGCAGGCATCCTCGGCGATCAGCAGGCCGCCACCTTCGGCCAGGCCTGCCTGTCCCCCGGCGAGGCCAAGAACACCTACGGCACCGGCAATTTCATGCTGCTGAACACCGGGACGACGCCGGTGGTCAGCAAGCACGGGTTGCTGACCACCGTCTGCTACCAGCTCGGCGACCAGGAGGCCGTGTACGCGCTGGAGGGCTCCATCGCGGTGACCGGCTCACTGGTGCAATGGTTTCGGGACAACCTCGGCATCATCTCGTCCGCGGACGAGATCGAGCCGCTGGCCCGCAGCGTCGAGGACAACGGCGGCGCCTACATCGTGCCCGCCTTCTCCGGCCTCTTCGCGCCCCGCTGGCGACCGGACGCGCGCGGGGTGATCGCCGGGCTCACCCGGTTCGTCAACAAGGCACACCTGGCGCGAGCGGTGTTGGAGTCCACCGCCTTTCAGACCCGCGAGGTGGTCGACGCGATGCGCGCCGACGCGGAATCCGAATACCTCGACCTCGAGCTGACCACGCTGAAGGTGGACGGCGGCATGGTCAGCAACGACCTGCTCATGCAGTTCCAGTCCGACATCCTCGACGTGCCCGTGGTGCGGCCGGTGGTCAACGAGACCACCGCGCTCGGCGCCGCCTACGCGGCAGGTCTCGCGGTCGACTACTGGTCGGGGACCGACGACATCAGGGAGAACTGGGCGGCCGACAAGACCTGGCAGCCAACGATGTCCGAGGACGACCGCGCCGAACACCTGAAGGCATGGAACAAGGCCGTCGAACGCACCTACGACTGGGCCGACTGACCGGCGCGCAGCGGCGACCGTTCGTCAGCCCGCGGCGCCTGCCAGCCTGTCCACCGCCGTGGTCAGGGTGTCGGCGTCGGAGGTGGTGAAGCACAGGCGCATCGAGTTCCGGTAGCCGCCGTCGACGGCGAACGCCGAGCCTGGCACGTAGGCGACGCCCGCGTCGAGCGCACGGGGTAGCAGGGCTTCGGTGTCGGTGCTGTCGGTGAAATCGGCCCAGACGAACATGCCACCGGTGGCGTCGGTGCAGCGCAGCCGGTCGCCGAAACGGGTACGCAGCGCGTGCACAAGGGCTTTGGCGCGTTCGCCGTATGCGTGCCGGACGGTGTCGATGTGGCTGGTCAGCCAGGCTTCATCGGTGAGCAGCTCGGTCGCGATCTGCTGGGTGAGCGCCGAACCACAGAGATCAGCACCCTGTTTGAGCAGTTCCACGGCACGGCAGACCGGATCCGGCGCGACCATCCAGCCGACCCGCAACGTCGGCGAGATGATCTTCGAGGCGCTGGAGAGCCGGATCACGTTGGGCGCGTAGGTCGCCACCGGCTCCGGGGTCGGCCGGTCGAACCACAGCTCACCGTACGGATCGTCCTCGATCACCCAGAACCCGTTGGCGACAGCGAGTTCGGCGAGCTCCCTGCGGCGCGCCGGACTCTGCGTCACGCCGCCCGGGTTGTGGAAGTTGCTCACCGTGTGCACGAAGGCAGGCCGCTCACCCCGCGCGAGCAGTTCCTTCAGCACGTCGACGCGCATGCCTTCGCCGTCGAGCGGCACCGCGACGATCCGCGCACCGGCGGCCCGGAAGACTTGCAGCGCACCGACATACGCCGGGTCCTCCACCACGACCAGCGCGCCAGGATCCAACAGCACCTCGGCGAGCAGCGACAACGCCTGCTGCGAACCGTGCGTCACGAACACCTCGGCGACCTCGACCGGACGCCCGAGCCGCGCCGACTCGCGCGCCGCGAGCACCGCACGCAGCGGCGCCCAGCCGGACGACTCGGTGTACTGCAGGCACCCGGTCCCCCGCAACGCGTTGTCGGCCGCGATCGCCAACCGCTCGCGCGGCATCAGCTCGGCATCCGGCAACCCACCGGCGAGCCCGATCACCTCGGGCCGCGCGGTGAGTTTCAGCAGGTCACGTATCGCCGAGCTACGCAGGCCGCCGAGCTTGCCCGCGAGCGGCGGAAGGGTCGCCGACATAGCTCAACTGTGACATACCGCTACCAAGATATGAAACTAGTTTCCCATTATTTGAGACGGGTATCGATCGAGTACAGCAGGAACTTGCCGTCACGCACCACCGTCGTGATGGTCTGCGGGTAGAGCCGCTCCGTCCCGTCCGGCTTGAACTCCTGCAGGTCGACCTCGTACGTCCCCGATGCGGTCTCGGCGATCCGCAGGCAGTGCTTGGTGCCGACGGGGATCTCGGCGTTGATGGCGTCCTGGATGTTCGTCGCGGGTGACACGTTGATCGTGTCGTCCGCGACGAACTTCCTGGCCCGCTCGCCGCTGCGCTCCACGTAGAAGGCGTACTGGAAGCCGAGAATCGCGCCTGCACCGCTCGCGGTGTCGCCGGGGCCGTTGCCGACGGTCACGTTGCCGTCCTTGCTCGCCGGACAGCTCCCCGCCTTGGTCGACACCGGCGGCGGCGCCGCGGTGTCGCCATTGTTGTTGCTGGACACCATGATCACGGTCACCGTGAGCCCGATGAGGATGGCGACCGCAACGAGACCGGCGAGCCAGTTCCTGCCCTTGTGCGAGTTGGCCTGCCGCGGCGGCGGTGGCGTCGGAGACGTCGGCGCCAGCCGCTGCGCGATCGGATCGTCCGCCCAGGACAGGCCGGGCACGGCCAACGGCGGCGGCTTCGGCACGCTGCCCGTATCGGTCGGACGCGTCCACCAGGTGTCCTTGTCGGCGTCGGCCTGCGCCGACTCGGCAGCCGGAACCCGTTGCTGCGGAGGCGGTCCCGGCCGCTGCGCGGGCGGCGGCGTCGGATAGACCGTCGAATCGGGTGCGCGATACTGCGCGGCCTGCGGCGGCTCCGGTTCGGCCGCGGGCCGCCACACCAACTCGGGATGGTCCGCGGCCTGATCTGGCACCGGCCAGCGCGGACCGGTGTCACCCATCGGCGGACCGAATTCCGAGACAGGCGGACCGAATTCCGAGACGGGAGGACCGAATTCGCCCACCGGCGGACCGAAATCCGACGCGGGCCGCTCGTCGGATTCGTTCTCCCTCGGATCACCGTCGGAGGTCACACCCACTCCTTTCCCCAGGACACACGTGTGGGGCGGTCGCGAACGACCGCCCCACCCGTCGAATCACATCGTGTCAGTACTGGAGTGAACCACCCCACTGGGTGGTAACGCCACCCACTTCGACAGTCTGCGGAGCCAAATCGCCCGGCTGCAGCGGAAGTTTAACCTGCGCCGCCGCTTCCAGTGCTGCGGCACCACCCGGCTGCTCCTTGATCCAGTTCTCGACAGCCGCTTTCGCCAGGTTGGCCTGGGTGGTGTCGAAGACCGAGATCGTCTTGTTGTCGGCGAGGCCGACGCCGCCGGTGTAGGTGGTCACCTTGACGGTGTTGGCGTCGACGTACTCGACCGAAACACCGGCCTCACCGGCACCGGCCGGGGTGCGGTACCCGATGGTGCCGACATAGCCCGACTCGTTGTTGAAGTGGTGCGTGTTGGCCGCGTAGCCGGGCAGCAGGTTGCCGCCGTCGATGTTCGCACCGATCTCCTGGTGCGGACCGGTCATCTCGACGACCGGGGCAGGCGGCGCCGCCTCCAGTCGAGGCGCCTGCCAGCGCGGCTGCTGCTGCGGCTGCTGCAACGTCTCCGGCTGCCGCGCCTGGGTGTTCTCGTCGCCGGGCGCGGCCTGCGTACCCGGCGACTGCTGGGTACCCGGCTGCGCAGGCTTCTGCTGGTCCTGCGGGGTATCCGGCGTGATCGCGGGCTGCGCAGGCTGGTCCGGCTTGCTGCCAGGCACCGGCAGCGGCGCGACACGCGGGGTGGTGACACCCGGCTGCGACGGCTGCGCCAGCTTCGGGTCCTTCGGCGGATTCGGCATGGCCGGATCCGGGGTATTGACGCCTGGCTGGCTCGGCGGTGGGTTGGTGACGCCCGGCTGGCTCGGCGGCGGGTTGGTGACGCCCGGCTGGCTCGGCTTGTTCGGATCCGGCTTGGTGGTCTCCGGACTCGACGGCGTCTCCGTCCCTGGCTGCACCGGGGCAGGGGCCGGCGGCGCGGTCGTTGGTGGAGTGGTCGGCTGATCGTTCGGCGCTGCCCCCGCAGGCGCCGCGAAGAGAGTGGCCACGGCGGCCGCGGTAGCCAGTGGCAACGAGGTGCTTGCCATCGCTCGCTGCGCCCGACTCGGCTTACGATGTTTCACTTGTCGCATTCCCTTTCCCGTGTTCGACCTGGTTCGGCCGCACACAGTTGTCTCTGACGAGACGCCCGGTCACCGAACGACGCGTAGGCCGTCCGACGTTTCGACTGGGAAAAGCTTCCATCCCCCCGAACACCGAACCCCGCGACCGCCCGCCGATCGCATCTCTGCCGGAAGTGAACCATATGTGAACCTGATGGGCAATGCGTGTTGAACACTTCGGCAGTAACGGCAGTGCACCGCAGGACCATTCAGTCCAGATCGTCGTGCCGCATCAGCTGACGCGCAGCTTCGGTCACCGAACCGGTCAATGACGGGTACACCGAGAAAGTCTGCGCCAGGTCGTTGACGGTCAAATTGTTCTGCACGGCAAGGGCGATCGGCAAAATGAGCTCCGACGCGATCGGCGCGACCACCACACCGCCGATGACGACACCGGTGGCCGGGCGGCAGAAGATCTTCACGAAACCCCTACGCAGGCCGAGCATCTTGGCCCTCGGGTTGGTGTTCAGCGGCAGCATCACCGTGCGGGCCGGGGTCTGGCCGTTATCGATCGCGGTCTGGCTGACACCGACCGTGGCGATCTCCGGCCTGGTGAACACCGCGGACGCCACCGTCTTCAGCCGGATCGGGCTGACGCCCTCGCCGAGCGCGTGATACATCGCGATGCGGCCCTGCATCGCGGCCACCGAGGCAAGCGGAAGCAGGCCGGTGCAGTCGCCCGCGGCATAAATGCCGGGCACCGAGGTACGGGACACCCGGTCCACCCGCAGATAACCACCGCGGTCGAGTTCGATGCCGACCCGGTCCAGGCCGAGGCCCTCGGTATTCGGCGTCGAGCCGACCGTCATCAGCGCGTGCGACCCGGAAACGGTCCTGCCGTCGGACAACTTGACCACGACACCCTCGGCGGTGCGCTCCACCGCGTCGGCGCGGGCGTGCTTCACCAATTCGACACCGCGCTCGGCGAGAGCATCCTCCAGCACGAGCGCGGCGTCGGCGTCCTCGCCGGGCAGCACGCGGTCGCGGCTGGAGACGAGCTTCACCTGCACACCCATTTCGGTGTAGGCCGAGACGAACTCGGCGCCGGTGACGCCGGAACCGACCACGACCAAGGTCTCCGGCAGGTCCTCGAGGTCATAGAGCTGACGCCAGTTGAGGATCCGCTCACCGTCGGGCTCCGCGCCGGGCAACACGCGCGGGCTCGCCCCAGTGGCGATCAACACAACCTCGGCCTCGATGGTCGACTCGGTGCCGTCGGCCAGCGTGGCGCGCACCCGGTGCGCGGCGAGGCCGGTGGCGTCGTCGGTCAGCTCCGCACGACCGGCAAGGACCGTCACGCCGACCGTCTGCAACTTGGACCGGATATCGGAAGACTGGGCCAGCGCCAACGCCTTCACACGGCCATTCACCTCGGACAGCTGCACGGTCGCCTGGTTCGGGTCGAGCGTGATGCCGAGATCGCGGGCACGGCGCAGGTCGGTGCGCACGCCGGTGGAGGCGATGAACGTTTTCGAGGGAACACAATCCCAGAGCACACATGCCCCGCCGATGCCGTCACTATCGATCAGCGTCACCGACGCACCATGCTGGGCCGCCACCAGCGCCGCTTCGTAACCGGCCGGTCCGCCACCGATGATCGCTATGCGGGTCATTGATACCTCCGCTTCTGGTTGCGCACCGGGATCTCCGGTACCTGTCAACGTTATCGGGCGAGGCAGGTCACATAGTCGCCGCCCGGCCACCACGGAATCGCTACGCGATGCAGGTCCACATAGTCGCCGCGCCCGGAACGCGCCACAGGATTGCCGCATCTGGTCGGGATAGAGTCGATCCCCGGATGTTATTGGCTACCCTTTGCTGGTGCCGATCTACGCCGCCTACGGGTCCAACATGGACTCAACCCAGATGCTCGAGCGCTGTCCGCACTCGCCCATGTCCGGAACGGGCTGGTTGGAGGGCTGGCGGCTCACCTTCGCTGGTGACGACATCGGGTGGGAAGGGCCGCTCGCGACGGTCGTCGAAGAACCAGGCGAACGAGTTTTCGTCGTGCTCTACGACGTATCCCCGGAAGACGAGCAGCGACTCGACCGTTGGGAAGGCTCGGACTTCGGTATCCACAAGAAGATCCGGCTACGCGTGACCCGCAGCGAAAGCGGCGCCGAACCGACACTGTCCTGGCTGTACGTGCTCGACGCGTACGAAGGCGGCCTTCCGTCAGCGCGCTACATCGGCGTCATCGCCGACGCGGCCGAAAAGGCCGGTGCGCCAGAGGACTACGTCCACTCGCTGCGAACCCGCAACAGCCGCAACGTCGGCCCAGGCAACTTCGGATAGTTTTTGGTCGCGTGACCGAGGCGTGGTTGCCCCTTAAAACTCGCTCCATGGTGGATACGACTAGTGGGCACCGATCTTTGATCGGTGCCCACTTGTATGTCTCGGTCTTCGAGCGGGATTCAGCTTTGTTCGGCGCTCAGCACGATGTTGCTCAGCACCCGCACGCCCACCGCGAGCGCACGCTCGTCGATGTCGAACGTGGGCTGATGCAGATCGAGCTGCTCGCCGTGCCCGGACCAGACGCCGAGGCGCGCCATCGCGCCCGGCACCTCCTCCAGGTACCACGAGAAGTCTTCGCCGCCACCGGATTGCATGGTGTCGGCCAGAGCGTCCGGGCCGATCCGGCGGATCGCGTCCTCGAACATCCTGGTGGACTGCTCGTCGTTGACCACCGGCGGCACGCCGCGACGGTAGTTCAGCTGGTAGCGCACGCCGGTCGGGGCCAACAGGCCGTCGACGATCTCCCGCACCATCGGCTCCAGCAGCGACCAGGTCGCGTGATCGCCGGTGCGGACCGTGCCGGTGAGCATGCCGGTCTGCGGAATCGCGTTGGGCGCCTTGCCTGCGCTGACCGCGCCCCACACCATGACGGTGCTGGTCCGCGGATCGATGCGGCGGCTGAGCAGCCCGGGCAGCCCGGTGATCACGGTGCCGATCGCGTAGACCAGATCGCTGGTCAGATGCGGCCGCGAGGTGTGCCCGCCCGGCGAATCCAGGACCAGCTCGATCGTGTCGGCCGCCGAGGTGATCGCGCCGACGCGGACGCCGACCCGGCCGACCTCGAGGCGCGGATCGCAGTGCAGCGCGAAGATCCGCTCCACACCTTCCATCGCACCGGTGGCGACCACGTCGATCGCACCGCCTGGCATGACCTCCTCGGCAGGCTGGAACACCAGCCGCACGCCGACCGGCAGGTCGGGCACCTCGGACAACGCGAGCGCGGTGCCGAGCAGAATCGTGGTGTGGGCGTCGTGGCCGCAGGCATGCGAAACGCCGGGCACGGTGGAGGCGAAGCTGAGGCCGGTGAACTCCTGCAGTGGCAGCGCGTCCATGTCGGCACGCAAACCGATCCGCGGCCCGTCGGGCCCGATGTCGACGATCATCCCGGTGCCGCCGGGCAGCGGCTGCGGGGTGAGACCCGCCTTGATCAACCAGGACGAGACGAACTCGGTGGTGGCGAACTCGGTGCGCGAAAGTTCCGGGTTGGCGTGGATGTGCCTGCGCCACTGGACCAGGTCGACCATGTGCTCGGCCAGCCAGCCCTCGACCGCTGCATACCCCGTTACCGTGGTGTCCGGCATCGCGATGCTCCCAGCAGTGTCCGTGACTGCGCACGCTCCCGCTTGGCCAATCACGCGTCCCGCCGAACGGCCGGTCGTACTCACCGAAGTTCCTCCTGTCGTTGAACGAGCCGTTGCAACAACCTGTCTCTGTGTTCTCCATCGCCGGCGGCGGTGATCGCGGTACGCGCAAGTGCGAGCGCACCATCGATGACCGCGCGATCCGCCGAGGCGTTGACACTCGCCGCGGCGAAATCTGGTTGGTGCGTCACCGCACCGCCGGCATCAATGCCGATAACCGGGTGTATGCCCGGAATGACGTTGGTGACGTTTCCCATGTCTGTGCTTCCGAGCGGTCGCGCGGCCTCGAGCTCGGGTGCGATCGGCACTCGGCCCAATTTGGTTATCTGCTCGCGGTAGGCAAACAGTAACGCCGGATCGGGCGTCAGCTCGGTATATGTCGGTGCGACAGTCCGAATTTCCTGGGTGCAGCCGGTCGCGAGGGCACCCGCCTCGAAACAAGCCGACGCTCGTCGCATCAGATCGTCGAGAGATGCGGAGTCGACTGCGCGTAGGTAATACAGCAGTTCCGCACGTCCGGGCACGATGTTGGGGGCTACGCCACCATGGCCGACTATACCGTGAAGTTGCTGGCCAGGCTGAAGATGCTGACGTAGCAATCCAAGAGCAACCTGCGCGACGGTGATCGCGTCGCCCGCATTGCGTCCCAACTCCGGGGCGGCACTGGCGTGCGCCTCGCGGCCGTGGAACGTGATGGCCAGATCCGCCATCGCCAGCGAAGTCGCGCCGACGATGTCGAACGGGCCGGGATGCACCATCATCGCCATCGCGACGTCGTCGAACACGCCGTGCTCCAGCATCAGCACCTTGCCGCCGCCGCTTTCTTCGGCGGGCGTGCCCAATACGAGCACGGTCAGCCCGAGCGCATCGGCGACCTCGGCGAGGCCGAGCGCGGCGCCGACCGCCGACGCCGCGATGATGTTGTGCCCGCAGGCATGTCCCATCCCGGGCAGCGCGTCGTATTCCGCACAGATGCCGACGGTGAGCGGGCCGCTGCCGTACTGGGCGCGGAACGCGGTCGGCAACTCGGCGACGCCGGTCTCGATCTCGAAACCACGCTCGGCCAGCGGCCGGATGGTCTTGGCGACGCTGCGGGTCTCCTCGAACGCGAGCTCAGGTTCGGCGTGAATCGAATGCGACAGATCGATCAGCGCGTCGCCGACGGCCTTGATCGCCGCGTCCGACTGCTGCATCGCCTCGGCGCGCGCGACCTCGTGGTCGGTGCGCGATTCCTGGTGCCCGCTGCGCGGTGGTGGCATGGAACACAGTGTTGCACTGCGCCGCAAACGCGGCGCGTCCATTACCGCCGCGTGCGCCGCACCAGCCGATCAACCTGCGGCGAAGGCCAGATTCTCCGGTGTCGTCGGCACTGCGAGACCGGCCAGCGCCTTCGCGTGCAGCGCGCTCTTGATCACCGGCAGGTTCGGCTTGCGGTTGCCCGTCAATGCCGCGGCACGCGCGACCGCGGTCGCGAGCAACGACTCGGCCTCGGCCTTGCCGTCGACGATGCCTGCGGCGATCGCCTCGTCGGCCGGGTAGCGGTGGCCGGTCGTCATCGCCTGCACGCAGACCTGGTTGGACAGGCGCTCGGTCAGCAGCGCGTTCATGCCGACGGTGAACGGCATGCCGAGGTGCACCTCGGGCAGGCAGTAGAAGCCGCGGTCGGCGCGCATCACCCGGAAGTCGTGCGAGGTGGCGAGCATCGCGCCCGCGCCGAACGCATGGCCGTTGATCGCGGCGACCGTCGGCATCGGAAACTGCAGCAGCCGGGTGTAGAGCGAATGCACGCGATCCAGGTAGCTGTGCGTCTTGTCCAAGTTGCCGAACAGCCAGTCGGTGTCGAGACCGTTGCTGTAGAACTTGCCGGTCGCCACCGTCACCAGCGCGGCGGGTCCCTCGGAGCTCTCGACCTTGTCCAGCACACTGTGGAACTCGTCGATCCAGTCCGGGTGGAAGCGGTTCTCGCTGTCGGTCTGCCCGTCGTTCCCGAGGTAGACGACGAACACTTCCCCTTCACGTTCCAGATACGGCATGCATGCAGCGTATCGGGCCCATCGCGGTTTCACTACTCGCGGGTAGGTACCTGACTCGGGGCCTACGAGAACCGGCGGCTCCGCGCCCGATCTCGACCACCACGGAGCGAGTCTTACGAGCGACCCGTTCGCGGCCGTCTCGCGGCCGAGCTGTCGAAGCGCATGCGCCGCAGGCGCGAGTCTCGACAGCTCGGACGCGAGACTGAGGGGCCGCGAACAACGCCGCGGCCACGCGGCCAATAAGCTCTAGCTCATGCTTGCCGAACAGGCCGCCGAGGCTATTGCCGAACGTACTGGAGTGCCGCGTCATCGGGTCGCGGTGGTGTTGGGATCTGGCTGGCAGGAGGCGGCGGCGGAGATCGGTGAGCCGGTCGCGTCGGTGCCGATGCCTGAGCTGCCCGGATTCGGTAAGCCGAGCGCGCAGGGACACGGGGGCATGGTCCATTCGCTCACCGTCGGCGCGACGCCAACGCTGCTGCTGATGGGCCGTCAGCACCTGTACGAGGGCTATCAGCCTGCCGACGTGGTGCATCCGGTGAGCGCGGCAATCGCCGCTGGCGCGGAGATCGTGCTGCTGACCAATGCCGCGGGCGGCATCCGCGATGGTTTGCGGGTCGGCGAGCCGGTGCTGATCAACGACCACCTGAATCTCACCGGCCGTACCCCGCTTACCGGTGCAAACTTCGTCGACCTCGTCGATGCCTGGGATCCCGAATTGCGTGCGCTGGCAAAGGAAGTCGACCCCACCCTGACCGAGGGGGTGTATGCGGGCCTGACCGGGCCGCAGTACGAGACCCCTGCCGAGATCCGGATGTTGCGCACCATGGGCGCCGACCTGGTCGGCATGTCGACGGTGCTCGAGGCGATCGCCTGTCGCGGGCTCGGCGCACGGGTGCTCGGCATCTCGCTGGTGACCAACCTGGCCGCGGGTGTCACCGGCGGTCATCTCTCGCATGCCGAGGTGCTCGCCGAAGGTCACGCCGCCGCACCGCGATTGGGCAAGCTGCTGCGCGGCGTGCTGGAACGGGTGTAGATGCTGCGCTTCGGCACCGCCGGTTTGCGTGGACCGCTGCAAGACGGTCCGGACGGCATGAACGTGACGACAGTCAGCAGGGCGACCGCAGGCATCGTCGAGTGGTTGCGCGGCCGGTGCCTCGGCGGCGGCGCGGTGATCGTCGGGCGCGACGCACGGCACGGGTCCGCCGAGTTCGCTACGGCGACGGCGGAAATCTTTGCCGCGGCGAGCTTTCCGGTGACGTTGCTGCCGCGGCCGCTGCCGACACCCGTGGTCGCCTATGCGGTCCGTGCGCTCGGCGCCGTCGCGGGCGTGCAGATCACCGCGTCGCACAATCCGGCAGGCGACAACGGATACAAGGTCTATCTCGATGGCGGTTCGCAGCTGCTCGCCCCGGCCGACACCGAGATCGAGCGCTGCATCGACGCCGTCACCGAACCGGTGGACCGCACGCCGGTCGCCCCTGCCGATGACGAGATCGTCGACAGCTACCTGACCCGGGTGGCCGCGCTGCCGTCGACGATCGGTGGTCCCGGTGCGCGGTCGGCTCTGCGGATCGCGCTCACGCCGTTGCACGGTGTCGGCGGCGATCTGGCGGTCCGCGCGCTCGCCGCGGCGGGGTTCACCGACGTGCACGTGGTCGAGGAGCAGTTCGAACCGGACCCCGACTTCCCCACCGTCGCCTTCCCCAACCCGGAGGAGCCTGGCGCCACCGATCTGCTGCTCGCCTTGGCCGCGCGGGTCGGCGCCGATGTGGCGCTCGCGCTCGACCCCGACGCCGACCGCTGCGCCGTGGGGATTCCGTTGCCGGACAACAGCTGGCGGATGCTGCGCGGCGACGAGACCGGCGTGCTGCTCGGCGATTGCGTACTGCGCACCGCACCGCAGGACGCGCTGGTGGCGACCACGATCGTCTCGTCGCGACTGCTGTCCAAGCTCGCGCAGGCCCGTGGCGCCCGTTACGCGGAGACCCTCACCGGCTTCAAATGGCTGGCCCGCGCAGGCGACGGCCTGGTGTACGCCTACGAGGAGGCGATCGGCCACTGCGTCGACCCGGCCACCGTCCGCGACAAGGACGGCATCTCGGCCGCCGTGCTCACCGCGGATCTGGTCGCGCGCCTGAAGTCGGCAGGCCGCACGCTGACCGACGTGCTCGACGACTACGCGGTCGAGTTCGGCCTGCACACCACCGATCAGGTGTCGCTGCGGCTGGACTCCGCAGCCGCTGCCGCGGACATGGTCGCCCGGCTGCGCAGTGACCCGCCGAGCCGGATCGCGGGCGAGCCGGTCGAGTACACCGATCAGCTTCAGGTCCGTGGCCGCATGCGCACCGACGCCCTGATCTTCGCGGGGCCGACCACCCGCCTGGTGGTCCGGCCGTCCGGCACCGAGCCCAAACTCAAGTGCTATCTAGAGGTCACCACACCCGTCGCGGACCCTGCCGCGCTGCCCGCGGCCAGAGCGGCTGCGGGAGAACGCCTTTCCGAACTGCGCAAGTTCTGCCTGGAGCTGTGATCAACCAGTCATCATCAGATGATGACAGCGATGCACTGCACCCACTGTGGCGGACAGGGCCTGGAGCCGGGCTTCATCGAGGATTCGGGCGACAGTTCGCGTGGCCACGCGCGCTGGGTCGAGGGCCCGCTGGAAATCGGCTTCTGGGGCGCGAAACGCGCGGGCCGCGCGCACTGGCTGGTCGACGCCTTTCGCTGCAAGGACTGCGCCCACCTCCAGCTGTTCACCAGGCCGCAGGAGGAGTAAGCGTCGCGTAGCGACTCGATGAGGGGTGGTGGTCGGGCGACGGGTGGGCGAGACCGGTTCAGCGCGGGCCGAACTGGCGATCGCCCGCGTCGCCGAGCCCAGGGACGATGTAGGCGTTCTCGTTGAGGCCCGCGTCGATGGCGGCGGTGACCAGGCGCACCGGGTGACCGGACGCGGCAAGCGCCTCCACTCCCTGCGGCGCCGCGACGACGCAGACGGCGGTGATGTCGGTGGCGCCGCGGGCGGCGAGCAGGTCGAGGGTGTGGCGCATCGAGCCGCCGGTGGCCAGCATCGGGTCGAGGACGTAGACGGGGAGGTCGGCCAGGCTGTCGGGCAGTGACTCCATGTACGGGACCGGCTGGTGGGTGTCCTCGTCGCGGGCGATGCCGACGAACCCGACCCTGGCATCGGGGATCAACTGGGCCGCCGCGTCGACCATGCCGAGGCCTGCCCGCAGCACCGGAACGAGCAGCGGTGGCTGCGCGAGCCGGACGCCCTCGGTGACCTCGACCGGCGTGGTGACCTCGAACCGCGACACCGGCGCCTCGCGCAGTGCCTCGTAGATGAGAATGCCGGTGAGGTCGCGCAGCGCGGCGCGGAAGGCGGAGTTGTCCGTCCGTTCGTCTCGCATCGTGGTCAACAGGGTGGCGGCGAGCGGATGGTCCACGGTGTGAGTACGCATGAGGGAACGATAAAGTCATCGTGGGTCCGCCGCCGACGCTGCGTCGCGAAAGTTTTTTCGCCTCGGTGGGAACCGAAGGGGAAGCACGCGCGTCGAACCAAGTGGATGACGTACTCTGCCTGGGAACAACAGATCAGATGGGGGAAGCTCTGATGCGGAAGATGTCTGCGGACACCGAGGGCATCGCAGCCTATGGCGCGACCGCCCATACGATGGCCGGGGAGTTGGCCGCGGCCGGGGTGAGCGCCGCGGCCGCAGAGCCTGCGCTGCTCGGACCGATCATGGGGCTGATCGGTGGGGATTTCATGGCCGCCTATGCCGCGGCGCACGCTGGGCAGGTGGCCGCCATCGGGCAGCTGTCCGCCGTACTCACCAGCGTGGGTGGCGCCGCGACCGGTGCGGCGACGGTGCTCAGCGAGACGGACTTGAACAACGCGGGATCGCTGCACGGCGCGGTCACCGAAGTGGACGGGTGAGCCTGTGATTGATCTCGACGCGCTGGCCAAGCCGATATTCGACCTGCTCTCCAGTTTCGGCTCCGGAGTGCTGCCCACCGGCGGCCCGTCCGATGCGTTGCGCAGCACCTCCAGCGCGGTCGACCAGATCCACCAGCTCGGTCGCGACAGCATCAACAACATGAACACGGCATGGGACGGCCAGGCCGCCGACGCCGCGACCGCGAAGGCGCTGCGGGTGCAGACCTCCGCCGCCACCATTTCCGACCGTGGCAACGACATGGCAACCGTGGTGAACCAGGCCGCCGCCGAGATCGAGACGGGCCAGAAGGAGCTCACCGGCATCGCGCAGTCGTTCGTGAACACCGCGGCGAGCGCGGGTCCCGCACTGGCAACGCCAGCGGGCATGACGATGATCGTCGGCTCCGCGATCGACCACCTCGGCCAGGCGCTCAACGTGGTCGGCCGGGTGCGCAACGAACTCACCACGCAGACCGCATCCATGAACGAGCTCACCCCGGCGCCGTCCACCCCCTCGCTCGCCGGCGTGCCGAGCACGACGACCGCCGGTGCGCAGCAGCTGATGTCGACGGCGAGCGGCGCACTCAGCGGGGCAGGGTCGATGGCGAGCAGCCTGATGAGCACGGCGATGAGCACCGCGATGCCGTCGACGACGAACACCAGCACCGGTGCCAAGGGCACGCAGGGCACCCAGAAGTCGCCG
Source organism: Nocardia altamirensis NBRC 108246 (assembly GCF_001612685.1). Lineage (GTDB taxonomy): Bacteria > Actinomycetota > Actinomycetes > Mycobacteriales > Mycobacteriaceae > Nocardia > Nocardia altamirensis. The sequence goes on from NZ_BDAY01000081.1 coordinate 39,544, forward strand.
ACCGGGTCGACGGGGATGTCCGCCGACGGCAAGGGCGTGAAGATCACGCTGCCCGACGGCAGCCAGGTCGAGGCGCCGAACGAGAAGGCCGCCACCGCGGTCAAGTCGGCGATCAGCGCGGTCGGCACCCCGTACGTCTGGGGCGGCAATACGCCGGGCGCCGGACTGGACTGCAGCGGCCTGACCAAATACGCGTACGGCGAAGCGGGCGTAGAGATTCCCCGCCTCGCCGCCGATCAGGCCACCGGCTCTCCGGTCTCCCCCGGCGACCTGATGCCCGGCGACCTGGCCATCTGGGACGGCCACGTCGCCATGGTGATCGGCAACGGACAGTTCGTCGAGGCAGGCGACCCCGTGCAAATCAGCTCAATTCGAACGGAGAACTCAGGGATGGGTTTCTACGGCTTCTATAGGCCGACAGCATGACTCAACCGCAGCAGCCGGGAGTGCCCAACGTCACGGTGGCGGGCAGCACCAACCGATCGGGCACCATCTCGGTGCGGGCCACCGATCAGGGCATGCCGGTGGAGATCAAGTTCGAACGCAGCGAATACCGTTACGGCGCACAGACTCTCGCCAACGAGATCCTGCGGCTCACCAAGCGTTCCACCGTCGCGGCGAAGGCGAGGCGCCGCGAGCTGCTCGCCGAGGCAGGCATGCCCGCCGACATCCTCGACCGGCTCGGCCTGCCGACGCGCCAGGCGGCAGTGGACGAGCTGGACCGGATCGACGACGCCGACACCGGTCCGACGACCTGGATGAGGCCGGTATGAGCACGCACGGCGAGCAAACAACGAGCACAGCGGTCGGCGAGGCGGAGCTATGAGTGCGGAGATGGACGCGCTGGTCGCCAACGCGACCCAGAAACTGGAAGCGCTCGAGGCCGCGCTCTACGGCCTCAAGCAGGTGCGCGGACGCCACACCACCGAGGACGGCGGCGTCACCGTCGAGGTCGACAGCGACGGCGCACTCGTCGCATTGACCCTCGCGGAATCGGTCACCTCGCTGCCACCCGCCGAGGTCGGACAGCTGATCGTCTGGGCGTGCAAGCAGGCCGCGGAGGACGCGAGCAACCAGCGCTCGAAGGTCGTTGCGACACTGAACGAGTCATTTGTTCCCGCGCCGAACGAGGCGAAAGGAACTCTTGGGGGCGGGCCGGATAGTGCCTGACACGGAAGGTCGATAGGCTTCCGCTCATGGCTTCTGGAGACATCGTCCCGATCGAGCTCGGCCTGACCGACGGCGATCTCGTCACCCTGTGGGCACCGCGCTGGCGAGACGGTGACGACGAGTGGGAGGCGTTCCTCGGACACGAGGACTCCCTCTACGGTTTCGAGACCGTTGCGGAGCTGGCCGCGTTCATCCGGACCAACTCCGACAACGACCTCGTCGACCATCCGGCATGGAAGGTGGTCGCCGGGCTCTCGGCGGTGGAACTGGAGCCGGAGGAGAACTTCTCCTTCGATCTGGTCGCCGTGCCCGAGCTGGCCGCAGGCGACCCCGACGTCGACGCCATTGCCGAGCTGGAAGACACGCTCAGCATGGTTCGCAACATCGGCGAGGTGTGCGAGCTGGAGACGGTGACCAAGTTCTTCGGCTCGCATCCGGTGCTCGGCGCGCTGCCCGGCGGGATCAACGCGTTCATCGGCCGGGACGGTGAAGACCTCTGGGACCAGATCGGCGCCGCGATCGCCAAGGGCTGGGACGACGTGCTCGACGCCATCGACTCGGTCGTGCAGACTCCCGACGTCGACGCGGAAGCCGTCGCCGTCGCCGAGGCCGAGCTGCTGGCCGCCGAGGAGAACGTGGTCGACGCCGACGACGCGGCCGACAGCGAAGAGGACGAGGAGTTCGAGCCCGTCGACCTCGACGCGGAGGACGAGGACGAAGAAGAGGACGAGGACGAGTCGTTCTGGAACGAGGTCGGCATCGACCCGGTCAAGATCGTCACCGCGGACGGCACCTTCTTCACGCTGCGCTGCTACCTCGACGACGAACCGATCTTCCTCGGCGCCAACAACACCATCTCGGTCTTCGGCTCCGAGCGGGCCCTCGCCCGCTACCTGGCCGACGACCACGAGCACGAGCTGTCCAGGGTGAGCACCTTCGCCGACGTGCAGACGGCCGCGGTGGACGGATCGCTCGAGATCGAGGTCACCGACGAGAACGTCTACGTGCTGCCCGGCCTCGCCGACGATCTGGCCGAAGGCCCGGAAGCCGTCGACATCGAGCAGCTCGACCTCGCGGTCGAACTGTTCACCGACGCCTCCGACTATGCGGGCGACGAGACCGTGGAACAGGCGCTGGCCAAGTCCAATCCGCTCGGCTGGTACGTCTCGTACCTGCTGAACCCGGACCCGACCAGGATGGCCCCCAACCCGCCGTACACCGCGGAGGCGCAGTCCTGGCGGGACCTGGAGCGCAACTTCGAAGCCAGGCTCGACCAGAAGTAGAAGCTGCGGTTCCGAGCGCGATCGAAAACGACACCCCTCACAACACGAAGCGTGCGGACAGCCTGCGCAGTCGCCGGGCCTCGGGTTGCTGCGGTTCCGAGCACACGAGTCGAGTTGCCACAGAGAAGGCGCACTCCCCACAACAGTTTCAACTGCTGTGAAGCAGTGCGGACGGCCTGTGGGACGGGTGCCCCTGCTGCCGGACTTCGGTTCGCGTTGGTTTCGAGCGCGCATGTCGAGGTGCCACAAAGGATGCGCACTGTTCGCAACAGTTCTAGCTGCTGTGAATAGTGCGGACAGTCTGTGGGACGGATGTGCGGGCGTGCGAGGGTGGGGCTTAGTTGAGGCGGATCCAGATTTGTTCGGCGCGGCCTAGTAGGCGGCCGTCGGAGCCGTAGACGGCGGTGGAGGCGAAGGACTTTCGGCCCTGCTCGCCGTGGTTTTCGCCGATGACGACGCACTGTTCGCCGACCTCGGGGAGATCGGCGACGGCGGCGGTCATCGAGCCGAGCAGGGCGGGACGGTCGAACATCTCTGGCAGCGACCAGCCGCCGGGGCAGTCCATCGCGGCCCACAGGACGGCGGAGCCGAGCGGGAGTGAGGCGTCAGGCGTCCACGGCGCGGCAACTCGGCTGTCGCCGACGGTGCCCGCCTCGATACGCAGACCGTCCTGGCGGGCGGCGCCGCAGACGAAACAGGACGCGAAGATTTCGTTGCTCTGGTAGGAGCTCGCCGCGGCGGCCGCGGTCGCGTACGGCACGGATTGCGGTACGTCCCTGGCAAATTCACCGAGGTGGGACTCCGCGACCAGGGTGTCGCCGTCGTAGAGCCGACCGTCACGCACCTCGAGCGGCTTGTCCAGCGGGATCGGGCTGCGCAGGATCACCGTGACCGCGTCGTCCGCGTGCTGCTCGGCGAGCAGCCCGCCGACGTAGCCGCCGTTGCCCGAATCGGGTGGGCCGTTGAACCGGGCGGGGATCTGCAAGGTCGCCATGTCATTCACGCTAGCGAACCGGGTGACCGCCGCCACCCGACTGTCACCCGGTTCACATCGACCCTGTTGCTGTCGTCGACTACCCGAGCAGCACCGCGTAGCCGGGCTTGATGATGTCGTCGATGATGCGCAGCCGCTCAGGGAACGGGATGAACGCCGACTTCATCGCATTGATGGTGAACCGCTCCAGATCACTCCAGCCGTACCCGAACGTGTCGGCCAGCTTGAGCATCTCCTGGCTCATGGTGGTGTCACTCATCAGCCGGTTGTCGGTGTTGACCGTCACTCGGAACCGCAGCCGGGCCAGCAGGTCGAACGGGTGCTTGTCCAGCGAGGGCACCGCGCCGGTCTGCACATTCGAGGACGGACAGAGCTCGAGCGGGATACGCATGTCGCGCACGTAGTTGGCGACGAGCCCGAGCCGGGCGTCCTCGATCGCGCCGGGCACGCTGATGTCGTCGGTGATGCGCACGCCGTGCCCGAGCCGATCGCAGCCGCAGAACGCCAGCGCCTCGTGGATCGACGGCAGGCCGAACGCCTCACCCGCGTGAATGGTGAAGTGCGCGCTGTTGGCTCGCATGTACTCGAACGCGTCCAGGTGCCTGCTCGGCGGGTACCCGGCCTCGGCGCCCGCGATATCGAAGCCGCCGACGCCGCGATCGCGCCACCGCACGGTGAGCTCGGCGATCTCGCGCGAGCGTGCCGCGTGCCGCATCGCGGTGAGCAGGCAGGTCACCACGATCGGGCGACCGGCCGCCGCGGCGGCCGCCTCGCCCTCGCGGAACCCGGCCAGGGTGTGCTCGACGACCTCGTCGAGGGTCAGGCCGCGTTCCAGGTGCTGTTCGGGGGCGAACCGTACTTCGGCGTACACCACGCCGTCGGCGGACAGGTCCTCCGCGCATTCGCGGGCCACCCTCCGCAGCCCCTCCGGCGTCTGCATGACGGCGACGGTGTGCGCGAAAGTTTCCAGATAGAGTTCCAGCGATCCGCTGTCGGCCGCGTCACGGAACCAGGCGGCCAGTGCCGCCTCGTCGGTGGCGGGTAGGTCCTCGTAGCCGCACTCGGCGGCAAGCTCCAGCACTGTCGCGGGCCGTAGACCACCGTCGAGGTGGTCGTGCAGCAGCGCTTTTGGCGCCTGTCGGATCGAGGCAAGGGTCAATGCGGTCGGTCCAGTCATGTAACGACGGTAGCCGCACCGGGCCGCAACGGCATCCGACTGAGGTGAGTGGCAACCATCTCGTTGCCGGCGCACTGCGATCCGGACCACCGCCGGACACCCCGTACCCGGTACGGGTCTATCGCCGACCCGGTGGATACGCACAGGTCAGCACATCTTCACCGAATCGGCTTGACCTCAATCATTGTTCATGTTCCAGGCTGGTCACCATGAGCATCATCGACATCGACACCCAGACCCGCGCCGCCGACCTCGCGGCGTTCCAGCAGATCATCGACACCGTCGAGCACGCCCAGAACAACGAGCTGATCGACGAATTCCTCGCACTGTTCCGGGCCGACGCCATCTGGACCACCGGCGGCGGCAAACGCCTGTTCGGCCGCGACGCGATCGCCGAGTTCACCAGGCAGGTGCTGCCCGGCGGAATGCAGGGCCTCTCAGTGACTTTCGAGCTGGAGTACGTGCTGTACCTGCGTCCCGATGTGGCAGCCGTCAAAGTGCGCCAGATCTACCACACCCCCGAGGGCAAGGACATCGGCACCCCGATGTGGGTCATGACGAAGGAAGACGGAACCTGGAAGTTGGCCGCCGCGCAGAACACTGGCGCACCCGCCGACGAAATCGCAGACGACGCCGGCCGGCCCATCTTCGGCGCCGCACACTGACCGTCGGACAACGGTCGGCATCGGAAACAGCTGCCGGACAAGGCCGTTCAGGCGCCGATCCGCCCGAGCAGCAGCGGCGCCGCGGGCTTGCCGTCCGGCTCGCCGACGGTGATGGCGTCGTCCACCGCAGCCGCGGCACCGGCGAAGGCATCCGGCGTATCGGTGTGCAACGTGAGCAGCGGCTGCCCTTCGGACACGAAATCACCCGGCTTGACGTGCATTTCGATCCCGGCGCCTGCCTGCACCGGATCTCCCTGCCTGGCCCGGCCCGCACCGAGACGCCATGCGGCGATGCCGACGCCCATGGCGTCGAGCCGGGTCAGCACGCCTGCCCGGTCGGCGCGCACCACCTCGGTGTGCTTCGCCGTCGGCAGGGCCGCGTCCGGGTCGCCGCCCTGTGCACGGACCATGGCGCGCCAGTGGTCCATCGCCCGGCCGTCGGCGAGCACATCGGCCGGATCGACGTCTATGCCTGCGAGAGTGACCATTTCGCGGGCAAGAGTGATCGTCAGCTCGACGACGTCAGCGGGTCCGCCGCCCGCGAGCACCTCGACCGACTCGGCCACCTCCAGCGCGTTGCCTGCGGTGCGGCCGAGCGGTGTATCCATGGCGGTCAGCAACGCGACCGTCCGCACGCCGGCGTCGGTGCCCAATTCGACCATGGCCGTTGCCAATTCGCGGGCACCGTCGAGCGTCTTCAGGAAGGCGCCTGCGCCGACCTTCACGTCGAGCACCAGCGCGGCGGTGCCCTCGGCGATCTTCTTGCTCATGATCGAGCTGGCGATCAGCGGGATGGATTCGACCGTGCCGGTGACGTCACGCAGCGCGTAGAGGCGCTTGTCGGCCGGGGCGAGATCGGCGCCCGCCGCGCACACCACCGCGCCGACCGCGGGATCGGCGAGCAGCTCACGCATCCGGGGCACCGGCACATCGGCCTGCCAGCCTGGGATGGCCTCCAGCTTGTCCAGGGTGCCGCCGGTGTGCCCGAGGCCGCGCCCGGACAGCTGCGGGACCGCCGCACCGCACGCGGCGACCAGCGGCGCCAGCGGCAGCGTGATCTTGTCCCCCACCCCGCCTGTCGAATGCTTGTCCACGGTCGGCCGCGGCAGATCGGTGAAATCCATCCGGCGACCGGACGCGATCATCGCGGTGGTCCACCGTGCCGTCTCCCTGCGCGTCATCCCGCGCCACACGATCGCCATCGCCAGCGCCGACATCTGCTCGTCGGCCACCACCCCGTGCGTGAATCCGTCGACCACCCAGTCGATCTGCGCGTCCGACAGCTCGCCGCCGTCCCGCTTGGTCGTGATGATCGAAACCGCGTCCAATGCCGTCACATCGGCCAGTCTGACACGAGACGCACTCGCACCCCTGGTTCTTGTCGGTGGGCTTCGATAGCCTCTGCGCATCATCGATGCTCTGATGCTGACCATGCCCACCGAAGCCGAGATCGACGCGGCACTCGACGAGAACTGCTGATCGTCAGATCTGTCCGGCGTCCAGGTCGTCGGGGCCGAAGGCGTCGGGCAGTAGGGAGCTCAGCGGGATGGGTCCGCCTTTGTGGTCGATCATGAGGTCGGGCCCGCCGTGTTCGTAGAGGAGTTGGCGGCATCGTCCGCAGGGCATCAGGATTTCGCCGCGGGAATCGCAGACCGCAACGGCGAGCAGCCGGCCTCCGCCCGACGAATGCAAGTTACCGACGAGTACACATTCGGCACACAGGCCCAAACCATATGAGACATTTTCCACATTGCAGCCGCGCACAATTCGGCCGTCGACACTGAGAGCCGCCGCGCCGACCGGAAACCGCGAGTACGGCGCATAGGCATGGGCCATGACTTGAATAGCGTTGTCACGCAGGGATTTCCAGTCGATTTCCGACATGGGGAACCTCTTCTCGACCGTCCCGAACCTGGCCGTACAAGGCCAACGGTTGAACCCTTCCAGCACCAAGAAAGGCAAACCTAACCCGCCCGACTGTAGCGCAACGCACGGCACGCCGAATTAGTTCCGGCAAACCTCGAGGATTAGAGTCCAACTTAGATCGGTTCAGGGTCCCGGCGGCGGGCCAGCGCCCCTAACAAGGCGCAACCACCTGGGCATTTGCCCCCAACGCAGCCAGCTTCGGATCTGTGAACCGGGTCCATCAACGACGTTGGAGGCACCGCACTCTATGACCACGATAGAAGCTCCGGCCAAGCCGAAGCGGAAGACGCTGTACCGAGGCGACCCGGGCATGTGGTCCTGGGCGCTGCACCGGATCACCGGTGTCACGATCTTCTTCTTCCTTTTCGTGCACGTCTTGGATACCGCGCTGGTCCGGGTCAGCCCCGACACCTACAACCGGGCGATCGAGACCTACAAGACCCCCATCGTCGCCCTGATGGAAATGGGCCTTGTCGTCTGCGTGCTGTTCCACGCGCTCAACGGCGTCCGCGTGATCCTGGTGGATTTCTGGGCCAAGGGCCCGAAGTACCAGCGCACGATGCTGTGGGTCGTCCTCGCGATCGTCTTCGTGCTCGCAGCACCGGCGATCGGTCGCATGTTCTTCTACCTCTTTACGGAGCACTGAGATGAGCGCACCCGTTCTGGGCAAGTCTTACGACCGGCCGGCCAGCCTCGACTCGCCGCGCTCGCCCCGCGCCCGCTCGAACAACAACTTCGAGAAGTACGCGTGGCTGTTCATGCGCTTCTCGGGCCTGCTGCTGATCGTGCTCGTGCTCGGCCACATGTCGATCATGCTGCTGCTCGACGGCGGCGTGAAGCGGCTCAACTTCGGCTTCGTCGCTGGTCGCTGGGCCAGCCCGTTCTGGCAGCTCTGGGACCTGACCATGCTCTGGCTGGCCCAGCTGCACGGCGGCAACGGCCTGCGCACGGTGATCGCGGACTACTCGCGCAAAGACTCGACGCGGTTCTGGCTGAACACGTTGCTGGCGATCTCGATGATCCTCATCCTCGCCGTCGGCACGTACGTCATCTTCACCTTCGACCCCAACATCAGTTAGGAACAGGCCACCTCCGATGAGTGACTCGCGGATTCAGGAGCATCGCTACGACGTCGTGATCGTCGGTGCCGGTGGCGCAGGCATGCGCGCGGCGATCGAGGCAGGGCCCCGGGCGCGCACCGCAGTGCTGACCAAGCTGTACCCGACCCGCAGCCACACCGGCGCGGCACAGGGTGGCATGTGCGCCGCGCTGGCGAACGTCGAAGAAGACAACTGGGAATGGCACACCTTCGACACCGTCAAGGGTGGCGACTACCTGGTCGACCAGGATGCCGCGGAGATCATGGCCAAGGAGGCCATCGACGCGGTGATGGACCTGGAGAAGATGGGTCTGCCGTTCAACAGGACGCCGGAAGGCAAGATCGACCAGCGCCGGTTCGGCGGGCACACCCGCGACCACGGCAAGGCCCCGGTCCGCCGCGCGTGTTACGCCGCCGACCGCACCGGTCACATGATCCTGCAGACGCTCTACCAGAACTGCGTCAAGCACGACGTGGAGTTCTACAACGAGTTCTACGTGCTCGACCTGGTGATGAGCGAGACCGACCGCGGCCCCGTCGCGACCGGTGTCGTCGCCTACGAGCTGGCCACCGGCGACATCCACGTCTTCCACGCCAAGTCGATCATCTTCGCGACCGGCGGCTCGGGCCGGATGTACAAGACCACCTCGAATGCGCACACGCTGACCGGCGACGGCATGGCGATCGTGTTCCGCAAGGGTCTGCCGCTGGAGGACATGGAATTCCACCAGTTCCATCCGACGGGCCTGGCCGGGCTCGGCATCCTCATCTCGGAGGCCGTGCGCGGCGAGGGCGGCATCCTGCGCAACGCCAGCGGCGAGCGGTTCATGGAGCGCTACGCCCCCACCATCAAGGACCTCGCGCCGCGTGACATCGTCGCCCGCTCGATGGTGCTCGAGGTGCTGGAAGGCCGTGGCGCCGGGCCGAACAAGGACTACGTCTACATCGACGTGACCCACCTCGGCGAGGACGTGCTCGAGGAGAAGCTGCCCGACATCACCGAATTCGCCCGCACCTACCTCGGTGTCGACCCGGTGACCGAGCTGGTGCCGGTCATGCCGACCTGTCACTACGTGATGGGTGGCATCCCGACCAAGATCCGCGGCGAGGTGCTGCGCAACAACACCGACGTGGTGCCGGGCCTGTACGCCGCAGGCGAATGCGCGTGCGTCTCGGTGCACGGCTCCAACCGCCTCGGCACCAACTCGCTGCTCGACATCAACGTGTTCGGCCGCCGCTCCGGTATCGCCGCCGCCGAATACGCGCAGCGCACCGAGTTCGTGGAGATGCCGGAGAACCCGGCGCGGATGGTGCAGGACTGGCTCACGCTGATCCTGTCCGATCACGGCAACGAACGCGTCGCCGACATCAGGACCGAACTGCAGTACACGATGGATATGAACGCCGCCGTGTTCCGCACCGAGGACACCCTGAAGCAGGCCCTCACCGACATCCACGTGCTCAAGGAGCGCTACACGCGGATCACGGTGCAGGACAAGGGCAAGCGCTACAACAGCGACCTGCTCGAAGCAGTAGAGCTCGGCTTCCTGCTCGAGCTCGCCGAGGTCACCGTCGTCGGGGCGCTCAACCGGAAGGAATCGCGTGGCGGTCATGCGCGCGAGGACTACCCGGACCGCGACGACGTGAACTTCATGCGCCACACGATGGCCTACAAGGCCGGGCCGGAACTTCTCTCCGACATCCGCCTCGACTTCAAGCCGGTGGTGCAGACCCGTTACGAGCCGATGGAGCGTAAGTACTGATGACTGCCGTACTCGAGACACCCCCGGCCAAGGCCGCCCCTGTTCCCGAGGGGTCGGTGATGGTCACCGTCAAGGTCGCCCGGTTCAATCCGGAGGACGAGAAGGGTGCGCACTGGGAGTCGTTCCAGGTGCCGGTCCTGTCGACCGACCGCTTCCTGAACGTGCTGATCTACATCAAGTCCTATCTGGACGGCACGCTCACCTTCCGTCGTTCCTGCGCGCACGGCGTGTGCGGGTCCGACGCGATGCGGATCAACGGGGTGAACCGGTTGGCCTGCAAGGTGCTGATGAAGGACATGCTGCCCAAGGGCGACAAGGCATTGACGATCACCGTCGAGCCGATCCGCGGCCTGCCCGTGGAGAAGGATCTCGTGGTGAACATGGAGCCGTTCTTCGACGCGTTCCGCGCGGTGAAGCCGTACCTGATGACCTCGGGGAACGAGCCGACCCGCGAACGGATCCAAAGCCAGGCCGACCGTGCGCGCTTCGATGACACCACCAAGTGCATCCTCTGTGCCTGCTGCACCACCTCCTGCCCCGTGTACTGGAGCGACGGCAGCTACTTCGGTCCCGCCGCCATCGTCAACGCGCACCGCTTCATCTTCGACAGCCGCGACGAAGGCGCCCGCGAGCGTCTCGACATCCTCAACGACGTCGAAGGTGTCTGGCGCTGCCGCACCACCTTCAACTGCACCGACGCCTGCCCCCGCGGCATCGAAGTCACCAAGGCCATCCAGGAAGTCAAGCGCGCCCTGCTCTTCACCCGCTAGCCCCAGCTGAACCCAAAGGCCGCCTCCATCGAGAGATGGGGGCGGCCTTCACTGTTCGCAATTGAGCCCCTCGCGAAACGGAAAGCTCATCCTCGGCGGAACGGAAACTTTTCCAAGTGGTCGAGCAGCAAGCCGAACAGTATCGAGATGACGATGAAGGAGCCGAACCAACGCAGTGCCTGGTCGGTCGCCTTCCGCAGCCAGTGCTCTCGCCACCCAGGCCGCCGTGGCTCACCTGTTGCCTCGACCCAAATCCCCCAGCGCACCACCGCCCATGCCGCGACAAACACGAACGTGGGGAAGTAGCTGAAGGGACTCTTGGGCGGGTAACCACGCCACTCCCCGAATGCCACCAGCACCAGACCGATCATGGCCAACAACAGCGTGAGTCTGGTTGCCCAGATCACCTGTGTGAGTCGAACAGACACCCCAACCCGTGCTGACGGGCTCGCTGGGCCCGCGAATAGCGCTCGAAGGTTGAATCCTCCTTGGTCGCTTAGCTGAGCAACCAGCTTGCGCGCGTCATCTCGACGTTCACTGAGCCAACTCGACCAGAAGGTCGCGACATTCCGCGGTGGTCGCGCAAAGCCCCGGTAGTACATCAAGCCACGCACCTGAGACCGTCCACGCAGGAAACCACGGCCGATGATGTCGTCTCGTTCGATAATGCCACCGCGCCGAACTGTCTGCCAGCGCAACAACTTCCGTATCTCCCTGCCGTTGCGACGGCGTCGCCCCGGCCGATGATGGTGACAACGCCGCCATTCCCCGAGCACGCGGTTGCGGCAGGGACGACCGGTAGACGTGAGGGGATATCCGCAAAATACGGGCCAGATGTTCCCACGAGACCACCACACCATCACGGCCAATACCGCTAGTACGACCGGGAAGACCAGCGCGAAGGTCAGCGGCCACGGAACTCCCCGAGGGCTCAGATACTCGAGCGCTCCAGCGAAGAGCCCCAACATGCGTCTGAGATGATCAAAGATCTCCCCCATGTCGTGATGGTACGGGTCGGTCCGCTCAGTCGATCACCGATTGGACATGATGATCCGTGCCTAGGCGGCGTAGCCGGTGGCTTTGGTTACTTCGATGCGGACTGCGACGCGGGTTTGGTTTGGGGCTGGCTCGTCGTGGTCTTTGCCGTCGTATTTCCAGGACAGCTGGTGGCCTACTCGGAGATTCGTGTCGTGGGTGATGGTGGCGGTGCCGCGCAGCTCGACGTAGTTCTCGCCGTCTGCGAAGTCGATGACGGTCACGCTGACGCGTGGGTCGCGCAGCATGTTTCGGTGCTTGAGCCTGCCCTCGAGGGTGGAGAACAGCAGGTCGTTGCCGTCGCGGCCGACCCACATCGCCGAAGTCTGCGGACTGCCATCGGCATTCAGCGTGGCGAGCACCGCGTAGTTCTTGCCGTCGAGCAGGGCGATGGTGGCATCGCTGAGCGTGATTCCCATGCTCGCGACACTAGTGACCGTGGTCGGCAGGCCCGCAGCGACTAGTTGTCGTAGGAGGCGACGCCGACCGGCCCTGAGCCGAGGCAGACGACGAGCCCCTCGGTGTAGGAGGCGACGCGCAGCGCAGCGCCGCTGCCGACCAAACGGACGAACACGGTGTTCAAGCCTTGACGCACCGGCACCACCACGAATCTGCCGTGTTCGAAAGCGACGAGGATCCGGCCGTCCCGACTGGCGAGGTAGTTGAGCTGTGCCGTCCATTCGTGCTCGAGCATCGGGCCGTCGAGGAGCAGCGAGACCGGATCACCACCCTGGATTCGATATCCACAGTGCGGGTCCGGCGCAGGAACGATGCGCCGGTTCCACCAGACCTGTGCCTCGACGATCCGGCCGGTGTCGGTGATCATGCGCAGGTGCGGCGTCGAATCGGCGAAGGCGCCGGGCGCGGCGATGGGCGAGAGCACCTGACCGGCCAGATTCTGTGGGTAGGCAAGGGGATTCAGGACATTCCACGGGACCTCCTGTTCGAGCAGTGGCACACCATCCCAGCCGTCGAGGGCCGACTTCACGTTCGTCACATACGTTTTGGTCGGACTGGGCCGCCATGAGCCGACGAACGTGTAGGTGGAGCACAGACTGCTCACGACAAACGCAACCAGCAGCGGAATCGCACTGCGCGGACCAGGCATTCGCGCGGAGCGACGCGGACTTCCCTGCAGGACCAGCGCGCCCGCCGCGGACAACGTCACCCCTAGGTCGGCGAAATACCGCAGCGACTGCATGAGCTCCGCCGCGGTGTTCGGCCCACCGCGGACAAGCGCCACCGGAATCTGCATCAAGACCACCGCGGCGGCGGCAAGCACCCACACCGTCCAGACCCGACGCCGCTGCCGAATCGACAGTGCCGCAAGCACAATCAGCACGATCCACGCCACGATCACCGCTGAGCTCGGCGGATCGGCCCACGGCGCCGCGGGCAACCAGCGCTCCCACCGCCACGGCCCGCCGACCACCGCGGGCACCACCCCGAGCGAGGTCGCGTTGGGCAGCAGATCACGCACGTCCTGCGGGCGGTGCTGGAGGCCGGAGACGCCGATCACCGCGAGATACCCGGCCAGCCAGCACAGCACGGCAACGACCGAGCCGGCCCACAGCCGTCCACCACGACGAATCACCGTGCGCACAGCGGATTCTCGCCCGTCGACATAGTCGGCGAGCACCGCGACGGCGAACGCGATGAACGGGATGATCACCGACTTCTCGAAGAACAGCAGCGCCACCACGAGCACGACAATCCCGGACCAGGCGTATCGCCGCCGACCGGTGCGCACCAGCAGCACCGCGTCCCCGATCACCCAGGCGAGCGCGAATTGCAGTGGCAGCGCGTTCAATGCGGCCGACCACCACGCGAACGCAGGCAACGTCACCGGCGAGAACAGGAAGAACGTGAAGGGGACGAGCAGCGCCCACCGCGCGCCCATCAGCACGACCAGCATGCGCAGCACCGACACCGCGACCGCGAGCTGCAGGACGAGCAGCGAGAGCACCGGGCCGATCCACGCCAGCGGCGACACCGCGTTCACCAGCCATGCGGTGGCGAAGGCGAGCGGCATGAAATGCCCATCGTGGTTGTGCAACAACAGCTCTGCGGACAGCAACGGATATCGGCCTGCCCGGCCGACCAGGATCAGGTCATCCCAGTAGAAGTAGCCACTGCCCGCCACCCAGCCACGAAGCACCAGCTGCAGCGCGATCAGGCCCGCCGCAACGACGACGGGTCGCGGCCACCGCGGCGACGCCGTCATCGCAGGCCGCGGGGGCGCGGCCTGCGACGGCGCTACCGCGGCGGTGTCCATGCCGACCCACCCTAGTGCGGACCCGCGGCGTACTACCGCAACGCGAGCGGGCACAACACCTTCGGCCTACCTCCGAACTGCCGAATGCGGCGGCATACGTATACCGCCGCCGAAAGTACTGATAGGCGACTGATTCAGCACCCCCATGCCGACCCATAACGTAGTTCTTGTCCAGCAGGACACAAAGAAACCGCAGATCAGCAGCCTTGGAGGCCACCATGAACACTCTCGTCGCGCAGTACCTGGAAGCCTGGAACACCACCGACGCCGCCGCCCGCAAGGCCGCCATCGCCCGCGTCTTCACCGAGTCGGTCGGCTATGTGGACCCGCTGGTCGCGGTCACCGGCCACGACGAGCTCGACGCGGCCATCGCCGGCGTGCATGCCCAGTTCCCCGGCTGGACCTTCACCCTCGCAGGCCCGGTCGATGCCCACCACGATCAGGTGCGCTTCACCTGGAACCTCGGCCCGGTCGACGGACCAGCCGTGGTGGTCGGCTTCGACGTCGCGGTGGTCGAAAACGGCCGCATCGCCAAGGTTCTCGGCTTCCTCGACAAGGTCCCCGACGCGGCCTGACTCCGCTATCCCCTGAATCTCGTTCCACCAGAAGGAAGTACCGCACCATGACGATCACGGCCCCGGCCTACCTCGATACCCTCCGCGCCCCAGGACCCGCCTTGCTGCGCATGTCGCTGCGGGTCGACGCGGTGGTCACCGGCGTCAACGGCCTCGCCTACCTCGCACTCTCCGGCCCGCTGGAATCGCTGCTCGGCCTCGACAGCCGCATCGGCATTCCGATCGGCGTCTTTCTCACCCTCTACGGCCTCGGCGTCGCCCTCATCAGCGCACCGGCGAACATCAACTCCGCCATGGTCCGCGTCGTCATCGCAGGTAACGCGGCATGGGCGGTGCTCAGCCTGGCTGCACTGGTCGAGGGCGCACTCGACCTGAACCTGGTCGGCAGCGTCTGGACGGTCATGCAGGCAGCGACCGTCGGCGGCTTCGCGGCGTTGCAGTACCTGGGCTTGCGCCGCGCCCGGTGACCCGAAACCCCTCCGACCACAACTGCATCGACCTGACGCGGTATCGGCTACCCGCTGGTGCCGCGTTCGTCGTTGTCCGACGATCGGCCGCAACGGCGGTATCGGCCGCGAAACCCGATGGCGACTACACCGGCGCTATTCGATTAGCAATCAATCTTTCTGGGCCTTCGCAGGCAATATGACACCGAACTCCAAAAAGGAAAACTTCCCGAGATATTCAATCGCGAAGTCGCCGGTCGCAAATAGTAGTGCGAGCGTTATTCGCGAAATCAGCAATTCCGGCGGCGCTGTCAAAAAGTTGCTTGTAAGTTGGCCATCGACAGCGTCACCAGGTTTGCCATACCAATCGTCAGCCGACGACGATCCGTCGTGCGGCGGCTCGGGAGGAAGGCGCTCCGCATGTACGTGCTCCGAACGGCCATCGCGGCCACCGTACTGATCTGTCCTGCCCTGGCCGCAGCGGCGACGCCGGGCTCCCCGGCGAACGACGTGCTCGGCCTTCCTGCGATCACCGACCGTGCGACACCGGGCACCGCCATCGCGAATTCCCATGGCACAGCGAACAATTCCAGCCGCGCGGTACTGCATACGCTCCTGTCCCCCACCGCGGGCAACACCGCGACGCCCATCGGGGCGCTCGGCACCGGCAGCGCGGCAGTCGGCATCAGCCTTGCGGCCCTGCTCAGCACCGGCCTCGTGGCACTGGGCACCGGCAGCGTCGCCGCGGCCCCCTTCGCGGCAATGGCGGGTACCGGCAGCGCAGCAGCGGGCACCGGCAGCGCAGCCCTGGCTCCGCTCGGCGTAGTCCTCGGCGTCGGTGCGGCACTGGCGGGCACCGGCAGCGCG
>NZ_BDAY01000082.1 GCF_001612685.1 Nocardia altamirensis NBRC 108246
TGCGGTGTGTTGCAACCATATGACTCCGCTCAACGGCGGTGAGCAACCATTTCTCTCCCGTCGATGGGTCAACAACCATTTCTCTCCCGTCGATTCGGGGTTGCCGTCAACTCGGGCTTCGCCGTCGGCTCGGGCTTCGCCGTCGGCTCGGGCTTCGCCGTTGATTCGGGCTTTGCCGTCGCGTTGGGATTCCTCGCACGCCTGTTGAGCACCTCGCACGCGTGTCCACTCTGTCGACACGCGTGCGAAGTCCCACGGCGCGTGGGAAGTCACGGTTCGGTGCGCTGACGGCGTCTGGAGTTCAGGGGAAAGGGCTGGTTGGGGGTTTGGGCGGGGTGGGGGCGGGTAGGCACCATAGGGAGGGGCATGGTGGTCGGTTACGACTACAGCACGGCCTTGGTCGACCCGTAGACCGAGTTGATCATGACGGCCTAGACTGAAATTCTGCCTACCCACACCATCTCGAAGGGGTGGAGCCATGAGGCGCTCAATACAGTTTCTCTTCTTTGTGATCTTGATCGGGGCGTTGGCCGCGTTCGGATCGGGAGCGGCGACCGCGACCATGATCGGGGCGCCGCCGGCCAATTCAGTGGAATCCATCGGACCGTCATCGGGTGCGCTTGTCGGCGTTGCCCATCCGGTGACCATCACGTTCGCCGCCGCGGTCACGGATCGCACGGCAGCCGAGCGGTCCGTCGACATTCGAGCAGGGCAACCGTTGCCGGGGACGTTCGCGTGGACGAATGACCGGGAGGCGGTGTGGACGCCGACCGGCTTCCTGCCCGCCAATGCGCGGATCTCCGTCGGCATCGGCCAGGTTCGCACCGAATTCAACACCAATGCAGGCGTTTTCGGTGACGGCGACATGTCGGCGCACACCTTCACGCTGACCGTCGGTGGTGAATCACGGACGATGCCCGCCTCGTACGGCAAGCCAGGCTGGGAAACCCCGTCCGGCACCTTCCCGGTGCTGGAGAAGGCCCGCAGGGTCGTGTTCGACTCGCGGACCATCGGCATCCCGCTGAGCTCCCCCGAGGGCTACGTGATCAACGGCGAGTTCGCCGAACGCCTCACTTGGGGAGGCGTTTACATCCATTCGGCCCCGTGGTCGGTGGAACAGCAGGGCAACTCGAACGTCAGCCACGGCTGCCTCAACCTCGCCCCGGACGACGCCGCCTGGGTCTACTACAACATCAACGTCGGCGACCCGGTCAGCCTGCACTGGTGAGCAGCGGTGGTGGGTACCGGACTGCACCCACCACTCGCCCTGTCCTCCACACCACCGAATGACACGAGCCGAGCGCATCCACTAGCGTGACACGCACAGACGTGCACGAGGGGATCACGAATGCCGCAGTTCCCGGTCCGAACTCCCTGCGACACAGCAGAAGTCGTTGCCGAACCGGCCAGGCCGAAGGACCGGGCCGACCTGGAACGGATCTGGCCTGCCCTTGACAACGCGCAGCGCACCGCGGTCCTGGAGTGTGTAGCCCGCCTACACCCGGGGCACGCACGGCTGCCGTTCATGTAATGATCACCTGATTGGGACATAAGTCGCTCTGATCGGATCCGGGAGTTGATGGGATGATGACCACCACACCAACGCGCGCCGACATCGAGTTCCAGTCGGCGGGCACCACGGTGCGTGGCTGGCTGTATAGGCCGTCGGCAACCGGAGCCGCCGCCCCTGTCGTGATCTTGGCGCACGGGCTCGGCGCGGTCAAAGAGATGCGACTAGACGCGTTCGCGGAACGCTTCGCCGCGGCCGGATTCGCCGCCCTGGTCTTCGACTACCGGCATTTCGGTGCGAGCGACGGCGCGCCTCGCCAACTGTTGAGCATCGGCCGTCAGCTCGACGACTGGTCGGCCGCGATCGACTACGCGACCTCACTCGACGGCATCGATCCGACTCGAATCGCCTTGTTCGGAACGTCTTTCAGCGGTGGCCACGTGTTGCGCGTTGCGGCCAACGACCGCCGCGTCGCCGCGGTCGTTTCGCAGTGCCCGTTCACCGACGGCCCCGCGTCCGCCCCAACGGTCGGCTTCCGGCCCTTGCTCGGCATCGCGGTGCGCGCGATCTTGGATGTCGCCGCTTCGATGCTGCGCAGGCCACCGGTCACCGTCCCACTGACCGGCGCCCCTGGCCAGGTCGCGCTGATGAACGCGCCGGACGCGGCACCCGGCTACAACGGGCTGGTGCCGCAGCAGTTCACCCATGTGAACGAGGTCGCCGCCCGGATCGGGCTGACCCTGCCGCTCTATCGTCCGGGCCGGAGTCTGCGGAAGATCGGCGTCCCGGTGTTCCTCGGCGTCTGCCTCGAGGACTCGGTGGCTCCGCCGCGCCGCACCCTGCGCTATGCGGCTCAGGCCGGAACCAATGTCGAGGTGCACGAATACCCAGCAGGCCACTTCGACATCTATGTTCCCCCGCACTTCGATGAGGTCGTCGGCGACGAGGCCGCCTTCCTCGTCCAGCACCTGCGACCGTTCTGACCTGTTCTCACGCCGCAAGCAGCGCATCGTCGCGGGTGACAAGCGCGGCGTAGCGGCCGTCTCTTTTCATGAGCTCGTCATGTGATCCGCGTTCCACGACGTGTCCGCGCTCGAGCACGACGATCTGATCCGCGTCCCGAATCGTGGACAACCGGTGCGCGATGGTGATCGTGGTGCGATTGACCGACAGCGCGTCGATCGCGTCCTGCACCTCCTGCTCGGTGTGCGTGTCCAGCGCACTGGTCGCCTCGTCGAGCACCAGGATCGGCGGGTTGCGCAGCACGACCCTGGCAACGGCCAGCCGCTGCTTCTCGCCGCCGGAGAAGCGATACCCACGCTCCCCGACCAGGGTGTCGTATCCGTCGGGCAGGCTCATGATGTGCTCGTGAATTTGCGCGGCACGCGCTGCGTCGTGCAGTTCCTGTTCTGTCGCATCGGGTTTCGCGAAACGCAGGTTCTCGGCAACGGTGGCATGGAACAGATATGTCTCCTGCGACACCACACCGACAGCGCTGGCGAGGTCCGCGAAAGATACGTCCCGCACGTCGATTCCGTCGATGGTGAGCGCACCTGAGCTCACGTCGTACAGCCGCGCCACCAAGTAACCGAGAGTGGTCTTACCGGAACCGGTTTCGCCGACAATCGCCAAGCTCGACCCGGCGGGCACAGTGATGTCGATGTCGCTCAACACATCCCGATTACCCGACCCGTAGGAGAACCCGACGTGGTCGAACCGCACCTCACCCGCGACATCGGCCAGCGCCACCGGCCGAGACGGTTCCTCGATATCGGGCCGCAGATCCAGATACTCGAAGATCCTGCCGAACAACGCCATCGAGGCCTGCATCTCCACTCCGGTGGACAGCAACTGCACCATCGGCCGCAGCAGTGTCGTCTGCAAGGTGGTGAACGCGACCAGTGTCCCGATCGACACCAGCGGCTGCCCGGCCGTCACGGTGAGCCCCGCCGCGAAGTAGATGACCGCGGGCATCGCCGACATGACGATCTGAATCGTCGACTGCCGCCACCGCCCCGCCATGCTCGCGCGAATCTCCAGATCGACCAGCCCGCGCGACTCCCGCGCGAAACTGTCGACCAGCGCGGGCGAGCGCCCCATCGTGCGGCCGAGCAGAATGCCGCTCACCGAGAGCGACTCCTCCACGATCGCCGACATGCCTGCCAGCTTCTGCTGGCGCTGCGCGGTGATCTTGCGGCGTTCGTCGCCGACCCGGCGGCTGATCCAGACGAAGAACGGCAGCATGATCAGCGAGACGATGGTGAGCCGCCAGTCCAGCACGATCATCGCGACCACCGCCGCGAAGACGGTGGTGAAGTTGGAGACCAGCGACGTCGCCGTCGACGTGACGGTCGACTGCATGCCGCCGATATCGTTCGCGATGCGCGACTGCACCTCGCCGGTGCGCGTCTTGGTGAAGAACGACAACGGCATTCGCTGCAGCTGGGTGTAGACCGCGGACCGCAGGTCGTGCATGACGTCCTGGCCGACGGTGGTCGAGATATAGGTCTGGAGCACGCCGAAGACGCTGGTCAGCACGGCGACGGTGACCATGCCCGCGGCGAGCATGGCGAGCAGTCCGGTGCGCCCGTGCGGGAGCGCGTCGTCGAGCACCGCGCGCAACAGGAACGGCGAGGCGAGCGCGACGATCGAGGACAGGAATACGAGTGCGGCCACGAGGGCCAGCCTGGCCCGATAGGGCCGGAACAGCCGGACGATCCGGCGCAGGTGATGTGGGGGCTGCATAGGCGCCTCCTTCCAAGGAAACTACGTCATGAAACTGAGCATGACTCATAATTGTTCCCAAAACAATGAGTTATGCTCAGAATCATGGAGTCCGCCGAGACCGACCTGCCCGAACTCTTCCTGCGCGCCGCCAAACGCATCCGGCGCAACCAGGTCGCGCGGCTCGCACCCCTCGGCCTGACTCCGGCACAGGCGCGCGCCCTGCGCATCATCGCCCATCAAGAGGAACCGCTGCGCATGACCGCGCTGGCCGAACACCTCGGCATCGTGCCGCGCTCGGCGACCACGGTCGTCGACGCCTTGGCCGCCGCCGACTTGGTGACCCGCGCGCCCGATCCGACCAACCGCCGTGTCACTCTGGTCGCGCCGACCGAATCCGGCCGCGCCGCCCTCGCCAGAATGGCGGCAGCCCGCCGCGCCGCCGCCGAGGAGCTCTTCGCCACCCTCTCCCCCGACCAGCGCGACATGCTGCGTGACCTGTTGGCAAAGCTGGATTCCGCTACCCCATAACGCAATCCGACCGATCGACCCTCGATCTCGACGATCGTCACGCTCCCGAATCACACCGAGCCGCTCCCTACGCGCCGGTACTCGCCGGGCGTGTACCTGCCGTCAGCAACCGGGCAGTATCCTCGCCCGGGGCGACGGTGGAAGTCGGCAGTACCGCCGCGTCCGCGCATGCTGCATTTCGAGATCGGTGCGGATAGCCTGGCGATATGACCTGATGAAGGTGGGGCGATGGATCGACCGGAGATGAGTGCACGACGACCTGCAAACGACTACGGGCGGGGGCTACAGATGACGAGACGCGGTGCGCAAGAACAACCCCACGCACCCGATGACCGATACCAGGGCGCCTACTCAGACTGGGTCGACGGGCCACCCGCCCGGGAACCCGAGCCGGCGCCGGAGTATTTCGAAGACCAGTTCAGCGGCCTGATCGATCGATCGCGGGGGCGACGATCGACCCGCAAGTGGCTGATACCGGTGCTCGGCGTTGTCGTAGTCGCCGCCGGTGCCGGAGCCGCGTTCGTCCTCCTCGGCGACTCGGAGCCGCCCTCGTCGGCAACCACTCCACCCCGGATCGGCGCGCCGGCCACCTCGCCCAGCGGGCAGTGCACCGCCGAGCGGGTCGGCAACCGGATCAAGGGCAACGACCCAGGCGGTTTCGACTCCGGCCCCGCCGCGATCTTCGCCTTCCAGCACGCGTACTACGTGGCCCGCTCCGGCGAAGAAGCCCGTGCCGCAACCACTCCCAATGCCGCGGTCGAGTCGGCCGACGCCATCCAGCAGGGCATCGACTCCATTCCGGCGGGCACCACCTACTGCGTCGCCATCACCCCTGGCGCGTTCGCAGGCCAGTACGTGGTCGTCGTCACCGAGAACCGCCCGGGCAAGCAGCCGATCACCTACAACCCGCAGCTGGTCACCACCGCCGAGGACGGTGGACGCACCCTCATCAGCGCCATCGGTCCAGGACAGTAGGAACAGCCCACCTAGTTCGCCACGGTTCCGGAAGGCACGAAACAACAACGGCCGGACCGGGATTCGCTAACGCACTGGCCCGGGCCGGCCGTGATCGGAAGAATCGGGCGACGGCGCCCGCGGGGCTCAGCTGTTGGCGTTCTCCGCGGCGACGACGACGTGGCGCATGAGCAGCGCGGTGGTGACCGGGCCGATGCCGCCGGGTACGGGGCTCAATGCCGCGGCCTTCCCGCGCACCGAGTCGGCGTCGACATCGCCGACGATGCTGCCGTCCGCGGCTTCGTTGGTGCCGACGTCGACGACGACCGCACCCTCGCGCACGTGTTTGCCGGTGACCAAACCGATTCGGCCCGCCGCCGCGACGACGATGTCGGCGGCCGAGGTGACTCCAGGCAGGTCGGTGGTCCGCGAATGACAGATGGTGACCGTGGCATTTTCGGCGAGCAGCAGCTGGGCGAGCGGCTTGCCGACGACATTCGAACGGCCGACCACCGCGACATGCCGACCGGACAGCGGGATCTCGTGGTGCTTCAACAGTTCGACCACCGCCTCGGAGGTGGCGGCGACGAACCCGTCGAGGCCGGAGGCGAGCAGGCCGAGCGACAGCGGGCTGACACCGTCGACGTCCTTGGTCGCCGCGATCGCGGAGCTGACATCCTCGAGGGTGATGCCAGCGGGCAGCGGCGTCTGCAGCATGATGCCGTCGGTCGCCGGGTCGGCGCTGCGCGCCGCGAGCTCGGCGCGGATCGTCTGCACCGACGCGTCGGCACCGAGATCGACCGTGTCGCAGGCGATTCCGAGACGCTCGGCGGCCTTGCGCAACGAATTCACGTACCAGGCGCTGGCCGGGTCGTCGTTCGCGACGATCAGGGCGAGCCGTGGCGCGGCACCCGCCTCGGTGCGCGCGGCGGCGCGCTGCTTGGTGTCGGCGTTGAGGGCGGCGGCGAGTTCCTTGCCGGTCAGCGAAACGGTATCCACGTTGTCACACCTTATCGGGGACGCGCCCGACCGCCACGACGCGCCCTGATCGCCGCGCCCGGTTTGTCCCACTACCGGAAAACCGGCCGCAGAATCCGTTCGGCTAATACGTGATTTCGAGATCACCCCGCCGTATCGTGAACCTGCTTGCCCACGGCTAACTGCCAGCACGTGCCCAACCCGTTGTATGCCCAACACAGCATTTCGCGGAAAGGTGTCGACTGTAGTGAAGATCTCGAGGCACTGGAAACATCTAGCCGCGACGCTGTTCGCGGCCATCACCCTGACCGGTCTAGCCGGCGTTCCCGCCCATGCCGGGGACACCGATGCCCTCTACAACTCCGCCCAGCGCAACTTCACCGACGGCAATGACGCCGCAGGCCGCGCCGACCTGCGCAACCTGATCGGCGCCGATCCCACCGACGCCGACGCCCTCTCACTGCAGGCGATCTGGTCGCATTACGCGGGCGACCTGCCCGCACTCGGCGACGCGATGGCGCGGCTCAACGCGATCGATCCCCCGATGGCGGCGGGCACAACGAACGTGCTCAATGCCATCAACTTGGCCGTCGGCACGCTGCCGAATCCGTTTCCGGCCCTCATCGGCCCGCAGACCGGCATCGTCGTGTGCGGCTACGGCCTGCTGCCCGACGGCGCGCTGCGTCCCGAGCTGGTGAACCGGCTCACCGCGGCCTGGCTGCAGTCCATCGCCGCGCCGCTGTCGCCGATCGTGGTTTCCGGCGGCAATCCGCAGAACGGCATCGCCGAGGCGGACGCCATGGCGGGCTGGCTGATCGGCCACGGCGTGCCTGCCGCCAGGATCCACGTGGAGAACCGGGCCGGATCGACGGTGCAGAACGCCCTGTTCAGCACCAGGATGCTGCGCGATATCGGCGCGACGAGCGCGGTGGTCGTCACCTCGCCCAATCACATCCGGCGCGCCGTCGCCGACTTCATCGTGGCGGGCACCCAGGTGGTCGGCGCGACGACGTCGCTGGAACAGCTGGTCTCCCAGCTGCCGCCGCCTTCGCGGCAATCGCAGCGCGGCATCTATCTGGATGCCACCCGCACCTTCGAGTTGGCCACCGCGCGCTGACGTGCTCGCCCGGAATCCGCGCGCTCGCCGAGCCTGCGGATTCCGGGCAGCGGTTGGTGCCGGACCTCACCCGAAAACCGGTGGCCCGCGCGGGGCAGGCCACGGCAGGATGTGCGGGTGATGGCAGGAAATATCGATACGGGGGGACGGCAGCCGGTGGTGCCGGCGGATGTCGTCGCGACCTTACGCGCGGCGGGCTGTGTGTTCGCCGAGGACGAGGCTCGCCTGCTGAACGCCGCGGCCGCGGAACACGGCGCCGACCTCGAAGCCCTGGTAACGCAACGGGTCGCAGGGACGCCCCTCGAATACCTGCTCGGCTGGGCCGAGTTCCACGGCATCCGGGTGACGGTCGCGCCGGGCGTTTTCGTTCCCCGCCAACGCACCGTCTTCCTCGTCGACGAGGCCGCCGCACTGGCCCGTGCCAACACCCGGCACTCGGTCGTGGTCGACATGTGTTGCGGCAGTGGAGCATTGGGCCTGGCGCTGGCGACCGTCCTGGCCGCCGAAGACCGGCCGGTCACCCTGGCCGCCGCCGATATCGATCCCGCCGCCGTCGACTGCGCTCGCCGCAACCTGACCACGCTCGGCGCACCGGTCTACGAGGGCGACCTGTTCGACCCGCTCCCCGAGGAACTACGCGGCTGCATCGACATCCTGCTCGCGAACACCCCGTACGTCCCGTCCGCGATGATCGCGCACCTGCCGCCGGAAGCCCGTGACCACGAGCCGCACAGCGCCCTCGACGGCGGTCCCGACGGCCTCGACGTCTTCCGCCGTGTCGTCACCGGCGCCAGCTCCTGGCTCGCGCCCGGCGGCCACCTGCTCGTCGAAGCCAGCGAACACCAAGCCGAGCAGGCGCTCGCGGAACTGCGCGCACACGGCCTGCGCGCCAGGCTCGCCGAATCCGACGAGCACTACGCGACGGTCGTCATCGGGACCAGATCCGCAGGCTGAGCCGCTACTTCGAGCGGCCGGTGAACTCTTCCATCGAGCGGTACACACCGACACCGTTGAGGAACATGTCGCGCAGCTTGATCGGCAGGATGCCGGACAGCGCCTTGTTGAGGCGGGAGGTCCACGGCAGGATCACCAGCGGGGTGCCGTTCTTCATCTCGCGCCACGAGGTGTCGACCACCTCGTCCTGCTCGAGAATCGGCGTGAACAGGAAACCCTTTGCGCCGTCGAACATTCCGGTGTTGATGTAGGTCGGGCAGACGGTGGTCACCCTGACGTGCTCGTGGCCTGCCTGCTCCAGTTCGATGCGCACCGAGTCGGACCAGCCGAGCGCCGCCCACTTGGAGGCCGCGTAGACGCTCATCCGCGGATTCGCGACAAGGCCTGCCGAGGAGGCGATCGTCAGCACCCGCGCCTCGGTCGCACCGGCGACCATCGCGGGCAGGAATTCGAGCGTGACGTACATCGGGGCGTGGGCGTTGATCGCCATCGTCTTCTCGATGTCGGCCTGGTTCTCGGTCTCCCAGAAGTAGCTGTTGCCCCGGACGATGCCCGCGTTGTTGACCAGGATGTCGATGTCGCCGACCTCGGCGCGCACCGACGCGGCGGCCTCGGCAATGGTCTCGGGCACCGACACATCGACCACGAAGTGGTGGATGGTGCCGCCCGCCGCGGTCAGCTCCGCGGCGGTGTCCTTCAGCGCGATCTCATTGATGTCCCACAGCACCACCGCGGCCGCGCCCTCGCGCACCGCGCGCTCGGCGAAGAGCTTGCCCAGCCCCATGGCGGCGCCCGTCACCAGCACCTTCTTGCCCGCAACCGTGTCGAGTTTCATCCGTTCCCCATCCTGTCGAGTCCGCGAAAGTTATTTCTGGCGCAGTGTTTTCATGAGACCGAAGTACAAGGTCATGGTCTTGGCCCACAGCTGCTCGGACATGCCGGGCAGCGGCGCGATCGGCAGCATCCGCTGCACCGCGATCGTCTGGGTGTCGATGTATTTCAGCAGGCCTTCGGGGCCGTGCCTGCGCCCGGTCCCCGAAATGCCGAGGCCGCCGGACGGCGCGTCGGCGCTACCCCATGCGGCGATGAAGCCCTCGTTGACGTTCACCGACCCGGCGTTGATCCGCGCCGCGACCGCGCGGCCGTGGTCGATGTCTTTCGTCCAGACGCTGGCGTTGAGGCCGTAGGCGGTGTCGTTGGCCTGTTCGACCGCCTCGTCGTCGCTGCCGACCCGGTAGATCGAGACGACCGGGCCGAAGGTCTCCTCGCGGTACACCGTCATTCCCGGCCGCACCCCGCTCAGCACCGTCGGCTCGTAGAAGTAGGGCCCGAGGTCGGGGCGGGCGCGACCGCCCGCGAGCACCGTGGCGCCCTTGGCCACCGCGTCCTCGACATGCGCTCGGACCGTGGCCAATTGGCGCGGGAAGGTCAGCGAGCCCATGTCGTTGTCGTAGGTCAGCCCGCCGCCGAGCGAGATTCCTTCGACGTGCGTGACGAATTCGGCGACGAACTGGTCATACACCTTGTCGTGCACATAGATTCGCTCCATCGCTTCGCACAGCTGCCCGGCCGAGGCGAAGCAGGCGCGGATGGCGATCTTGGCGGCCCGCGACACGTCGGCGTCGGCGAGCACCACGAGCGGGTTCTTGCCGCCGAGCTCGAGCGAGTAGCCGATGAGCCGCTCCCCCGCCTGCTGGGCAATGGTGCGTCCGGTGGCGCTCGACCCGGTGTAGTCGACGTAGTC
The DNA here is from genome assembly GCF_001612685.1 of Nocardia altamirensis NBRC 108246. Classification (GTDB taxonomy): domain Bacteria; phylum Actinomycetota; class Actinomycetes; order Mycobacteriales; family Mycobacteriaceae; genus Nocardia; species Nocardia altamirensis. The sequence continues at coordinate 10,513 of NZ_BDAY01000082.1, forward strand.
CGCGCGCCCGATCACCTCACTGCCGATCACCGAGCCACGGCCGAGCACCGCCTGCCACAGCCCGCGCGGCAACCCGGCGCGCTCGGCGGCGTCGATCGCCCACAGCGCGGTGAGCGCGGTCTGGTTGTCCGGCCGCGCCACCACCGCGTTGCCTGCGACCAGGGCGGGCAGCGCGTCGGAGGCGGCGAGCGCGAGCGGATAGTTCCACGGCGAGATCACCGCGACGACGCCCTTCGGCCGGTGCCGCACGTCGACCTGGGTCAACACCGGAAGCACGCCGCGCGGCTTGCGGGTGGCGAGCAGTTTCGCGGCCACCTGCGCGTAATACCTGGCGTTGACCGCGACGTCGCCGACCTCGTCGAAGGCGTGCGCCCTGGACTTGCCGGTCTCGGTCTGCACGATGTCGAGGACGGTGTCCTGCTCGGCGAGCACGATGTCGTGGAACCGGCGCAGTACCGCGGCACGCTCGCGGATCGGTCGCCGCGCCCAATCCTGCTGTGCCGCACGGGCCGTCGCGAAGGCCGTCTCGATATCGGCGGTGCTCGACTGTGGCAGGTCGGCGATCTTGCGGCCGGTGGCAGGCGCGAGCACCTCGACCGAGGGCGCCCCGCCCGCGACGGCACGCGCGAGCAGCGGCTGCACCAGCGAGGTCGGCAGTGCGTCGGCAGCGGTGAGCGGGGAGGCGGTCGTCATGGTCGGCCCTCTCGATAGGACGGTCGGTCGCACAGCAGGGACGGCCGCCGGGCAGCAGTCATTAACTGAACAATAGTGTTAGATTAATGCTCGTGTCGCGGCGCGTGTCAAGCTCTTCGTCATGGAACACAGCCATGACGGGCTGCGCTCTGTGAGGCAACACCAGGTCTTGCAGGGGGCGTCGTGAGTGAGCGAGCAATGGGCACAGCCGAGCTCTCGCTCGTGACGGAGCCGAGCGCTAGCGAGGCGCAGTCATGAGTGAGGTTGCGCGGCGGGGCCGACCGCCGCAGACCCAGGAACAGGCCGACGAGGTCAGGGCGCGGATCGTGCTCGCGACCGCGGAGGTGTTCACCCGCAACGGTTCTCGCGGCATGAGCGTCGCGCAGATCATCGAACAGGCAGGCCTGGCGCGGCCGACCTTCTATCGCTACTTCGGCAATGCGCTCGAGCCGCTGCACGTCCTGCTCGACGCCTCCAACCACGGCCTGGTCGGCGGCATCCGAACCGCGCTGACCGGGACGGACGCGCCGGTCGAACTCGGCATCCGGCTGATCGACGCCTATCTCGGCTGGGCCGACGGCCACGGCGCCATGCTGCGCCCGCTCTTCGCCGAACTGCACGATCCGGCCTCGCCGGTGTCGGCCTACCGGGAACGCGCCTTCGACGATATTCGCGCGCTGGTCCGCGAGACGTTCACCGAGCTCGGCCGTCGCGTGCCGAGCGCGCTCGATCTCGATGCGGCACTGCACGTCTGCGAGTACGTCGTCTACCGCGTGTCGGCGGGCACCGCGCCCGGGGCCGAACCCGATGCGGAAACCGTTGCCGCGGCCCGGCTTACGATGATCCGGGTGCTGCTGACCACCCTCGGCACCCGCGCCGACGTCGAGTACGCGCTGGATCTGCCCGACCTCTTCCCGCCCGCGCCCTGACACGCTTCACCACCGGTGCGAGGCGCCCGAACGGCATGCGGGTCAGTCCCTGGCGCCCACCGGCTCGGTCTGCCCGGCCCGCGCGAAACTCAATGCGTCGTCGGCGATCGGCCGGTGCCGCAACGCCACCAGATCACGCAGATAGTTCATCCGCAGCCGCCACGGCGCGCGATCGCCCTGGATCGGGAACTGATTCGCGGCCCGCAGCACATACCCCGGCGTGAAGTTCAGGAACAACGATTCGGCGCCGACCGACGGATCACGGACCGGCAGGCACCGCGCATAGCCGTGCGTATCCATGTGCCGCAGCAGCCGAACCAGATACTCCGACACCAGATCTGCCTTCAACGTCCACGAGGCGTTGGTGTACCCGATGACGTAGACGAAGTTCGGCACGTCGGACAGCATCATCGCCTTGTAGGCCATGTGCTCCGCCAAGGTCACCGGCCGCCCGTCCACCTCCAGCTCGATGCCGCCGAATGCGAGCAGGTTCAAACCCGTTGCGGTGATAATGATGTCGGCGTCGAGGGTGGCGCCGGAGGCGAGTTGTACGCCGGTCTCGGCGAACGTCTCGACCTGGTCGGTCACCACGTCCAGCCTGCCCTTGCGGATGGCGCGGAAGAAGTCGCCGTTGGGCGCCAGGCACAGTCGCTGATCCCACGGGTTGTAGCTCGGCGTGAAGTGCGTGTCGATGTCGTATCCCGGCGGCAGCCAGCGTTCCTGCCAACCGCGGATCCGCTTGCGCATGTTCTCCGGATACCGTTGGCTGAGTTGATACATCACCGTGGCCAGCGCCACGTTCTTGGCGCGCGCGACCGCGTAGGCGGCGCGCGGCGACAGGAAACGGCGCACCCGCAGCGCAAGGCCGTCACGCTCGGGTGCGGAGATGATGTAGCTCGGGCTGCGCTGCAGCATGGTCACGTGTGCGCCCTGCGTGGTGAGCGCCGGGCCGAGTGTGACGGCGGTGGCGCCGCTGCCGATGAGCAGCACCTTCTTGTTCGCGTAATCCAGGTCCGCTGGCCAGAACTGCGGGTGCACAACGGGTCCGGTGAACCGGTCGACGCCGGGAAAGTCCGGGGTGTACGGCTCGTCGTAGCGGTAGTAGCCGCAGCAGGACAGCAGGAATCCGGCGCTGAAGGTGACGGCCGCGCCGGTGTCGGTGCGTTCGGCGTGCACGGTCCAGCGGTTCTGCGCCGAGGACCATTCGGCCCGAACCACCCGGTGCTGGAAGCGGATATGCCGGTCGATGCCGCTCTCGGTGGCGGTGTCGCGCACGTAGTCGAGGATGGACGCGCCGTCGGCGATCGCCTTGTCACCCAGCCACGGCTTGAACCGGTAGCCGAGGGTGTACATGTCCGAATCCGAGCGAATTCCGGGGTAGCGGAACAGATCCCAGGTCCCGCCGAGCGACTCGCGGCCCTCCAGGATCGCGTAGGTCCGCCCGGGGAACGCCCGCTGCACGTGATAGGCGGCGCCGATGCCGGACAAGCCGGCCCCGACGATGAGCACATCGATGTGCTCGGCGGCGGTGGTCATCGCGGTCTCCTTCGCTGGTAGACATGCTGGCCCCAGCCTATCGACCGAGGCGGTATTCCACCGCAGCTCGATACATCGCGCGCCGCGCCGGTCATGCCGAGCACGTGCGCGGCATTCGGGTTCCGCTCGGCCGCAACATAGTTGATTGTTGGACGAGAAGAAGTCTTGCGCGAGATACCAAGCGGTATCGAATTGCTTGGTTCGCAGTGAAGTCACTCACATTCGCTATAGAACGAGCCGCGCCGTCGCCCAAGTCGGGAAGTTAGCCAACTATTCGCCACAATGTGACGGCGACCATCGAAGCACTGTGCGCATATCGCACGGCGCACTCCACGAAAGGTGTTGGCACCCGCAATCTTCCGGCCGCAGACACCTCAGTGAGCAGGCTTAGCCAGTCGATCACCAGTTAGTGATACCTCACGAAACACCAACTTTTGGAATGGTGCACAAGGGCGTCTGTGCGACGTAGGCATTCCTAGTTACCGTCGGGTAGTGTCCGACGCACCGAAGATCAGAGACGATCCGGAACCGTATTCTTTCCACGCTTTCCAGGAGCGCGCGTGTCGCATTCTAGATTCGAATCCATCGGCGCCTATCTGCCTTCGAATATCGTCACAACCCAGGAGTTGCTCTCTCGGCTGAAAGAACCCCCGTCTTTCGATCTCGAAAAAATTACCGGAGTGAAGGAACGCCGGGTGCACGACACGAGGCCGGAGTCCTACGAAGACTCGTTCGCGATCGCCGTCAAGGCCGCGCAGGACTGTCTGTCCAGGTCGCGCTATGACGCAACGGAACTCGACGTGATCATCTCCACCTCGATCACCCGAAGCAACCACGCCACCCGCATGTACATGGAGCCGTCCTTCGCCGGGTCGATAAGCCGTCTTATCGGAGCGAAGAACGCCATTACCTTCGACGTGTCCAACGCGTGCGCCGGAATGCTCACCGGCACTTATATTCTGGACCGGATGATCCGATCGGGTGTCGTGCGCAACGGCATGGTGGTCAGCGGTGAGGCGATTACTCCCATCGCGGACACGGCCGTCGCGGAGATTTCCGAGAAATACGATCTGCAGTTCGCGTCGCTGTCCGTCGGCGACTCGGGCGCTGCGGTCGTGCTCGACCAGGCGGTCGACGACAACGACAAGATCCACTACATCGAGCTGATGACGGCCTCGGAGTACTCGCACCTGTGTCTCGGCATGCCGAGCGACAAGAGCCAGGGTGTTGCGCTGTACACCGACAACCGCAAAATGCACAACGAAGACCGGTTCCTGTTGGGCACCAACAGCCAGATCAACTATCTCGAGGCGCGGGGCCGCACCTTCGCCGACGAGAAGTTCGACTACGTCATCCACCACCAGTTCGGCGCCGCCGCGATCCCGTGGATGAATGCCATCTGCGAACGCGAATTCGGCACCCCGATGCCGCCGGATCTGCGGGTCATCGAGAAATACGGAAACACTTCGACCACTTCGCATTTCATCGTGCTGCACGATCAGCTCAGCGACCAGAACATCCCGGCGGGCTCGAAGCTGCTGATGATTCCGGCCGCCTCCGGCATCGTGACCGGCTTCCTGTCCACCACCATCTCGTCTCTGAAGGTCTGAGGTCAGCCATGGGCGTGTACATCAAGTCCACCGGAATCAGCCGTGCCACCGACACGTTCAGCAGTGTCGAGAACAGCGGCCGCGCCGCGAAGCAGAGCCTGGAGCGGGCCGGGGTCCACCCCGACCAGATCGGCGTGTTCATCAACGCGGGCGTCTTCCGCGACTCCAACACCGTGGAACCCGCGGTCTCCGCGCTGATCCAGAAGGCGGCGGGCATCGGCCTGGAATACGCCAAGGACGATCCGCGCACCTTCTCGTTCGACCTGATGAACGGCGCGACCGGCGTGCTCAACGCGGTCCAGGTCGCCGCGTCCATCCTGACCACCGGCAGTGCCGGGCACGTGCTCGTCGTCGCGGGCGACGGTCACCCCTCGATGACGCGGTCGGCCGCCACCGACGACTTCCCTTACGCCACTTCGGGAGCTGCGCTGCTGCTGGCGCACACCGACGGGCCGGAGGGCTTCGGCAAGGTGCACACGGTGAACGGCGAAGGCACTCCTGCGGTCGAGGCGTATGTCGACACCGCGACCATGGGGAGCGTCGGGCGCGGCCTGATGACGGTCGAGCGCGAGCCCGACTTCGAAGACCGGTTGCTGAGCGTGGCGACCGAGGCCGCGCGGGCCGCTCTGCCCGCGCACAGCGACCTGACCGGGATCGCGCTCATCGCCTCGACGCCGAGCGCGCAGTTCCCCAAGCAGCTCGCCGACGCCATCGGCATCGACCAGGACGCAGTCCGCACACCGGATCTGGTGGACGGCGACCCGCACACCGCCTCGCTCCCGCAGGCCTACGACCGGGCCGTCGCCGCGGGCACCCTGGCCGGGTTCACCGATGTGCTGTTCGTCGCGGCAGGCGCGGGGCCGTCGGCGGCGGCGGTGCTGTACCGGCTGCCCGGGGCCGCTGGGTGACCTCGCCGACCTACTGGGCGGCCATCGACCGGTTCCGTGCGTTCGCGCGCACGGAACCGGATCGGGAAGCGGTCATCTTCCCCGACGGGAAGACCGGCGCGGACCTGCCGTCCTATCGACACATCAGCTATCGCGAGCTCGACGACTGGTCCGAGACGATCGCCGAGCGGCTCACCGCGGCCGGGGTCGGGTCGGGCACCCGCACCATCGTGCTGGTGCTGCCGAGTCCTGAGCTCTACGCGATCCTGTTCGGGCTCTTGAAGATCGGCGCCGTGCCCGTGGTCATCGACCCGGGCATGGGCCTGCGCAAGATGGTGCACTGCCTGCGCGCGGTCGAGGCGGAGGCGTTCATCGGCATTCCGCCCGCGCACGCGGTGCGGGTGTTGTTCCGGCGCAGCTTCCGCAAGGTGCGGACCACGGTGACCGTTGGCAAGCGCTGGTTCTGGCGCGGCGAGCGGCTCGCGGCGTGGGGCACCACGCCGACCGGCACCGCGCCCGAGCGGGTGCCCGCCGATCCCGGCGATGTGCTCGTCATCGGATTCACCACCGGCAGTACCGGTCCCGCCAAGGCTGTGGAACTGACGCACGGCAATCTCGCGTCGATGGTCGAGCAGGTGCACACCGCCCGCGGCCGGGTCGCGCCGGACACCTCGCTGATCACGTTGCCGCTGGTCGGGATTCTCGACCTGCTGCTCGGATCGCGCTGTGTGCTACCGCCATTGATCCCGAGCAAGGTCGGCTCGACCGATCCCGCGCACGTCGCGGACGCGATCGACCGGTTCGGGGTCAAGACGATGTTCGGCTCACCCGCGCTGCTGATCCCGCTGCTGCGGCACCTCGAACAGCAGCCGACCGAACTGAAGACGTTGCACAGCATCTACTCCGGTGGCGCACCGGTGCCGGACTGGTGCATCGCCGGGCTACGTGCGGTGCTCAGCGAGGACGTGCAGATCTACGCCGGGTACGGGTCCACCGAGGCACTGCCCATGTCGCTCATCGAATCTCGGGAACTGTTCGGCGGGCTGGTGGAGCGGACGCATCGCGGCGAGGGCACCTGCATCGGTAAGCCAGCGGATCAGATCGAGGCCGGCGTGGTCGCCATCACCGACGATCCGCTGCCGACCTGGGCGCGGGTCGAGGAGCTTGCCGGCGAGCTCGACTCCTCGCGCGGGATCGGCGAACTCGTCGTCGCGGGGCCGAATGTCAGCACGCATTATTACTGGCCGGAGGAGGCGAACCGGCAGGGCAAGATCGTCGACGGTGACCGGATCTGGCATCGCACCGGCGATCTCGCCTGGATCGACGACGCGGGCCGAATCTGGTTCTGCGGACGCAAGAGCCAGCGGGTGGTCACGACCGCAGGGCCGATGTTCACCGTGCAGGTCGAGCAGATCTTCAACGTCGTCGCCGGTGTGGCGCGGACGGCGCTGGTCGGCGTCGGTGCGCGGGGCGCGCAACGGCCGGTGCTCTGTGTCGAGCTGAAACCCGATGCGGTGGCGGCGACGGTCAAAGCCGCACTGCGGGCCCGCGGAACCGAGTTCGAGCTCACCCGTGCGATCGACGATTTCCTGGTGCATCCCGGGTTCCCCGTCGACATCCGGCACAACGCCAAGATCGGGCGCGAGCAGTTGGCGCAGTGGGCGGCACCGCGGATCGGCGCGGAGGCGAAGCGATGAGAACGACAGCACTGCGGGCGATTCCCGTACTCGGCTGGATATACCTGGCGGCCGGTGTGGTCGCGATCGCGACGAATCGAGTGCCGGGCAACCGGCTGCTGCGCGCCGCGTGGTGGATCGATGCGTTCCTCAGCATCGTGGTGCACGCGGCCCAGATCCGGCCCGCGCTGCGGGCCGCCGAAGGATCGGGCCGCTCCCCCGTCGAGACGGCGGTGCTCACCCAGATCTTCGGAATGACCTGGTGGCGAACGCAACCCGAACAGGAGAAGGTCCGATGAGCAAGGTATTGGTCACCGGTGCGTCCGGCTTCCTCGGCGGCGCGATCGTGCGCAGGCTGGTGCGCGACGGCGCCAACGATGTGTCGATCCTGGTGCGGCGCACCAGCAATCTCGCGGATCTCGGTACGGATGTCGACCGGGTCCAGGTCGTCTACGGCGATCTCACCGACCAGGCGTCGCTGGTGCAGGCCACCAACGGTGTCGACATCGTGATCCACAGCGCCGCACGGGTGGACGAGCGCGGCACACGGGAACAGTTCTGGAACGAGAACGTGCGCGCGACAGAGCAGCTCCTCGATGCCGCGCGGCGCGGCGGCGCGTCCCGGTTCGTGTTCATCTCCAGCCCGAGTGCACTGATGGACTACGACGGTGGCGACCAGCTCGATATCGACGAGTCGGTGCCTTATCCACGCCGCTACCTGAACCTGTACTCGGAGACCAAGGCCGAGGCCGAGCGCGCCGTATTGGCCGCGAACACCACCGGATTCACCACCTGCGCGCTGCGGCCGCGGGCGATCTGGGGCGCGGGCGACCGGTCGGGGCCGATCGTGCGGCTGCTCGGGCGCACCGGCACCGGGAAGCTGCCGGACATCTCGTTCGGGCGCACCGTGTACGCGTCGCTGTGCCACGTCGACAACGTCGTCGAGGCCTGTGTGCGGGCCGCGACCTCGGATGCGGTGGGCGGCAAGGCCTATTTCCTCGCCGATGCCGAAAAGACCAACGTCTGGGAGTTCCTCGCGTCGGTCGCGACGGATCTCGGCTATCAGCCGCCGACCAGGAAACCGAACCCGAAGGTGATCAACGCGGTGGTCGCCGTGCTCGAAACCGTCTGGCGGATACCGGCTGTCGCCACCCGCTGGTCGCCGCCGCTGTCGCGCTACGCCGTCGCGCTGATGACCCGCAGCGCCACCTACGACACCAGCGCCGCCACTCGCGATTTCGGTTACCAGCCGATCGTCGACCGGGACAGCGGGCTGGCTTCCTTCCTCGCCTGGCTCGGCACGCAGGGCGGGGCCGTCGAACTCACTCGAAACCTGCGCTGAGCACACTGCAGTACCGGAGGCAATCATGTACCCCGACACCGTCTTCCGCAGGAAGATCTCGCCAACGGAGCGCCTGTACTTCTTCACCAGGGAGGTGACTCCGCCCTTTCTGATGCACATGGCCGTGCACGGCACGGGCAGCATCGACCCGGTCGCGTTGCAGCGGGCGGTCGAGGTGGCGTCCGAGGCCAATCCCGGTGCGCGCCTGGTGCGCGACGGCGACTACTGGGTGGACAGCGGCGTCGCGGCCACCGTGCGGGTGGTGCCGGACTGGACGCTGGACTACGCAACGCTGGAAAACGATGCGGTGCTGAACAGTCCGATGGGACCGACACCCGATCGGACCACCGAGGTGCTGCTGCTGACCGGTGCCGAGACCACCCTCGTGTTCCGGGTCTTCCACGGCGTGATGGACGGAATGGGCATGCGGATGTGGGCCGACGACGTGCTCCGCGCACTGCGCGGTGTGCCGCCGATCGGCGCGCCCGACGCGATCGCCGACACCGAGCTGGTGGCGCAGGTCGGCTCCCCCGGCAGGCAGACCCTGGTGCTCCCGACCTATCCCGCCCCGACCGGAACCGGCCGCCAGGATCCGCAGGCCGTGCGGTGGTTGTTGCGGCACCGCACCATTCACGCGACCGGAAAGGGCCTCGTCGCCCGGGTCTCCGCAATCCTGGCCGCCGCCAACGGGCGCAACTCCCGCTTCATGGTCCCGGTCGACCTGCGCAGGCACGACCCCGCCCTGCGCTCGACCGGAAATCTCGCGCTACCACTGTTTCTCGATGTGGCGCCTGGCGACAGCTGGGACACCATCAGCGCACAGATGCGCGCCGGATTGCAGGCCCGCACCGAACTCAACCAGCTCGACAACGGCGGCCTGTCGAAGTTCCCGCCCGCCGCGGTGCGCGCGGTGCTGCGGGTGAGCAACTGGCTCGGCGCCAGACTCAACCGGAACATGGTCTCGGCCACCGTGTCCCACATGGGCAAGGTCGACCTGGACGAGCTGGCCATCCCCGGCTGGACGCCGACAACGATGCGGGTGCTGCCGCAGCACACCGGGTCGATGCCGCTGCTGTTCGGCATGGTCGAGGTGCGCGGGAAGATCGAGCTGACGGTGTCGTGTCGCAACGGCGCCGGGATCGAAGCGCGTCTGGAGGCCCTGCTCGACACGATCGCCAGCACGCTGGAAGCCGATCTCGCGACCCACGATTCACCTGCCCGATGACTGCCATGGCCCGACTGATCATCGCAAGGCCGCGCACGGTGCTCGCCGTCGTGGTCGGCGTGATGCTGCTGCTCGGCCTGATCGGCGCGCACACCGCCGACAAGGTCAGCGCCGCCGGATTCACCGACCCGCACAGCGAGTCGGCGCTGGTCGATCGGCTGGTGCGCGAGCACTTCGGCCCGCAGACGCCCGACGCGGTCGCGCTGTACACCGCGCCGGAAGGGCAGACACTCGACGATATCGGCCCGCGGGTGCAGCAGTCGCTGGCCACCATCGATCCGAGCCTGTTGCAGCGCCCGATCGAAACCTATTGGAACAGTGCGCCGCCGCGGAAACAGTTCATGAAGTCGGCCGACAACCGGCAGGCCATCGCCGCCGTTTTCCTGGCGGGCGACGACAACCGACGGGTCGCGGCTTACCCCGATATCCAAGGGGCACTGGAAGTTCCTGGCGTCCCGACCAAACTGTCCGGCTACAGCGCGCTGGCCACCCAGATCAACACCCAGTCGCAGCACGACCTCGTCCGGGCCGAATCCCTCTCGCTGCCGCTGACATTGCTGATCCTGGTGCTGGTGTTCGGCGGCCTGGTCGCCGCCGCGCTGCCGGTGGCGGTCGGGGTGCTCGCGGTGCTCGGTGCGATGGGCGTCATCCGGGTGCTCACCGAATTCACCGAGGTGAGTACGTTCGCGGTGAACATCGCCTCGCTGATCGGGCTCGGCATGGCGATCGACTACGGGCTCTTCCTGGTGACCAGATTCCGGGAGGAGCTCGCCGGTGGGCACGCCATCGAGGCCGCGATCGCGCGCACCTGCGCCACCGCAGGCCGCACCGTCGCGTTCTCGGCGCTGCTGCTGATCTGTGCGTTCGCAGGCACTTTCGTCTTTCCGCAGGCGGTGCTTCGCTCGTTGGGTTTCGGTGCGATCGCCGCGGTGGCGCTGGCCGCGTTCCTCTCGCTGACGGTGCTGCCCGCCTTGCTTGCCCTGTTCGGCACGCGAATCGGCAAGGCGGGCCGCAAGGATCGGACCGAGCGTTTCTGGGGGCGGGTGGTGGACGCCGTGCTGCGGCGGCCCGGCGTCGTCACCGTCGTGGTCGGCGCGGTGCTGCTGGTCCTCGCCGCACCGCTCACCGGTGCGACACTCGGCGATATCGACCATCGGGCGTTGCCCGCGGGCAACGAGATGCGCACCACCGTCGAGGAACTCACGGCGCGCTTCCCCGCGGCGAGCAGCGGTGTCACCGCCGTCCTGCACGGCATCGACGGCCCGCCGCAATCGGCCACCGTCGACGCGGCGAGCACCGCGCTGAGCCACGTCGATGGCGTGAAACAGGTGCTACCCGTCGGCCGCGCCGACGATTTCGTGGTGTTCCACGCCTTCCTGGATGCCACCGATCGCAGCGAACGCGCGACGGCCACCGTCAAAGACATTCGGGCGCTGACTCCCCCGGACGGCACTGAGCTTCGCATCGGCGGCGACACCGCGGCGACTGCGGACAGCGTCGATTCGATCGTGCGGGCCATGCCGTGGATGATCCTCGCGATGGTGACCGCCACCGTGCTGCTGCTGTGGGCGGCGTTCCGGTCGATCGTGTTGCCGCTCAAGGCCGTTGTCATGGCGTTCCTCAGCCTTGCCGCCACGTTCGGCGTGCTCACCTGGATCTTCGACGACGGTCACCTGGCCGGTGTGCTCGGCGTCAGCCCCGGTCCGCTGGCCGCGGGCATGCTCGTACTGATCATTGCGGTCGTATTCGGGTTGTCCACCGACTACGAGGTTTTCCTGCTGTCGCGGATGGTCGAGGCGCACAGCGCGGGCGCCGATACCGCAAGCGCGGTGCGCACCGGCACGCTCAAAACCGCGCGGGTGATCACCGCTGCCGCGACGCTGCTCATCATCGTCACCGGCGCCTTCACGCTTTCCCCGTTGACCCCCATGCGTTTTCTGGGTCTCGGCATGATCATCGCGCTGCTCATCGACGCGACGCTGGTCCGCATGCTGCTGGTCCCTGCGCTGGTCAAGTTGATGGGCCCGGCCAACTGGTGGACGCCGGGTCGCCGACGTCGCCTCGTCCCGGCCACGGTGGAGCAGGTGACAGAGCCGGCCCCGATTCCCTGAATCTCCGCATCCGGCAACGCTGCTCGGCCGGTTCGGCACACCTGCCGCCCGAAACGCCCGATTCTTCCCGACCGAATCGACCGAGTTGTCCGCGAATGTCCACTTTGTGAACCAATCTTCGTACAGTTCGTCGCCACGCCGCCGCGAAGATTGCAATACATCCGATCTATCCCCAGGCTTAGCTCCCATGTCTGCCCCCTGCCCCTCGTGCTCCTGGCCATCGCCGATGCTCGTCTCGACGCATGGTTCGGTGCGGTATCTGCGCTGCGTATGCGGCAGATGGTTGGTGGCGCACGGTGGCGGGGTCACCCTCGTGACCGGTCGACGGGCCTGCACCACCGCGGTGGTGCAGGCCGAGCATCTGGAGTTGATCCCGCGCCCTGAGAGCTGATCGGCGCATACGCCAGGCGCTTTCGTCGATCAGAGGCCGTGGCGACGATCGTTGCCCACCAATTCGCTGACCAGCGACTCGCTCTCGGCCGAGAACGGGTCGCGCCACACGGCCACCGCCTGGCGGGTGTCCTCGGCGACCAGATCGGCGTTGATCTGTGCCGCCGCGAAGGCTCCCGCCGCTGCCGCGCCGCCGACCTGCGCGGAAAGATCGGTGACGTTGCCTGCCGCCCAGATGCCTGGTGCTTCGGTGCGGCCGGTCGCGTCGACGGGAATGTGCTCGCCGAGACCCGACGGATGCGCAACGGGCCGAAGTCCCAGTGCGGCAAGGAAGTCGGTGCGTGCGCGCATCCACGACATGACCGTCACTGCCTCGCGGGCAACTACGGTACCGTCGGACAGCCGCACGCCGGTGAGGCGATCATCGACCACCTCGAGGGACGCCACCTCGCCGTCGACCACCCGAATGCCGCGGGCGGCAAGCTGTTCCGCGTCGGCAACGGTCAGCGAGGGCATGACGTGCGTGAAGAGCGTGACATCGGAGCTCCACTGCCGGAACAGCAATGCTTGATGTACCGACATCGGTCCGACGCCGAGCACACCGATCGCTTGGTCCCTGACCTCCCAGCCGTGGCAGTACGGGCAGTGCACGACGTCACGACCCCAGCGCTCCCGCAGCCCGGGGATGTCCGGTAGCTCATCGACGAGGCCGGTGGTCACCAGCAGCCGACGCGCACGGACCACGCGTCCGTCCGTCGTCCGCACCTCGAAACCGTCGGCCACCCGCGTCGCCCCCTCGACCTGGCCGTGCACCACGTCGCCACCGTACTCACGCAGTTGTGCGCGGCCGCGTGCCAGCAGCTCGCTCGGCGGGATTCCGTCCAGAGCGAACAGCCCGTGGACTCCCGAAGCCGGGGCGTTGCGCGGCTCGCCCGCATCGAGCACCACCACCGAGCGGCGCGCGCGGGCCAGCATCAGCGCCCCGCCCAACCCGGCCGCGCCGCCACCGATAACCACCACGTCGTAGCCGTCTTTCCGCTGTTCAGTCACCATGACCACCTCCACGACCACCATGCGCGCGCATCGGATCGGGTGGCAATATTTGTTGCCGAATCGGCAAGTTGTCGAGATGAGGTACCCGACCAGGGCGAGCGCACCCTGCCCAAGAAGCCGAATGACCGTTCGGTTGTGCGGAAAATCAGTCGAGCTCATACCTGCTGGTCGATAGACTCAGTGTCGTGGAGTGACGACCCGATGGCTAGTGCACCCGCCGAATGACGCTGCCCCCGAAGGGGTTTCAGCGGTGATGCGGGCCGCAGTTTCTTACCCACCTTCTGCAGGGACTACACGATGACCGACACAACCTTCCTTTCGCATGTCGCCGACCAGCTCACGGTGCTACCCGGTGTGCGCGCCGTCACGCTCGGCGGATCACGGGCGCAAGGCACCCATACGCCGGACAGCGACTGGGATCTCGCCGTCTACTACCGCGGCGATTTCGACCCCGGGCATCTCAGGGAGATCGGCTGGCCCGGCGAGGTGTCCGACCTCGGCGGCTGGGGCGGCGGGGTGTTCAACGGCGGCGCCTGGCTCACCATCGAGGGCCGGAAGGTCGACGTGCACTACCGCGATCTCGACGTGGTCGAGCACGAGCTCGCCGAGGCCAGGGCAGGCCGATTCCATTGGGAGCCACTGATGTTCCATCTCGCAGGCATCCCGAGTTATCTGGTCGTCGCCGAACTCGCCGTCAACCAGGTGTTGCGCGGGCGACTGCCACAACCCGAATATCCCGAGGCGTTACGGCTTGCGGCACCGCCGATCTGGCGGAATCGGGCCTCGCTGACCCTCCGATACGCGACGGCCGCCTACGCCCGCCGTGGCCAAGCCACCGAGGTCGCAGGCGCACTCGCGGTCGCGGCCATGCAGACCGCGCACGCGATCCTCGCGGAACGTGGCGAATGGACCACCAACGAGAAGCGCTTGCTGGAGCGCGCCGGGCTGCGCGACATCGACATGATTCTCGCCGACCTCCATCCGAACCCCCCAGCCCTGACCCGAGCGATAGCCGAAACCGAAGCGCTACTGAACCGCTGACCTCCCGACCGAAGTCGTCACTGCTCGGGGGCGAGGATTTTTCCCGTGTCGGCTACTCGGACCAGGATTGCCTCGATGGGGCAGGAATCGGCGGCGTCGATGACTACGTCGTCAGGGTCGATGGTTTCGGCTCGTGGGCTGGAGCGGCCGTCGACGAGGGTGAAGTGGTCGGGGGCCATGCCGACGCAGACACCTGAGCCGAGGCAGGTGTCCCGGTCGACTTCGATACTCCACTGTTCAGGCATGCGAGTTCCATTTCACTGGAAGGGCTTTCGGGCCGCGTACCAGCAGGCCCGTCTTCCACGGTACGTCCTCGGCCGGTACCGCCAAACGCAATTCCGGGAAGCGTCGCAGCAGTGTGCCGAGCGCTACCTGCAGCTCGAGCCTGGCCAGTTGGGCGCCGAGGCAGTGGTGGATGCCGTGGCCGAAGGCCATGTGCGGGTTGTGTTCTCTGGTGAGATCCAGTTCCTCGGGACGGTCGAACACCGCCTCGTCGCGGTTGGCAGCCTGGGTGTTGACGACCACCGATTCGCCGGCGCGCACGGTGATGCCGCCGCTCAATGCGACATCCTCGGTGGCGACGCGGGCGAATCCGCCGCCCGAGCCGAGTTGCACGAAACGCAGCAGTTCCTCGACGGCGCCGGGCACCAGGTCCGGCTGATCGCGCAGCAGCGCCCAGTTATCCGGTTGGGCGAGCAGCACATACGTGAAATTGGCGATCTGGTTCGCGGTGGTTTCGTGGCCTGCGATCAGCAGGCCGATGCCCAAGTTGACCAGTTCGTCCTCGCTGAGCCGGTCCTCGTTGTCGCGAGCGGCGACCAGCGCGCCGAGCAGGTCGTCCGCCGGTTCGGCCCTGCGCTGCGCCACCACCTCGGCGAGGTAGGCCTCGAGAGCGGTACGCGCGTCGGCGATCTCGGCACGGGTGTGCGCGGTGGTGGTCAGCACGGTGTCGGAGAAATCCCGGAACCGGTGCTGGTCTTGCGTTGGGACGCCGAGTAATTCGCAGATCACGGTGACCGGAAGTGGCAGCGCGAGGCCCTGTACCAGATCCGCCACTGGGCCTGCGGATTCGATCTCGGCGAGCTGTTCATCCACGATTTCCTGTGCGCGCGGGCGCAATTGCTCGACCCGGCGGGTGGTGAATGCCTTCGCGACCAGCTTGCGGAGTCGGCTGTGCTCGGGCGCGTCCATGCTGAGGAGCGAGTTGCGGCGGGAGGGTTCCGGTGACGTGCGGGGAATGTCCTCGCGGTCAACCGTGGCCGCGCGGCTGAACCTCGGGTCGGCGAGCACCAGCTTGGCATCCTGGTAGCGGGTGACCAGCCAGGCTTCGCCGCCGTAGGGCAGTCGAACGCGGGAAACCGGCTCCTCCTGGCGCAGTTGCGCGTAGAGCGGGTGCATGTCCAGACGGACTGGTGCACCGAAAGGGTATTGGCGCACCTCGGTATTCACGGTCATGCGGTCTCCCTTCCCCGACGCAGACAGGGGCATTGATTCGATGTAAGCACGTGCTTACATCATCGATGTTAGGGAGCTCACAATGGCCCGTCAACGCTCGGATTGCATTACGGCGGTGGGAAATTCACGTCCGTACCGGCCAGCAAAACCTGCGCGGCGCGTAGCACATGACCGGCAACCACCGCCGGATCGGCGCTGGCCAAGGGTTCTCGGCGGTGCACCGAGCGCATCAGCCCGATGCCGAGCAGCCAGGCGAGCAACAGGTCCGCACACAACTCGCTATCCGGCCCCTCCGTCAGCGACGACAGCGCGCGCACATACTCGTCGCCCAACTCGCGCCGAATCGCCGACGCTCCCTCGTCGTGCCCGCTCGACCGCAACGCCGCCTGCAACCAATACCCCTGCGCCACCGACCCTTCCGGTGCCAGCGCCCGCGCAAGCAGCCGTCCGAACAGCCCGTCGACCGGCCCTTCCTCCAGCACCCGCCGCCCCTGATCCGCAATGGCAGCCCGGAACAACTCGTCCTTGCTCCCGAAATACCGGAACAGCAGCGCCTGATTCACCCCCGCCCGCCCCGCGATCTCCCGCACCGTAGCCCGCTCGAACCCCTTCTCCGCGAACAACTCCTGCGCCGCCCCCAACAACGCCGCCCGCGTCCCCGCCGAATCCCGCCTCCGACTCCCCGTTCCCTGCACACTCTCCATAAATCCTCCGGTCGCCGATCCCCCGGACCAGCAGCGTAAGCCAGGACAAACCGGACACGCGATCACTGACCCAACTACGTGGGGGTCGAGGATCTGCTGCCGCCACTGCTCGAGAAGCCCGCGTCGCCGCTCGAGGTGCAGTGGCGGCAGCAGAGTCTCGGGCACTGCGCCTGATCGAACTTCGAGAATCGGTCGAATCGATCGCGCCTGGTCCCGCTGTCAGCTGTTTGCCCTCGGTGTCAGGGCACCGAGGGTCAGCTCAGGCGCCGAGGGCGGCGGCCAGGTGGGGCCAGGAGTCGTAGAGGTCGGTTTCGAATTGGCCCCAGGTGTGGGCGCCTTCGGGGCGGTTGACGTGGATGGGGGGCAGGCCTAGGGCGGTGAGGCGGCCTGCGAAGGCCGCGGTGCAGGCGCTGGCGATCGCTTCGACCGGCGGGAAACCCAGACCGCCCTGGTCGATGGCGCCGTAGGTGCCGGTGGCCGCGGAGAGGTAGACGGTCTTTCCGGCGAGGGCGCCGGCATTGGCGAAGGCGTCGTGGGCGCGCCAGACGGCATCGCCTGCCGCGCCCCACATGTTGGCGGTGTTGCCGCCGCCGCGACTCACCTGGGCGCTGACCATCGCGACACCGAACGGGTCTGAGCTCCACGGGCAGCCGCTGTAGGCGGCGACCGCGCTGTAGATGCTGCCCGCCTGGATCGCGAGATCGATCGCGGAGGCTGCGCTCATCGAGACTCCGGCGATGGCGCTGCGTCCGGTGGTGCCGAGTTGCGCGTCGAGCACGGGCCGCAGTTCGTGGGTGAGGTAGGTCTGCCACTTCGCGCGGCCGACGCGCGGGTCGTCGGCGAGCCAGTCGGTGTACATGCTGTACGCGCCACCGACCGGCATCACCACGTTGACGTGCTTGTCGGCGAAGAACTCGCGGACATTGGTGTTGTCCCACCACGAGATGCCGTCTTCGCCGCCGCCGATGCCGGTGAGCAGGTACAGGGTGGGCGCGGGGCCGCCCGCGGCGCGAATCACCCTGTTGCTCACCACCTTGTCCATCGATGGCGAGTACACGTCGATCCGCGACACCGACCCGCCGAGCGAGGCTTCCTCGACCACGTGCGCGCCGCCCGGCGCCGCGCCGGCAGGCCCGACGAACAGGACGGACGCCGCGACAGCGACCACCAAGGTACTGACCAAAACACCCAAACTCTTTGCAGCCGCCACTATTCCGTTATACCGCCGCAGCACCGCCAGCAAACGCGAAGCGAAGCCCCAAATCCCATGGGCACCACCGCTGCCCCCGAAACCAGGGGCACCGCCGCCCCTCCCGAAGACGAACCGAAACCTCTGACGGTCGACAAATCATGCGATTTTTCCCGCAGGTCAGACAATTTTCCGAGAAGCCAAGCACGACAGCGTCATCGGACCAGCAAGTGCCCATTTCGGCAGGTCCAGGTGTTTTCACCACCACGGTCGACCGCAAATCTCCACAGAAATTTCGACCCGAATCGGCGAAAAATCGACACGCCGCCCCAAAAATTTCGCCTCGAAATCCCACACCACCGCGCCGCTGCCAACCGAAAAAACGCTGAGCCCGGCACGCCGAAGCCCCCTTGCACCGCGTTCCCGCAGGACGGCGCGCCGAAGGCTGTTCATCAGCTGTGCACCAACCCAGTGCCCTCGGCCCTATCCGAAATCGATTCGGAAAGGTAGGCTAGCGCGGCGCCAGCGCTGTCGGCGGTAAGTTAGCCGAGCAGCGCGCGGAGAATGCTTCGGTAGTCGACCGCGCGTCCGCGGTAACCAAGTGGGCCTTGCGCATGGAATGCTGTCCACCGAGTCCTTTATCTACATCAAATTCCGTGGACTGAAATCATCACCGAGTAAGAGGAGAAAATATGACACAGGGCGTCGTCAAGTGGTTCAACGCGGAGAAGGGGTTCGGCTTCATCGCGCAGGACGGCGGCGGACCCGACGTCTTCGTCCACTACTCGGCTCTCGGCGGGTCCGGGTTCAAGTCCCTCGATGAGGGTCAGCGTGTGGAGTTCGAGGTCGGCCAGGGCCAGAAGGGTCCGCAGGCCACGGACGTCCGCGCCATCTGATCAAGCCGGATCGGTACGCGCCGCTTTCCAGGCCGCGTACCGATCAGGCAGGCACACCGCGCACGGCCGGTAGCCCGCGCTGACAGCGGTGGGTTCGTCGACGAAGAAGACCCGGTGCGCACGATAGGCGCCGCGCGAGAGAGCACGCAGCGCGGACGGACAGTCGAGGCGGCCGTAGATTTTGCCGCGCCGATGGCCGCCGTACCGACCGGGAGTCTCGCTCAGGTACGGGCGGCCAGCGGCGTCGAGCAATGTGTACACGTGATTATTGAGCGTCGTGTAGCACAAGCCCGAGGGTGTGCCGGATGCCGCCGCGGATCCGGCTGACACCGTGCCGGACCGGGGCACGTGACCAACCGCGGCTCGACGGTGTCGGGCGATCGCGGGTGGTGAAGATCAAGCCGTGGCCCTGCTGCAGCACGGTGACCGTGGCTTTGGACTGTGCGCGCGGGCGTTGTTCGACGAGCAGGAACTCACCGCCCGTGTGGTCGATGCCCGGCCGATCCAAGCCGATCACCACCTGGAGCGGAAACACCAGATCTCCGTAGAGGTCGCGGTGCAGGGCGTTCCAATCCCCCGTGGTGTAGCGCAATAGGATCGGCGTCGGCTTCGACTGCCCGGCGGCATGGCATGCGTCGAGCCAGTCCGCGAAGTCATCGGGCCACGGTGCCGGGTCACCGAGCCGTTCGGCCCAGGAACGGGCCACCGGCAACAGCTTTCGATAGAACGCGCCACGCAGTGCCATGATCAGCTCAGGCACCGGCTCGGCGAAGTATCGATAGGTGCCTTGACCGAACCGATAGCGCGCCATGTCGATGGTGGAGCGGAATCGCGCTGTGTCGTCCCACATTTCGGCGAACTCGGCGCATTCGTCGGGTGTCAGGAGCGGGCCGGTTTGCGCGCAACCGTACGCGTCGATCTCCTCCATCAGATCGGGCCAGCGCTCCGCATCCACTCGATCCGTCACTGCGGCAAGGGTATTCATGCCGCCTCCAGCGTCAGCAGCGTGGTTTTCGCTTCGATGCCGCCCACGTACTGCCCGATCGATCCGTCACTGCGCACCACTCGGTGGCACGGAATCACCACGGGCAGTGGGTTGTGCGCGCACGCCGACCCGACCGCGCGCACGGCACGCGGATTGCCGACCGCGGCGGCCACCGCGGCATAGCTGGCACGGCGCCCGTACCCGATATCGGAAAGCTGCTCGATGACCTGACGACGGAATCCGCCGGTCAGCTGCAGATCGAGCGGCAGGTCGAAACGTGTTCGGGCACCGGCGAAGTACTCGTCGATCTCCCTGGCCACGGCATCGAGGCGGGCGGGCGCGGCAAGCACCCGCGGGCTGACCCGCTCGGCGAGCGTGGTCAACACGGTGTCGTGGTTCTCGTTGGGGTACGCGACCCGCACCAATCCGGCCGGGGTCGCCGCGAGCAGCAGCGTGCCGACGGGGGTATCCAGTGTGCGGTAAGCGATGTCGAGCAGGCCGGCAGCCTGCGCGTCGGCAGCCAACCGGCGGTGCAGTGCGGCGAGTTGCTCGGCGCTGTCGGCGGCCAGGCCCTCGAACAGCCCGTTCGCATCGCCACGATCGATGGTAGCCATCATGTCTCATCCTTCGGGTAGAGCTTGCGCAGCGTCTTGAGGCCGTCGGCGGCGGCACGACGCGCGGCGTCGGTGGAATTGCCGAGTAGTTCGGCGATTTCGGCGTGCGGCAGGCCCGCCAGGTAGTGGTAGGCGACGGCCTGACGTTGCTTGGGCGGCAACGCTTGCAGCGCCGCCCACAGGTCGGGGTCGTAGTCGGCCGGATCCCGGCCGGTGGCCGGGCGGTCGGGCAGTGTCTCGGCCGGGACGGGGGCGCGGGTGAGCGCGCGGCCGACGTCGATCGCGCGGCGGTGCGCGATGGTGACCAACCATGCCTCGATGTTCGCGTCGGGGTCGAGGTCGGGATAGGCGCGCAGCGCGGACAGGAACGTCTCCGACCACGCGTCGGCCGCATCCGTCGGACCGAGCACGGCCCGGCAGACACGCAATACCATCGGGCCGTATTCGGCCACCACTTCCTCGAACGGAGGCAATCTCACACTGGGTAGACGCGCGGGCCGCCGGAAACGTGAGATGCGCTGGTCATCGGCCGTCCGCGACGGGCCGGGACAACCCGCTGGCGCGCAGCACGCGACGCGCGATACCGGCCCTGATGGATTCGTCGGTGCCGATGATGCGGACGTGGCGGCGAGCGCGGGTGATCGCCGTGTAGAGCAGTTCCCTGGTGAGCAGCGTCGATTCCGGTTCGGGCAGCACCACCGAGACGGTGTCGTACTGACTGCCCTGACTGCGGTGGATCGTCATCGCGAATACCGTGACAACGGCAGGGAATTGGGTGGGGTGCACGAGATACGGCTCGCTGCCACGTTGCAGCGCCGCGCGCAGCGAACCGTCGGGCATGCGCACCACAACGCCGGTGTCGCCGTTGTAGATGCGGGCCTCGTGATCGTTGGCGGTGACGAGCAGCGGTTGACCGGGATACCAAGGTGCGGAATGCGATTCGGCACCGGCGCCTGCCGCGGCCGCCCATTCGCCAGCCATCCGGTCCCAGCGTTCGACGCCGAACGGTCCCTGGCGGTGCGCGCACAGCAGGCGGTGCGATTCGAGTGCGGTGAGCGCGCCGGTCGCGTCACCGTCGAGGGCAGCGGCGGTCACCTCGCGGGCGGCGCGCACGACATCCGCACGCACCGCGGCCATCTCGTCGGGTGCGCTCAGCGACAGTTCGTCGCCGCCCGCACGCAGCAGTTCGAGTGCGGTGTCGGCATCGCCCGCGCGGACCGCGACCGCGAGATCGGCGATCCGGCCGCCGAAGCGACGACCCCTGGTCAATCGAACGATGCCGCCGCGCAGGCGGGTTCGTTCCAGTGTGGTCAGTGCCGCCGGATGTTGTTCCTGGGTGGCGGATTCCGGCGAGTCCGCGCCGAGGATCTCGTCGAGCATCGGATTCGGTATGCCGGCAACGGGTCCCGCGACGAGGTCGGCGAGCACCGCGCCCGCATCGACCGAGGCGAGCTGATCCGGGTCGCCGACGAGGACGAGCCTGGTGTCCGGGCGCAGCGCGGCGAACAGCCTGCTCATCATGGTCAGCGACACCATGGACGTCTCGTCGACGACGATCACGTCGTAGGGCAGTCGGTTGAACTCGTGGTACTTGAACCGGGTGGTGCGGCCGCGTTGCCAGCCCAGCAGGCGATGCAGCGTGGCGGCGGTGAGATCGGGCAAGCCGAGTGCGTCGGCTTGTTCGCGGACCGCCTCCTGCAGGCGGGCCGCCGCCTTGCCGGTCGGCGCGGCCAATGCGATACGCAGTGCGGGCAGTTTGGGATTCGCTTTGCGGTGCGCGTCGAGCAGTCCGATGATGCGCGCGATGGTGTGCGTCTTGCCGGTGCCTGGCCCGCCTGCGACGACCGTGGTCCAGTGCGTCGCGGCGAGTGCGGCCGCGAGACGCTGCCGGTCCGGTGTGCCGGGGGTCGGCGCGTCGAACAGCCGATCCAGTTCGCGGCGAATGATATTCGGGTCGACCACCGGGTGCTGCCCGGATCGCTCGGTCAATACCCGGCGGACCGTCTGCTCCTGCTGGTAGTACCGGTCCAGGTAGAGCAGCGGACCCGAGTCGTCACGATGCTGCGACTCGACCAACCGCAGCGGGCACAACGGCCCCGCCTGCCCGCCGGTCACCAGCGGACTCACCCGCAGTGCGGCCACCACCGCCTCGATATCGGGCCACGGCAGCGTCGCCGGATCGATCCGCTCACCCGTATCCCAGGTTTCGTCCGCATCGATGCCGATCTCCCGCATCCGGTGCAGCTCGAGGCAGACCGATCCGGACCGCACCGCGCGCACCGCGAGCGCCGCCGCGAACAGCACCTCCTCGGTCTCTTCGCGGCCGAGCCTGCCCAACCGCACCGCGACATGCACGTCCGCGGCGGACAGCACACCGGCCTCGTTGAACGTCCGCAACAACCCGGTCCCCCGCTGCGCCAATTGAATCGACGTCACCGCGCTACCTCACCGGCAAGCAGCGCCGAGAGGGCGATGATCAGCGCTGCGGGCGGGTTCCACTCGAAAACGCCGTGTCCTGCCGGGGTCTCGGGGCCGACCATGCCGCGGACGAACAGGTAGCGGGCGCCGCCGAGGTGGCGGGCCGGGTCATAGGTCGGCATGCGCCAGCGCAGGTAGCGGTGCAGGGCAACCGAATACAGCAGGGCCTGCAGGGGATAGTGCGAGCGCAGCATCTCGGCGGCCATGCGGCCGCGGGTGTAGTGCTCGACGGTGAGGTCGCCGGTGCCGAGGCGGTTGGTCTTGTAGTCGACGATCACGAAGCGCGGGTCGGCGCCGTCGGTGACGCGCAGCACGGCGTCGATGCTGCCGGTCAGGTAGCCGCGCAGCGGGATGTCGTCGAGGGTGTCCAGGTGCTCGGCGTAGACGAAAAGGTCGTCGCCGGCGGGCAAGTGGGCGCGGAGCAGGTTCGCGATCTGCCGCAGGGTCGCCGAATCCGCGCTTGGCGTATCGCCGCCGGCGAGTGGCAGCTCGAACTCCAACTCGTTCAGTCGATCTCGGTTCGCGATGTCGGCGAGCGAACCGTGGCCGAGCGGGGTGCGCAGCACGGCGAGCAGGGCGGTGCCGAGCACCGAGGGGTCGATGTCGACGAGCAGCTCGTCGATCGCCGCCTGGCAGCGTCGGTGCACTTCGGCGGCGAGATCCGGTGCGTCCGTGTCGATCAGCTCGAGCACGCCGTGCACGAGGGTGCCGAACTCCGCACCGTAGGGCAGGGCGTTCATCAGCGACGGCGCGCCCGCGAACACCTCCTCGACCTCCGCGATGGCAGGCGTGCCCGGTTCGTCCGCGGGACCGCGGGCGTCGTCGGGTTCGATGTCCAACTCGGGCGTGACCGGTCCGTGGGCCGACGCGGTCAACGCCGAGTACGAGGTGCGCCGCCACTGGTGGTCGAGCGTGCGCGCGAAGTGTGCGGCGGCGAGCTCGCCGGTGACCGGTTCGACACGGACCCGCTGGATCGCGACCTCGTCGGTGCCCGCGACCGCCGTCACCGAGATCGCCCCGGCCGCCGCGCCGCCCGCCCAGGCCGAAAGCAGTCCCGGCGCAACGGCATCCGCGGGCACCGCCGCCCGCGCAGGCACGATGTCGCCACCGTCGGGGCGACCGAGGACCATCCGATGCAACGGTGCCGCGGCAGTCGTGATGGCGGGCGCCCACCATGCGACGACCTGACACATGGCGCGGGTCAACGCGACGTACAGCAGGCGCAGTTCCTCACCCGCCTCCTCGGTTTCACTGCGCAGCTTGCGTTCCGCGTATCCGGACGCGTCCTGGCCACCGACATCGAGCACGCGAGCCCCGGTGTCGTCGTGGAAGAGCAGCGTCGCCGGGTACGGGTTCTTCGCGTTGTCCCAGGCGAACGGCAGGTAGACGATCGGGAATTCGAGCCCCTTGCTGGCATGGACGGTGGCGATCTGCACGGCTGCCGCGTCGCGGTCGAGCCTGCGGCTGCGGTCGGCGACGGAGCCGGACGCAGGATCGCGCACCCGGTCGCCGAGCCACCGGGTCAACGCGGTCAATCCGAGCGATTCGGTGAGCGCCACCTGATCCAGCAGCTGCGCGATGTGCCGCAGATCGGTCAGCTGCCGCTCACCGTTCTCGATGGCGAGCAGCCGGTGCGCCAGATCGGCTTCGGCGGAAATCTTCTCGAAGACGGCGGCGAATCCGGCACGGGCGAACAGCCGAGCGGCCTCCCGCAGTTGCGCACTGATCCGGCCGACCAGATCCGCACCGCCACTGTCGATCTCGGCGGCGGTGATGCCGAGCAACGGGGTGCACGCGGCCAAGCGCACCCGGTCGGCCCGGTGCGGCTGCTCCAGCGCCCGCAGCAGCCAGAGCCAGTCGGTGGCGCTGCTTGTCGCGAATACGCTGGTGCCGCCTGCGAGTACCGAGGCGACACCGACCCGGTCCAACGCCGCACGCACCACGTCGACCTGCGACCTGGTCCGCACCAGGACCGCGATGTCGCCGGGACTGATCGGCCTACGCGACGCATCGTCGAACGAGATGCCATCGGCCACTGGAGAATCCGGCCCCGGGCTGGACGATCCCGGTTCGGTGGCGCGTGGCACTGCCTGCGAACCGACCGTGCTGCCCGACTCGAGCAGCGCGACGATGTCCGCGGCGAGATCGGCGGCAACCTTCGCCCGCATGCGACCGACGGCGGGGAAACCGGACTTGTTCAACGGCCCGGCGCCGGTGCGCGGCAGGCAGCGCATCCGCAGTGGGGTGACCAGCTCCTCGGGTCCGGACAGGCGTGACCACGCCCTGGTCGCCGCGACCGGATAGACGGTGATCTCCTTGTGCCCCAACGCCGCACCACCTTGCAGGTGATCCAGCGCGGCGAGCAGACCGGCGTCGCTGCGCCAGTTGGTGGTGAGTTCCTTGCGAGTCTCGGCCTGCGCGACCGCGTCCAGGTAGCTGAGCACCTCGGCGCCGCGGAAGGCGTAGATCGCCTGCTTCGGATCGCCGACCAGCACCATCGTGGTGTGGCCGTGGAACGCGCGGCGCAGGATGTCCCACTGCAGCGGGTCGGTGTCCTGGAATTCGTCGACCAGCGCGACCCGATACCGCTCCCGAATCCGGCGGCAGGCGCGCGGGCCGTGCTCAGGGTCGGCGAGCACGTCGTGCAACAGCACCAGCAGATCGTCGAAGTCGCGCAGTCCGGCCAGCCGCTTGCGGCGCTCGGTCTCCGCACGCACCGCGGTCGCGAACGCCGCCCGCTCGCCCGCCGCGGAATCGCCGGTCGGCGTCAGCACCGCATGCCGGTCGTGCACCGCGGCCAGTGCAAGGGTGTGCGCCTCCTTCACCGAAAAAGGCGGTTCCACACGGGCATAGCGATTCAAGTAGAGATCATCGGCGACGGTGCCGACCAGGTCGTCGGCGGTCTCGACCAGCCGCGACCCCGGATCGTGCTCGCCGGCGAGCCCGAGTTCGTCGAGCATGCGCTGGCAGAAGCTGTGGGTGGTGGCGATGGTGCCCGCGTCGAAATCCGAAAGGGCCGCGAGCAATCGAGCCCTTCGCTGCCGCACCTCATCCGAATCCGCTTGCGCCAGATAGCGAATCAACTCATCGGCGTGCGCGCGAGCCAGCTCCGGGTCCGCGAGTCCCGCCGCGACCGCGACGAATCGGTCCCTGGTCCGTTCCCGCAATTCCTGGGTGGCGGCCCGGCTGAACGTCACCAGCAGCAGCTCCGACACGTCGATCCCGGCCTCGGCCACGTACCGCACCGCAAGCCCGACGATCGCGTGCGTCTTACCGGTCCCCGCGCTGGCCTCCAACACCGTGGTGCCTGTCGGCAGCGGACCGTACGGCTCGAACCGGTCGGCGGCCGCGAGCTCCGCGAACGAGGTGTCCTGCACAGTCACCCGCACACCTCCCATTCGCCATGCCGAAACCGCCATTCTTCCCGCCGAGCAGGTGCAGTGGTGGCACCGACACGCGTGACGCCGCCGACGATCACGCCTTCGCGCAGCTCGGCCGGGCCCGACTGCGCACGGTGTCTCGGCTCACCCGCGCAGCCGACAACGCGACGTGTTGCTGGTCCGCTCACGGTTGCCCTTGGCTTTCGGCGCCGAGCAACGGGGCCCACATGCGCCGGGCCAATGCGCCGAAGCGGGTGGTCTCGCCGGGTTCGCCGGGTGGGGCGGGGAGCTCCATGAGGTGCTCGAGGCGCGGTGCGGGGCCCCAGACGTAGCGGAGGTGGCGGTCGGTGTGGTCGCCGAACGGGCCTGGGCCGTTGGGCCCGCCGTTGAACTCGCGCTCAGCGGCGACCACGGCCTCGTCGACGGTGGCGCCGCGGAAGCGGCGTTCGGCGTAGGCGGCGGTGGCGCCCGGTGTGATCGGCAGCGGTTCGGCCAGCCCGGCATCGCGCAGCGCGACCAGTTCACGCAGGATGGTGCGTGCCGCAGGCATATCCGGCGCGGTGAGCTCGGAACGCCATGCGGGACGACCGAATTGGCCGCGGCCGGTGGTGACGGCGTGCCAGGAGCGGTCCTCGGTGACGGCGAGGGCGAGCAGCGAGACCCATGCCCCGATCCGGTGTTTCGGGGCGAGCCGGGAGAACGTGGTGCGGACCAGGGTTTCCCCGCGCACCTCAGGCACGGTTCCGGTGAGCCTGCGACCGTTGCCGAGATCCACCGCGACGTCGACGGCCCTGGCGGCGCCCGCATAGTCTGCCTGCGACGCGCGGACCAGCTTGTCAACGGTGTGCTCGACCTCGTCGAGCACCGCGGCCCCGAAACCGAAGGGCGGCAACGTGCCACGTCGCCACTCGGCGGCGCGAAGCCCGGCCGCGTCGGCACCGGTCAGCCGGGCGGCGAGCAGGCGTTCGCCCAGTTCCCATTTCGCCAGGCCGTCGAGTTCGATGGGCAGCCGGTCGGCGATGTCTTCCTCGTGTTCGGGCACGCGCAGGCCGAGTCGCTGCCAGAGGAAGGCGCGAATCGGGTGCTCGACGAACGAAATCAGGTCGGCCAGTGCGACATCCCCGAGTTCGGGCACCGGAAGCGGTTCCGGCAGGAACGCGGGCTTCGGCTGCGCGGGCTGTCCCGCGGCGACGGCGCCCGCCAGTGCGACGGTGTCGAAGCTGAACGGCCGCTCGGCGCGGAAGTTGCGACGGTCGAAGGCCTGCAAGGGATGTCGGATGTGCACTGCGCCCAACTGTTCGGCGCCGACATGCGCGCGCAGCACATCGAGCAACTCGGCGACCGGAACGGCGGCCGGACGGTGCGCACCGGTCACCGGATCGGCGCCGGTGTGCAACACCAGCAGTGTCTCGGTGGCCGCGAGCATCGCGTCGAGCAGCAGCTGCCGGTCCTCGCTGCGCGGATCCCGTTCGCCGAGCAGCGGATTGCGGGCGAGCACGTCGTCGCCGTCCACCCCACCCTGGCGGGGAAACACGTCGTCGTCGAGACCGAGCAGCACCACCACCCGATGCGGCACCGACCGCATCGGCACCATCGTGCACACCGTGAGCTCGCCGGTGCGGAAGTTGGCGCGGGTCGGCCCGGCGGCGAGCCGCGAATGCAGCAGCACCCCGACGTCGGCGAGCCGCAACGGCACCTGGCCCGCGTGTTCGGTGGCGGCGGCCAGCTCCTGGCGCGCCTCGGTCCGCACCCAGGCCTGCGAATCCGGCACGTCCGTCAGCAGATCCAGCGCCCGGCCCAGCACCGCGGCCCACTCCGGCGCGGGGCGTGGCCCGCGCAGATCACGCAGGCAGACCGCGAGGCGGTCGATGAATTCCGCGAACCGGCCTGCCAGGTCGACGTCGTTGCTGTCCACGTCGTCCAGCGGCAGCGCGAGATCAAGCCAATCGTCGGAGGTTTCGCCAGCGGTGACGCCGAGCAGAATCCGGTCCACCGCGCTGTTCAGCGTGTTCTGTGCGAAGTCGGCCAGCCCGAAGGCCTGCCGCTGCCGCTGCCCGATCCCCCACCGCGCGCCGGACTCGGCGGCCCATTCGCGCAGTCGCTCGATATCGTCGTCGTCGAATCCGCAGCGCCGCCTGACCGTTTCGGCCGCGGCCAGGTCGAGCACCTGCGTCACGGTGACCCGCCCATCGGCCAGCTCGAGCAGCACCCCGATCACCGCGAGCAACGGATTGGTGATGCCGCGCCCGCGATCGGCGAGCCGCACCCGCAGCCGATGTGCGGGATGCCCCGAATCCGGTGCGGGCTCTGCCGATCCCGGCGCACGCTGGCCGAACGCGGCGCGCACGAGCGGCGCGTAGGTCTCCACCTCGGGGCACATGACCAGCACGTCCCTCGGCTCCAATGTCGGGTCGGCGCTGAACAATCCGAGCAGGCAGTCGCGCAGCACCTCGACCTGCCGCGCGGGCCCGTGGCACGCATGCACCTGCACGGTGCCGTCGGCGGGCAGGTACGCGGCGGCACCGGCGACCGGCGGCCACCGATCGTCACGCACGCCGGACTGCAATGCTGTGAGCAGCGTCACCCCGCGCGGATCGGCCTCCGGCGCACGCCCTTCCGTCGCGGTATCGATCGGATGATAGGTATCTGACGCGGCCTCGGCCATGCGCTGCTGAAGTTCCCTGACATCACGGGCGAGACCCGTCAGCAACGGGTGATGCAGCACAGCCGCACTGAGATCCGCGGCGCGAGAGCGATGATCCACGTCACCCGCCGGGGGTGTACGTGCCAATTCGATCCACATCACCGGGCTCGGATGCGGGAGCCACAGATGAATCTCGCGAGTCGCCGCCAAGGCCGTCAACACCGCGAGTTGATCGGTCGCCATCCGCGTCGCGCCGAACAACGAGAAGCGCGCCGGAAATGGAACGAGTTCGGGCGCATCCCGGAGCCGGGCACACGCCGCGTCGAGACGCTCCGCCGGACTCGGCGCACCCACCTCGGCACGCAGCCGCCGCCACAGCTCGGGCTGCCACAACAGATCGTCGGGCACCCGATTGCCCGCACCGTCGGTGTCGGAGCCTGCGGCCCACTCGGTGATGAGCCGAGGCCGCTGTGCGGCGTAACTGTCGAACAGTCCCGCGAGGTGCGCGGCGGTGGCATAGCGCCGCCCGATCCGATGGTCACGACCGGTCGGTTCGTTCGCGCCCAGATGTCGGCCGAGCACCGCACACCACGGCTCCCCCACCGACGCGTCGATCACCCGCAGCAGGGTCCACACGACCCGCTCGGACGCCCACGGATCATCCTCGGGCGTCACCCCG
The DNA here is from genome assembly GCF_001612685.1 of Nocardia altamirensis NBRC 108246. GTDB lineage: Bacteria > Actinomycetota > Actinomycetes > Mycobacteriales > Mycobacteriaceae > Nocardia > Nocardia altamirensis. The sequence continues at coordinate 40,030 of NZ_BDAY01000082.1, forward strand.
CTCGCCGCCGCCAGCGCCGCGCTGACCAGCGCGGCAGGCGAAGGGAACTGGATGTTCGCCGCGACCCCGTCCGCATTTGCCCCCGATACGCCGAGCACCGACGACAACCGCTGCGTCAACCACCGCTCCACACCCTTCGCGGGCACCGCAACCACCTCCGCCGCGAACGGATCGGGCAGCGGCGTGGCCAGCAGCCCGGCCAGCGCGTCCGCCAGCACGTCGGCGCGCTCGGCACGGTGGATGTGCAGCGGCATCTGCGCCCTCTCGATCGGTCTGCGGTGTCGAACTGCGGTAGGTTTCGCGGCTCCTGGTGTGTTCCGGCGTTGACGGGACGCCCTGGGGTTCGTGCACGTTTATACTCCAGGCCGCCCCTGCCGGGGACGGCTCCCCACTGAGGAATCGACAACGATCGCTACGGAATGAGACAAACACCGTGACGGCAGCGATCCTTGGCCGTGCAACCCAGTTAGGCCCCAGCGGCCTTGACGCTACTTCGCTGCCCCGGAACCGGGTTTGCGCAGCGCCGTACGGACTCCCGATTGACGGAGAGTGAATTAAGCCACACGCGAACAGGTTCCTCCGCCGTGTCCGCTCAGTTCCGCGCGTTGAATGTGCAACAGTGCTGAACCGGGGAGGAACGAGAGAGCTGCACCGAAAGGCTGGTTCACGTTCATGGATGCGATGGTGATTCCCCTTATGCCAAGAGGCGGGTTCACGGTCCGCCGAGTCGGAGACCGTTGGGAGCTCGTCAATTCCCGTGGCTACGGCCGCACTGTCGTCCTACACTCCTGGCCCCGAGACCAGCACAGCGAAGCGTTCGAGCACTGCTATCGCCTCAACGGACGCACCGTCGAGGAACTGCGCGCCGCGTTCCGCTGAACAACCCAGATGGCCGAAACCCGCTGGGACGCAAGCGCTGATAGCACATGCCGCGATCGAGCTCAAGACGTGCATCCTGACCGCCGATGTGCGATCGTGTTGCCTCGTGCGTCATCCCTCGACCGCCACCCGCTCCATTCCACGTGTGGCCGCATCCGCCTATGTCCTCGCCGCCGCGGCGATCCTCATCCCGAGCGCACCGATCTTGGCTCCGAGCGCGGCCGCTGTGCCCCTCGCCCATACCAGCGGGTGCCTGTCCGGTTTCGACTGCGATATGAGCAGCCGGATCACCAGGGTCGACGCGTATCTGAAGAATCGCCCCGGCGTCACCGGTTACGTTGTGCGCGACCGGGTTTCCGGCGGCGTGCACGCGAACGCCAACGCGGAGAACGCGGTATGGACCGCCTCCACGATCAAGCTGGCGATCGCCGAGGATCTGCTGAACCGGGCCAGGATCGGCGCCATCCCGCCGCTCTCGCCGGAGGATCGCGGGCTGATGGAGGGCATGCTGGCCACCTCCAACGACGGCGCGACCAACATCCTGTGGACCAAGTACTCGGGCATCGACCGGATGGCGTTCAACAATGCCTTCCGCGCCAACGGCATGACCACGCTGGTCCCCCAGCCGACCACCACCGCGCTGTTCCCGGATTGGTCGTTCCAGAAGTGCACCGCCGCCGATCTGGACCGGCTGATGGACAACGTCCTCACCCGCATGCACCCCGACGATCGCAACTACCTCGTCGAGCGGATGCGCGCGGTGGACAGCAACCAGCATTGGGGCGTGTGGGGTGCCGGCCCCGCGATGCGGCCCGGGCTGAAGAATGGCTGGTCCGCCGAACAGGGTGGCTGGGTGGTGAATTCGGTCGGCTTCGCGGGACCGGGCGAGCGCTACACGCTGGCGATCATGACCTCACTCGGCGATCAGGGCGGATACACCGAGGGCGCCGACACCGACACCAAGGTCGCCGAGATGCTGTTCGCGGGTCGCTAGAGAGTTGATCTCACAGACCGTTCATACGGTTCACAGGGGTTTCGAGGTCTGTGAACCGTTCGGGCGGTCTGTGGTTCTCTGTTGACGAGCTACGCGGAGCGTCGGCGCAGCACCATCGGGGCGCCGTCCCTCGGGAACGGAATCGTGGTGAAACCCCACGGCATTCGGTAACTTTCGGGTATCTGCCATGCGTACGAACGGACCAGGGCGGCAATGACCGTCTTCACCTCGAACGTGCCGAAATGCATGCCGATGCACTTGTGCGCGCCCGCACCGAACGGCAACCAGGCCAGGCGATGCGACTTGTCCTCGTGCCGTTCCGCACTGAACCGTTCCGGATCGAACAACTCTGGATGCGTCCACAATTCGGGCAGCAGATGGTTCACCTGGTACGCCAGATCGACCGAGGTGCCCGCCGGAATGTAGTGGCCCGCGATCTCGGTGTCGCGCACCGCACGACGCGCGAGGCCTGGCACCGGCGGCATCAGCCGCAGGCTCTCCTTCACCACCAGATCCAGCTCGTGCAGGCGCTCCAGATCGGTGATAGTCGGTGCGCCACCGTCGATTTCGGCGTCGAGCGCGAGCACCTCGGCGCGCACCCGCTCCTGCCACTCGGGATGCTTGCCCAGGTAGTAGGCGACCGCGGTGGCCGTCGTCGTCGTGGTGTCGTGCGCGGCCATGATCAGAAAGATCATGTGGTTCACCACATCCGCGTCGCCGAACACGCCGCCGTCCTCGCTGCGCGCGTGACACAGGCCGGAGAAGAAGTCCGGTGATTCGCTGCGCCGCTTCTCGGGCAGCATCGAACGGAAGTAGTCCTCGAGCACTTTGCGGCCGCGCAGTCCGGAGCGCCAATTGCCGCCGGGCACCGAGTGCCGGATGATCGCCAAACCCGCATGCGTGCAGTCGACGAACGCGTTGATGAGTTCGCGCCGCCGCGAACCGACATCGACGCCCATGAACGATTCGCCGGCGATGTCCAGGGTCAGTTCCTTGATCGTCGGATACAGGCGCACCGTGCGTTCCGCGCTCCCGTCCTTGGGCACCCACCGTTCGATGCTCGCGCGCACCGCCGGTGTCAGCGCCGCCAAATGCGCTTCCAGTCGCTCCCTGGTGAACGCCTGCTGCATGATCCGGCGATGGAATTTGTGCTCGTCGAATTCGAGCAGCAGCAGGCCGCGGCGGAAGAACGGTCCGATGAAATAGTCCCAGCCCTGGCCGAAGTCGCGGCGCCTGCGGCCGAGCACCTCGTCGAGCGCCTCCGGTCCCGCGACGAGCACGCGGTCGACGCCGAGCGAGGTACTCATCGAAACCGGTCCGTAGGCGCGGTAACGCCCCATCATCTCGGCGGGACCCCAACGCATGTACTGCAATGCCCGCCCGAGATACGGCAGGCCCGCGTCGCCGTGCACGGCGGTGGTCGCACTGCCCGGTGGCGGCATGGCGAGGACGTGATGGCGTTCCGGAAGCAGGCCGAGCGCGCGGTCTATCAAATGGTCGTGCGGGATATCGATCAGCGCGGTGTTCTCGGTATCGGCAGTATCGTCGGAATGCCCACGCACGCTGGACTTTCGGCCGACAACACGGTCACCGGCGACCATGGCAAACCTCCCTGAAAGACCTAGTTAATCGTATTCTCTTTTGCATATTCGTTCGGTCGGTTCGCCGTATTGAACCTCCATCGCGGTCATCCGGCGGCGTCGCAACGCGGCGCGCGCAACACACCAGGAATGGGGATCTCGGCGCGACCACGGAATCCGAGCCGACTACGGTTGGTAGTTGTCAACCAACCGTTCGGGGGACGAAACCCCAGGACTGTCGAGGAGCAACGATGAATACAGCATCGCGCAGCGATTCGGTGCGGGGCGACGGGTGGGCGACGGGTGGGCGCACTGAGACTGTCGAGAAGCGTCGTCACCGGGTGGTGGTGATCGGCTCGGGCTTCGGCGGCTTGTTCGGCACCAAGCACCTCAAGCATGCCGACGTGGACATCACGTTGATCTCCAAGACCACGTCGCACCTGTTCCAGCCGTTGCTCTACCAGGTGGCCACCGGCATCCTCTCCGTCGGCGAGATCGCGCCGGCGACCCGGTTGGTGCTGCGTAAGCAGAAGAACGCGCAGGTGCTGCTCGGCGATGTCATCGACATCGACCTCGAAGCCAAGACGGTCACCTCGCGCCTGCTCAACTCGAACACGGTCACCCCGTTCGACAGCCTGATCGTGGCCACCGGCGCGCAGCAGTCGTACTTCGGCAACAACCAGTTCGCCACCTACGCGCCAGGCATGAAGACCATCGACGACGCGCTCGAACTACGCGGCCGCATCCTCGGTTCGTTCGAGGGTGCGGAGCTGGCCACCAGCCAGGAGATGCGGGACCGGCTGCTCACCTTCGTTGTGGTCGGCGCGGGCGCCACCGGTGTCGAATTGGCCGGGCAGATCGCCGAACTCGCCGATCGCACACTCGAAGGCACCTTTCACAACATCGACCCGCGCGACGCGCGCGTTGTGCTGCTCGAGGGGGCGGACGCGGTGCTCGCGCCGATGGGACCGAAGCTCGGCCTCAAGGCCAAGAAGCGGCTGGAGAAGATGGGCGTCGAGATCCAGCTCAACGCCATGGTCACCGACATCGACGCGCTCGGCGTGACGGTCAAGGACGCCGACGGGACCATCCGCCGTATCGAATCGTCCTGCAAGGTGTGGTCGGCCGGTGTGCAGGCAGGCCCGCTCGGCAAGATGCTCGCCGAACGGTCCGACGGCACCCAGGTCGACCGTGCGGGCCGGGTCATCGTCGAGCCGGACCTCACCATCAAGGGCCACCCGAACGTCTTCGTGGTCGGCGACCTGATGTCGGTGCCCGGTGTGCCCGGGCAGGCGCAGGGCGCGATCCAGGGCGCAACGTATGCGGCCAAGCAGATCAAGGCAGGACTGAAAGGCCAAGCGCCGCAGGACCGTAAGCCGTTCAAGTACTTCAACAAGGGCAGCATGGCGACCGTGTCGCGGTTCAATGCCGTCTGCCAGGTCGGCAAGCTGGAGTTCAGCGGATTCATCGCGTGGCTGGCCTGGCTGGCGCTGCACCTGTACTACCTGATCGGGTATCGCAGCCGGATCATCACCGTCATCCAGTGGTTCGTCACCTTCCTCGGGCGCAGCCGCGGTCAGATGGCAGCCACCGAGCAGTGGGTGTTCGCGCGGCTCGCGCTCGAGCAGGTGAACTCCGATGAGGAAGAGGCGGACGAGCTCGCGGCCGCGCTCGGTGCACCGCCTGCCAACGGCAAGCTCGCGGAGAAGGCGAAGGCGGCGGTCGATCGCCGGGTGGGCTGAGCTCGCTCGCACCAATCCGACAGACCTTTCGGTCCGAATACCGATGTGTTCATCGGTATTCGGACCGAAGTCTTTTCACGCCAGTCACTTCCGTATCAGACCGGCGAATCGACCCGTCAGTAGCTAATTGTCGGCAATGCCAAAGGTGTTGTGTCGCCCGAAATCTGACCCATCCATGTGCCCGGTGGATCCGAATGTGGGACGTCGCAAAGTGACATCTTTTCCTCCTGACGAAAGGCGATCTACCTATGGGCACAGGCAAGCACAGAGCCCCCAACCCGCAGCGCCAAAAGGTGGGCTCGATGGTCGCGGCAGGTGCGGTACCGCTGGTCCTCGCACTGGTCGGAACCGGCACCGCCAACGCCGAGCCTGCACAACCCAACGCAGCGTCCCAGCCCGACCATCCTGCGCAGTGGCCCGCGGCCGAACCGCCCAACGCGATGCCGTACGAGGGCCTCAACATCCCCGACAACACCCGCAGCTCGCTGCAGTGGTCGCGGCCGATGCCGGACAAGAAGTACCTGGCCCCCGTCGGTGTGCTGCACGCGCCGGTGCCGGTTGCGCCGGTGCCGCCGATCGCACCGCCGCCCGGCATGTTCCGCTTCGGCGACGTGCAGGTGCCCGCGCCGGACTGGATCGACCAGGAACAGGCCATCCAGATCAACGACAACTCGGCCATGGCCGAGGCCAACCTGGCGACCTTCCTCGACTCGATCGGCATGGAACGCAGCAGGTCGGACCGGATCGCCGGGCAGACCGTCGGCACCGCGGCGATGGGCGCGCTCGCCGGCGCGGCCTCCGCAGCGCCGTTCGCGGCCACCTCCGCGCTCGTCGGCGGCGTGGTCGGCTTGGTCGTCGGCCTGCCGTTCGTTCCGGTCGGCGTTGTCGCCGGGCCCATGCTCGGTGCTGGCTTCGGTGCGGCCATCATCACGGTGCCCGCGGCCGCCATCGGCGCGGCAGCCGGCGCGGCCGTCGGCGCGGTCAACTCGTTCAACGCGCCCTCGCGGGTAATCGGTGACTGATGTAGCGCACCATGGCTCGTAGCGAAAGCAACAAGGGTGGGAATCCGACGACACTGTCGGGTTCCCACCCTTTCTTTTTCACCCCCTGAGCGCCCCCTAACCCTCTCTCTCCCATCCAGAATCACCCCCGGCGAGTCGCCAACGGCGAGTCGCCACCCCACCAAGATCAGCGCAACCCAACAGCAATTACCAACCCCGCCGACCTCCTAGGACTGGTGGCGCCGTCGCCCCACTCCGCCACACAAAGTGGGAACTGGTGGCGGCATCGCCCGAGTACCCTCCGCCACCAGTTCCCACTTTGCGGCGGCGAACCATAGATACGCGCGCCGAATGGTCAACGAGCGCCGCGGCCGTGCTGATCACGCAAAGGGGAACTGGCGGCGGCATCGGTTGAGGCCTCTACATCAGGTCCCACGCGGCAGAACTTGTCGCACCCTGGGTGCATAGTGCCTGGGCATGGGGGCACTGGATGAACCGTTTCCCGGGTCGTGGGCGATGGCGGCTGGGCTGATTTCGCGATGGGAACTGCGGCACAATTTCGTGCGGGTGTTCCCCGATGTCTACATGCGTAGCGGGTGTTCGCTCGATGCGGAAGGGCGCGCCCGCGCCGCGGCGCACTGGGCGAAGGGGGATGGTGTCCTGATCGGATACTCGGCGGCGGCATTGCACGGCACTCGGTGGCTGGATCCGGAGGCGCCCGCACACATCGCCCGAATGGGACACTGCAAGCCGCCCAGCGGGATTCGGGTACTGCGAGCCGTCGTCGATCCCGCCGAATGCTGCGAGGTCGATGGATTTCGCGTGACGACACCTGCCAGAACAGCCTTCGACCTGGGCCGTCAACTGCCCCGCAACGAAGCCGTGCCCGTCCTCGACGCGCTGTGCGCGGCAACCGGGCTGGTTCCCTCGGAGATCGCGACCGTGGCCCGCGCTCATCCTGGCATGCGTGGAGTGGGCCGTCTGTCGACCATTGTCGACCTGATCGACGGTGGTGCGGAGTCACCACCGGAATCACATACCCGGCTGCTGCTGGTCGACGCCGGACTACCCAAGCCCACAACGCAACTGGTAGTTCGCGATGCATACGGCGCATTTGTCGCCCGCGTCGACATGGGTTGGGAGCCCTGGCGCGTGGCTGTCGAATACGACGGCGCCCAACACTGGACCGACCCCGCCCAGCGCACCAAGGACATCGACCGCATCGCCACCCTGGAATCCCTGGGCTGGCGCATAATCCGCGTCAACGCCACCCTCCTCCGCCACCGCCCCCACGTCATCCTCGATCGCGTCCGCACAGCCCTGTCCGCACAGGGCTGGACGGCTGATCAGTGGGAACTGTCGGCGGCATCCCCCAAGTAGAGTCCGCCACCAGTTCCCACTCTGCGGCCCCGAACCATCGACACGCCCACCCAACAGTCGCCGTGCCGGACCACCGGCACTGATCACGCAAAGTGGGAACTGGTGGCGGCATCGGCCGAGTAGGCTCCGCCACCAGTTCCCACTCGGCGCGACGAACCATCGACACGCCCGCAACACGCCGGGGCATAGGATCGGCGGGTGGGTGAGATCGGGTCGACGAGGCTGGCGACGCTGCTTGCGTTGGCGGATTCGCGGTTGCCGATTGGTGGGCACGTGCATTCCGGGGGTGTCGAGGAGGCGATCGGCTCGGGGCTGGTGCGTGATGTTGTGACCGTCGAGTTGTACTTGCGTCGGCGCATCCGGACTTCGGGGCTGGTCGCGGCATCGTTGGCCGCCGCGGTGTGTGCGGGTGCGCTCGAACCGGCGCGGGCCGAGGCAGAGGCCGACGCGCGGACACCCTCGCCCGGCGCGCGAACGGCGTCGCGTGCTCAAGGGCGGGGTCTGCTGCGATTGGCCAAACAGCTATGGCCTCAAGAGGATTGGGGCGCTGTCGGTCCGCGGCCGCACCTATCCACCGTGTTCGGTATGGTCGGCGCCGCCTGCGCGGTGACCCCGCTGGAGATCGCGGGCGTCGTCATCTACACCACCCTCACCGGTGCCGCGACCGCCGCGCAGCGCCTGCTTGCGCTCGACCCGGCTGCCGTCGCGGGCTGCACGATCCGCCTCGCCGACCTGTGTGACCGCACCGCTGCCGAGGCGGTCGACGGCCTCGCCTGCCTGTCCGACCCGCTGCAGGATGTGCTCGCCGAGCGCCATCTGCACCGCGATATGCCGTTGTTCGCCAGCTGAGTCCCCGAAAGAAGGAGTCACCAACCATGCCCCCGCATCTGATCGACGGTGAACCGCACGACCACACCCACGATCGGCCCAAGCGTCAGCGCACGCCGGGCGAGGCGCTGCGCATCGGCATCGGCGGCCCGGTCGGGTCGGGCAAGACGGCGCTGGTGGCCGCGCTGTGCAGGCAGCTGCGCAACGAGCTGTCGCTCGCGGTGCTGACCAACGACATCTACACCACCGAGGACGCCGACTTCCTGCGCCGCAACGCGGTGCTGCCCGACGAGCGGATCACCGCCGTGCAGACCGGCGGCTGCCCGCACACCGCGATTCGCGACGACATCACCGCCAACCTCGACGCCATCGACGACCTGATCGCCGCCAATCCACCGCTGGACCTGATCCTGGTCGAGTCCGGCGGCGACAATCTGACCGCCACCTTCTCCTCCGGCCTGATCGACGTGCAGATCTTCGTGGTCGACGTCGCGGGCGGCGACAAGGTGCCGCGCAAAGGTGGTCCCGGCGTGACGTTCTCGGATCTGCTCGTGGTCAACAAGACCGACCTCGCCCCGCTCGTCGGCGCCGATCTGGGTGTGATGGAGCGCGACGCCGCGAAGGTGCGCGAGGGCCGCCCGACCGCGTTGATCTCGCTGACCGACGACCCGGCCGCCACCCCGGTGCTCGCCTGGGTGCGCGAGCAGCTGCGCGTCATCGCCGAACAGGACCGCACCGGCACCGAATCCACTGTTGCGCACTGAATTACGGATCATCGCGATCGCGACGGCGGTCCCCGAGATCCACGCGAGCGGCGGGCTTTCGGCCCGCCGCACCGGCGCGCATGCGGTGCACATGATCGGCACTGCGGCCACTCCACTCGGCGGCGACGAACTCGACATCATCATCGTGGTCGGCCCGAACGCGCGGCTCACGGTGCGTTCGGTCGCGGCCACCATCGCCTTGCCGAGCGCGGCGACGCCATTGTCGTTGGCGCACTGGCATTTCGAGGTGGCGGACGGAGGCGAGCTCGACTTCGACCCTGAGCCGACGATCGTTGCGGGCGGCGCGCATCACCACACCACCACTTCGATCGCGCTGGCGCCGAACGCCAAACTGCGCCTGCGCGAACGCATCCAGATCGGCCGCTCCGGCGAGGACCACGGCGGCTGGCGCGGCGACCTGATCGCCGATATCGGCTCAACCCCGTTGCTGCGCCACCGACTGGAACTCGGCGCGGGCACCTCCACGGACGACGCGCTCACCGCCCCCCGCGCCTTGTCCTCCGAACTGCGCTATCCCGACGACCGCCCAGCGAAAACTGTCGGCCTGACCGAGACCCGACTTCCGCTAGCCGCTGGTGGCACCCTGCTCACTCGCACGAGTGCACTGCTCACCACCGCCCACTGAAACTGTGAGCCGAGTCCCGGTTTCCATCCGCCATCGGCGGCAGGCCTACTTGCCCGCACGGGCGCACACCTCGCCACCGCCCGCTGAGCTGTAGGCCAAGTCCTGGCGCCCATCGACGGCAGCTCAGCCTGCCCGCACGGGCACACTCCTCGCCACCGCCCGCTGAACTGTGAGCCGAGTCCCGGTTTCCATCCGCCATCGGCGGCAGGCCTACTTGCCCGCATGGGCGCACAGCTCGCCACCGCCCGCTGAGCTGTAGGCCAAGTCCTGGCGCCCAGCGGCAGCGCCACTTACCCGCCCGGGGTGCACTCCTCGCCACCGCCCGCTGAACCGTGGGCCGAGTCCTAGCTTCCATCGGCATCGGCATCGGCATCGGCATCGGCATCGGCATCGGCGGCAGCTTACTTACCTGCACGGGCGCACTCCTCGACGCTCGTTGCCCCATTGGGCGGGCGTACCGATGACTCGCCGCGCCGAGTGGGAACTGGTGGCGGACGCTACTCGGGCGATGCCGCCACCAGTTCCCACTCGGCGTGATCGGTGCGGTTGGTTAGCGGCCGGGGCGGCGGCGGAGTCGGGATTGGAAGCCGGGGGCGGCGGAGAGGCTGCGTTCGAAGAAGCGTTGGACTTGGTTGCGGGTGATGTTGGTCCAGGCTTGGACTGGGGCTGACCACCAGGGGGCGATCTCGCGGGGTTTGGCGGTGACCGCGTGGCAGACCAGGTCGGAGGCTTCGTCGACGGTGAGGCCGGGGACGCGGCTGAAGTCGGTGGGGGCGCTCATTCTGGTGTGCACCAAGGGCATGTAGATGGAGGTGGTGGTGACGCCGTCGCTGGAGACTTCCGCGGCGACGCTGCGTAGCCAGACGTCGAAGGCCGATTTCGAGGCGCCGTAGGCCGCCCACTGTGGAGCGGGCGGCATGAGGACGCCCCAGGTGGAGATGTTGACGATGTGGCCCTGTTTGCGGGCGCGCATGTCCGGAATCAGGGTGAGCAGCAGGCGGACCGGGCCGAGGTAGTTGATGTCGATGGTGCGGGTGAAATCGTGGAATCGGTCGTAGGACTTGTTGATCGACCGACGAATCGACTTGCCCGCGTTGTTGATCACCACATCGAGGTGACCGTGTTCGTCGAGGAGTTGCAGAGCGAGTTGCTCGACCGCGTCCATATCGGTGAGGTCGGTCGGGTAGACGTGCGCCGTGCCACCGTCGGCTTTGATCTCGGCGGCAACCTGATGCAGGTCGTCTGCGGACCTGGCGACCAGCAACACGATCGCTCCTGCCGCGCCGAGCTTGCGCGCGCTCGCCTTGCCGATGCCGTGCGACGCGCCGGTCACCAGCACGACTTTCCCATCGACGGCCTCGCGCAACGACTTCTCGCGCGGACGGGACGTCGGATACAGCAGCCGGCTCGCCACTCGCTCGGCCATCGGCCGCCCATTGCTCTGCGCGGAAGTGTCAGTCACCCTCTCGACTGTATTAGCAGAGCGCCAACTTCACCCCCGGTATCGACGGCACCTGTCGGCTTTCCCGACCCGGACCTGTGCCCCGCCGCACCTTGTCCCGCGCGGTCGGAGTCGAACGGCGGTCGGAGTCGAACGGCGGCGCACGCACGACGGGACAACCCAGAAGCCGAGATACGCAGTCGTCGCCGACCATGGCCTCGTCCGCTTACCTTGCGCGGTGGAACGCCTCCCGCGTCCGCTCACATCGCGGCGGAACGCCTCCCACGTCCGCTCACATCGCGGCGGAACGCCTCCCACGTCCGCTCACATCGCGGCGGAACGCCTCCCACGTCCGCTCACATCGCGGCGGAACGCCTCCCACGTCCGCTCACATCGCGGCGGAACGCCTCCCGCAGCCCGCACCCGATTCGCTGGCCGGGTGCGACTAGGAGTCCGGCAGCCTCGTGCGGCACGTCGCTGGTGGCGAGCTTCGAGAAGGCGAACGTGCCGCCGGCGGACGTTGGCTGTGTCTGTTTCCACCCGGAGCAGTGCACGACAGGGCCGACCCGGATCACGGAGTCGCCACGCCATGCCCCCAGGGCCTCGTCCGCTCACATTGCGGCGGATCGCCTCCCGTGTCCGCTTACGTTGCTGCCGAACGCCTCCCAGCTCGCGCCCGGTTCGCTGGCCGGGCTTCTAGTGGACGTTGGCTGTGCTCGGTTCCAGTCGACGGGGTGAGGCGAACAGCGCGATCAACGCCATCGTCAGGAGGAGGGTTGCGCCTACTGCGGTGGCGATATGCATTCCGGAGACGAAGGATTCGCGGGCCGAGTCGACGAGGGCGGTGTTGGCGCCCGCGTGCTGGATGGTTTCGCCGAGGGTCGCGGCGTAGTCCCCGCCGGAGCGGAAGATCAGGGCGGCAAGGGAGCCGAGCAGGGCGAGACCGAGCGCGTTGCCGAGCTCGAAGCTGGTTTCGGAGATGCCGACGGCCGAGCCTGCTCGTTCGGCGGGCACCGAGGAGACCGCAACGTCCGACACCAGGGTGAACGCGATGCCGTAGCCGATGCCCGCGATGGTGGAACCGGCCAGGTACCACCAGATTCCGCCGTGCACGCCGACACCGAGCAGCATCAGGTTGCCGACGGCCGAGGCCGCCAGTGCGAACGCGAAACTGTTGCGCGCGCCGAAACGCTGGCCGACCCTGGCGCCGCCCATCGAGAAGATGAACACCGCGACCGCCATCGGAATCCCGAGCACCGCGGCCGCGAGCGGGTCGCGTCCGGTGACCGACTGCAGGTAGATGCTGGTGAGGTAGCTCAACGCGGCCAACGACATCATGCCGACGAGGCTGGAACCGATCGCCACCGAGAACCCGGCGCGGGAGAACAATCGCAGGTCGAGCAGCGGCTCGTCGAGGTGGCGCTGCCTGCGCACGAACGCGGTCAGGATCACGGCGCCGACGAGCGAGATCACGATCGCTTCGACGTCGAGCCCTTCGGCCGCAATGTGTTTGATCCCGTACACCAGCGGCAGGATGCCGCCGATGGACAGCGCGACGCTGGGCAGGTCCAGCGGTCCGAGCACCCCGGCGCGATGCTCGGGCAGCACGAACGGACCGAGCGCGAGCAGGATCAGCAGCACCGGGATGTTGATGAGAAACACCGAGCCCCACCAGAATTGGTGCAGCAGCAGGCCGCCGATGATCGGGCCGACGGCGGAGCCGCCCGCGAAGAACGCGGTCCACACGCCGATGGCGGCGGCGCGTTCGCGGGCGTCGGGGAACAGGCTGGAGATCAGCGCGAGGCTCGACGGCAGCAGGGTCGCGCCGCCGACACCCATCAACGCCCGCGCGATGATCAGCACCTCGGCGGTGGGCGCGAAGGCGGCGACGACCGATGCGATGCCGAAGATGGTGGCGCCGACGAGCAGGATGTTGCGCCGCCCGATCCGATCACCGAGGTTGCCCATGGTGATCAGCAGGCCCGCGATCAGGAAGCCGTAGATGTCGAGGATCCACAGCTGCTGGGCTGCGGACGGGTCGAGGTCGACGGTGAGGGTCGGCATGGCCAGGAACAGCACCGAGATGTCCATCGACACCAGCAGCACCGGCAGCAGCAACACTGCGAGGCCGAGCCAGGCACGGCGCGAGCCGACAGCAGGCGCCGCGCGCACCGCCTCCACGTCTGTCATCCTAAAACTTCCTCTCCAACTCGCGTACGCCGTACGCACGAACTCGGGTACAGTGTACGCAACCTCCCCCGGAAGTGAAAGTGAGTCATGGGATGTCTGAGCTCAAGCTCAACCGAGCCGCCATCATCGACACCGCGATAACGCTTGCCGACGAGGAGGGCCTGGACGCCCTGTCCATGCGACGCATCGCCGACGCGATGGGCGTCGGCGCGATGTCGCTGTACCGGCACGTCGCGAACAAGGACGAACTGCTCGCCGCGATGACCGACGAGGTGGCGCGCCGCAATCCCTACCCGTCGCCGGAGGGCCAGCAGTGGACCTGGCGCGACCGGGTCCGCATCGCCGCCGAGATCGATTGGACGCTCTACCTGCAACATCCGTGGGTGCTGCTCACCTTCGCCACACCGCGCTACAGCTTCGGGCCACAAAGTCTGGCCTGCCTGGCGTGGATGGTCGAGGGCTTCGCCGAGCTGAATGTGTCCACCCGCGAGGCGACGACGATGTCGTTCACCGTGTGGAACTACATCTCCGGCGCGACCCTGCCGCACATCAGTGCGTCGCTGATGGCGCGCAAGGGCATGAACCCCGAAGGCGACAACGGGCTGCGCACCATGCTGAAAGGAGAATCACAGTTTCCGGTGCCGCCTGCGCTCGCCGATCTCGAAGGCACGGGCGTCAGCGACCTGACCCAGGAGGAGCTGCTCTACATCGGCCTATCCGCGCTGTGCGACGGCTTCGAGATCCGGGCGAAGCAACGCGAGTTGACCTGAACTTAGGTTGATGTTGCACGGTGGTGGTCGACCGCACCACCACTAGGAGTCACTGTGCACGCGATTCGCCTCCACGCCTTCGGCCCCGCCGAAAATCTGCGCTACGAAACGGTTCCCGACCCCGCGCCCAATCCCGAGCAGGTCCGAATCACGGTGGCGGCGGCGGGAGTTCACCTCATCGATACCGCGATTCGCAACGGCCAGCCCGGGCCGTTCCCGCTGCCCGAGTTGCCGACCGTGCCAGGCCGTGAAGTCGCCGGGACCGTCGATGCGGTGGGCGCCGAGGTCGACCCGAGCTGGATCGGCAAGCGCGTGGTGGCACACCTCGGCATGGTGCCGGGCGGGTATGCCGAACTGGCAGTGACCGAAGCGGCTCGGCTGCATGAGATTCCGGCGAACCTCGACGCGGCCGAGGCCGTTGCGATGATCGGCACCGGTCGAACCACGTTGGGCGTGCTGCAATTCACCGAGTTGAGCCGAGACAGCATCGCGATCGTCACGGCCGCAGCGGGCGGAATCGGCACGCTGCTGGTGCAATACGCGAAGAACGCCGGGGCAACCGTCATCGGGCTGGCCGGTGGGCCCGCGAAAGTGGCGCTGGTGCAACAGAATGGCGCTGACCTCGCCATCGACTACCGGCAGCCAGGCTGGCCGCAGCAGGTCCGCGACTTCCTAGGCGACCGCACCGCGACCGTCCTGTTCGACTCGGTCGGCGGTGAAATCGCCTACGCAGGTATCGATCTGCTCGGTAAGGGCGGGCAACACCTCATCTACGGCGGTTCCGGCACAGATCCGAAGGCCGTAGGGACGCCGACCTACTCCGCCGAAGAGCTGGCCGCCCGCGGCGTGACCTCCGAGCTGGTCGTCGGTCAGGCGATGATGCAACGGGCCGGTGGTGATCTGCGCGGACTGGAAGACCGTGCGATGGCCGAGGCTACCGCCGGGCGGCTTCGCCCTGCGGTGCACCGATTCCCGCTCGCCGAGGCTGCGACCGCGCATCACGCGCTGGAGACCCGTGGGACCACCGGCAAGGTTGTGCTGATTCCCTAGAGGGCGAATCATTCCGCAGCAGCCGAATCATGCGGCGCGCGCTGAATGATGCCGCGCCGACTGCATCATCCCGCGTCCGCTGAATGATGCGGCGCCTGCCGAACTACGCGGCGCCGGCTGAATCATGCCGCGCCGACTGATCGGACCGCTCCAGCCGAATGATGCGGCACCAGCTGAATGATGCCCCGCCGACTGAATCGTGCCCGCCAACCGAATCACGCGGCACCGACTGAATCACGCCCCGCCAACCGAATCACGCGGCACCGACCGAAT
>NZ_BDAY01000083.1 GCF_001612685.1 Nocardia altamirensis NBRC 108246
CACCGCGGCGCACCATGGCGGCGACGGTTGCCGCCAGCGCCTCGTCGGCGGCCAGCTCGGTGCCTGGGCCGATCAGCGTGGCGTACAGCCTGCGCACCGCCGAGGACAACAGCGGATCGGGCAGGACAGGATCGGTGAACAGCGGCAGGCCGGTCGGCCTGCCCGACTGATCGGACAGCACCTCGGTGACCAGCTCGGCGCCGAGATGCACGATCGAATACGTGAAGCCGAGTTCGGTCGCGGCGTGGCCGTCGTGCGGCTCGTCCGGGTTGAACGCCATCACCATGCCCGCCGCGCTGACCCGCGACGCACCCCGGCAATCGAAGCCCTGCGCGCCGAATTCGGTGAGGCCGAACGAGTACGTCTCGTGGCTGTGCAGATGGTAGGCATGCCGCTCGAAGTGCGCGTGCATCACTTCGACCGGGCGGTGCGGCATCCGCCGGTACGTCACCCATTCGCCCTCGGCCACCGATCCATTCTCCCCGCACCAGCGTTCAATACCGCACAGGGGTGTCGGAGCCAGGATCATCGACATGCGTATCCGTTTGTTGCTTGTGCTGGTCATGGCGTTGTGGGGCAGCGCGTTCGCCTCTTCGAAGCTCGCCGTCGGCGACGTGCCGCACGAGGTCGCCGGGTTTCTCCGGTTCCTGATCGGCGCCCTCGTCCTGCTCGTCGTGCTGCGGCCGCGCCGGGTGGGGCTGAAGGACGCGGCCCACATCGCCGGGATCGGACTGATCGGGGTCTTCGGCTACAACGTCCTGTTCTTCCTCGGCCTGTCCCTGGCGCCCGCCGCGGACGGGAGCGTCATCGTGCCGATGTCGAGCCCGGTCATCACCGTCGCGATCCTGGCCGCGCTCGGCCGCACCAGGCTGTCCGGCCCTAGGGCGCTCGGCCTGGCCGTCGCGGTGGCAGGCGGTGTCGTGTTCTTCGTCGGTATTCCGTCGTCCGACAACGGGAATCGGCTGCTCGGCGACCTCGTCTTCCTCGGCGCCGCCGCCTGCTGGTCCGGATACACCCTGCTCGGGGCGCCGGTACTCGCCCGGTTCTCCGCGCCGACCGTGACGCTCTATGCGACCGCCGCAGGCACGATCGCGCTCGGCGTGCTCGCCGCACCCGCGCTGCCGGACGTGGCGTGGTCCACCCTCGGCATCGAATTCTGGTGCAACCAGCTGTATCTCGGCATCCTGCCGACCGCGCTGGCGTATGTCCTCTACTACCGCGCCGTCGGCCAGGTCGGTCCCGCCACCGCGGCCACCGCCATGTTCCTGGTGCCGGCCTTCGGATTGGGCTGCGCCTGGTTGTTGCTCGGCGAAACGATCGAGCCGGTGCAGATCGCCGGTGCGGCACTGATGTTCGTCGGCGCCTGGCTGAACACGCGCAAGGAGACACTCGCCGAACCTGCCGTCGCCGTAGAAGCTGTCGAGTTGCCGAGCAGGGCAACATAATCCGCAATCTGCTCATCGAGAACGCGGTACCGCGCTAGGCTTTCCGGCTGGGTCGGTACAACGACCGGGAGGCGTTCTCATTCATACGAAACAACCTGCGTGGTGGGACAACTATCTAGTCGCCCTGCTCGGACTGGTGCTCGCGGCCGGATTCGCGTTCGCCGCGATGGGCGCGGCCTCGGCAGGCGCCTATCCGCTGGCGATTGCGCTGGCAGTGCTGGCAGTGCCGTTCGCCATCCCCACCATCATCCAAGTTCTCGGTGAGCTACTCATCTACCTGCTGATCCCGGTCGCCCTCGCCGGCTTTCTGCTGTTTCTCCCTGTGCTCGCGGTGAGCCCGTCGGCCAGGCAGTGGGCCATGCGGCGGTGGCGTAACCGCTGACCACGGGATTCGTGGCCCGACGAAGATCACATCGACCGCGGCCGTGCCGTCCGTAGAGTTGTCGGCAACGAGCTGTTTGCTGTGATGGTGAAGCGGAGGCCGCGGCATGCCCGCGGCAGCTAGGCGGAGTCGTGAGTGAACCGAGGACACAGCGCGGCAGCAATGCCCGAACCTGGGACGCGCGCGGGATCGCGTGGTTGGCGCCCGGTGTCGCCGTCGTGGTGGCGGGTGGGCTGCTGTTCTCGCCCTTCGGTGTCTCGCTGGTCGCGGGGCGGGTGGTTGTCGCCGTCGCGATGCTGATGCTCGCAACGTCGGCGGCGGTGCGCTGGTGGTTCGCGGAGCGGTCGGCGAAGACGGGTCCGTCCGCAGACGATGTCGGACCTGCCGAGCCCGAGTCCGGTCCGCACACACGGCGGTTGCTGAGTGTCGAGGCCGTGCTTGCCGCGGGGTTGGCTGTGGTCGGTCTTGCCGCGCTGACGATGCCGGTTTCCGTGGCGCTGGTGTGGGTCGGCGCGACGTGGCTCGCCGTCGGGATCTGCGGCCTGCTGGCGGGGACGCGTCGCGACGACGTGCTGGTGGCGTCCGCGCCGCTGGCGGGCTGGCAGGTGCTTGCCGGGGTGATCCTCGCGACGCTGCCGTTCCGGACCGGACTGGATTTCACCGCGTACACGATCATCGCGCTGCTTGGCACCGGTGCGGCGATGATCGTGCGCGGGCTTCGGCTCACCGCGCCGCTGCCACGGGCCAGTGCGCTGCGGTGGTGGCGGCCGGCGGCGGCGACCGTCCAGTTGATCGTGCTCGCAGTGACGGCGGGCTGGTACGGGACCGTCGTCGCGCAGGCCGTCGACCACGATGCGGAGCAGCAGCGTCTGGACGCCTTTTATACTGTGCCGCAAGGCATTTCACCTGCCGCACCGGGGACGATCATCCGCACGTCGCCCATGTCGCTGCCCGGCGTGCACGGCAGCGGGCAGCGCATCCTGTACTGGTCGCAGGACGGGCGTGGTGCGCCAACGGTGTCGTCCGGGATGATCTGGACCCCGCCGGGCCCGGGCACCAACCGGCCGATCCTGAACTTCGCACACGGCACCGTCGGCCTCGGCGCCGACTGCGCACCGAGCCGGATATCGCGGGTCGCCGACTCGATGCCGTGGCTCAACGACGCACTCGGGCGCGGCTGGGTGGTCGCCGCGACCGACTATGCCGGTGCGGCCGGTACCGGCGATGGCGAGCACTATCTGGTCACCGCCGATCAGGGCCGCGACACGCTCAATGCCGCGCGCGCCGCGCGCACGTTGCCCGGCACCGGTGCAGGCACCGACATGGTGATCTACGGCGTCTCCCAGGGCGGGCTCATCTCGCTGGCGGCCGCGGCACAGTCGCCGACCTACACGCCTGAGCTTCATCTGGTTGCCGATGCCGCGAATGCCCCGGCCTCCGACGTCGCGGGCATTCTGCGCGAGCTCCCGCCACAACTTCTCAAAGGCTGGGCGGTCGCGCCGTTCCTCACCACCGAGTACTCGAATGTCTACCCCGAGCTCGACCTCAATGCCCTGATCACCCCCGCCGCCGCACTACGCAATCGAGAAATGGCCGAGGCCGCCTGCGCCGCAACACCTCCCGCTGCCATGGTGCCCCGGCTGATCGCCGCGCAGGGCATGGGCGATTACTTCAAGGGCGACCCGCTCGGCGACCCAGGATGGCGGCGAGCCTTCGAAGCGAATCGGGCTCCGGACATGCCGCCCGGTATTCCCGTCTATCTCGCGCACGGACTCGACGACCAGCTCGTCCCGCCGAAACTCACTGCGGACCTTATCGATCGATACTGCGCTGCGGGGACCCCGGTGACTGCCCAGTGGAATCCCGGCGTCGGCCATGACGACAAGAACGAGCAGGTCACCTCACCGCGGGTGCTGCAGTGGTTCGCCGACCATCTCGCCAACGCCCCGACACCGAGTAGCTGCGGGCAACCAATCCCTGTTGCCCACTAGCGATCTCGTACCATCCGAGGATTGACGCCTCGAGTCTCGGCCCTGTCAGCCGGTGTAGGGACGCGCGGCTCGGGCCGTACGGAGGGCCGACCCCCACCAGACGAGTTGGTTGAGGAGTTGTTCGGCCGCAGCCGCGGGGGCGGCGGGCTCGGTGGGTTTGCCTGTGGGGTCGAAGAGTTGGGCGGCGCCGTGGAAGCTCACGGTCTCGCGCACGGTGACGGCGTGCAATTCGGCGAACACGTGGCGGAGGTGCTCCACAGCACGTAGGCCGCCCGAAACCCCGCCGTAGGAAACGAATCCGATCGGCTTGGCCTGCCACTGGGTGAAATGCCAATCGATCGCGTTCTTCAACGGCGCCGGGTAGCTGTGGTTGTATTCGGGCGTCACCACAACGAACGCGTCGGCGGCGGCCAGCCGGGCGCCGAGGGTGTCCAGCACCCGTGCCGCCTCCGGCTCGATCTCGTGCGACATCTGCTCGGGCAGCCGGTCCTCGGCGAGGTCGATGAGGTCGGCAGCGACGTCGCCGCGCCGGTCGACGTGGTCGACGAACCATTTGGCCACGGTCGGACCGAAGCGGCCCGCCCTGGTGCTGCCGACGATTACCGCGAGCTGTACCGGGTTCTCGGTCATGACAATTCCTTTCGACGCTTACGGGTGTGCAGAGTAAGCGTCGGACCTCAACAAAGGTTGAAGTCAAATCGGCGGCTAGTCCTCCTGGCCTGGGACCCACCCGCGACCGACCCCGAAGGGCGTGCCGCCGAGCCGACCGCGCTCGACTTCGACCGCGGGCCGCTGCCGATAGTCAGCCGCGAGGAGGGGTTCGACCGGTCGCCCCTCGTGCACCGCCAAACAAGGCGCGACGAATGCGCAGGCTGTGCAGTGCGCCGGAGTCGGGTTCGGATAGACGCGGACGTCGAGACTGATCATGTCCAGCATTTCGGCAGCCAATTGTGCACCGGCCAAACGTATCTCGGCCGCATCCCGCCTGATGACGGTGCGCCGCAGCCCGTCCCCCTCGGTCTGGTCGATCCGTTCGGTGCTTTCCGCAGGCCTGCCACGCACGAAGGCGCGGCGCGGCGACGAAACACCGCGCCCGCCTCCGCTCGGCTCGTGCTGCGGGATGCCGCCGCGGCGCCGCTCGGCCTGCCGCATCGGCACCCCGCTCGTAGTGGCGGAAAGCTCGTTGTAGATCGTCCCCGCGACCTCCATGCCGTCATAGAACCGACTCCACGCCCAGCACGCGGTGACCGAATCCTCTTCCAGCAGTAGCTGTTCCGTCGGCGGGAACGGTTCATCGAGAACGCGGTGCCTGACGATCCAGTAGCGGTCGTGCGCATCGATCGCGAGCAGATCGATGCGCCCGGTGTAGTGGATCCCGCCACCGCCAGGACCGACCGGCCCGTGCTCGGGAGCGGCCGGATCCGGCACGATCGCGTCGAAGTCGGTTTCCACCCGGATCGGCGAGAAGCGATCGACCGTCGGCGCCCAGCCGAAGTAGCGCTCAACGACCAGATGGGCACGGTCGCAGATCGCCTGCCACTCGGCGTCGCCGCACCGGTCAAGGCCGATCGCCGCCCGCTGACGGCCGAGCGAATCCTCGAGTGCCTTGTCGACCAGCGGCAACACGATCGTCGACGCCCAGTCCCACATCCCGGGGAAGTAGTAGACGGCCAGGGCATCTCGCACCGCACGATCGAGATCGAAGGTCGCAGGCCGGCGCGGACCGAGGCTGCGGCGTATCGCCGCGGCGAAATCCCATTGCCGACGGCACCGCTTGAACGCGGCCCGGTCCGCGGCGCTGACCCGGTACTCCACCCTCGAATTTTACGGATCTACCACCGGTTTCGCGGCCGAACAAACGGTGTCTCTCACGCGTACCGATACCGCACGATCGACACCACCGATTCCACCACCCGGTCGGTTTCGCGCCTGCTGTCCGCGAACAGCAGCCTGCCCGTCCTGCTGCAGTATTCGGCCTCTACGGCATCGAATTTGGCCTTCACCCGCGACCGGCATTTTCGAATAAGGCGTTCGACATCGCCGCCCAATTCGCCGTATCGCGCTGCGGCGAAGGTAATTCCGGATGCGCACGCCTCGAAGCGCTCCGCATTGTCGAATTCACCTTTGGCCGCCGCCCAGGAATAGTGATCGATGGTGTCGAGGAGTTCGCGCTTGGCCTTCCTCAGCTCTCCGGTCTCGAACACGACGGCCTCTTTTCACTGTCCGACAGCCCTGTTCGCTCAGTTTCCCAGCACCGCCGCCCCAGCGTCTGTCCTCCGAACGCCGTACACGGGTCTACGGATCCCCTTCACTGCCAGCCGGATTCGGCTGAAATCGTCCTACGGCAGCACCAGCACCGCGCGCACCGGACGGTGATCCGAGCCGCGCAGGTCGAGAACCTGCACATCCCGGACGCCGATCCGGCGGTCCGCCAGCACCCGATCCAGCGTCACCGGCGGAATCCGGTCTCCGTCATAGGGTCCCCAGGTGCCGACGAGTCCCTTTCCCACCACCTGCGCCGCATCGCGGTAGCCGGAGTCGACCAGGGCGCGCATCACGGAATGATCGATGGTGGCATTGAAGTCGCCCGCGAGAATCCGCAGCGGCCCGTCGGGCGTCGCGCCGAGCTGGCGACGAAAGCTTTCCCGCCACGGTTCGACCGCCGCCCTGCTCGACGGCGCCGCCGGATGCGCCGACTCGACGGACACGCCGCGCTCCGGAATCTCCGCGATCGCCTGCATGAATCCCCATGGATTGCGCCGCACCCCTGCGTCGCGCAACGGCAACCGCGAGAAGACGCCGGACCCACCGACACCCGGCGCCGGATAGACCACCCGGTGCGGGAAGTACTTGCCGAACGACTCCGCAAATTCCGGCGTCAACTCTTGCACCGCAACAACATCTACGTCAGTGGCGAGCCGCGCCAACTCGGCCACATCGGCCTTGCCCATCAGCACATTCGCCGACATGACCCGCAGCTCTTCACCTTTGGCGCCATTCAGCGGATCACCATCCGAAATCGCGCGCGGTACAACGCAGGCCGCGAGCACGATCGTGACGAGCCCGGCAGCGACCGCTGCATACCGTTGCCGCAACAGCACATTCAATACCACCGGCACCACAGAGATCGCCGCAATCTGCGGCGTGAACGCGATCAACTGCACCATCGGATACCAGGTATCCAGCCCAGCCACCCGCACCACTGCCCACACCACACCCGGCACCACAGCCAGCCACGCCACCACCGATTTCCACCGCACCGCCGCAGCGTAGCCGCACCCACCCACCAGAAATGTGCCCATTCCGTGCAGATCTGTCGCCGATTCCGTGCACGTCGCGCCCCGGCCGATCACACCGATCAGGAATCGAGAAGCGCTGGTCAGGGCGTCGTGGCTAGCGTTGAGCTCCGGACGAGCCGACCTGGGCTCGGGATGCTCAAATGAACTGGAGGTACCGAAATGGCGCAGCGCAAGCAAGGCGGGGCGTTCTCGCTGTGGTTTCAGCGGAAGATGAACGTCCGGACGATCAAGCGGATTCGCCGCAAGGGCGACACCTTCATGGGGATGGACATGCTGATCCTGCACACGGTCGGTCGTAAGACCGGCCAGCAGCGGGAGGCGCCGCTGTCGTGGTTCTCCGACGGCGAAGACGGTCGTCTTCTGGTCGCCTCAGGCGGCGGCAGTTTGCACCCGGACTGGTACGTCAACCTGACGGCGCACCCCGATCAGGTGTCGATCGAAACGCACGGCACCGGCACCGTGCCGGTGACACCGCACCGGCTCGACGGCCCCGACCGCGAGCTGGCATGGCAGCGCATCACCACCGCCCAACCGCGCTACGCGAAATACCAGCGCAAGGCCGACAAGGTCTACCCGGTAATCCGCCTCACCCCGCAGTAGCGGTTGCCTTGTGGTCAGCTCGATCGCACTGAATGGCGAAGCGCGGCAATGAATCCCACGGCAGCGGCAACCGACGTGAGCACTCGGGCGTGGTTCCACCAGACCCACTGGGTGAACAGGTCGTCCCATCGCGCCGCCGAGTCGGCCGCGGACGGAACGAGCGCGTCCACCTTCGCACTGACCGGAACGTTCGCCCCGCCGGTGATGAGCACCACGGCGAGCAGGAACGCGGCCACCGCAGCAAGGATCAACGGCGACGACCACCTGTCCCACTTCATGACGGCTCGCACCATCACAACGACACACAGCGCCGCAGTGCCGAACATCAGCAGCATCAACGGCGGCGTGACCGCAGTTCGGTTGAAGGCCTGCATCGCCTCGATCCCCTGCGCTGCAGGCAATTCCCGCAACCCGGGCATGATGACGAAGGAGAAGTCGAAGAAGACGCCAGCGGTGAGCGCGGTAGTGATAGCGGCCGCCGCGACCAGCAAGCGGTCGAGACCCCTTCCCCCACTGGCCTTATGGACCGGCGCGGCGGACGAACCCCACCCGGTCACGATGAACACATCCCGCAGGTAAACCCTGTTGTAGTCATAGACCAAGCACATCAGCCGCCCGTCGAGCGAACCATAGCTGAAACGCGCAGAGCCATACGACATCGTCTCGAGCCGAGGTTTCGGGATCCCGCTAGCCGACACACGCCGAGTCGACGGCGCCCCTACCGGTCCTGTTCGATTCCGAGCGCGAGTTCCAACTGACGGGCCCACCAGCGCACCGCGGTAGCCGAGTCGTCTGCCGCGGTGCCGGTAAGGCCTGCGCTGCGCCGAAAGTCGCTGCCGTACTGTGCCTCCGTGGCCATCGCTTGATGCAGCGCCGCCACCGCGAGCCGCGTGTCGTCGACCGAACTGCCTTCCGGCCGAAGCCGATGCAGCGCTTCGACCACCGGATCGAGCATGCCGCTGCCGGGGTCTCGCCATCCCGCCGCATGCATCGCCACCGCAAGCTCGCCGTACCCGCGCCGATACAACTCTTCGAGCGACTCGACGAGCTCGAGCAGATCCGCGCCACGCGCCAGCCACGCCGCGAGCACCTCCCGCAGCGCAGTGCGAAGCTGGCGCCCGCCGTGCCGGAGCAACTCGGTGAGCAACTTCTCCCGATTACCGAAATGATGGGTTACCCCGGCATCGGTCATCCCGACCCGCGCCGCCACCGCCCGCACCTGCACCGCGGCGACCCCACTCTCGGCGAGCAACTCGGCCGCCGCATCAAGAATCAACCGGCGAGCCTCATCCGGCGACCTGCGCACTCTGGAAGTCACCACACCACCTTACCTTGACATGCCAAGGTCACCCTCGTAACGTACCTTGGTGTCCCAAGGTAGATCCCCTCCAGTCATGGAGGATCCACCTACCGCCCCAATTCGCCACTGCCACAACCAAAACCGGTCACCCACCGGATGGCGGTGGGTGACCGGCTCACTACGTGGAGGGGAGAGCCGGTCACCCGCCCCCATGCGGGTAGTCCGGCGCAACGGACGCGCGACTACTCGGCGCTGCGGCTGGCGAAGTCGAAGGATCCGCCGTCGATACCCCAGGAAATGACCCGTTCGGGGCGAATACGGATCACTGCGCGTTCTTGCGGAGGGAACGGCGGCTCCTGGTCATCGAGCGCCTCGGCCGTGCCGCGGATCTCGATGCCGCGAATCACGTAGGGCTCCAACGAAACCTGCTGGTCGATGACGAACGACACCCGGCTGCCCGCCTCGACATTGCGATACTTTCGGCTGGCACGCATCCGCATGCCCCCGATGTCGATCGTGCCGTCCGCATTCACCCGATAGCTGGTCGGGTTGTTCTGCACAACGCCGTCGGGCGATACCGTTGCCAGCCGACCGATTCCGGCCTCGGCGAGGAACTGCTGTTCATTGCTGGTGAAGGTCATGTCACTCCTCAGTGCATTCGATATCGGATGTGCACCCGGCGATCAGCCGGAAGTTGTTGCGCCGAACGCGTATCCGCGCTCTGCGATCAGAACAGGATCAGCGCGGCACACAGACCAGCAATCGCAATGAACTGCAGGGCGACCCGATACTTCAGAATGCTGTCCCACTTGTCCTGCAGCGCACGGGCATTGGCCGGGATGATGCCGCTCTGCGCAGCAGCAGTCTGCTGAGCATTGATCGGCTTGGCGATGCGTACGTAGAACGCGAGCCAGGTCAGCAACGCCGCCACTGCGATCCCCGCCGCGATTGCGGCACCGATCTGCCCGGCCAACAACGCGATCAGCAGCGTGAGCACCGCCGCAACCACACCGCCCGCACCGACAACCGGCATGCGCTTGTCGCCGAAATAGTGCCCCCATCCCGCGCTGATGGTCACGGTCGCATCATCGAGCTTGCGGTACACGGACCGGGTGATCACGGCGCACGAGACATCGGTGCCATAGACAACGGCATTAGCCAGAACGGCGACGGCGGCAATGATCTGGCCGGTGAGAACGAGCATTTCGACTTCCCTCTTCCTAGAATCTAGCATCGCTAGAAGATGAAGCAACGATAGCATCGCCTCGCTAGCCTGTCTAGCGTTGCTAGATTTCATATCACCTCCACACGCTCGCGCTCAGATCAGCAAGCCGCACATCCCCTTCCGGCCGAGTTCCCGGTATGTGGGATCGACGGGATGGTTGCGTGCCGAGTGGGAACTGGTGGCGGGAGCCTCTCGGCCGATGCCGCCACCAGTTCCCAGTGATCAACCGACCAACTCCAGAACGGTCATTGCCGGACGTTGGTCGGTGTCGCATGACACTCTTGCTCCGACCGGACTAGGACAATTTCCGACCTACGGGTTCGATTGGCGCGCCAACGAAGCCGAGTTGAACCGCTACCGCAGTTCGTCACCGAGATCGACGGGCAAGTCATCCATTTCCTGCACCTGCGCTCACCCGAACCGGCGGCAACCCCGCTGCTGCTCAACCACAGTTACCCGACCTCGTTCATGGAGTTTCTGCAAGCCAGCGGCCCGCTGACCGATCCACGTTCGAACGGCGGCGACCCCGGTCGACGCCTTCCATCTCGTGATTCCGTCACTGCCCGGCTTCGCCTTCTCCAGCCCGCTGTCGGCACGCGGATGGAATCTGGAACGCACCGCCCTGGCGTTCGGGGAGCTGATGACCCAGCTCGGATACCAACGGTTCGGGGTCGAAGGCGGCGACCTCGGTGCAGGCGTCACCGCGCGAGTCGCAGCACTGATGCCGGAACGGGTGATCGGCGCGCACACGCACGGCGACCGCCTCCAGCTGGGCATGGTCGGCGAGAACTTTCCCACTCCCGACGGCCTGAACCCGGACGAACAGAAGCAACTCGAAGAAGCACAACACGATTGGGCCCGGATGAAGGGCTACCGCGTGCTGCATTCGACCGAACCCAACGCCTTCTCAGCCGGACTCGCCGATTCCCCGATCCTGCAACTGGCCTGGATCGCCGAAAAGCTGCACGAGTGGGCCAACCCGGCCACACCGATCAGCCGTAAGAACGTCCTGATCACCGCGAGCCTGTACTGGTTCACCCGCACCGGCCCCGCGGCAGCCGACTTCTACTGGGAACTCGCCAACGCCCCCGACACCAGCTGGGACACGAAATCGCCAGTACCCCAAGGCGCTTCACTGTTCTACAGCAACCCACTGGTCCGCAAGGCTCTCGGCCCCACCGACAACACATTCTTCCGCGAGCACACCGCCGGCGGCCATTTCCCCGCCTTCGAAGTCCCCGACCTATTCGTCGACGACATCCGCGCCTTCTTCCGCGACCTCCGCAACTAACGCCGCCCCGCCCGGATCACCGGGCCGAGGCTCAATCAGTCTGTGCGCGTTGTGCTTCGACGGCGGGGTCAGACGTTGAAACGGAATTCGACCAAGTCACGTACTAGAATAACCTTATGCCCCTGACTCCTGTCCGCGCGGTCATCTATCTGCGGGTGAGCCTCGATCGGTCGGGCGAAGGCCTGGCGGTTGAGCGCCAGCGCGAGGACTGCGAACGCATCGTCGAAACCCGCGGCTGGACGCTCATCGAAATCTACGCCGAGGACCCGATCTCCGCGTTCAATGCGAGTAAGTCGCGACCCGCCTACGACCGCATGGTGGAGGACTACCGCAGTGGTCGGTTCAACGCGCTGGTGACCTGGGACCTGGACCGGTTGACTCGGCAGCCTCGGCAGCTCGAGGACTGGATCGATGCTGCGGAGAGCCAGGGGCTGCGACTGGTGACGGCCAACGGCGAAGCCGACCTGCAGACAGATGGCGGGCGAATGTATGCCCGCATCAAAGCGGCCGTCGCACGTGCCGAGATGGAACGCAAGGGCGCTCGCCAGAGTCGAGCTCAGCGGCAACGAGCAGAGAAAGGCCGGCCGCCGCGCGGAGTCCGGGCTACTGGATACACACTCGACGGCGAAGTGATCCCTGCCGAGGCTGACGCCGTCCGTGCAATTTTCGATGCTTTCGCCATGGGATCGTCACTGCGCGCAATCGCGGGAGCCCTGTCGGGCGAAGACCCCACTATTCGGGCGCCGGGTGACCGGACGCAGGTACGTCGGCTTCCGAGATCGGTTCCAGTTCTGCCTTCTCGCACGGGCCGGCCATGGAGCCCCAGCTCTGTCCTCGACATTCTGCGAAATCCACGCTACGCGGGATGGAGCATGCTCGATCGCAAGATTGTCCGTGACGCAGTCGGTGCTCCTATCCGCGGTCAATGGGAACCAATCGTTCGCGATAGCGTGTGGCTGGAAGTGCAACGGCGACTTGATGACCCGAATCGCAAGTCCAATCGCGTTGGGACCGAACGCCGCCACCTCGGTTCGGGGCTCTACCTGTGCGGGCTCTGCGGCGCTCGCGTAAAGGCGCACGGACCGAGATACCGTTGCGCTGGCCACATCATGCGATCGCGAGAACAGATTGACGGCTTGGTGCTGAAGTTCGTCCTTCGCCGCCTCGCCCAACCAGACCTGGCCGACCTCCTGAGCATGCCTGATGACGATCGGATCTCGTCGCTGCTCGATCGGCAACAGATCGAGCGTGACCGAATCGAGCGTGCGCGAACAGATTACAAAAGCAACCTGATTGACGGCGGCCTGTACGCAGAGATCAAGAACGAGGCAGAAGCCGAGATATCCCGGCTCGACGCCGAACGACTCGGTTTGACGGCAGGGTCAGCAGCGTCAGCCATCTTGTCGGCCGCTTCTCCTGTCGACGCTTTCGAGGAAGCAGATCTCGCGGCACAGCGCGCAACCATCGATCTGCTGTGCGAGGTTCGATTGCATCCAGCGCAACGTGGACGGAAAGGGCTCGACCCCAACACAGTGGAGATCACTCCCACGTGATGACGCGACCAGATCCGACGCGGGAAGCATTTACGGCTAGCGTCCCGACTCTCGTACAGGTTTCGCAGCGACGCTTCGTTGCTCGGCCTTTCGGCGGCACGCTCACCGCCGCCGATGATAAGGTCCCCGTCCAAGAATGCGGTGGCTTTTCATCTTCTTCTTTGCCCTTGTACTCATCACCGTAAGCCCCACGCCAACAAAGCCCGAGATCAAGTAAACTACGAGCACCACACTGAAGGGCTTGCTTGCTCCGGGGCCACTATTTTCTTGAGCTGCCACTACCCTCTCCTGAGCCGTCTTCAAATCGCTTCTATAGCTGGGTATTGAACTGTCAGAATTCAGCACCAACTCAAACTCTCTTTGCGCGCCCCGGCGCGCATCGGAGTCATCTCCGCTTTCAATCGCCGCGACAACAACCATGCCCATAAGCGCTGCGACCATTACAGCCAAACAAGCGGTAGAACCTAATCTCAGTTGACGCGAACGCTTCTGCAAGCGATTCTCGAGCTCATCACCGCTCAATACATCAGTCTCGATCAATCTATTCTTTTCAAACGAGACCTCCGGCATACCGTCAACCAGCACATTTATAACATAAGAACTACCCCTGACCAACAAAGTGGGCGCCACAAGAACACGACTAGGATCAAGCTCAACATCCAGAGATTCGCTATCGGTGTGGAGCAGCGCAACTATCTTGGTTTTCAGATCGACCGCCAAAGGCTTATCGCCGTCAAAGTCCTTACTGCTGACGTCACGCTTTCCAGAATTAACAAGCTGAATTGTCACAATATAGGGATCGACAACGGTAATTTGATCATATTGCACAGAGATTTTTTCGGGCAGAGCGTACATTTTCTCTGCTACAAGCTTTGAGGAATCCACCTCTATGGCCAGCCGTTTTCGTTCCTTATTGTATCTAAAGAAGTAGTATGCAGCCAGCAGCCCAAGGATACCTACAGCTGGACCAATCAACGTAAACAAGTTCACTCGCGCATTCTCTCGTTCCGCGTCACGCAGCAGTATCGTCCAATCGGCATACAGGCCGCCGCCTCTGCCGGGTCAAACGGTCCCAGGTCCCACACCATCAGCACGTTGAATCGTCCGGCGCGTGCCCTTAGCCCCTGGTCATTCCGTGTTGCCGCCTTCGGCTACTCATTCAGTGGTCGGCCGCGACGTCAGCCACAGTGGCCTGCCGAGTCAGCGCGAACTTGTTGACCAGGATCGGTGCAGCCAGCGGACAGAGGGACTGGGGATCGGTGCGCGGCCCGGTCCAAATGTCCGCGTCGGAGGTTGGGCGCGTACGGTGGCGCCGCTGCGGCCTTCTGGTGGTGTCGCGGTATGACGAGCGGCCTGCAGCGCCGGACCGACATACAACCGAAGGTCACCACCGTCGCTGCAGGCTTCCTCGCCGCACTGCTTTCTTGCCCGAAGTTGGTTGCGGTGCCGCTCGGCTATCGGGAGTTGCCTTGTTCGACAGCGTCACGCCGTCACCTGTGCCCTCGGCGCTCCGGTCGTCTCGCGGCATCGTCCATCTGGTGCCGGCTGCGGCTCCTGCCGATGCCTTCAAGGAAGCAAACCTGGGGGCTCCGCGCGCAGCCATCGACCTGCTCTGCGAAGTCCGACTACATCCCGCGCTCCGCGGGCGAAAAGGGCTCGACCCTAGGACGGTAGAGATCACTGAAGTGACAAGCCAATCAGGGAGGGGTTCAGTTCGAAACGAGGTAGTCGGTGACAGCTGGCCCGAGACGCGAGAGGTCAGAATCGAGCACCGCATTGCGATAGGTATGCCAATCCGACAGCTTCGGCTGATCGCGGTCCGCACCGCGGAGTGACATACGAGCACGGATCTGACTCGGCGCCGCATCGAGCCAGATCGCACAGATAGGCACGGTTGGCGCCCCAGCGATCGATCGAATGTGCTCAGCCAGCGATACCCCACGACTGGCGGCGGCGCGAACATAGCCAAGGAACGGGGCATCGATAATCACCGGCCAATGCTCAGCCACGGTTGCCGCATGCCGTACAAGCGCGGCATACAAATGTGGCGACACCACTGTGCGATAGATATCGCTATCGCGGTCGTGCGGGTCCCCGGTGAGTTGAGACATCACGGACTCCTCGAGCTGAGGTGCAAACGTGTCCTTGTCCAGCACCACCGGATCGAGCAGTCCCGAGAGCAACCGTGTCGCCGTCGTCTTCCCCGAGGCTGGAAACCCGCACACCACTACGACCCCTGCCGCGTTCGATGTGCCGATGCTCAGCAACGACGATGCGGCAGCCGGTGAGAGCGCAAGCGACTGCGAAAGATTCACCGATTCCATCACCTGACCATGATGCTCACAAAATCGGCGCGATCCGGACGCTTTCGGAGATCGAACAGCTCTCGTGCATCAAGACGCTGGAATCAGACGCACACCGCAGAGCAGGCCAATCAGCGCATACTGCCCCGTTACCGATGGCCACGAGGAACCGTACGCAGCGAGCTCAGCCATGCGTACATATCAATTCACGCCTCTACCAGCAGGTTCACCGCGTCGGAGTGGCGGCCTTTTCGCCGCGAATTCGCTACCGGCTATCGACGACTATCCCAAATCCAGTGTGCAACTAGGCAGTTACGTTGCAGCGAGATTGCTAACGCTCGTCTGAGGTTTGCCCCTGGTGTGGGTCGGTCTGCACCATGGGCGGGCAGGCACCGCCTGCCCAATTAAGGCCTGCCTTTTCCGCGTAGAGGCTCGCGGGTCAAGGGTGGCCCGAAGGGTCATCGCCGGAGGCGACGCGTAGCGCCCTTGAGGCGTGAGGGGCGCGGGAACACAATGCAGGCCGACCCACACCAGGGGCACGCGGCCGGAGGCCGCGCAGTTCTTCCGCGAGCCGGGCTCGCGCACCATCACGGCTGTCCGCCACCGCACGTCACCGGCCACCTGACCATAGCCGCGTGCAGTAGACCGCAGCCCAAGCACCTGACATGACCACAGGCACCGTCTCCCAACGCAACCCACTCGCAAACTTTCCGATGCCCACCCAACGTAACCACTTCTTTTTCTCTCAACCACCACCCCACCCATCCCTTTATTTGATCTTTGATTTCTGATTGCTTCCCACCCCCACCCAGTACGACATCTCGTTGACCACGAAGTGGGTGATGAGATGTCGTACTGGGTGGGGGTGGGAAGTGAGCAGAAATCTCGCTCTAACCCCCAGGTCACGGGATGGGTGGGGTGGTGGTTGAGAGCGCGAATGACTAGCACACGCGTGTGCTAGTCATTCGCTAGCCAGTCGCGCGTTTTTCGTGCCTTCCGTACTCAGCAAGATCGACATCACGGCGAGCCGGAGCCACGGCGGAAACGCCCTTCCTCGGCCGGACAGTGTGAGTCCGGTGCGGTGGTTGTTCAAGGGCGCTCCTGCGTCGCGTCGGCTGCGCCGATGGCCTGGCGGCCACCCTTGAGCAACCGCCGCGCCGGACTCGTTTTACCTACGGAGGAAGGGCCAGGGGAAGATTCGGGGTGGATGGCCGTCCGGCTGTGGACACGAGAAAGCCCGGCCGAAGTCTCGACCGGGCGGCTCGTTTGGCGGGGGTTCTATTCGGTGGGCGGGATGTAGGTCACCAGTTCGTAGACGCGGCCGTAGCCGCCCCCCTCGACCGGGCCGACGTAGACCAGTTGATCGAGGCGACCACCGATGGCGAATCCGCCGGCGCGGGCCCGCCGTACGGCCGCGGCGATGGCGCGCTGCATGTCGCGATCGAGGGTGATCGAGCGCAGGCCTTCGTCGTCGGTGTCGGCCCGCTCGCTGGTTTCCAGGATCAACGCCGAGTCGATGACCGGGTCTCCGGCTTGGGCGACGGTCGGTTTGCGGTTGACCCAATACAGCGGCTGTCCCTGGCTGTTGTGGCGGTGGCGCCGGAGCACGGCGACGATCTCGCCGGAGACCGTGGTGTTCGGTTCGACATCGCGGCCGAACGGGTTGCGGGCGCCTTGGCTCATCAGCTCGGCGTTGATCTGGTCCAGATCGGTCAGGGTGTTGGTCATGAGGTTTCCTTCGTGGTTGAGGTGGTGAAAGGGATTGCGGGGCAGGCTCACTGCCTGCCCTCGAAGGGCTGCGCCCGTGTGGCGGGTAGAGGCTCGCGGGTCCAGGGTGGCCGTTAGGTCATCGCCTTCGGCGACGCTTGCGCCCTTGACGCGGGAGGGACCGCCGCACACCCTCC
Organism: Nocardia altamirensis NBRC 108246; assembly: GCF_001612685.1. Classification (GTDB taxonomy): domain Bacteria; phylum Actinomycetota; class Actinomycetes; order Mycobacteriales; family Mycobacteriaceae; genus Nocardia; species Nocardia altamirensis. The sequence goes on from NZ_BDAY01000083.1 coordinate 17,294, forward strand.
CGCACCACCGGGGTTATCGGTCAGCGAATCAGGCTCAGTACCTCCCCGCGGTCGTCTTCTGCATCGGGGTGCTGCTTGGCGGCGGTGACGATCTGGCCGACCCGTGACGGCGAGATCCCGTAGACAGCGGCGAGTTTGCGCATCGATTCCCCGCCGATGTGACGGCGCACGATCTCGGTGTCACGCTCGGCGAGCGAGTCGGTGTCTATCTCCTCGACGGTCACTGTCGAGTCGCTGTCCAGGGCTGCACGTTCGTTGTCCACTCCTGGACGGTCGGTGTCCAGTCGAGTCGCTTCGGCGTACACCGGTGTCCAGCCGGGCATCTCGGCTGGTTCTGGGTTGCGCGGAACCTCGATCAATGCGGTCAGGCCGTGTGTGGCGGCGAGTCCGAACAGTGGTGCAGCTCCCGCGACGCATGCCGCGATCGTCGCGGGCAGGATGCGCTGCCCGGATTCGGCTGCGTGTAAGCCGTTTCCGACGACCGAGACGAGTTCAGCGGCGAACAACTCGCCCCAGAAGAACCAGCGAGTCGCTACCGGAATCGAGACGCCCTGACGGGCGCGGCGCTGCAACGAAACCAGTGCGACGACGGACTGGACGATCGCGCCGTCAACGAAAATCGGACCCGCCCACGCTAGACGCTGCGTGATCCCGGCCATCACGCTCAGCTCGGTCAGCGCGGCGAACGACCACGTGAACGCACCCGCACCGATGACGATTGTCATCGCCAGCGCGGTCAGCTCGGCGATGTCCAGTCGCCCGTTCGACAGTGGCTGGACAGGGTGGACAGTGGTTGACGGGTTCATCGCTGCATTCCTCCTCGATCACTCGACGCGGTCCACGGGCTCCACGTCGCGGGGCGTACAAGGCGTTCCTGCTCGGCGTGCAGGGCGTGCCCGGCCAGCTGATCCAGCGCGTTGTCCAGGTCGCTGGCTAATTCCTGGTTGCGGGTTTCCAGTTGCGCGGCAGCGTGTTCGGCGGCGTCGCGTTCGGCGATCGCGGCGGCCAGCTGCTCCTCCAACTCGGCGCTGCGCTGGTTCGCCGCGATCAACCGCGCCGTGAGATCGGTGGCACCCGAACCGTCCGGCGACGGCCGGACCGCGACCGCGGGCTGCGGCGCCGCGGTGCAGGCCGTCCACTGAACGGGCCGCAACACGGTCGGTCCTGGTTCGGGTGTGGCTTGGGCGGGCATCGTCGTCTCGACGGCGGCGGCGCTCACCGGTCGATCCCGTCACGCTCGCAGCTGGCTTCGGGCGCGGTTACCGCGTTGCCAGGCCGATAGTCGGCCAACGGAGACGACGTACCCGACTGCTCGGCGGGCCCCGACTGTCGGTCGACCTCGGGCCGGTACCGGTAGCGGGCCTGCTCTTGCAAGGCGTCGCGATGCTCCTGCCGGTTCATCCAGTCTCGGACGTTGTCGCCAGTGAGCTCGACGCCACCGACGGCCAGCTCGTTAACCATGCGTGTGGCGTGCTCGCTGGTGTAGCCGTGGCCGGTGAACAACCAGTGCGCGTCCCCAGGCGTCATAGGTACTTGGCTCGGATCCTCGTAGACCGGCGGCAGATCCGGGTATCGGGATTGGGTCTCGCGCGAGTTCTCGTTGTCCTCGGCGCGGGTAACGTCGGTCATTGGTTCGGCTCCCTGCTGGCTGTAGGTGGTGTCGGACTGCTGGTGCATGCCGGGCGTTGGCGCGCCCGGCATGTCCGTGGAGGCTGCGGTTGCGCGGGCCCGAGCGAAGCTCGATGACGCCGGAATCAGTGGGCCTGCTTGAGATTCCGAGTCGTACAGCTCGGAATCCCAGGTGCCATTCCCGGTCAACTGACGAGCGTGCTGGTGGCTGTGCCGCTGCATCGAAGTCAGCCTGTATCCGTCGTCGGTGGCCTCAAGATCGATGTACCGCTGCATCTCTTCAGGCACCCGCGACCAGGCCCGTTTCGCCTCGAACAGATAGCTCCACGCCTCGCTGTAGTCATCGTTGCGATGGGCCCACCGCCCGTTGATATGGTCAGCCGCAGCGGACAGCTGGTGCGCGGTGTCGTCGGTATCGGCCCCCGCCGCTGCTCCACGCAGATCAAGCAGGCGGTCGAAGTCCGCGCGCATCAAGACCTCGTTCGGGTCCTGCACCCGTGCGACGTAGCGATTGATGTAGGTGTCTTCCGGCGCGGCGACTTCGGCCGCGATACGGTCGTCGACGCGGGTGGCATAGTGCGAGGTCAGCAGCCCAGCTTCGTCTCGCTCGATGCCGTGCTCGGCGATGTAGCGGGCTTGTTCCTCGCTGCGTATCTCGATTGGTGAGAGCATGTTGGCGCGCTGATGCAGGGCGAGGGTGTGCTCGGCGTCGGCACGGTTCTCACGCCACCGCTCCGTGGCGTCGGACAGGTACAACCATTCGTGAGTCCACTCGTTGTTCCCGCCCAGCCATGGCCCGGCGTATTCGGAGAAGTCGAGAGAATCAGCGGGGTCATAGTCTTCCGGCGCGTGGTTCACGCATGACTGGGCGTGCATGAAGTCCGCGCGCATCTGCTGCTCGGTCTCGGATTCGATCTGACGCGGATCGCCGGTCTGTCCGGCATCGTTGGTGGTCATCGGCTTGGTTCCTTCATGGTCGATGCCGGAGGTTGCTGGCCATCTGCCGAGGTCGGTCAGGTCGTATGCCTGCAGATGGCTGCGCCAGCTGATCGGATCCATGCCTCGCGGCGGCTCGTTCGGCATATCCGCGTACTCCGGCCCGGTCGGGTCCGCCAGCAGGTCTTCGGCGTCGATGCGCATCCGGTCCAGCTCGGCCCACCGGCCACCGACGAGCGGGTGAAATTGCCAGCGGGACTTGATCGTGCGGGCTTGGCTCCGCCACGCGACCGCTGAAGGGTGGTCACGCCACGGCGCGTCCTCGGCTTGCTCCCACCGTGCATACATGCGGGTGTAGACCGCCCGCCACATCGCCTCACGCGGGTCGGAAACCCGGGCGAGGTAGTAGGCGACAACATCGGCGTCTCGGGCCTGCGAGTCGGCCCAATTGACAAGCAGCTCTTTCGCGGTCATCGTTCGGCCCCGTCCCGCTGGGCGCCGTTGCGGGCTATCGCGTCGGCCAAGGCCTGCCCGGGCTGGGCATCGGCCAACGCCGAACGCGGCGCCGATTCGCCGGCCGATTCGGCGGTCTGGGCGTACGCCTGCTTGCGTGCCTGCTCGGCTTGGCGCTCCGGGCTGCCGTATCGCTGCTCGGGCGGAGTGCGCTCCGCGAGTTTGCGCACCGCCGCGTCCCGCTCGCCGAGCAGCTGCTCTCGTTCAGCGCGCAACGCGTTCAGCTGCCGAGTGAGCGTCACGTTCGCGTCGGCGAGTTCACCGTTGTGCTCGATCGACAGATTCAACCGGGTCTGCAACGAATCCTGCTCCGCGCGTATCGACTTGTGCTCGGTGCTCGTGCCGGACCGCGCCGGACGGCCGCTGCGATCCGGATCGCCGAACACAACGTGATCACGATGGGCGGTAGTGCTTAGCCGCTCGGTTCGCTCCGGTGTATGCGCTAGGTGCTCGGCGTCCTGGCGGGCGCGGGCCACCTGCGCCCGATAGCGCAGTGCTTCAATGCCTTTCACCTTTTGGGCGCGTTTGAACAGTTGGCCTGTTTCGAACTCCGGGAACGCGGTGGCCGCGTCCAGGCCATCGAGAGCGATTCCCTTCTCGACTTCGGTCAGGTGCGGGTTATCCAGCACCAGATCCCGCATGTGGGCCTGGTGCCGTGCCAGCACCTGCTGATCGCGGAAGCGGCGGGCGTGGTCGATGTTCGGGTTGTTCGCGCGTTGGGACACCGTCAGCGCGTGTACCCGGTACTTGTCGACGGCCTGTTCGGAGTAGGTGAGGTTGCGTTGCCGGGCGGCGTGCTGCTCGAGGGCTTCCTGGCGGGTGGCCAGGCTGATCTCACGGCGGGCCCGGCGGCGTTCCAGCCAGTTCGAGGCCTGCGCATAGCGGCGCATCGCGGTCTGCATCGAGGCGCTGAATTGCCTTGCCTGAGAGATGAGTTCGTCTTCGACACTGCGATCGGACATGTTCAATTTCCTTTCTCGGGGTTACTGAAATACGGATCTGCTGATTGCTGCGGCGTCGACGCCGCTGCGCGTCGGCGTGCATAGGCGGGCGTGTACCGCAAGATCAGGCGACCGAGCCGCGCGAGGTGCTGACGGGTGCGGCCCTCAACAGCCCACGCGATCGCGACCGGTGTTGGGACACCGAGTGTTTCGGCGATCCAACGCCACTGCGCGGTTTCATAGCTGGGGATATCGGCGAGATCGATGCCGAGTCCGTGCACCGCTGCCGTCGCGGTCAGGTCGCATTGCCCCCACCGCAGCGCCGCTGCAGGCAGCCGAGCGGGGAACAGATGCCAGCGGGCGGCGCGGGCGGCCTCGGCGTTCCAGCGCATCGATTCCTCGGCTTCGGCGGCGCGGATGTCGGAGGCGAAGTAGGTGCAGAAGTCAGCCCAGCCTTGCGGCCACAACCGCAGTGCACGAGCGACGACCTCGCGATCGGTCAGCGCTTCGATCTCCTCGTTGTGCTCGGGCTCCCAGAACTGGCTCGACTCGACACACGCGATCAGATATCCGCGGGCGGTCGCGACCTCCACAACGGTGAAGAACGCTGGATAATTGTTGGTGGACAACGGATTTCCTCCCCTGGGTTACGTGGATGTGGATTGCGAGCCGGTGCGCCGCGCTCCGTAACGACCGCGGCGTATCGCCAGGCGCGTCACCTGGTATCGGATCCAGCCAGCAGCGTCGGCGACGGCGTAGGCGAGCATGCGGACGGCTTCGACCGCACCGGGGCGCCCGGCGCAGTGCCACCACGCGAACGCGGCCAACGCGAGGACATACAGCGCCAGCGGGCCCGGCAGCGGCAACACCGCGACCGCGGTTGTCCCCGCCACGGTCGCCGCGACGGCTGGTCCCCAGATCCTGAGTCCGTCACGGGTCTTCGTGATCCGGGAGACGTGCGGGGAGACCGTGCGGCCAAGCGTGCCGCCGTCCGGAACGATCGGCACCAGCAGCTGGGCGGCGAGTTTCTCGGCGGCACTGCCTTCCATGTCGACACTCAGTGCGTCGAGTACCTGTTGTTCGCGGGCTTGCTCGGCGGCGCTGCGTCCGCCCAGTTCTTCGCCGTGCTCTTCGGGTTCGATCGGTGATGCCATGGTTGTAACTCCTTGTCGTATAAGCGGTTTCACGCCGGACGGCGCTTGGTCAGGTCGATCACCGGCGCCAGGCCGGTACCGTCGGACTCGGTGGGTGGGCTTGACATGGCGGCGATGCCGGGCAGCGGGCGCAGTCGTTTGAGCTCGCCGTCATCGAGCGGGCTCACCCGGCCCCAGCGGGCGCGACCTCCAGCGACTTGCACCACGTCGCCTTTTGCCATGGCGCGCAACCGGTTCGGCGGAATCAGGAACTGATCCGAGGATTGAATGTTGCCTTCGTCGCCGTCGCGATTGCCGCTGATCAACTTGCGTGACAGCTCGAACTTCGGGCGGGTGCCGTAGATCTTGGCCAGGGTCTCCGGGTCGGTGGAGCGGCCCAGTAGCGAACCGCCTGAGGCGGCCGCGACCAGCGCGGTGCGGTTGTCGTCGTCATGGCCGAGGCCTTGCCAGGACTGCGCGATCCACCACGATCCGATACCGGCCTTGCGGAGCCGCTCAACCCACTTCACCGCGCGGGTCTTGCCGTCGGAGACTGCCGAGAATTCGTCGACCACCATCAGGCTGGTGCGTCCGTGCTGTTTGTCGGCCAGCTGCTCGAACATCGTTCCCAGCGCACCGAATTGGGCGCGGGCACGGTCGGGGGTCTTCACGCCCTCCAGCACGATGTAGATGACGTCGAAGTCGGTCAGCTGTTTGTCGCCGTCGAACGCCGCGCCGAGCGAGCGGTACAGGTTGGCGAACTCTGCTCGCGCGGAGTTCATGACCGGCTGTTTGCCGTCGATGGTGGAGGCGATCTCCATGTCCACACCGAGCACGCCGGACCACGGCGTCACCCCGGCCTGCCCACCCCACAACCGCGAGAGCCGCTCCACGTCGAAGCGCGACAGGAACTCGATCCAGCTCCGCGGCGGGTTGTCCCCGATCGGGGTCGGAACACCGTTGATCAGTTCCACGCGTGCCGGGGCGTCCACGATGAGGTGGATGAGGTTCTCGCGGATCTCGTGGAAGTACTTCTCGGTGTCGGTAGTAGGGCTGCTGCCGCCCGAGACCATCGCCGACAGGATCGACCGAAGGTCATCGACGCTGGCATCCCACAATCCGAGCGACACATCATCGGGGAACACGCCGATCCGATCGGCGGGAACACCCAAGGCGCGGAACCATTTCCGCATCCCGGTAGCGACCTTGCGGGATTCCGGTCCGCCGTTGCAGTCGACCACGATCGCCAACGGGCGGCCGGGACGGTCCAGGCGCCACCACTGCCGATGACGCATCCAGGTCGCGACGAACCACGAGACCAGCACCCGACGCAGCAGCGTCGTCTTGCCCGATCCGCTGGACGCCACCGAGGTCATGTGCTCAGCGACGTTGATCCACGGAAGGATCAGCCGAGTCTCGGTGCGACCCAACAGCTGACGCAGCATCGACGACGGCGGCGCCTGATCGGTTTCGGTCGCGAGGCGCCCGATGACCAACTCAGGATTCAGGCCACCGGTCGTGAACGGCAACCGCCGGCGCGACAACCGGGCCGCGGCTCGCTGCTCGCGCTGGGCTTGGGCCCACAAGGCCCGCTCGGTGCGGGTCGGGGACTTCAGCCCGACGGTGGCCAGCTGGACGCGCCGGTTGGTGTGCAAGAGCGTCGCAGTCAGCCACGCCACTGGAATCAGCAGCGGCGCCATCCCCAAAAGACCACCGCCATACTGACCTGCGTTAAAATCGGTTGCCGCATGGGCGAAGTCGCGGCCCGGCGCGAACACGTCCCACGCCCACAGCGCCGCAGCTCCGGGCATCACCAGCACGCTTGCGATCAGCCAGTTCCGCAGCCGTTGCGGTTTCCAGCCCAGCATCCGTGCCGGAACCACGATCGCGGCCGCGCCGAGTAGCACCGTCACCAGCACCGCCGCACCGAGCAGCGCACCATGACCGACGCTGTCCCACGTCCACGCCGAGAAGTCCGGCAACCAGCCCAACGGGTCGTGCTCCAACCCGATCGGCGGCATCTTCGGCTCGATATGAATCGGCGGCGCAGGAGTCGTAGTAGGGGCGGCCGGAGTCGGCGCATACGGGGCGCAATCAGCCGGAGTGATGACAGGGGTGCAGGTCATGATCAGACCGCCTTTCCATTGTCCGGGTCTGAGACCTGGGGGATTTCGTGATCAGCGGCACCGCCCGCGATCACCCGGAGCCCGGGTCGCGGAGCGGGCAAGGACTCGGCGGCCTTCTTGGCCAGCACGTCGTCCAAATCGGTGAGGGTCAACTTCGGACCGCCCGACAGATCCAGCCCCGCCGCGACGGTCCGGATCACGGTCTTAGTCGCCTCACCGCGGCAATAGAACGTCAGGCCAGCGCACTGGGCGCGCGCGGCGACCTGCCACGCTTGAGCCACCGAGTTGCGGGCGGCACCAATACTTTTCGCGGTGAGCTCGACCTCAACGGCCCACAAATCACCGGTACCGGTGATATAGCGGCCATCATGGATGTGCGGGCGCGGCTGCCCGGCCCGCAACAACCCGACCTCGCTGCGCAGCTGACGCTCAGAGGTCCAGCGATCCAGATCCATCCCAGTCACCGCCAACCGCAACTCGAGCACCGCACGGGTATGCGCGGCCATCTTCGGAGTCGGCACCCAAAAGCGCACCGGTCGACCGAGCAACGCTTCCGCCGCCGATCGCGTCGGGTACACCCATGCCGACCCGGACACCGGACGTACGCGGTTGTCGCTGACCATGCGACCCGCTACCCACCGCGCGACAATCCGATAGGCCCGCGAACGGCTCACGCCGAGCATCTGCGCTACCAATTCGATTGGTGCGCCATACATCTCAGCCAGCACGGTCAGCGCCACCATGTCGCGCGGCGAGAATTGAACGCTCATCGGTCCATGCCCTCCCGCCTGTCTCGGTCCCGGGTGAGCGCAACAGCCAGGGCGTTACCTGTGTCGGCGTAGCCCGCGAGTGCGCTCGTGGATGTCCAGGCCGGACCCGGATCCTCGGCCTGGTCGAACCCGGCACGGGCGAGGCCGTGACGCTCGGCGGCACGTAACTGGTGCTCGCGTGTTGCCTTCGCCAACGCGGCCAGCTGCGCCGGACTCGGCTCCCGCTTGGCGGCAGCGCGATTGATGTCGTACAGGTACGCCGTCAACGGCTCCCGAGCCCGACGCGGACGCTGCACCTTGCCCGCGATGTCCTGCCCATTCGGTCGCAAACCATCCGCCGCCAACTGGCGACGTGTCCGCAAATGCGAAGGCGCGGTGCGCCATTCATAGACCGGGATACCGCCCGACTGGGTCACCGACTCGTTCATCGCTGCCACCCCGTAGGCGCCGGAAGCTGCTGCGGCGGAATGCAACCCAGCTGGACGGCCTGCGGCACCTGATCGCGGCGGCACATCTTCGGGCTCGGTGTGTAGGACTGCTGGTCAATCCACGCAACCGAGCAGCCCACCATCCCGGCCAGCACCGCGAGCACCAGCACCGCCACCTGAATCTGCGGTGGCAACGTCCGAAAAACCTGTCCGCCCGCTCGAGCCGCAGCTGCGTCGGTCTTCGCGACCGGGCCGATCATCGCTCGGCTCCATCCCGCTCAGCGCTGCGCTTGCTCTCGTCGGCAAGACTGCTGGCCCGCCGGTAGTTCGCCAGCGCGGACTGACCACCGGACAGCCGCGCCAGCTCACGAGTCCGAGTACGGGCGAACTCCGACGAGACCGGAACCGGTGCGCGGCCACGGACGGATGCGCTGTCGCCAGGCGCAGAGAACTGGATCGACCCTCGATCGCAGATCTGTTCGTCACGCGCGACTTGACGAGCAATCCGCGGCTGTTCCGGGTACTCATGGATGCGGACCGCAGTCTCGCGAGCCAAATCCAACCAGGACTCAACAGAGGAGACGTCAAGCCTGATCACACTGTCCAGCCGGTCGACCGTCCCTTCGATGTTCACCGAACCGAACTGGTGCTCCTCACCGACTGGAGCCGGATAACGGTCGAACCGATCCGCGTGCGGCGCCAGCGCCTGATAGCGGGCCTTCAACGAGACCATCCGCTGCTTCAGCGCCTCCTGCTCCCGCCGGATCGAATCCAACTCCCCCAGCAGCTCAGCCGGATCATGCGGCAGTTCATTCGGGCTCATCACTGCACCCCCAGATCCATCAACTGCTGATCAATCGCTGTGATATCGACGGCTTTCGCAGCCGCCGCAGTGATGACACCGGGTACCCAAGCGCATACGAAACCCATTGCGTAGTCGCGCTGTTCGGCTGTCAACGACTGCCATACCGTCAGTGCCTGCCGCACGAACGGATCAAGACCGTCGAACGGATCGTTTGATGTCGGCGCGCTCATCGCCGCACCCCCGCCCGACGAGTCGACCGCCACAACGCCACCGCACCCAGCAGCATCACCAGGGCCCCGAAGAACTCCGGCGCACTTAGCGCCAGAAATCCAACCGCCACAACAGCAACCACAAAACCGAATGTCCGGACGCGCATCATGCGGCCCTCTTCGTCTGTGCAGGAGCGCCTAGCAGAGCGGCGAGCTTCGCTCGTGTTACCGCGGAGATCGGCGGCGCTTGGGCAACGAGGTCAGCAACGTATCGCGCGATGCGATCGGAGTCATCGCCGCCGACATCAACACGTGGCTGCGCTGGGGTACTCATGCCGCACCGCCATCGCCAAGAGGTCTCACGAGCGCCAGTACCTGGCTGCGGTCGACCTTGATCAATCGCGGCCCGACCTGAAAGCCGTCGAGAAGTCCGGCTTCTACCCACCTGCGGACGGTGCCGGGGTGCACTCCCCCAGCCAGCTCCGCCGCACTGCGGAGGCTGATCAGGTTCTTCCGTTCACCGGATGAACTGTGACGTTTGCTCATTGAATGTTGCTCCTTCAGCATTCGCAGTCTGTGTATACACAAGCAGCGTATACACAGACTGCGTATACACACAAGAGTTGCGTATACGCAGGGGCTGAGGCAACGAAAAAGGCCTGATCATCGCGTGATCAGGCCCCTATACGAGCGGTCGGGATTCAGCTAGCCGTCATGTGCAATCTGGGCATCCGGCGCGACAACCATCCGGAACGAGAACGCTTGATAGCGGCCCCGCGGGTACGACACGTCCGACACCATCAGCAGCCGGTCGTCGCCATCTAGAAACCTCTGATGAACCGTGACGGCAGACTCTCCAGCCACGATTCCCAACCACGCAGCATGCCCCTCGGCCGGCATCCTCTCCGCCAGGGTTTCCTCGAGGTACACCGCGTCAGGGTTCTCATGCTCAGGCAGGTGGAACGTGTCCGAGATCGAAACGGGCTGTTCACCTTCCGAGGCGCGGGTCACCACATGAACCAGTTCAGCGCCATGCGGGATGCCAAAGGCCGCAGCCAGCTCGTCCGTTGCGCCGATCCTGTCGATCTCCCGCTGGACGCTTATCGCCAGATCCGACTCACTGCCGTAAGTAGTCTCTGGGCTCTCCATCTGCCGCTCGGGAGCCAGCCTCGTCAAGGTCGGACGCTCAGCAACGTAGGTTCCACGGCGCTCAACTCGACGAACCAGCCCTGCACGGTCCAGCTGATCAATCGCTTTGCGAACAACGATCTCCGACACATTGTGCTCGCGAGCGATCTCGACGTAGCTGGGCAGCGCCGTCTTCGGCGGGAGCGTTCCGCTACGTATCTCACGTGCATATTTGTTAGCGATCTGGACATACCGCGGTTCGACCATGGCCCAATCCCTTCCCGGTTGGCGCTGCGAACTAAGCATACATCCGTGCGTATACACAATGCGCGTGGCTGGCTCCGCCCCTACGATCGGCGAACCCAGCACTGTGCGACGTCACGCAGATTCCACCAGGACACGAAGCCGCGATCCTCGTCATCCAATACCCAGCCGCGGGCAAGAGCATCGAAGAATGCATCATCTCCCGTCTTGCCCCCCACCAGCTCGCCAACGTAGATCAGCAGATCACCACCAGCTGCGGAGTACTCCGCAAGCGCAGTGGAAGCCATCGAGTCTCCCCATCCAGGAGGCCAGCACAGGAACAAGACATCGTTGGCCCGCCAGCCAGAGCGAGCAGTCAGATCCGCAACCCCGAACCATTCGTCATGCTGACCCGAAGACTTTGGAAACGAGACATTTTCGCTCGTGCTAGGTGGCACGGAGTCAAACGCGCTCACCTGGCAACCTGCCGCGAAAAGTTGTGCAGCCCAATACCCCCGACCAGCTCCCAGCTCAACGATCTGCCTGGACGAACAGCGATTCGCGATCCATCGAGCCGTATCGGGAGCCGGTACAGCGTAGGCGTACGCCGCCTGAAGGACAGTCTGCGCATAGCCAAGCCGAGCGCTTCCTTGCGGCCGCCCGCCGTTGATCACACGGCGGCCGTTGTGCTCGAACACCGACGGTCCCACGATGTCCCAATACGGGTTACCAGACTCCGATCGCCCGCCCGTCATGAAGTGCAGAAGACGCAGATCGAAGGCCGCATCCGCCTGCGCGTCGCCGGTGCCGGCTAACCGCGGCGCCGTGTCAAGATACTCAGCGACCGCCGGATAATCTGCCCGGAACCGTGTCTCGTCCTCCAACATCGAGGCCAACTCGTTCCGCCGTTCCGTCGTCAGCGCAAGCCCAGTCATCACTCGATTGTCCCCGGACCTTGCCAACCGCAGTCGCGACATGCATGAAATGCGCATGGACGCATGGGATTCGGCGCAGAACCTGAGGGCAACAGGTTGCTACGTTCTGCCGAGAGCTTCAACAGTTGACGATCTCGGACGGCTTGTGTCTGGCGGGTCAAGCTTCGGCGGTTTGACGACACCTCACCACGTCGTGCAGAAGACGAAGATCGAAACCGGCGAACTACACGATGCCTCGATCACTGCGGCGACCCCGCAGTAAAAGCCATCTCAATATGCATGAAAGCGGTCAACATAGATGGTCGACGTCGAGAAGTTCCGTCTTCCGATAACGAGCGTAAGTGAAGTCGTCGGCCGATACCGCCTCACCCAGCACTGCCCCACCGACGACCGCGCTACGCATAGAAAGTCCGGCACCATCCGGCGGGCGGCACAGTACCGCAAGCGAGTTGGCCAATGCGTCCCAAAGATAGTAACGCTCAATCGGCGCGTTCGCCGTGAGCAACCGGTCAGCGATGTGCTTGTGCGTACGAGCACTCGAATTTGTGTAGAGCCAACTTTCGAGCCCATCGGGAACGTCTGGTGCCTCATGGTCATCGTAAACAGGCAGCACACCTGGCTCCATAACCAGTAATAGCCTCAAGTCATACGGGGGCTTACTCCAGCCTTCGACGGCCTCAATCCTCAACTCCAGGATATCGTCAAGGATTTTTCCGAACGCACTGTTCGGCCTCTTTGATCCCTCGTAGATCACCTTCTCCAACGGAGCAAGCCAGGGACTGACGTCGTCAGGAAAGGCGAACCTGCCAAACTTCCGGGCGACGGCGGCACCGAATCTTCGAACCTCCAGATCCGTTGCCAATCCGCGGGTTGGTGGATAATCGGCGGCGAAGGACTTGTCAATAGTCGCGATAATGTCCAGGTCAGCAAACCAAACCGGCCCTGCCTGCGGAACGTGAGCGTAACGAGGTCGCTTACCTTTTCGAGCCAAGCCCGCATTGTCTTGGTCGAGTTCGACCAGAGGCGAAACCTGAACATATTGTCTCGTCTCTCTGACTATGTCACAGGTTTGACTTACCAGTACGACCCCATTGGCCGCCTCGACCGAGCCCCGGCCAGATCGGGTTAGAGTACACAGCTCTGTCAAACCGACGAGCATATCGCCTTGTTGATACTCTTCAAGAGACGGTACCGCCGAATCTCCGTCGGTCACAGCTTGTCCTGCCCCTCTCCGATCAGAGCTAGCAGCTAGATCAGATTCTAGTCTTCAACATCGCCATGCTGAGCACCAAGATAAAAATCCGGTCGCTCACGCGCTCCCGAAACATCACCAGGCCCACTTCGATGGCGAGCGCGGAACTCGTCCAGCAAGCTCGTTCCGCCAGATCTGGTACTCAACAGCGCGTTACGTGTTGCGTCCGGTGTCATCGCTCCCAGTCGATGGATCGCTGCGATAAATTCATGTAACGCTTCGACATTGCTGGCATTCATCCGGCTGCCGTTTGCCCACATGTGGACCGCGCGACGAGACACACCGAAGACACGCCCGAGTTGCTCCCACGTCAGCCCTGAGGAATCGTGTAGCCACCGCACTGCACCACGCGTACTTTCCATGACAGCTTCAGCAGTATCAGACTTGACAGAGCCCAAGTCATCGCCATACGCGGCGCCCACGTCAGGAGGGAGCTGGCCTGATACCGACGCTACCAGCACCCGACGATTAGTAGTACGCTCGCCGATAAAACCGCCCAAGCCGTGAGGATTAAAAGTCGGCGCGATTTGTGTCGTCCCCCAGTCGCCAGTGAACAGGCCTGCGGAAACTACCACGACAGCACCAAATTTTGCCACTAATGAAATAGTCCGGGCGGGCGAGTGATCACCCGTACCTTCATCACTGTTCAACTGGGACCATGTCCGCTGGTCAAGAGTGTCCATCTAATTTCCCCCCGAATTCGACGAGGAAATCATCAGTTACCGTCCACCGAAAGTACCGATAGGCACGGGTGGCGAGATTATGGAGCCGGTCAGAAATTTGATCGATTGCTACCGATGGAGCGTCGGCGGGAATCTGGACGAAAGCGTCCAAATCGAGCACCCAACTGGGCGAATCCACCGTAGGCACCGACGGATCGAACGCACCCCCCGGAGGAAGGAGGCCCCATCGAGCCTTGAAGCCCTCCCCCTCACCTAATGCGTACTGAGCTTCACCTATGGAATGCAATCGTTTAACCTTGGCCCCAATCGGAGCCAAAGACTCACCGATCATCTCCGGCCGAACAAGCATATCCAATCGGTCGACGGCATCCGAATCTGCTATCCGATTGATATATCGAATACCGATACGCTCGGAGCGAATGGCGTCGACTGACTCTGTAAAGACCTTCCATGCCGACATAAGGCGCCCGATGAACTCGGTCCGACTAGAGTAATTTTGCGATGTCAACGCAAAAAAAGCATCACCAAACGATATCAGCCATTCGCGATCCGGCGATTCTAGCTGCCAGAGCATATTCGTTTCAGGCACCGGCTCAACTCCACCCGGACCAATTTTGAAAGCGGTTTCCTGCTTTTGATCAACTATGGGGTACGCACTCTTCATTGCTGCGATAAAATGCCGCGCAGCCGAGTCGTCAACCCAAAGTTCCGTCGCTTTCGCAAACCGGATTTGCGCCAGAACTCGAACCAACGGCGGATTCGACAGTGGCACCTCGTCCACCGATTCCGTGCCGAAGGGACTTCTCACCACGCCTGACGCCATGCTTCACACTGTACTTCACAGAGGTGTCTTCGGGGCCTCGACGTGACCTAGCTGTCATGCTGCGAACGCATATCTCACGCCGCGAACTCAGTACTTGCCTCCAGAGGCTAATCCGCTACGGAATTCGACTACGTCGCCGTCGTGCATGATGTAGTCCTTGCCTTCCATGCGGACCTTGCCTGCGGCTTTGGCGGCGGCCATGGAGCCTGCTTCGACGAGGTCGGTGAAGGCGACGATTTCGGCTTTGATGAAACCGCGTTCGAAGTCGGTGTGGATGACGCCTGCGGCTTTGGGGGCGGTGTCGCCCTGGTGGATTGTCCAGGCGCGGGACTCTTTCGGACCTGCGGTGAGGTAGGTCTGCAGGCCGAGGGTGTGGAAGCCGGCGCGGGCAAGGGCGTGCAGGCCCGGCTCGGTCTGGCCGATGGACTCGAGGAGTTCGAGGGCGGATTCGTCGTCGAGCTCGAGCAGTTCCGCTTCGACCTTGGCGTCGAGGAAGACCGCATCCGCAGGCGCCACAGCGGCTTTCAGCTCGGCAACCTTCGCCTCGTCGGTGAGGATGGACTCGTCGGCGTTGAAGACGTAGAGGAACGGCTTGGTGGTGAGCAGTGAAAGCTCTTTGAGCAGTTCGGTATCCACCTTGTTGCCCGCGGCGAACAGGGTGGTGCCCGCGTTCAGGATCTCCTGCGCGGCCTTGGCGGCGTCGGCGATCGGCTTGCGGTCCTTCTTGATCTTGGCTTCCTTCTCGAACCGCGGGACCGCCTTTTCCAGGGTCTGCAGGTCGGCGAGGATCAGCTCGGTCTCGATCACCTCGATGTCGGAGGCCGGGTCGACCTTGCCGTCGACGTGGATCACGTCGTCGTCGGCGAACACCCGGACCACCTGGCAGATGGCGTCGGCCTCACGGATGTTGGCGAGGAACTTGTTGCCGAGCCCGGCGCCTTCGGAAGCGCCCTTCACGATGCCCGCGATGTCGACGAACGACACGACAGCGGGCACGATGCGCTCGGAACCGAAGATCTCGGACAGCTTTTCCAGCCGCGGATCGGGCAGCGGGACCACGCCGACGTTGGGCTCGATGGTCGCGAACGGGTAGTTCGCAGCCAGCACGTCGTTCTTGGTCAACGCATTGAACAGCGTCGACTTTCCGACGTTGGGCAGGCCGACGATTCCGAGGGTGAGACTCACGAGACTGCCTCGCTGCGCTCGGCATTCTCGTACGTCTTGGACGCTGTGCTAATCGGTTCGCTCGCTCGCTCGCTCACGAGTAGTGGAGTCTACGCGGCAGACACGGTCCCCCGACCCGCGCCTGCCCGCAGCCTCTCGATCAGGGAATCAACACGACCTTGCCGAGGTTGCGGCGCTCGTCGATCACCCGGTGCGCTTCGGCCGCATCAGCCAGTGCGAATTCCGCGTGCACCGCGGGCCGCAGCTGGCCGGAAGCGAAGTACTGCCAGAGCTCTTGGCGCCAGTACTCGTACCGTGCAGGCTGCTCGCGCGCGATGCGCGCCATCTGGAAGCCGACCACCGATTTGGCGCCGACCAGCAGGTCGTAGGCCTCGATCGTGCCGCCGCCGGAGCTGTAGGCGACGAGCCTGCCGCCGGGAACGAGCGCGGCGACGGCAGGTCCGAGCAGGTCGCCGCCGACCGCTTCGAGCACGTAGTCGACCGGCTCGCCCCACGACTCCTGTCCGTACTCGACCACGTCGTCCGCGCCGAGTTCCCGCACGAACTGTGCCTTCGCCGGATCCGACACCGCGCCGACCACCCGTGCCGCGCCGCGCACCCGTGCGAGTTGCACAGCGAGATGGCCGACACCGCTGGCTGCCGCGGTGACGAGCACCGACTCACCGTCCTTGGGGTCGGCCGCGTCGAGCGCACCGAGGGCGACCAGGCCGCTGCGCACCAGCGCGACCGCGTCGACGGCGGACGCGCCGTCGGGGATCGGCGAGGCCATCGCCGCCGAGAGCAGCGCGTACTCCGCGTAGCCGTGGCCGAACACCAGCCCGGTGACGCGATAGCCGGGCGCATATCCGGTGACGCCGTCACCGACCGCGACCACTTCACCCGCGACCTCACCGCCGAGCGCGATCGGCGCACGCTGCTCACGCACTTTCCGCACCACCGGAAGGGTGACCCCGATCGCGTCGACCCGGACCAGCAATTCCCCGGGCCCAGGGGTCGGTACCTCGACCGACACGACCTCGAGCACCTCAGGACCACCGCTGCGTTCGTACTGAACCCGACGCACCACACCTCCACAACTCAAAGAGGAGGCAACGGTAACCACCCACCCGCACCGCCTCATACCCGCCGACGCCCAACGTGCGCCATCTCACCGATCGCCTGGCCGACGAGTGGCACATGGCTGCGGCAAAACACGAGAGCGGCTCTCCGTGGTGTGCCACTCGTGGAGCAGTTCAGGCGAGAAGAGGCTGGACGATGGTGTTGGCCATGGCGGTGGCGAGGGTGTCGGGGGCGGGGGTGGCGTCGGGGCCCGCGTCGTAATAGCGCAGGAATGCCTGGTGGAAGCAGGCGCCGTCGAGGAGGGCGGCGACGGTGTGCACGTCGATGTCGGCGTTGACTCGGCCGAGTTCTTGTTCGGCACTGAGGTATGCGGCGATGCCCGCGATGGCGTGCCCTGGGCCCGCCCCGTGCCTGCGCATCGAATCGCGGTGTGCTGCCATGCGTTGCGGCTGCGCGAGCAGCCCACCCAGCAGCGGAAGGGACTGCTGATAGAAGCTCAGAGCGCCGCGTGCGATCGCCGCGAGGTTCTCTTCGACGCTCGATTGTCCTGGCACCGGGGGGTTTTCGGCAGGGCCGGGCATCCGATGCTTCAGCACGTCGAGGATCAGCTCCTCTTTGTCGCTGAAGTGTTTGTAGAGCGCAGCCTCGGAATACCCTGCGGCCTTGGCGATCTCTTTGGTCGTCGCGTGGATGACGCCGCGGGTGCGCATGATCTCCGCCGCCGCGTCGAGGATCTGATCGCGAGTTCCCAATACGCCCTCCCGGGGTTGACAGGTTAGTAAGCACTCACCATCCTAGGTTAGTAAGTACTCACCAACCTGATGGGATCGGACATGCAGCTCACCCTTTTCGGCGCGACCGGCAACACCGGCAGCCGCACACTCGCCCAGGCACTCGCGGCCGGACACCAGGTCACCGCCGTGGTCCGCGGCGCGCACACCCTCTCGGAGCACCCCCGACTCCGCGTGATCGTCGCCGATCCGATGGACCCGGCGCAGATCACCGCGGCCGTCGACGGCGCCGACGCGGTGCTCGACACCATCGGCGCCCGCGAATCCGGCCCCACCTCGGTCTGCACCGACGCTGCCCTGTCGATCACCAAGGCAATGACTTCGACCGATGCGCGTCGCCTGGTGCTGATCAGCAACAGCGCGGGAGTCGCAGGGCCAGGCGATGATTGGAGCACCCGGTTCGTGGTGAAACCGCTGATCCTGCGACGTCTGCTGCGGCACAGCCTGACCGATATGGCGGCAGCCGAGCGGGTCGTCCGCGATTCGGCGCTGGACTGGACGATCGTGCGCGCACCGCAACTCACCGACAATCGCGCGAAAGGCTCCTACCGGAAGGCCGTCGACCGCAACGTCACCTTCGGCATCCGCATGTCCCGCGAAGACCTGGCCACCTGCCTGCTCGACCTGGCCGCCGATCCTGCGTCCATCGGCAAGCACATCCACCTCGGCTGACCTTGCGATTGCTGGTCAGCGGGGTAGCGTGATCGGCATGGAGCCGAGCACCGAGGTGGTGACGGCGCGGCCGGCACCCATGCTCGCGGCGTTCATCGACAGCTACGTCGGCTACCGGGTGCCCGGCTTGGCGGCCGGGTTGCATCGCGGCCTGCCCTCGGCGTACATGACGTTCATCATCAGCATCGGGCCGACGATCGATGTGGTCGCGCAGACGAATCCGCAGCAGTCGCCCGCGGAATACCGGTGCGTGCTCAGCGGTCTGCAGGCAAGCACGGCGCTCATCGCCCATCAGGGATACCAGGAAGGCGTCACGGTCGGGCTGACTCCGCTCGGCAGCCGAGTGCTGTTCGGCGTGCCCGCCGCGGCGCTCTGGGACACCTCGGTCGAATGTTCGGACGTGGCAGGTCCGGTCGGTCGCGAACTGTGGGAACAGTTGCAGGAACTGGACTCATGGCCGGACCGCTTCGCCGCGTGCGACCGCATCCTGACCCGTATCGCCTACCCGGATCGGGCGGTCGGTCCCGAGCTGACGGTGGCATGGCGAACGCTGGTCGGCTCCGGCGGCACGCTCGCGGTCGGTCCGCTTGCCGAGGAAATCGGGTGGAGCAGACAGCATCTCGCACGTCGGTTCAACAACGAGTTCGGACTGAGCCCGAAGCTGGCCGCGCGGATCGCTCGCTTCGAACGCGCACGGCAGATGATCCAGCGCATTCCGTCGCACGTCTCGATCGCGCAGGTCGCGGCCGCCTGCGGCTACTACGATCAGGCCCACCTCAATCGCGACTTCGCCGAACTCGCCGGGACCAGCCCGACGGCATGGCTGGCCGCCGAGGTTCCATCCGTCCAAGACCGGGAGCAGGCCGCCGGGTGAGGCTGGAGGCATGACTAATCCAGCAACCACCGAAACCACCGCACGCGCCGCCGTCTGGCCGACCCTGACCTTCCGCGACGCCCGCGCGATGTCCACTTTCCTCGTCGAGGCATTCGGCTTTCGGCCGACCGCGCTCTACGCCCGCGAAAACGACCCGTCGATCATCGAACACGCGGAAATGCGCTGGCCGCTCGGCGGCGGCATCATGTTCGGCAGCGCGGGCAAGAACGACAGCCCGTTCGGCGAACGGACGACGGGCAACGACTCGGTCTATCTCGTCTGCGACGACCCCGACGCGCTGTTCGATCGCGCTAAAACCGCAGGCGCCGAGGTGATTCGCGGCCTGCGCGACGAGGACTACGGCTCGCGCGGCTTCGTTGTCCGCGATCCGGAGGGCAACCTGTGGAGCTTCGGCACCTACTGGGGCGAATAAGACTTGCGTGCAAGCGCTCTCGACCGGTCTCGGCGGTTCAGCGGCCACCGAGGCCGGACATGGCGATGCCACGGACGAAGACGCGTTGGGCGATCGCGTAGACCACCAGCAGTGGCATCAGGAGGATCATCGCGGCGGCCATGAGGATCGGCCACTGGGTGGTGTACTGACCTTGGAGGCGCACCAGACCCAGTGTGGCGGTGGCTATCTCGTTGCGCTGGATCATCACCAGTGGCCAGAGGAAATCGTTCCAGACGGTGATCCAGGTGAGCACGGCGAGCACCATCAGCGCGGGTCGCGCATGCGGAAGCAGCACACGCCAGTAGACCTGCCAGGTGGAGCAGCCGTCAAGGATGGCCGCCTCCTCCAACTCTGTTGGCAGCGTGCGGAAGAACTGGCGCATGAGATAGGTGCCGAAGGCACTGCCGAATAGGCCGGGCACGATCATCGCCCATGGCGTGTCCACCCAGCCGAAGGCCCGCATCAGCAGGAACTGTGGGATCACCGTGACGGTGAGCGGCACCATGAGGGTGGCAAGGTAGGCGACGAACAGTAGCTCGCGGCCCCGAAACTGTAAGCGCGCGAACGCATACCCGGCCAGCGAGCAGAAAAACACCTGTCCTGCGGTTACACAGCCCGCGTAGATCGCGGTGTTGAGCAGCATCCGGCCGAGCGGCAGCAGCTCGAACACCTCGCGGTAGTTGGACCACTGCGGGTGCGCAGGCAGCAGCGCTCCGTCGGTGAGCTCCCCGTCCCGCTTCAGCGACGCGGACACCGCCCACAGGATCGGCGCCAGCGCACACCACGCGATCCCGATGAGCACGGCATAGATCCCGACCCCATGCACGATGCGCCGCACCGTCGCTCGCTCGACGCGGCCTCGGCTCGGCGCAACCAGCAGCTCACGCGAAGGCACACCCCGATCGGTGCGCACCATCTCAACCCTCACAGCTCCACCGCATCTCGCCGAGCGAACCGCAACTGAATAAGCGTCAGCACCAACAGCATCGCGAACATCACCCAGGCCAGCGCCGATGCATACCCCAGCTCATAGAACCCGAAGGCGTTCTGGAACAGCATGATTCCCAGCAGGTACGTGCCGGTCTCCGGCCCACCGTTGCTTCCGGTGAGCGCGTACACCTGATCGAACGCCTGTACCGAGTTGATGATGGTGATCACGAAGACGAACGAGAGCGGCCCACGGATCAACGGCACCGTGATCGCCGAAAACCGGCGCAGCGCACCGGCCCCGTCGATCTTCGCCGCTTCGTAAAGCTGCTCCGGCACTCCTTGCATCGCCGCGAGCAGGATGACCGTCGCGAACGGCACACTCTTCCAGACGGTGACGACACTCAGCGAAACCAATGCCAGTTCCGGATCAGTCAACCACGGCACCGGGCCGATACCGACCCACCCGAGTGCACTGTTGAGGATCCCGTCACCGGTGAAGATGAACCGCCACACCACGGCCATCGCCACCGTCGACGCGACCAGCGGCAGAAACGCGACCGTCCGAAAAACGGCGATACCGGCCAACTTCCGCTGCAACGCCGCCGCGATCCCCAATCCGATCACCACCGTCGGCACCAGCGTGAGCACCGTGAACACCGCGGTGTTCCGCAACGCGATGAGAAACAACGGATCCGCGCCGAGCAGTCGCCGATAGTTGTCCAGCCCGACAAACCGCATCGGCCGGAACAGATCCCACGCCTGAAAGCTCGTATACAACGAAAACCCCAACGGAAACACCAGAAATACCGCCACCGCCACCACATTCGGCGCCACGAACCCCCACCCCGCCAGCTCCCGCTTCCGCGCCAGCCGCCCTCGCTCGGCGACGAGTGGCACACCATGGAGAGCTCTTCTCGCACTTTGCCGCAGCCATGTGCCACTCGTGCTCATCGGTCCTCGAGAAGGAGGTCGATGTCGGCGGTCAGGCCGGGGGTCAGGGAGGTGGCGGGGGCAGCGCCGCGGAGGACGCGGTTGGCGCCGCGTTCGAGGAGGGCGGAAACCTTGCCCCAGGCGGGGGTTATCGGGAAGGGGCGTGAGTTTTCGGGGCCTTCGGTGAAGACCGCGAGGTTGCGGACGTCGCGGTGCGCCGTGGCGAAACCGGGTGAGGTCATCGCGGATTTCAGCACCGGGACGAACAGCCCGGACGCGGCGACGATCTCCTGCCCGACCGGGCCGGTGGCGAATTTGACGAATTCCCAGGCCTGTTCGATCCGCGGGCTGTTCGCCGCGATGGACAACCCGGTGCTGCCGACGGCGGTAATCGCGCCGGGCCCACCGTGCGGCCCGACCGGCAGCACCGTGACATCGAGGGGAATCCCCTGCCCCGCGAATTCCGAGTACAGCCAATGCCCGCCGAGCACCATCGCCGCGCGACCACCGAGGAACAGATCCTGCGCCGAAATCGACAGCCGGTCGGACACTTTCGGCGCCACCCCGTGCCGCACCGCAAGGTCGGCGTAGAACTGGAACCCGGCGGCAAACCGAGGATCACCGAGGTTGGTTCTGGTCGGCGCCACCGACGGCGTGAACCACTCCGCCCCGTTGTTCATCCCGAAGCAGGCGGCCGAGTAGTACGGCACCCAGGCGTCGGCGAACCCCCAGGTTCGCCCCGGCCGGGTGAGAGTGCGGGCAGCGTCGAGAAATTCGTCGAACGACCAGGCATCGCGCCATCGGGTCGGCGGTGTCAGCCCAGCCGCGGCGAACAACTCACGGTTGTAATAGAGGAACACTCCCGACCACTGTTCCGGCAGGGCGTACTGACCGCCTGCATAGGTGAACGTGTCGTACAACGCGGGATAACTGTCCCTGCGCAAGGTCTCGGCATACCCGGGCTCCCGCTCGAGCAGGCTCCGCAGATCGAGCAACACCCCACGCTCGGCCAACCCGGCATACAGCAGCTCCCAGGCCATGATCACGTCGGGGCACTTGCCGCCCGCGCAGTAGGTGAGCAGCTGCTGCTGCGGATCCGGCCCGGACATGATCGTCCGAATCCTGATGTCCGGGTGTCGCTTCCGGAATTCCTCGATGATCCGCAGCCGAACCCGTGCCTCTTCCGGCCTGGCCTGGAAGAAGAAGGTCAGCGCGTCGTCGGCCGATCCGCAGCCGGTCGCGGCGAGCAGCGGAGCGGCCAGCGCCGAACCGAGCATGGTGCGACGACGAACCGGTGACACGGGCTCCTCCACAGCGCTGACAGTCAGGACGTGCGGGTGGAACGTGACGCTCGGCCGACATCGCGGGACCGATCGCGGAATGTGCGAGCCAGCATGGCAGCATACGGAGGGCAACACGAGAGTGCGAGGGAAACACGCCCAGTCGCATGAGCGAGCGCAGCGAGCGAACAATGGGCACAGCCGAGCCTTCGCTCGTGACGGAGCCGAGCGCCAGCGAGGCGCAGTCACGAGCGATCAGCGGCGGCCGTGAACACCGGCCGACCAGGTAGCTGCGTGCCGCGGGCCACCCGTACCCGTCGTGCCCGGGGCGCGTCGCGCGGATTCGTAGGACGATGCGGTTCGGTGGATGAACCGATCCGGCCCACCACACCAGGCACGATTCCCGTCGCAATGTTCAGACTTCCCTAAGTCCGGCTCACACGCGCTTCAGTTCAGCTACGTTGTCAACGTTTCAGCAAGTCCAGCTCGATTTCCCGGGAGAGTAGTTCGCATGGCGACCATCGAATACCTCCGGACTGATCCCGACCTACCTCCGGTGGGCGTCGTGGATCGTTCGCCGATCACCCCAGTCAAAAAGGGCATATTCGCCGCGATCGCCCTCGTCGGCGCGCTCGCCTGGGCCGTCCTCGCCATCTCCCGTGGCGAATCGGTCAACGCGGTATGGATCGTGGTCGCGGCCGTGTGCACCTATGTGCTGGCCTACCAGTTCTATTCCAGGCTCATCGAGCACAAGATCACCAAGCCGAGGGACGACCAGGCCACGCCCGCCGAGATCCTGGAAAACGGCAAGGACTACATGCCGATGGACCGGCGGGTGCTCTTCGGGCACCATTTCGCCGCCATCGCGGGCGCAGGCCCGCTCGTCGGACCCGTCCTCGCCGCTCAGATGGGGTATCTGCCCGGCACGCTGTGGATCGTGTTCGGTGTCGTCTGCGCCGGTGCCGTGCAGGACTACCTGGTCTTGTGGGCATCGACCCGCCGCCGCGGCCGCAGCCTCGGGCAAATGGCCCGCGACGAGCTCGGCGTGGTCGGCGGCGTCGCCGCGATCATCGCCGTGCTGGTGATCATGATGATCCTGCTCGCGGTGCTCGGCATCGTCGTGGTGAACGCGCTCGCCGCGACACCGGACAAGGACGGCGTGCTGGTCGGCGGCAGCCCGTGGGGCGTGTTCTCCATCGCGATGACCATCCCGATCGCCCTGTTCATGGGCGTCTACCTGCGCTACCTGCGCCCGGGCAAGGTCGGCGAGGTCTCGCTGATCGGCTTCGCACTGCTGCTGCTCGCCATCGTCTCCGGCAACTGGGTCGCCGAATCCGGTTGGGGCCAGGACTGGTTCACGCTCTCGGGCACCACCATCGCCTGGTTCCTCATCGCCTACGGCTTCGTCGCCTCGGTGCTGCCGGTATGGCTGCTGCTCGCGCCGCGCGACTACCTGTCGACCTTCATGAAGATCGGCACCATCGTGCTGCTCGCCGTCGGCGTGCTGATCACCATGCCAGTCCTGAAGGCGCCTGCGGTCTCGGAGTTCGCCACCTCGGGTACCGGTCCCGCGTTCGCGGGCAGCCTGTTCCCGTTCCTGTTCATCACCATCGCGTGTGGTGCGCTGTCCGGCTTCCACGCGCTCGTCTCCTCGGGCACCACCCCCAAGCTGCTGGAGAAGCAGTCGCACGCCAGGATGATCGGCTACGGCGGCATGCTGATGGAGTCGTTCGTCGCGGTGATGGCGATCATCACCGCGAGCATCATCGACCAGCACCTGTACTTCGCGATGAACGCGAGCGCCGGGCTCACCGGTGGCACCGCGGAGAAGGCGGCCGCCTACACCAACAGCCTTGGCCTGAGCGGAGATCCGGTCACCCCGGCCGAGCTGACGCAGGCGGCCAAGGACGTCGGCGAGACCAGCATCGTCTCGCGCACCGGTGGTGCGCCGACGCTGGCCGTCGGCATGTCCGAGGTGCTGCACCGGTTCCTCGGCGGCACCGGACTGAAGGCGTTCTGGTACCACTTCGCGATCATGTTCGAGGCGCTGTTCATCCTCACCACGATCGACGCGGGCACCAGGGTCGCGCGCTTCATGCTGTCGGATTCGCTCGGCAACCTCGGCGGGCCCGCCCGCAAGTTCAAGGATCCGTCCTGGCGGCCCGGCGCCTGGCTCTGCTCGGCGATCGTGGTCGCCGCGTGGGGGTCGGTGCTGCTGATGGGTGTCACCGATCCGCTCGGCGGCATCTACACGCTGTATCCGCTGTTCGGCATCTCCAACCAGTTGCTCGCCGCGATCGCGCTCACCGTTGTGCTGACCATCGTGATCAAGAAGGGCCTGCTCAAGTGGGCATGGATACCGGCGATCCCGCTGGTGTGGGATCTGACCGTGACCATGACGGCGTCGTGGCAGAAGATCTTCTCCGACGACCCGAAGATCGGATACTGGAAGTCGCACAGCCTCTACAGCGCCGCCGCCGATGCCGGAAAGGTCTTGGCACCCGCCAAGACGGCGGACGACATGGAGAAGGTCGTGCGCAACACGTTCATCCAGGGCAGCCTGTCGATCATCTTCGCGGTGCTCGTACTGATCGTGGCGATCGTCGGCGCCGTCGTCTGTGTGCGGGCGTGGCGAGCGGGCGGCGGACCGAGCAGCGAGACGGAAGACGAACCGTCGAAGATCTTCGCGCCGAAGGGTTTCCTGGCCACGCCTGCCGAAAAGGAGGTGCAGCAGGAATGGGACGCCCTGATCGCGTCAGGGAAGGTGCGAGCACCGGGTGCCGCGACAGCGAAAGCGGGCCATTGACGGTCGAGGTTGCGTCGGCGCCGACGGTGGAGACTGCTGCGGCGCCGACGGTCGATACCACCCCTGCGCAAACGGCCGACACCACCTCGGCGCCGACGATCGACACCACTTCGGTGTTGACGATCGCCACCGCCGTGCCGGGGACGATCGACACCATCCCGATTCCGACGATCGACACCGCCGAGATGGCGATGATCGACTCGGCACCGATGGAAGGCGCTCTCCCGCAGGGCGATCGGTCGGCTCGACCGGTTGTCCTCGGACAGTTGCGTCGAGCGGGCAGCACCGCGGTGACCGCGGTGCGCACGGTCGGGTGGTGGTTCAACTCGATCCTCGGCGGGCAGGACTATCGGCGGTACGTCGACCATCTCGCGCGCAACCATCCCGGGTGCGAGATTCCGACGGAGCGCGAGTACTGGCGCACGCGGCACGCGGACGCGGACCACAATCCGACGAATCGCTGCTGCTGAGGCTTGGCGGGCGGCGCGATGAGGGCGCCGCTCGCCACCTTTCCTCGGTGTACCGCGCGACGATCCCTCGTGCACGGTGCATCCGATTCGGTCGGTAATGGCAGATTTCCGCTAGCAGAGCGTGCCCTTACCTGACATTGTGGTTGACGTGACGATCACGGTATTGGATTTCGAGCGGTGCTACCGCGCGGTGTCGACCAGAGATTCCCGATTCGACGGGCAATTCTTCACCGCAGTGCGGACCACCGGAATCTATTGCCGCCCATCGTGTCCGGCGATCACGCCGAAGCGCGCGAATGTGTCGTTCTTACCGACTGCGGCGGCCGCGCAACAGGCGGGCTACCGCGCGTGCCGTCGCTGCCTACCGGACGCCGCACCAGGCTCACCCCTGTGGAACACCCGCGCGGACCTGGCCGCCCGCGCGATGCGGTTGATCGGCGACGGAGTGATCGAACGCGGCGGCGTGCCCGCGCTTGCCGCCACCCTCGGCTACTCGCAACGGCAACTGACCAGGGTGCTCACCACCGAACTCGGCGCAGGCCCGCTGGCGCTGGCCCGCGCGCACCGCGCTCATACGGCGCGGCTATTGATTCAAACGACCCCAATGCCCATGTCGGACATCGCCTTCGCGGCCGGGTTCGCCAGCATTCGCCAATTCAACGACACGGTGCGCGAGGTATTCGCGGTCAGCCCGACGACCATGCGGGCCGAGGCGCATCGCGCCAAATCCGGCTCGAACGGACGCCAGGCCCCCGCGGTCAACGGTTCACTCAGCCTGCGGTTGCCCTACCGCGAACCACTCGACCGGGCCTGGCTGGAATGGTTCCTCTCCTCCCATGTCGCGCCGGGCATGGAACTCTGGGAGAACCGCGCGTACACGCGCAATCTGCGCACCCCGCACGGCCACGCGACGACCAGGCTCAGCTTCCAACGCGATCATGTGCGGGCCGAGCTGGCATTGCACGACATGCGCGATCTGGCGCCGACAGTGGCGCGGCTGCGGCACCTGCTCGACCTCGACGCCGATCCGATCGGCATCGACGAGGCGCTGGGTGTGACTCCGGGACAGCGGGTTTCGGGGCCCGAGCTCTCCGACCCCGATACCGTCCGGCTGCCGGACGCGGGCGCAGGCTCGCCGCCGGACGCCGATACGCCGCCCGACCCGGTCGACGGCAAGCGGCCCGCGTTCACGCCGGGCATCCGCGTGCCAGGCTGCCTCGACGGGCCGGAACTGTTGTTGCGCACCATGATCGGGCAGCAGATCTCGGTGTCGGCGGCGGCGACGCACACCGCGCGGCTGGTCGAGGCGCTCGGCGAGCACGTCGACGGCCCGATCCCGCTGCTGTTCCCCACGCCTGCGGTGATCGCCGAACGCGGCGCCGAGGTGCTCACCGGTCCGACCCGGCGGGTTCGCTCGATCATCGGCGCCGCCGAGGCGTTGGCCAGCGGTGAACTCGCGCTGCACCAAGGCCGCACCGCGTCCGACTTGCGGCGCGAACTCCTCGCACTGGACGGGGTCGGCCCGTGGACGGCCGACTACGTGACGATGCGTCTGCTGGCCGACCCGGACGTGCTGCTCAGCACCGATCTGGTGGTGCGGCAGGGCGCCGCGGTGCTCGGCCTCGACCTCGCCGACACCGGCCGCTGGATGCCGTGGCGGTCGTATCTGTCCATGCACTTGTGGAAAGCGGCGCTGACCGATCGCGCCGACCGCTCCACCGCCGCAGCGGCCAAGGCCGCCTCCTCGAAAGCGAGCACCCGAACATGACCGCCGCCAGCACTATTCGATCAACCACACCGCGCATCGGTACCGCCACTGCCGATTTCGCGACCGTCGACACACCGATCGGGCCGTTCACCGCCGTGGTCGACGCGGACGGAGCCGTGCTCGCCGCGGGGTGGACAACCGACGTGGCGTACCTGTGCACCGTGGTCCATCCCAGCCTGCGCCCTGGCGATCTGCGGCAGCGGGACGACCTCGGAGCGGTGACCGGAGCGGTCATCGCCTATCACCAGGGCGATCTCACGGCGATCGATCCGATCCCGGTGCGGCAGCATTCCGGCGAATTCCTCATGCACGCATGGGATGTGCTCCGCAAGGTGCCCGCAGGCGCGCCCATCACCTACACCGAGTTCGCCGCCATCTCCGGCCGCCCCGACGCCACCAGGGCCGCCGCCAACGCCTGTGTGAGCAATGCCGCGGCCCTGTTCGTCCCGTGCCACCGCATCTTTCGCATCGGCGGCGCGCTCGGCGGCTTCCGCTGGGGGCTGCCGGTCAAGCGCTGGCTGCTCGATCACGAAGCGTGACGGCTTGTCGCGCAGGCGCTTCGAGGTAGCGAGCCCGGCCGGCCGCGAGCCCGAGCATGCCGTTGACCACCAGCAACGCCAGTAGCCCGAGCAGCGGCAGCGTCCACGAGTCCGACACCGAGTACAGCGCGGCGGCGAGCAGCGGTCCGGTGGCGCCGATCAGGTAGCCGAGCGTCTGCGACTTCGTCGACAGTGCCGTCGCGGTGTGGTGGTCGCGGGTGCGCAGCACGAACAGCATGCTCGGTAGCGTTTGGCCCGCACCGAGGCCGATGCCGAGGACGACGAGCCACACCGGCGCGGTTGCCACCGGAGCGGCCAGAATGCCGAGCACCCCAACGAAACACAGTGCCACCGCGGCCACCAGGTGGATGCGCTGGCTTGCCCGTCTGGCCGCGAGGGGCGGCGCGACGAAACCGCCGATGGCGAGGGTCAGCGCGCAGATCGACAAGTAGAAGCCCGCGGTGGTCTGACTGACGCCGCGGGCGATATAGACCGACGGCAGCCAGGCGAAGAGCGTGTACAGCAGCAGCGACTGCCCGCCCAGATAACCGGTTATGCTCCACGCCAACGGGTTTCGCAGCAGCCAGCCCCACGAGGTGTTCGTGTTCGTACGGACGTGCGGACGGTCCAGCTGCGGTATCAAGGCGACGATGGCGAACAGCGCGGGAATCAGAGCCAGTCCAAGCGCCAGCCAGGTCGACCCGGTGAGGTGATACACCGGCACCGAAATCGCTGCGGCCACAGCGGCTCCCACGCTGACCACCAGGCCGTAGACGCCCATCATCATGCCGATGCGCGGGGCGGGGAAGCGTTTCTTCGCCAGCACCGGGGTGATGACATTGCCGACGGCGATGCCCGCGCCCGCGACGACGGTGCCTGCGAAGAGGCCACCGGTGCCGACTGCGGGGAACACAGCACCGATCGAACGAATTACGACGCCGCCCGCCAGTATCGCCATCGCCAGAAACAAGGCACGCTCCTCGCCGAATCGGTTGCGCACCAGCACCCCGAACGAGGCGAACAAGCCCATGCACAGCACGGGCAACATCGTCAGCACCGATGCGCCGACGTGGCTGAGGCCGAGCACAGGGACCAGCGGACCTGGACCAGCGAAGGACACTCTGAGGTTCAAGCTCACCAGCACGAACGCCGTCACCAGCAGCGGAAGCGAGGCCGCCCGGGTGGTCGGTGGTGGTTCGAGAGTTTGGGTCATGCCCGTCACTGTTGCGGTTGAAGCCGACTTGAGCGCAACCGCGGAGCCCGCCGAGACTAGGCGGGATAGTCCAGGTCGTTGGGATCAATTCGATTGCCGGACATGCGTTGCCGCACCACCTCGCGCATGAAGTCGCAGCGGCCCGCCGGATGTGGGCTCGTGCACTTCAACGAGTGCTCCAGATGGGCCTTCCCTTCGGCAAGCCGACGTTGCTGCTCCTCGATGGCGCGGATTCGCTCCCGCATGACCACCCGCGACGGCGCCGCATCGTCGGCAAGCACCGCTTCATCCGCCAGCATGATCGCGATCTCGTCCAGACTCAGCAGGGCGAACTCCTGCCACAACTGGATCAGGCCGATGCGCAACATCTGATCGGCGTCGAACTGACGCACACCCGCTCGCCGCGCGGTGGCCTGGATCAGCCCGCGCTCCTCCCAGTACCGCAGCGTGGACACCGCAACCCCGCACCGCCGAGCCGCCTCGCTGATCCCCACCAACTCACTCATCGGCCTATTCGACCTCGACTCGCTCTCGACTTCAACACCCCCACGAGTGCCTGGGTGATCGAGTGGGAACTGGTGGCGGAGGCTTCTCGCGAAATGCCGCCACCAGTTCCCACTCGATCAGGAGTACTGACGGTCAGGCGACGGTGGCCTCGAGGTGGGAGCCGGATCGGCCGCGGCGGACGTGCAGGCGGCTCGGGATGCGCTGGCGCATCTCGTCGACGTGGCTGACGACGCCTACCACGCGACCACCGGCCCTGAGCTCGTCGAGCACGCCCATGACCGCGTCGAGGGTGTCCGCGTCCAAGCCGCCGAAGCCCTCGTCGATGAAGAGGGTGTCCAGCACGAGGCCGCCGGATTCGGCGGCGACGGTGTCGGCCAGGCCGAGTGCCAAAGACAGTGAAGCCATGAAGGTTTCGCCGCCCGAGAGGGTCTTGGCCGGGCGGACCGCGCCGGTGTAGTCGTCGCGGATGTCCAGGCCGAGACCGCCACGACGACCACGCGGGCCCGCCTTGTCGGAGTGCACGAATTCGTAACGGCCCGCCGACATTCGGCGCAGGCGCAGCGAACCCGCCTGCGCCACCTCTTCCAGGCGGGCGGCAAGCACGTAGGAGCGCAACGACATCCGCCGGTTGTTCTCGCCGCGGCCCGCAACCACCTCGGCGAGCGCGGCGAGCTCATCGTGTGTCCGCTGCAATGGCGCGATCCGATCCACCGCCGCCCACAGCTGCCCGCCGAGATCCTCGAGCAAACTCACCCGCCTGCTCGCCTCCCCGTGCACGGAAACGGCGGCATTGACCTGCGCCTGCGCGGTAGCCACCGCAGCATCCAACTCAGCCAGATCCCCGACCTCCGCAGCCCCCGCAGCCTGAATATCCGGCTCCGCCAGCACAGCTTCAGCATGCGCGCGAGCACGATCGGCGGCCACCAGCTCCGCCTCGATCTCCGCCTGCCGCTGCGCAGTACGACTCGCCGCAGTAACCACCCGCGCGATCGCGGTCAGCCGAGCCACATCGTCGCGCGGCGCACCAGCGCCTGCTGTCTGTTGTGCGGTAGACGAATTCGGCGTCGCCGAGGGTGCCGCAGCCGGGGCCGAATCATCCACCGCAGCAACACTGTCGGCAGGTTCCACACCGGCGGGCATCGACCCTCGCGAAGCACGGGCTGGATCTCCGACACCTCCGGAGCCGCCCTGCACATCAGCGGAATCTGGGGCACATGTCGGGCTCGCAGCCGAACCGCCTACGGGCGCAGCACCGGACCTGACATCGGAAGCGGTCGCAGCAAGCCGCACTTCGGCAGGCGCGGCGCCCGCTGTGACATCGGAACCGGTTGCGGCAGGCTGCGCTTCGG
>NZ_BDAY01000084.1 GCF_001612685.1 Nocardia altamirensis NBRC 108246
CGCGGCACCCGCTGTGACATCGGAACCGGTTGCGGCAGGCTGCGCTTCGGCAGGCGCGGCACCTGACATGGCATCGGAAGCGGTTGCGGTGGACTGTGGTTCGGTGTGTGCGGTAGTTGCTGCTGGTTGCGGTTGCTCTGTGTCCTGGGTGGGGAGGAAACCTGCGGTGCGGGCCAGTGCTTCGACGCGGTCGGCGATCGTGGCGACCTGTTCGCGGGCGGCGGCGGCTTCGGCGCGAGCGTCGCGGAGGGTGGTGGCGTCGGCGATGAGGGCGGTGAGGCGGGCGCGGCGACGGTCGATGGTTTCGTCGCCGCCTGCGGCGGTGCGGAGGCGGGTGGTGAGTTCGGCGAGGCGGGCGGTGGCGGTGGCGATGTTTGCGGCGACGGTGCTTCGGCGGGAATCGGATTCGCGGAGTTCGTCGTGCAGGCGGGTCTCGTCGGTGCGCAGGCGGGTGAGTTCGGCGGTCAGGCCGTCGGCGAGGGCGGCGAGTTCCGCGGTGTCTTCGTAGCGGTCGGTGGCGGCACGGAGGGCGGCAGCCAGCTCGACGCGGTCGGCGTCGCCGCCGCGGGCGGTGAGCGCCTCGATGTCGCGTTCCAGGCTGGAGATCCGGGCCTGCACCCGGTCGCGCGCGTCTTCGGCGGCGCGTTCGGCGGCAATGGCGGCGTCTTCGGCCTCCTTGGAGACGGCGCTCGCGGTCGGCCTGGCGGGTGCCGGATGGTCGGCGGAACCGCAGACGGCACAGGGCTTGCCGTCGGCCAAACCGTCCGCGAGTTCGGCGGCCATGCCCGCCAGCCTGCGCTCACGCAGATCGAGGACGCGTTCCCTGGCGTCGTTGTGCGTGGCGCGTGCCGACTCCCACTCGACGCGGGCATGATCCAAACCTGTTTTGCGCGAGGCGAGTTCGACCGCAGCCGCGGCAGCGGTCTGCAGGCGCTCACATTCTGCGGTCAGCGTCGGCAACGTGGCGGCCGCGCGCGTGGCCTCGTTCAGGCGCGCATCGAGGGTGGCGAGTGCACCGGGGAGTTGTTCGCGCAGCCGGGTCAGCTTCGTCACCTGAGTGTTGAGCGCCGTGTCCGCGTCGCGCAGTCCGGCCAGCTCCTTGGTGAGCCGAGTGGCGGCCGTGGCGTCGGACTGGATCTCGTCCAGGCCACCGATCAGCGCGCTCCACTGCCGGATCGCGGCGTCGATGTCAGCGTCGGCCCTGATGGTCGGGGTACCCGTCGCACCAGCTCGGCTTCGCCCAGTATCCGCAGGATCGGTCGTCTTCGCGCCGATGCGCGCCGCACCCGCACGGTTGGAAGGACTCGCCTCAGCGCCACCTCGATCATCCGCACCAGAAAGCGCACCTGCACGAGCAGAAGGACTCGCCTCAGCGCCACGTCGATCATCCGCACCAGAAGGCGCGCCTGCACGAGTAGACGGGCCCGCCTCAGCGCCACTTCGGTCGTCGGCGCCGGCAAGCGCGCCTTCGATATCGACCAGTTCGGCACCCGCGAGGTCGGCACCGGCCGGTTCCAGCAGGCGGGCAGCCAACTTTCTTGCTGCGCTGACCGTTTCGGCATCCTGGCGGCGCATCTGCATGACGGCGGTGCGCGCTTCGTCGATGGCGGCGGCGACCGGTTCGGCGCGGCGGGCCAGTTCGAGCTCGGCCTGCAAGGCTGTGCGGTGGTCTTTGTTGGCGATGTAATCGTCGAGTTGCGTACGCGCAGTGGCCATTCGGCGACGTAGCTCGTGCAGACGGCGCTGTTCCTCGGCGCGGGTTCGGACCCGTGCCGATTCCTGTTGGCAGCGTTCGGCTGTCGCGGCCGCGGTGGTCAGATCCGTGCGTGCGGTGGCGAGGAGGTCCTGGGACCAGGCGACAGCATCCAAGGGGCTCGCGGTCTCGGCCCCGCTCACGCCCGCCGTGACGCCGACCTTGGCGATCAATCGGTCGATGGCCTGTTTACGCGAGTCCAGGTCAGCGGTGGAGGCGCGGCGCTTGTCGGCCAGCCAATGTTCGGCAGTACCGAATCGTTCAGTGTCGAAAAGCTTTTCGAGGAGCTTCTCGCGATCTTCGTTGTCCGCCCGCAGGAATCGCGCGAAATCACCCTGCGGGAGCAGCACCACCTGGAAGAACTGATCGGCGCTCATGCCGAGCAGCCGGATGATCTCGTCACCGATATCGGGGATGCGGGACAGGTTCTCGCCGCGACCGTCCAGCCAGGCCAGCGTCGCCTTGGCGGGATCGGTGCGCATGCCGGTGCCGCGCAACTTCGGGCGTTCGAATTCGGGGATGCGGGTCAACCGCAGGCGGCGCCCGCCGAGGGTCGCCTCCAGCATCACCTGCGGCGGAGTCTGCTCGGCGGCGTGGTCGGAGTGCAGGCGTTTGCTTTCCCCGCGGGCGCCGGGCACCCGGCCGTAGAGCGCGAACGCGATCGCGTCGAGGACGGTGGTCTTGCCTGCGCCGGTCTGCCCGTGCAGCAGGAACAGGCCGTCGGCGCCGAGCGCGTCGAAGTCGACAACCGTGGTCTCGGCGAACGGGCCGAAGGCGGTCATCTCCAGCCGGTGCAGCCTCATCGAATGGCCGCCCGCGGCGCGACAGGGCGTCGGCTGTGCACGACTCGGCTCCGCCGACGGGCGGCTCCGTCGGGATCGAGCGACGCCAGGCACTGGTTCACCCGCTCGTGCTCGCTTACGACTGGACCCCGCCGACGCGCGGCTCCGCTGCGACCGAGCGACGCCAGGCACTGGTTCACCCGCTGGCACTCGCTCACGACTGCACCCCGCGGACGCGCGGCTCCACTGCGACCGAGCGACGCCAGGCAATGGTTCACCCGCTGACACTCGCTCACGACTGCACCCCGCCGACGCGCGGCTCCGCCGTGACCGAGCGATCCTCGGCTGTGTCCTTGTTCACTCGCTGGCGCTCGTTCAAGCGGACAGTTCCCTGGCCGATTCCGCGGGGCTCAGCACCCGATCCGGCTCAGCGACCGCGGCGGCGAGTGCTCGCTCCAGCCAAGCCATTTCGCTGTCGGTGGGCACACCGCGCACGTCGGTGAGGAAGCTCTGCGCTACTTCGGTGTCGCGGCGGCCGTGCACCCGTTCACGGTAGCGCAACTCCGGGTTGCCCTCCGGCCGCACCCACTCCACGTGCACCGCGTGCGGGAAGCGCTCGCGGAGCTTGCGCATCGCGTCCACCGGACGCGTCGAGTCGGTGAGCACCGCCGACACGTAGTCCTCTTGGGCCTGGGTGTGCGCCTCGTCGGCGAGCAACTCGTCGAGCGTGCCGGTGAGCCTGGTGAGCCCGCGCACCACGGGTAGATCGCGGCGCTCGACCGAATGCAGCCCGGCGGCATCGAGATCGACGAGCCACACGGCCTTGCGATGCGAGCTCTCCGCGAACGAATACGGCAGCGGGGACCCGCAGTAGCGCACCGACTCCGACAGCGTCTGTGGCGAATGCAGGTGGCCGAGCGCGACATAGTCGATGCCGTCGAAAGCGGACATCGGCACGGTCTCCACGCCGCCGACCGAGATCGACCGCTCCGAGCCCGTCGCCTCGCCGCCGACGACGAAGGCATGCGCGAGCACCACGGTGCGGGTGCCGTCGCGTTGCGCGATATCGGCGCGGATCAGGCGCATCGCCGCGTCGAGAATGTCGGCGTGCGAACGGGCCTGTGGCACACCGAGTTCCGCACGGGTGATGTCCGGCTCCAGATAGGGGATGCCGTAGAACGCCACCGGCCCGTGTGCGTCCTCCAGCAGCACCGGCCGGTCGGCGTCGGCGACCGTGGTGCGCAGATACAACCCGCCGGCGGCCGCGAAACTCGCACCGGCGCCGAGCCGCGCAGGGGAATCGTGATTGCCCGAGGTCGCGACGATCCTGGCGCCTGCTGCGCGAATGGCCTCGAATCCCCGGTTACACACCGCGATCGCGTCCGCACTCGGAATGGACCGGTCGTACACGTCGCCGGGCAGCACCACCACATCGACCGAGGCCTCGGCCACCAGCTCCGCGATCGCGGCCAGTGCGCGCGCCTGGTCGGCAAGCAGATCGACCCCGTGGAACGTGCGCCCGATGTGCCAGTCCGACGTGTGCAGCATCCGCATGCCGCGAAACCGTAGGCGAGTGCACCGACAGAATTCAATCGAGACACTCGGTCAGCGCCAGGGATTCACGTATGCACGGCTTGACCGATGCCCGCAGGAAGCACCCGGTGGTAGCCGACACAGCGCTGGCAGATTGCCCATCGACCCGCTTTGTCGGTGGCGTGCGGCACTATCTGCGCTATGACCGCACCGATGCTCGTCGCACTGATGCTGGTATTCGCCGCAGGGGTTGGGCTCGGCTGGCTCGGCCATGCCGCGCGCGCCGGGCACCGGGCGACGGCGGCAGAGGCGAGACTCGCGGCGGCCGGCGACAACGAGCGGTTGCTGCGGCAGTCGCTCAACGCAGCGAACGAGGATGCGGCACGCAGGCATTCGCACGCGGTCGGCGCGCTGGTCGACCCGCTTCGCGAGGCGGTCGGCGCGCTCAACCACCACATTCAGCAGGTCGAACATCATCGGATCAACGCCTATTCGAGCCTGCGCGAGCAGGTCGCAGGAATGCAGCGCACCTCAACGCAGCTGACCAGCCAGACCAGTCAGCTCGTCGCCGCGCTGCGGGCGCCACAGATTCGCGGGCGTTGGGGCGAGATCCAACTGGAGCGAGTGGTCGAGCTGGCCGGCATGACGCGGCACTGCGATTTCGACACCCAGGTGACCCGAGCGGCCCGCGGCGACGGCTCCACCGACCGGACCGGCAACGTCCGGCCCGACCTGGTGGTGAATCTCGCGGGCGGCAGGCACATCGTGGTCGACGCGAAAGTGCCGTTCAGCGCCTACCTCGACGCCAGCACGGCCGACGACCCCGACCTGCGGGCCGAACATCTGACCAGGCATGCGAAACACCTGCGCGGGCACATCGACCAACTTGCCGACAAGGCGTACTGGGCCGCCTTCGACCCGGCACCGGAATTCGTGGTGCTGTTCGTGCCTGGCGACCCGTTCCTCGACGCCGC
This sequence comes from Nocardia altamirensis NBRC 108246, assembly GCF_001612685.1. GTDB lineage: Bacteria > Actinomycetota > Actinomycetes > Mycobacteriales > Mycobacteriaceae > Nocardia > Nocardia altamirensis. Next base: position 5,043 of record NZ_BDAY01000084.1, read on the forward strand.
ACTGACCACCGACTCGGGATTGCTGGAATACGCCTTCGGCCGCAACGTCATTCTTGCGACGCCGACCACCCTGATCGCGTTGCTGCGCACGGTCGCCTTCGGGTGGCGACAGGAGGCGCTGTCCCGCGATATGGCAACCGTTCAGCAATTAGGCAAGGAGCTGTACGCCCGGCTCGGCATGACCGGACGGCACCTGGATCGTCTCGGTGCACAGCTCGGCAAGGCCGTCGACGCGTTCAACTACACCGTCGCCTCCGTCGAGTCACGGGTCATGGTCACCGCCCGCAAACTGCACGACCTGGAAATCGCGGAACAAGAAGTTCCCGCGATCCACCGAGTAGACACCTGGCCGCGCGCAGTCGGCTTCGCCGACACCGATTGAGGGGCAAGCCTGGCCGACTCATCCACTCCGCCAGACGGCAAGGACGGCAAGGACGGCAAGGACGGCAAGGACGGCAAGGACGGCAAGGACGGCAAGGACGGCAAGGACGGCAAGGACGGCAAGGACGGCAAGGGTATTGGCCGCCGACGACTGGCCACAACCCGGCGGTGCTCGCCGTCGGCCACAGGCCCGGACCGCAGGGTGCTGGAGCTGTAGAACCACAGACCTTTCGTACGGTTCACAGAGCCCAGCGCCTCTGTGAACCGTACGAAGGGTCTGTGTATCCCGGGTGTCGACACCCAAGGCCACGCAGCCAGGCATTAAGTCGCGCAGCAGGCCGCTACTACGACCGCGCCTGCTCGCCGACACCGGCGTGAGCGGACAAGCCTCGCCGACTCCATCCACTCCGTGAAGGGACCAGGATCGCAAGGGTATTGGCCGGACACCAACGACTGGCCACAGCCCGGGCGGCGCTCGCCGTCGACCGCAGGCCCGGACCGCAGGGTGCTGGAGCTGTCGAACCACAGACCTTTCGTACGGTTCACAGAGCCCAGAG